>NZ_BOMW01000054.1 GCF_016862395.1 Actinoplanes siamensis | reverse complement strand
GGCGCATCGTCGCCGCCCTCCGTGGCTTCGTCGCCGTCCTCCTCCCAGCCGGCCGGCCGGCGACGGGTCGCGAAGGGGCCGATCGATCCACGGCTGTTGCGCCACGCCCGGAGCGCGCGGGGCGGCGTCGCGCTCCTCGCCGCGATCGGAACCGGTCAAGCCGCGGCGACTCTGGCCATCGCGGTCGCTCTCACCCGGATCGTCGCGCCGTCCGCGCCCTTCCTCGGCGCACTGTCCGCGGCGGTCCTGCCCGGAGCGCCGCGGACCGCTGCGACCGCCCTGCTGGCCGGGGCGTTCACGGCGCGCGGCCTGCTGTCCTGGGCCGAGCAGGTGCTGGCCCGGCGGACCGCCGCCCGGGTCACCGACGAGCTGCGCCGTTCCCTGCTGGCCGCGGTGGTCCGGCGCGGCCCCGCGTGGGTGGCCTCCTACGGCGCGGGCCGCCTCACCACGATCCTCGGCACCGGGCTGGACTCGCTGCGGCCGTGGTTCTCCGGCTACCTGCCGTCGCTGGTCCTCGGCGTCCTGCTGCCACCCGCGGTGATCGCCGTGATGGCCCTGGCCGACCCGGCCTCCGCGGTCATCGCCCTGCTCACCCTGCCGCTGATCCCGCTGCTCGGCGCGCTGATCGGCTGGGCCACGCAGGCCCGGGCCAGGCAGCGCTGGGCCGCCGACGCCCGGCTGGCCGGCCACTTCCTCGACGTCGTACGCGGCCTGGGCACCCTGAAGATGTACGGCCGGGCCGAACGCCAGACCGGGGTCATCGCCGACCTCACCGACCGGCACCGCCAGGCGACGCTGCGCGTGCTGCGGGTCGCCTTCCTCTCCTCCACCGCCCTGGACCTGGTCGGCACCCTGTCGGTGGGGCTGATCGCGGTCCAGGCCGGACTGCGCGTGGCCGGCGGCTCGATGCCGCTGGCCCCGGCCCTGCTGGCCATCCTCCTGGCGCCGGAGGCCTACCGGCCGCTGCGCGAGATGGCCGCCCGCTACCACGCGGCGACCGATGCCACCGCGGTGATCGCCGACGTGGACGAGATCCTGACAGCTCCCGCCCCGCGGCCACCGTCCGCGCAGCCGTTCCCCCTGACCCCGGAGTGGACCGCCCTCGCCCAAGGCACCATCACTCCCCTCGGTGCCGGCCGGGAGGTCGCGGCCGGCGCTGGGAGCCGTCCCGCGGCCGTTGCGGCACCTCTGGGGACCAGCCGGAGTGTTCCGGCTGGGGCTGAGGCGTGTGACGCGGGTCTGGAGGTCGCGCCGAGTGGTGAGTGGGCGGCGCTCGCCGAGGCGGCCCGGTGGGGTGTGCTCGTGTCCGGGCTGCGGGCTTCCTACCCCGGTGCCAGCCGAGGCGCCTTGTGGCTGCCCGAACTCTCGGTGCGCGCGGGTGAGCTGGTAGCGCTGCGCGGACCGTCCGGGGCCGGCAAGAGCACCGCGCTGCGGGTACTCGCCGGCCTGCACCCGGCCGACACCGGCGCGGTCGCCGTCGGACGGGCCTTCCACCTGTCGCAGCGCCCGGCTCTGCCGCACGCCCGGACGGCGGGCGAGGCCTTCGCCGCGGACGCCACCCCCGACGAGATCCGGTCCGCGCTGCACCTGGTCGGCCTGGACACCGAGGTCACCGCGGAGACCCCGCTCGGCGAACACGGCAACGGCATCTCCGCCGGCCAGCGCCAGCGCCTGGCCCTGGCCGCCCTCCTGCACCGGGCCGGCCGCGCCGCCGCCCTGATCCGCCGCGCCGCCGAACGCCCGGCCCGCGACGAGCCCGGCCCGAAGCGCCGCCCGCTCCCGGTGGTCACCCTGCTGCTCGACGAACCGACCGCGCACCTGGATCCGGCCGCCGAGCGGCTGGTGGTCGCGCGCCTGCGCGAGTTCGCCCAGCGCGGTTGCGCCGTCCTGGTGGTGGCACACCGTCCCGCCCTGCTGGCCGCCGCCGACCGCACCGTCGAGGTGCACCCGCCATCCGCGACGGGCCGCCTCCGGCCGCCGCTTTCGAGCGGCGAGCACAACCCTCCCGCCCGGTCGCCGCTGCCGGCTGGCGCTGAGGAGCGCCTCCCGGCGTCCGAGACACCTCCCGGCGCCAGCCGGAACGTCTCGGCGGGGAGTGCGGGGCGGCTCCCGGCTTCGGGTGGGGGTTGGTGGCGGCGGCCGTGGGTGGCCGTCGTGCTCGGGGCGGGGTCCGCGCTGGGCGGGATCCTGCTGACCGGGTCGGCGGCGTGGCTGCTGGTCCGGGCCGCGACGCTGCCGCCGGTGCTCACGCTGTCGGCGGCTGTCGTCCTGGTGCGCGGGAGCGCGGTCGCCCGGCCGCTGCTGCGGTATCTGGAGCGGCTGGTCGCGCACGACGTGGCGTTCGCGCGGCTGGGGAGCCGGCGGGCCCGGGTGTACGCGGATCTGGTCCCGCGGGTGCCGGGGCCACGGCTGCACCGGCGCGGGGACCTGCTCACCCGCCTCGTCGACGATGTGGACGCCCAGGTGGACGGGCTGCTCCGCGGCTGGCTGCCGGCGCTGACCGCCGGGGTGGCGGTCCTGGTCGCCGGGTGCGCCGCGGTCGGGATCGTGCCCGGCGTGGCGGGGACGCTCGCGCTCGGGGCGCTGATCTCCGGGGTGATCGCGCCGGTGGTCGCCGGGTGGCAGGCGGACCGGCAGGACGCCGCTACCGGGGTGGCCCGGGCGGCGCTGCGGGACGCGATCGTGGAGACGGTCGACGGCGTGGAGGAGATCGGGGCGGGGGCGGGGCGTTCCGGCGTACCCGAGGAACGGAGCCGGACCCTCGCCGGCCTGGAGGCGCGGGCCGCCTGGACCGGCGGGCTCGCCGCGGCCCTCGCCCATCTCGGCTGGACGGTCGCGGCGGCCGGGACCGCGCTGGTCCTGCGGGACGCCGGAATCTCCGCGGAGTGGAGCGCGGTCGTGCTGCTCGGCGTGATCGCCCTGGGCGAGCCGCTGGTGGCGCTGCCGGACGCGGCCGTCGCCCGCCGCCGAGCGGCCGGCGCCGAACGCCGCGTCGCGGCCCTGACGGCGGAGACCCCAGCCGCCGGCGCCCCCCTCGCGGCCACGGAAACTCCCACCAGCGGCGCCGCGACGTCAGCCGCGGAAACCCCGACCGCGCACCCGGTGGCCCGGACCGCGGAAGGCGATGCCCGACGGAACAGCACCACGTCACTCCGCGTGCGCGACGCGGAAAGTCCGGAGGGCGTCGCGGACGGGGCGGTGCGGGTGGCCGGACTGGTGGCGGGCTGGGATCCGGCCGCCGAGCCGGCGCTCGACGGGGTCGACCTGGAACTCGCGCCCGGCGCCCGGGTGGCGGTGACCGGACGCTCGGGGTCCGGGAAGTCGACGCTCGGCGCGGTCCTCGGCGGACTGCTGCGGGCGCGCGCCGGCACCGTCCGGGTCGGTGGCCGGGCGGTGCTGGTCGGGGACGAGACCGGGCACGTGTTCGCCTCGACCGTACGGGAGAATCTCCGGCTCGCATCGCCGGCCGCCGGCGATCCGCAGCTGGAAGCGGCCCTGCGCCGGGTGGGTCTCGGCTCCTGGCTGGACGGCCTGACGGACGGCCTGGACACGTGGCTGGGAACCGGGGGCAGCACGATGTCCGGCGGCCAGCGGCGACGGTTCGCGACCGCGCGGGCGCTGCTGGCGGATCCGGCGCTGCTGATCCTGGACGAGCCGACCGAGGGGATCGACGAGGCCGGGGCCCGCGAGCTGATGACGGACCTGCTGGATGCGGCGTCCGGGCGGACCGTGCTGATCTTCGCGCACCGCGCGGAAGGCTTGGACCTGGTGGAGGAAATCTACGACCTGTCCAACGGCAACCTGAATGTCGGATTGGACCGATCGGTCCTCTAGTCTGGGGATCATGGCACGTACGCCGGTCACGGGCACCCGCGACACGATCCTGACCGCGGCCGCCGGGCTGTTCTACCGGTACGGCGTCCGCGCGGTCGGGATGGCGCAGGTCGTCGAGGCGGCCGGCTGCGGAAAGAACCTGCTGTACCGGCACTTCCCTAGCAAGGCCCAGCTGTGCGCGGCGTATCTGCGGCTGGCCCGCCGGGAACGGGAACAGGCCACCGCGGAGGCGCTGCGCTGGGCGCACGGGCCGGCCGAGCAGCTGATCGCGCTGGTCACCGAGATCGCCGAGAGCACGCGGCGGCCGGGGTACCGGGGGTGCGCGTTCCGGAACTACCTGACCGAGTTCCCGGGCGCGACGGACGAGCCGGCGCAGGTGGCCCGGGCATACCTGGCGGACAGCCGAGCCCTGGTCGACCGGCTGGTCGCCGAGCTGGGCGGGGACCAGCTGCTGGCGGACCGGATCTGGCTGATCGTGGACGGTCTGCACAGCGGCCCGCCGGAGCAGGCCCAGGTGGCGGTCGACTGGGTCACCGAGCTGGTCCGGGCGCGCCACACCTGAGGTCAGATCAAGGACAAAAACGCTCATCGATACGGTTGCGGTACCAGCATGGCGAGATGCCGATCCGCGGCGCCCGTCATGATCCGTTTCGCCCGGCGTGCCGCACCAACCGCACCCCGGGGGGACGCGATGACATACGACGCAGGCGGCGTCGAGCGGCTCGATGCGTTACTCACGCGCGCCACCCATGCCTTGAGAGACGTCGGCACGGTCGGGAACAGCACAGATCCGCCTTCGGCCGAAGGCGCGGCAGCGGACAACCTGGTACGGGTACGGGTCAGCCCGAACCGGATCGAGGCATTGACGATCGACGGCCGGGCCATGCGTCTCGGATCGGCCGAGCTGGCCGCCCGGATCAGCCAGGCCCTCAACGACGCGTTCTCCGCCCTGAGCCGCACCGAACGGCAAACCTCGGACCTGGCACGCGAGGCCCGCGCGGCGAGCCAGGCCCTTGCTGAGCGGGTCAGCGCGATCCAGGACGAATCAGCACGGAGCATGACGATGTTCGTCCACGCCATGCAGCAGCTGACGGACCGGATCGAGCAGAATGGGCGCAGGTCGTGAGCACCCCCGGAAAGGCGGTCCAGGTCCACCCTCCCGCGTTACGCGATTCCGGCGACCAGTTGCGGATTGTTGCCGAGAATCTGGCTGCCGCTCGGCGGCAACATGGCGACTGCACGGGCGCCAGAGACATCTTCGGAACAGATCCGGTCGGGTCGATCATCGGCGCCTCCTATGCGATGGCCCAGGAGATCGCGGCATCCGCTTACGCCTCGGTGAGCCGGAGCTTCGCCGGATTCGGCGACATACTGCGCGAAATAGCTGATGAATTCGAGGAGACCGACGAAGCGAACGGCGAACAGATCTCCGGCACGACAGCCGGCGTGACATGAGTATCGAGATCCCACACCAACTGGCGGAGCTGCTCAACGAACTCGGCTACCTCTGGCCGGAGTCGGACGAGAACCGGATCCTCGAGCTCGGCCATTCCTGGCTGCGCTTCTCGGACACTGTCGACCAGCTTCACGAGACTGCGACGGTCACCGCGACCCAGGTCAGCCGCGATCACCAGGCCGAGGCGATCGACGCCTTCCGTAGCGCGTGGGCAGCCGAGGACGCCGGGGCCGCCGTCCTGGCCCGTGGCGGCAGCGGCGCAACCGCGATCGGCAGCGGACTCGTCATCTGCGCCGGCGTTGTCATCGCGCTGAAGGTCAACGTGATCACGCAGTTGACACTTCTCGCCATCGAGATCCTCCAGGCCATCGCAACCGCCGAGATCACCTTGGGCGCCTCGCTGCTGGAAATACCGGCGTTCAAGGAGATCACCAGCCTCGCGCTGAACTTCTTGATCAGCAAGGCGACGGAGGCGGTCCTTGGTTGAGGCAGGCGCCGCCGGGCGCAGGGCCGCCGGGGAGGCCGCGGGCGTCATCGCCAGATTGGCCGCCAGGCACTTCGGCGAGGAAGCCGCAGAGGTGACCGCCAGGGACATGGTCCGGGCCGCAGCCGGCGAAGTCCGACAGATTCCGCAGGGCTTCACCGAGCGACAGTTCGGCAGGTTCGCCCGCGGAGCGCGGCAACTGCGCAAACAATCCGGGCTTCCCGAAGGCGATCTGGTCGTCCAGGGAAGCCGGGTGCGCGGCACGGCGCGGTCCACTTCCGACATCGACGTCGCCCTCCGCCTGGACGAAAGGTCCTTCTTCGAGCACGCTGAACTCATGCTCGGCCGGGCACCGATCGGCACGAGATTACGCAAATCCATGTTGCGCGATATCAGGCAGAACGGCCAGCTGCGGAGTTTCACCCTCGGCCACGAATTTCAAGTCCTCCGGAGGAGGTTACTTGATTCGGAGTCACCCTTCGAGGTCCAATTTTCCGCTATTCGCATCGGCGGTAGGCTGGATACCGGGCCGTTCATCCCGCTAGGCTGAGGAGATTCCGGTGGAACCCATGCTTCAGTTCTTCGTCATGGTCGACAGCGAGATGAGCCGCGAACGGATGATAGCCGGGGTGCTGGAAGCATTTCCGGAGGCGAGGCCCCACAAGGCCTATTCCTGCGACATCCGCGGCAATCTGCTCCAGGTCGTCGCCAATCGTGACGCGGACCCGAGCCTGGCCGACGATCCCGAGGACGGCTTCCTCTACTTCACGTGGGAGGTCGACTGCATTCCGCAACGCGGCGATCTGGACGAGGACCATCAGCTGGTGCTCGCCCGCGACTTGCAGCGGCATTTCGCGGCCACGGGCGCGAGAACGGCTGTCGGCGCCAGCTTCGAGGATCGTCTCCAGACCGGCTAGGCTGCCCGGATGGCCCGCTTGCCCGAGCTGTACGTCGCCGTCGACGTCGAGGCGGACGGCCCGATTCCCGGGCCGTACAGCATGTTGTCACTCGGTATGGCCGTCGCGGGCCGGCCGGATCTGACCTTCTACACCGAGCTGCGGCCCATCTCGGAGGAGTTCGTGCCCGCCGCGCTGGCCGTCTCCGGCCTCGACCGGAATCGGCTGCTGCGCGAGGCCCCGACCGCCGAGGACGCCATGCGGGCGGCCGCCAAGTGGGTCAACGGCCTGCGCCGGATCGGCCGCCCGGTGTTCCTCGCGGCTCCGGCCGTCTGGGACGGCATGTTCGTGCACTGGTATTTCACCCGCTTCGCCGGGCACAGCCCGTTCGGGGCGACCGGCTCCGGCGTCGACCTCCGCAGTTACTGGATGGGGCTGACCGGCAGCGAATGGGTGGAGACGCGGAAAGGTGTCATCAAGCACCGGCTGGGGCTGGTCGACGTGCCGCACACCCACCACGCGGGTGAGGACGCCGCCGAACTCGCCCAGGTCTTCGACGCGGTCAGGCGGGTGGGGCGGTGAGGCCGCACAGGTCCAGGGCGTACATCAGCTTGTCGGAGCGGTCCGCCCCGAAGGCCACGAACGCTCCAGCGTCCCGTATCTCCGGAAGCCGAGCGACTTCTACAACGCCGGCGCGCGCAGATTGTCGCCGCGCAGCCGCACCTCCGAACATCGCGCCCGGGAAATTCGATCAGCCGGGACCGGGCGGTACCGGCGGGGCGTGGCCCGGCCGCTGTTAGGGTCGCCGATTGTGAGCGACATCAGCGGTGCCCGGGTGATCGGCGGCCGGACCTTCGATTTCTCCCGCCGGGCCGTCGTGATGGCGATCGTGAACCGGACTCCGGACTCGTTCCACGACAAAGGCCGCACGTTCGCGCTGGAGAAGGCCACCGAGGCGGTCCGGCGGGCGGCGGCCGACGGCGCCGACTGGATCGACATCGGTGGCGTGCCGTTCGCGCCCGGCCCCGAGGTCTCCGCGGCCGAGGAGTTGGACCGGGTGCTGCCGGTCGTGGAGGCCGCCCGGGACCTGGCCGTCGTCTCGGTCGACACGTTCCGGCCGGAGGTCGCCGCCGAGGTCATCCGGCACGGCGCCGCCGTCGTCAACGACACCTCCGGCCTGCGCGATCCCGCGATGGCCGACGCGGTCGCCGGCACCGACGCCCAACTGGTGATCTGTCACAGCCTGGCCGCCCCGCGCACGCCCTACCCGAGCCCCCGGTACGAGGACGTGACCGCCGAGGTCGCCGCCTTCCTGCGGGAGAGGGTGGAGGTGGCGTTCTCCCGCGGCGTACGCCCGGATCAGATCATCATCGATCCCGGTCACGACCTGAACAAGAACACCCTGCACTCGCTGGAGCTGACCCGCCGCCTGGACGAGATCGCCGCCCTCGGCTACCCGATGCTGGCCGCTCTGAGCAACAAGGACTTCATCGGCGAGACCCTCGGCCGCCCTCAGCAGGAGCGTCTGGCCGGCACGCTGGCGACTGTCGTTTTCAGTCTCCTGCGCGGTGCGCGCATCATGCGGGTCCACGACGTCCGGGCCGCGCACGACGCGATCCGGATGACCGAGGCGATGCTGGGCTGGCGCGAGCCCGCCTATCTCCAGCACAACATCTGATTCACGTGCGATCGCTGGACCGGCCGCTGCTGCGCCAGGTCGAGGGGTGGGCGTTCCGGAGTCCACCAGGGACGCGCGGCCGATCCTTCTGGCCCTGCCGCGCTCTCTCTGCCCGCGCCGGACGGCTCAGGAGATGATCCGCGAGGTCGCCGCCTGCACAACGGGGTGAGCAGCTTCCGGAGCCAGCTCTTCCTGGCCGTGGTCGCGGTGACGGACCAGCCGGCGGGACCCTGGCGCCGCCGGGGCTCCAGGGTCCGGCGACCCTAGCTCCTGCCGTTGATCTCGTCGCGCCAGGCGAGCGCGTCGCGCAGCTCGCCGAGGTCCGGCTTGGGACCGCCCACCCCGATGGTGAACAGCCGCGCGCCCAGTTCGTGGGTCCGCTCCCGGGACTTGGCGTCGCCGGCCACCGAGACCTCGATCTCGGACGGGTCCCGGCCGATCGCCTCGCAGTGCCCCCGCAGCACGCCCAGCTTGTGCTCCAGGGTCTCGGCGTCGGCGAACGAGTGCCAGATGTCCGCGTGCCTGGCGACCAGGCGCAGCGTCTTCTTCTCCCCGCCACCGCCGATCAGCACCGGGATCTTGCGGGTGGGCGGCGGGTTCAGCTTGCCGAACCGCGCCTCGATCCGGGGCAGGGCGCCGGCGAGGTCGTCGAGCCGGCCGCCGGCGGTGCCGAACTCGTAGCCGTACTCGGTGTAGTCGCGCTCGAACCAGCCGGACCCGATGCCCAGGATGAGCCGGCCCTCGCTGATGTGGTCGACGGTGCGGGCCATATCAGCGAGCAGCTCCGGGTTGCGGTAGCTGTTGCAGGTCACCAACGCGCCGATCTCCACCCTGGAGGTGGACTCGGCCCAGGCGGCGAGCATGGTCCAGCACTCGAAGTGCAAGCCGTCGGGCTCGCCGTAGAGCGGATAGAAGTGGTCCCAGTTGAACAGCACGTCGGCGCCGGCCTCCTCGGCCTCGGCGGCGGTGCGCCGGATGGTGGCGTAGTCCATGTGCTGTGGCTGCAGCTGCAGCCCGATGCGTACCGGCCTGTCGGTCATGCGCCCACCCTACGGGCAGGTGCCGTCGATCTTCTGTCCGATAGTGGTGAATTCTCCGTTGAGGAACGCTTTCGGGTCGGCTGACGTGCTGGCCTCGGTGAGCGCGGCGGCCACTTCGTCGACGGCGGCCCGCTGGGCGGTGTCCTCGCTCTTCGCGCCGGCCGCGGTGACGTCGGCGGCCATCTCGCCGAACGTCTTCTGCAGGCCGGTCCGGACGGCGTCGCCCGAGCCGGTCGCGTAGGCCGCGGCCTTGACCGCGCCGTCGGTGAGGATCTTGTAGACCGCGGTGCAGACGTACATCGGCTGGCCGGCCGAGGCGGACGGCACCGGCGCGACGCTGAACGGCGCGGGCATCGACTCAGGGTTCACCTTGATCTCGCAGCCCGCGGCGAGGGCCGCGGTGGTGAGCAGGGCGACGGTCATGGCGGTGCGACGGCGGCGCAGCGGCACGGCATTCCCCTCTCTCGATCCGGTACGCAGCATAGTTTCCCCCGCCACCTTTATCGAGCCGACGAAGTTAACTACCAGTGTGGCCAATCTCCTGAAAAAGGCGCTTATTGCGATTATAGTGATCAGCCTCGTGACGGCCGGTGGCGCGGCCCACGCCGAGACCGTCTCGCCCAGCCCCGCGACGTCGCCCTCCTTCAACGGCTCGGTCTACGCGGTGGCCTACCGCGGCAGCACCGTCTTCGTCGGCGGCAACTTCACCCGCGCCATCGTGGACGGCCGCAACGTGGAACGCACCCGGCTGGCCGCCTTCGACTCGCGCACCGGCGCCCTGCTGGACTGGAAGCCGAGCGCCGACGGCAACGTCCGGGCGCTCGCGGTGGACGGCGACACGGTCTACGTGGCCGGCGACTTCGACCACGTCGACGGCGAGGTACGGGACGCGATCGCCGGGATCGGGGCCGGCGACGGTGCCCTCACCGCGCTGCGGCACACCGTCGCGGGTCAGCCCAACGCGCTCGCCGCCGACCACGGCCGCCTCTACGTCGGCGGACGGATCACCGCGGTGGACGGGGTGCCACGCGGGAATCTGGCCGCGTTCGACACGGCGACCGGGGCGCTCGACGCGTGGGCGCCGACCACCGACGACACGGTCCACGCCCTGGCCACCGGGAACGACCGCGTCTACCTGGGCGGGAGCTTCCATCGTACGAACGATGTCCGCTCCTCCCTGCGACTGACCGCTGTGGACCCGGTCAGCGGGGCCCTCGACCAGACGTTCCTGCCGAAGCCGGTCTCGCAGGTGTTCGCGCTGGCCGCGGCCGCCGACGGGCTGTACGCGGCGCTCGGCGGGCAGGGCGGCCGGGCGGTGTCGTACACCTGGGACGGCGCGACCCGCTGGACCCGCGTCTTCGACGGCGACGCGCAGGCGATCACCGTGCTGGGCGGCACGGTCTACGTCGGCGGTCACTTCGACAAGGCGTGCATCACCACGAACAACGGCGCCAAGGGCGTCTGCACGGACGGCTCGGTGACCCGCGGCAAGCTGGCGGCCGTCGACCCGCAGGGCAACCTGCTGGAGTGGGCGCCGCAGGCCAACGGCGTCGCCGGGACGCGCTCGCTGGCGGCCAACCCGGAACTCAGCGCGATCAGCGCGGTGGGCGACTTCACCCAGGTCGGCGGGCTGCCACGGAAGCGCTACGCGGAGTTCGGCGCGGCGGTCGAGCCGACCGAGGACGCGCCGGCCGGGCCGCGGTTCGTGGCGTCGTACAACTTCGACTCGACGATGGCGGACGGCACCTTCGACGACGGCTCGGGGCTCGGCCACCTGCTGCGGGCCGTGACCCGCAACGGCGGCGCCCCGGTGCTGGTACCGCACGGCCCCGGACAGGCGCTGCGCTTCCCGGCCAGGTGCACCGGCGCCTCCTGCCCGCGCCTGGTGCTGCGGAGCGAGCCGGAGAAAGATCTCAACCCGGGGACCGGGCCGATCCGGTACGGCGCGGCCGTGCTGCTCCCCCCGGCCCGGACGTCCAGCGGCGAGAACATCCTGCAGAAGGGCTACTCGACCGGCGGCGGCCAGTACACGCTGCGGGTGGACGGCATCTCCGGCAGGCCCAGCTGCGGCTTCGGCGACGGCACGGTCCGCCTGGCCCGCAGCCGGGTCCCGGTGTCCGACGGCGACTGGCACAGCGTGGAGTGCCGGCGCAGCGGGCCCAGACTGTCCATCCTGGTCGACGGCGTGCCGCGGGCCAGCGTGCCGGTGCCGGTCACGCTCGGCGTCGACACCGCGGCGCCGCTGACCGTCGGCGGCAGAGGCGCGGGCGCGCACAACGACCAGTTCCACGGGTCCCTCGACGACGTGTGGGTGCACATCGGTTAGTTGTCGTACCGGTCCGGTACCTTGCCCGCATGCCTGATCTCGACCGCCTGCTCCAGGCCGGTTCCCGTCACGTCCAGGACGATGTGACCTACGTCGTCGAGCCGCACCCGCTGGGTGCTCTCACGTTGCCCACCGGGCAGCTCGCCGCGTTCGACCCGGGGGTCACCGACGAGGAGGAGGAGCCGTTCTCGGTGCGCCTGGCGCCCGGGGCCTACCAGGTCACCGCCTGGGTCGCGGTGCTGGAGAAGGAGGACCGGGAGTGGCAGCGCCGGGTGGCCGCGCTGCAGCTGGTGGTGCGCGACGAGCCGGTCGTGTCGTGGGAGCTCGCCCTGATCGACAGCGACGAGCCCGATCAGCTCGAGGAGGGCGAGTTCTTCGGGTACGGCGTGGACACCGGCACCGGCGCGTTCGCCGACCTGAGCGTGTCGCGGATCCTGGCCGGCTGGGACTCCGACGACTTCGAGGAGGCGTTCGACCCCGACGAGTTCCCGGAGGCGCCGGTCCCGGGCCATGTCGACGAGGTCGTGGACGAGGACTCCGGCGCCAACCTGATCATGGTGGAGTCGGGCTGGGGCGACGGCTACTACCCGACGTATCTGGGCCGCACCGGGTCGGGCGAGGTGGCCTGCTTCGTCACCGACTTCCTGGTCGTCCCCTGACCGTGGGGCGCCCGCCTCGGCATCGGCCCGGCGGACATCGCGATGTCCGCCGGGACCGGCCCCGGCCGTCCACTCACGCTGGTCCCGGCGCCGGCTTCGCAGATCCGGGCGTACGTGGTGAGCCGGCCCGGCACCCTGCCAAGTGCGCCCCGGCGACACCGAAGCCCCGGCTGATCCGGCCCGCGCGGGATGGGTGGAACGCACAGCGTGTGCCGGTCGGAGGTCCGGCACACGCTGTCTTCGCTCCGCCTGGGGCCGGCGGGCGGTGCTCTCCGGGCTGTGGACCGCCGCGGGGTGGGGTCCGACCGGCCGGACGTAGCCGGCGGCCCCGCGGCGACCAGGGTGCTCGAATTGATGGACATCGTTGCATTCGGGTTGCGCGAGTGCAACAGTTCACGCCCGATTGTTTCGGAATGACCAACGGCCGCCGTCAGGCGCGGCGCGGCAGCCGGAGGGCGACGGCCGCGCCCACCGCGATCACCGCGGAGCCGGTCAGCACCGCCGGCCGGGTGCCGTCGAGGAACGAGTCGAAGCTGGTGAAGCCGCCCAGCGAGCTGAAGATCGAGGAGAGCGCGGCCACCCCGGCCGCCACCCCGAACTCCCGGATCGTGTTGTTGGCCCCCGCCGCCACCCCCTGACTGTGGACGTCCACACTGGCCAGCACCATCGTGCTGACCGGGGCGAAGGTCAGCCCCATCCCGATCCCGGCCAGGACGAACGCGCCGACCAGCGAGGAGTACGGCGCGGTCACCGAGAGCCCGAGCGCCACCCACAGCAGCCCGGCCGCCAGGAACACCTGACCGGCGACGATCAGCGTGCGCTGCCCGATCCGGGCTGCGAAGACGCCGGCCAGCGGCGCGACGATCATCGGCGCCGCGGTCCACGGGAGCGTGCGCAGCCCGGACTGCAGCGGACTCAGCCCTTGCACCACCTGGAAGAACTGGGCGAGCAGGAACACCGACCCGAACGCGCCCGCGGAGAACGTCAGCGTCACGATGTTGACCAGGCTGAACCCGCGGCTGCGGAACAATCGGAGCGGCAGCATCGGCGCCCGGTTGCGGGCCTGCCAGAACACGAACCCGGCGAGCATCACGACCGCGGCGCCGAGCATGACCGGCACCCGGCCGGAGGTCCAGCCGCGGTCCGGGCCGTCCACCACACCCCAGATCAGCAGGAGCATGCCGCCGGCCGAGAGCACCAGGCCGATCGGGTCGAGCCGGCGCCCGTCGCCACGGGACTCGTCGAGCACCGTCGTGGCCAGGACCACCGCGACCACCCCGACCGGCACGTTCAACCAGAAGATCCAGGACCAGTGCAGGCCGTCGACCACCGCGCCGCCGACCACCGGGCCGACCGCGATCCCGAGGCCGGTGATGCCACCCCAGATGCCGACCGCCGCGTTGCGGAGGTTGTCCGGCACGGCCCGGGCGAGCAGCGTCAGGGCGAGCGGGGTGATCGCCGCGCCACCCAGGCCCTGCACCGCCCGGGACGCGGTGAGCTGCCAGGCCTCGGTGCAGAGGGCGGCCGCCGCGGAGGCGATCGTGAAGATGACGATGCCGCCCAGGAACATCCGCCGCCGGCCCAGCCGGTCGCCGAGCGCGGCCGCGGTGAGCAGGAACGCCGCGAAGGGCAGCGTGTACGCGTTGACGAACCACTGCAGATCGGTGATGGAGGCGTGCAGCTCGGTGCGGATCACCGGCAGCGCCGTGCTGACCACCAGGTTGTCCAGCGACACCATGAAGGTCGGGATGCCGACCGCGGCCAGCACCGCGGCGAGCGGCCGGGCTCTCCGCCGGACGGCGGGTTTCTCCGCTACGAGACTGGTCACGACTTCCCCCTGAAGAAGTTGTTATCGGCTGATAACTAAAGACGGTAAGCATCAACTGATAACCTGTCAACATGACTCGGAGCCGCCTCACCGCATCGGAACGCCAGGAGCAGATCGTCCAAGCCGCCCTGACCGCCTTCGCCCAGGGCGGATACGCCGGTACGAGCACCGATCAGGTGGCCCGGCTGTCCGGCGTGTCACAGCCGTACGTCATCCGGATCTTCGGCTCGAAGCAGGAGCTGTTCCTCGCCACCCTCCGGTTCGCGAGCAAACGCATCGAGGCCACCTGGCGGGCCGCCGCCGAGCGCGAGCCCACGCTGGCCGGGCTGGGCGGGGCCTACGAGGACCTGCTGGCCGAGCGCGAGCTGCTGGTCGTCCTGCTGCACGGGTTCGCCGCCAGCGAGGACCCGGCGGTCGGCGACGCGGTCCGCGCCTCGTACGGCAGCCTCTACGACACCGTCCGCGAGCTGACCGGCGCCACGGCCGAGGAGGCCCGCGACTTCTTCGCCATGGGCATGCTGATCACCGTCCTGGGCGCGATGCGGGTGATCGGCCCCGACCCGGTCCCGCGACAGCCCTGGATGACGTCACTGACCGACACCTTCGACGATCACCAGCCGGTGAACGGCGGGTGAAGACGTCCGGACCGGGCCGCCGGAGCGCGCCCGATCCGAGGCCGCCGGTCTTCATCGGGCGCGCGTGAGATCGATACCGCGCGCGGCGCTGTCCCGCGCACCGCTCGCCGGCGCAACCATCGTCGTCAACGCCGTGACCCCGGCCGACCGGCTGGTGCTTTCCTCTCAGACGACCAGGCTGAGCAGCATCACGCAGGCGAACCCCACCACCGAGATGATCGTCTCCATCACCGACCAGGTCTTGATGGTCTGCCCCACGGTCATCCCGAAGTACTCCTTGACCAGCCAGAACCCGGCATCGTTGACGTGCGAGAAGAACAGCGAGCCGGCGCCGATCGCCAGCACCAGCAGGGCCACCTCGGACTGGCCCAGGGTGCCGGCGAGCGGCGCGACGATCCCGGCCGCCGTGATGGTGGCCACCGTGGCCGAGCCGGTCGCCACCCGGATCCCGACCGCGACCAGGAAGCCCAGCAGCAGCGCGTTGATGCTGGCGTCCTTGGCCGCGTCGGCGACCACGTTGCCCACCCCGGTGTCGACCAGCACCTGCTTGAAGCCACCACCGGCGGCCACGATCAGCAGGATGGCGGCGATCGGCGGCAGCGAGCCGCCGACCACCGCGGACGTCTCGCGGCGGTCGAAACCGGCCCGGTACCCGAGCGACCACATCGCCAGCAGGACACCGGCGAGCAGCGCCACCACCGGCGTGCCGAGAACCTCCAGGACGGACCGGACGCCGGTGCCCTCGGCCAGCGTCAGCTCGGCGACCGCGCGGGCCAGCATCAGCACGATGGGCAGCAGGACGGTGAGCACCGCGGGCCAGAACCCCGGGTTGCGGCGGCGGCCCTCGGCCCGGTCCGGCGTGCCGTCCGCGTCCAGGTCCGCCGGATTCCCGCGCCCGCCGGCGGCGCGGTCCGCGTCCGCGTCCGGGCCGCCGGCCCGGCCACGATCAAGACCGCTTGCCGGTACGGCCAGAGGCACGCGCGCCGCGATGAAGTCGCCGAACAGCGGACCCGCCACGATCACCGTCGGGATCGCACAGATCAGGCCGAACAGCAGCGTCAGCCCGAGGTCCGCGTGCAGGCTGTCGATGGCCACCAGCGGGCCGGGGTGCGGCGGCACCAGACCGTGCAGCACCGACAGCCCGGCCAGCGCCGGGATCCCGATCCGCAACAGCCCCACGTCGGTCCGGCGGGCCACCAGCAGCACGATCGGCACGAGCAGGACCACGCCGATCTCGAAGAACAGCGGCAGTCCGACGAGCGCCGCCACGCCGGCCATCGCCCACGGCAGCGCCGTCCCGGACACCCCGGTGACGATGCGCTGCACGATCCCGTCCGCCCCGCCCGACTCGGTCAGCAGCGCGCCGATCATCGATCCGAGCGCGATCAGCACGCCGACGCTGCCGACCGTGCTGCCCAGTCCGCTGGTGAACGACGTGACGATCTTCGCGGGGTCGGCGCCGGCCACCAGGCCGAGGGCGGCGGTGCCGAGGATCAGGGCGAGGAACGGGTGCCACTTGGCCCAGGCGATGAGCAGGACGACCACCGCGATGCCGAGCACCGCGGCGGCGACTAGCTGAGTGGTGCCCGCATCGGTGATGGTCGTCATGACGCGGCGTTACCCGATCAGAGCGGTTTTCACGCCTGTTCCGGAATCCCCCGCACCCTCCCCCGCCTCCCGGCGGCCGGCCGAAGCCGCGCGGCTGGCACCGGGGACGACCCTCGAAGCGCGGCGCGAACCGGCCCGCGGGGGGCCGGCCGGACGCGGCGGGACGGGCGTCAGGTGAGCGGCAGGCCCCGCTGCAGCAGGTCCAGGGCCTCCAGCAGGCGATCGAAGTCGGCGGCGTCGAGAGCCGACTCGCCGGTCATCCGGCCGGGGGGCAGCACCGCCATCACCACCCCGGTGACGGCCCCGCCCAGGGTCCGGATGCGCAGGTCGTCGGCCGGCAGCCCGCACCGCTCGCCGAGCACCTCGGCGATCAGGTCCAGAGCGTCGCCCAGCTGGTGCATCGCGCGGGCGCGCAGCTCCGGGACCTCGGCGAACAGTTTCTGGCGGCGGCGCTCGCTCTCCCAGATCTCCGGGGTGAGACCGGCGAACACCTCGCGCATGGCGCGCCGGACGGCCTCGATGGGCGGGACCTCGGCCGGCTGGGCGCGGACCGCGGCGGCGATGACCGGATCGTAGTCGTCGACCAGTATCACGTCTTCCTTCGCGGGGAAGTAACGGAAGAACGTGCTCGGCGAGACCTCGGCCGCCTCCGCGATCTGGTCCACGGTGGTCGACGCGTACCCCTGCTCCTCGAACAATCGCATGGCGTGCTCGCGGATGGCGGCCCTGGTCTTCGCCTTCTTGCGCTCGCGCAGGCTGGTCGGGCTCGCAGTCATGCCCCCGATTCTGCCAGCACGTCCGCGGCGGGATCGGGGGCCGGGCGGCGCGCGTGCCGGGGCAGGATCAGCGCGAGCAGCACCCCGGACGCGGCGACCACCCCGGTGATGACCAGCGCGGTGTCCATGCCGTGGGTGAACGCGTGCCGCACCGTCTCGAGCATCCCCGGGTCACCGGACTGCCGCGCGATCGCGACCCCGGCGGCGGCGCTGTCGCCGGTGGCGTCCGGCAGGCCGGCGGCGCTCACCTCGTCGCGATACCCCGAGTTCAGCACGGTGCCCAGCACCGCGACGCCGATCGCGCTGCCGACCTGCCGCATCGCCTGGATCAGCCCGGAGCCGACCCCGCTGCGCTCCGGGCTGAGCGCGGCGAGTGCCGCGTTCATCGACGGCGGCAGGGTGAACCCGAGCCCGATGCCGGCGACCGACACCCAGGCGGCGAGGTAGCCGTAGGACGTGTCCGCGCCGGTGCGCGCGCCGGCGAGCAGCGCCCCGGCCATCAGCGCCAGCCCGGCTCCGACCACCCGGCGCGCGCCTACCCGCTCGACCATCGGGTCGGCCAGCCGGGCGCCGACCATCAGGCCACCGATCACCGGGAGCAGGCGCAGGCCGGTGCCGAACGCGTCCTGCCCGCCCACCGCCTGGAACAGCTGCGGCAGCGCGAAGAGCAGCCCGAAGAACGCGAAGCTGGCGATCGTGGCGAGCACCGAGCCGCCGGTGAACCCGCGCGAGCGGAACAGGCCGAGATCGATCAGCGGCGCCGCGGCCCGGCGCTGCCAGATCGCGAGCGCGGCCAGCGCGGCCACGCCGCCGGTGATGGTCAGCAGCGACAGCGGGTCGCCCAGGCCGCGTTCACCGGCTTCGATGATCCCGTAGGTCACGCCGGTCAGGCCCGCCCCGGACAGGACCACGCCGGGCAGGTCGACCCGGCGCTGCCGGTCACCGTGCGACTCGGGCACCCAGGCGGTGACCGCGAGCAGCCCGAAGGCCACGATCGGCAGGTTGATCAGGAAGACCGACCCCCACCAGAAGTGGTCGAGCAGCCAGCCGCCGAGCAGCGGGCCGAGCGGGATGCCCAGCGCGTTCGCGGTGACCCAGATGCTCAGCGCGCGGGGCCGCGTCCGCTCGTCGAAGACCACTGTCAGCACCGCGCCGATCAGCGGCATGATCACCGCGGACGCGAGCCCGAGCACCGACCGGGCCACGATCAGCTGGCCGGTGGTCGTCGCCCAGGCGCACCAGGCGGACGCGGCCCCGAACAGCACCAGCGCCCCGATCAGGAACTTCTTGCGACCGAACCGGTCACCGAGCATCCCGGCCGGCAGCAGCGCGGCGGCCAGGACGAGCAGGTAGGAGGTGGTGAACCACTGCAGGTCACCGGTGGAGGCACCGAGGTCGTGGGCCAGTGTCGGCAGCGCCACGCTGAGCACCGTGCCGTCCAGACCGACCGCGAGCGTGCAGAACGCCAATGCGGCGAGCGCGAACCAGCGCGCTGGGGAGGTAGTCATGAAATGAGAGTAAGTATCAAAAGACAGCTGCTATCAGATTTCTCAGACTCCTCTCAGGTTCGGGCGCGCCTTTCCCCCGGTTCTGCCCGGACTGTGTGAGGATCATGGATGGGGGGTGGAGGCGATGAAGAAGGTGCTGGGCTCGGTGCTGCTGGTCCTGCTGGTCTTCTGGATCGGCACGAACCCGGGTCCGGCCGCCGACGTCGCCCGCGGCATCGGCGACGGCGTGGCCGAGATCTTCACCAACATCGGCACGTTCTTCGTCGACCTCTCGCGCGGCTGATCCCACCGCCGGCGATCACGCCGCCCGCCCGGAAGATCCGGATTCGCGGCCGACGACGGGCCGATCCCGTGGTGCCCTCCACGCGGGGCGGGCCGCGTCATACGATCGGCCTGGAACACCGGACAAGGACGGAAACGGGTGACGATGGAGACGTTGGAGTTCCAGGCCGAGGCGCGCCAGCTGTTGCAGCTGATGGTCCACTCGATCTATTCGAACAAGGACATCTTCCTGCGTGAGCTGATCTCGAACGCGTCCGACGCGCTGGACAAGTTGCGCCTGGCCAAGCTGCAGGACG
This sequence comes from Actinoplanes siamensis, assembly GCF_016862395.1. GTDB lineage: Bacteria > Actinomycetota > Actinomycetes > Mycobacteriales > Micromonosporaceae > Actinoplanes > Actinoplanes siamensis. Next base: position 32,920 of record NZ_BOMW01000054.1, on the reverse strand, counting down.
GGCTGGAGGCGGACACCTCCGACCTGCACATCGAGATCGAGGCGGACACCGAGGCGCGGACGCTGACGGTGCGCGACAACGGCATCGGCATGACCCGCGAGGAGGTCGTGGCGCTGATCGGGACGATCGCCAAGTCCGGCACCGCCGATCTGCTGGCCAAGCTGAAGGAGGCGTCCGAGAAGAAGGGCGACGCCGAGCTGATCGGCCAGTTCGGTGTCGGTTTCTACTCGACGTTCATGGTCGCCGACAAGGTCACGCTGGTGACCCGCAAGGCCGGCACCGAGGGGCACGGCACGCGCTGGGAGTCCGCGGGGGAGGGCACGTACACGATCGACGACGAGCCGGACGCGCCGGTCGGCACCACTGTCACGCTGCAACTGCGGCCGAAGGACGAGGAGGACGCGCTCTACGACTACGCCGACGAGTGGCGGATCAAGCAGATCGTCAAGCGGTACTCGGACTTCATCTCGTTCCCGATCCGGATGGGCGACGAGACGCTGAACTCGCAGAAGGCGCTCTGGGCCCGCCCGCGCAGCGAGGTCTCCGACGACGAGTACCACCAGTTCTACCGGCACATCAGCCACGACTGGTCGGACCCGCTCGAGATCATCAACATGAAGGCGGAGGGCACCTTCGAGTACGAGGCGCTGCTCTTCATCCCGTCCCGGGCCCCGCACGACCTGTTCCAGCGGGACGCCCGCCGGGGCCTGCAGCTCTACGTCAAGCGCGTCTTCATCATGGACGACAGCAAGGAGCTGATCCCGGACTACCTGCGCTTCGTCAAGGGCGTGGTGGACGCGGCCGACCTGTCGCTGAACATCTCGCGCGAGATCCTGCAGCAGGACCGGCACATCCAGATGATCCGCCGACGGCTGGTGAAGAAGGTCCTCTCCACCATCAAGGACCTGATGACCAGCAACCCGGAGAAGTACGCGACGTTCTGGCGCGAGTTCGGCCGCGCGGTCAAGGAGGGCCTGCTCAGCGAACCCGACAACCACAAGCCGATCCTGGAGATCGCCTCGTTCGCCACCACCCACGGGACCGAGCCCACCACGCTCGCCGGCTACGTGGAGCGGATGAAGGAGGACCAGGAGGAGATCTACTACCTGACCGGCGAGAGCCGTTCCCAGGTGGAGAACTCGCCGCACATGGAGGCGTTCCGCGAGCAGGGGTACGAGGTGCTGATCCTGACCGACCCGGTCGACGAGATCTGGGTCGACGCGGTCCCCGACTTCGACGGCAAGAAGCTGCGCTCGATCGCCCGCGGCTCGGTCGACCTGAAGAAGGACGAGGAGGTCAAGGAGCCGGAGGGCGACTTCGCCCCGCTCCTCGGTTTCCTCAAGGAGAAGCTGGACGAGCAGGTCAAGGAGGTACGCCTGTCGCACCGCCTGACCACGTCGGCGGCGTGCCTGGTCAGCGACCAGGACGACATCACTCCGGCACTGGAGAAGATGTACCGCGCGATGGGCCAGGAGGGCCCGCGGGTCAAGCGGATCCTGGAGCTCAACCCGAACCACCCGCTGGTCGCCGGGTTGCGCTCGGCGCACGAGCGCGGCGCCGACGACGCGGCGCTGCCGGAGACCGCGGAGCTTCTCTACGGCACGGCGCTGCTGGCCGAGGGCGGCGACCTGGAGGACCCGGCCCGCTTCGCCAAGCTGCTCGCCGACCGCCTGGCCCGCACGGTCTGACCAGCTGTTCTTCTCTCCGGAGCGCGGCCCTTCGGGGCCGCGCTCCCCTTTTCGCCGCCGGCTCGGGCCGGCCCGCCTCCGCTCAGGCCGGATCGCATCCCGGGCCGGCGGCACGTCCGCCGACGATCCGGTAGCGCGAGATGTCCCCGTCGAGGAACGGCTGCAGCTGCGTGACCGAGGTCGGGTCGGCGTCGTTCAGCGCGATGAACCCGACGATCGCCGTGTCCACCGTCCGGCAGGTGGCCCTGTCCGCCACCGCCTGCGCCTCGGCCTTGATCTTGTCGGGCCTTAACGCAGCGTAAGAAGCGCCACCGATACTGAGGGTGAGCGCACAGGCCACGGTCATCTCGATCAAACGCACCAGAGCAGGCTAGCCACCATTACCTAGGGTCACAGTAGCCCGTTCAGACAAGATCACAAGTACGGAAAGCGACTGTGCCATTCGAGGGAATGAATCGTCGTGAGGCTTTACGGGGCCGCTGCCGCCTTTATACCGTGGTTACACGGAGCAACGGTCTGATAACGCAGGAGGATCCCATGCGTCGTGCCGCTGTCGTTCTCGCCGTCCTCGTCGCGGGTCTCTGGATCGCCGCGCCGGCTCAGGCGTTCGCCCACAACAATGTTCACAACGTCTACTTCCACACCCTGCTCGACGGCCTGACCCTGCTCGTGGTCTCGGCGCCGGTGTGGACGGCGATGCTGTGGAGCGGCCGGCGCAAGTGGCTGATGGCCGCACTGATCGCGGTGGTGCAGATCCCGGTCGCGGTGATCGGGTTCGTGCCGATCGTGAACCCGTACCTGCACCTCACGCTCTTCCTGCTGGCGATCGCCCTGACCGGGGTCTCGCTACGGGCCGTCCGCGACCGGTCGCGCGCCGCCGCCACGGCGCCCGCCTCCCGCTGAGTCGCGGGACGCCGGCTCGTCCCCTGCCGGCGGACGCGGTCAGCAGGCGACTCGCCGCCCGCCGGCTGCCGCACCCGCCGCGCAGGACGCGCACCCATTCGCCCGTGGATGCGCCAACGGCCAGGCCGATCACGGCCTGGCCGTTCTTCGTCCACGGCCCGGCCAGTGGCAGGTCGGCCACTGGAACGGCGTCGCGGACCTCGAGCGTCTCGCGCGACCTCCGGCACCCGGCCGCCGCGGAGATCGGATTCCACCCCGATCCGGCCCTCGAATTCCGACATATCCGGCAGCCGCCACGGGGCGTCGATCACCGGACCGAACCGGGCCTGGCAAGAATCCGTACCACCGGCGTTTGATCGCCATCGGACCGGATCGGCGCGGGCGGCTCACATCGATCTCGTCATCCGTTGTGATCCGGTTTTAACCTGACTGTCGGTGAGCGCCGCCACAATGACCTGGTGGTGACCGAGACGATGATGCCGGTCAACGGCATCCAGGTGTGCCTGGAAACCTTCGGTGAACGGGCCGATCCCCCTCTCCTGCTGCTCGCCGGTGAGGCGAGCTCGATGGACTGGTGGGACGACGAGTTCTGCCGCCGGCTCGCCGCCGGCGGCCGGTTCGTGATCCGCTACGACCATCGCGACACGGGACGGTCCACCGCGTTCCCGGCCGGCGCGGCGTATTCCGGCGTGGACCTGATGAACGACGCGCTCGGCGTGCTGGACGCGCTCGGCGTGCCCGCCGCGCACCTGGTCGGCCTGTCCCTGGGCGGCGCGCTCGCCCAGCGGATCGCCGTCGGGCAGCCACACCGGGTGCTGAGCCTGACCCTGATCGCGACCAGCGCCGGCCTCGGCCCGGACGCCACCCCCGTGCTGGCCGGCGTCACCGCGCTCGCGGCCCGCGCCGGGCCGGGAGCCGAGGTCCGCGTCCGTGCCGCGACCGACGGCGTCGACTGGTCCGACCGTCGCGCGGCGGTGGCCGGCCTGATCGCCGAGATCCGCGCGCGGGGCGGCCCGTTCACGCCGGACGAACCGCAGCTGCGCCGGCTCGCCGAGCGCGTCTACGACCGGTCGGCCGACCTGGGCGCCGCCCGGGAGAACCACAGGCGGGCCGGTTACGGTCCCCCGGTCCGCGACCGCCTGCCCGCGATCGAGGCGCCCACGCTGATCCTGCACGGCACGCTGGACCAGCACTTCCCCGCCGAGCACCCGCGCGAGCTGGCCCGGGTGATCCCGGGTTCGCGGCTGGTCTGGCTGGAGGGGGTGGGCCACGAGGTCCCGCCCCGCGCCGTCTGGCACCAGGTGCTCACGGAGATCCTCGGTTAGGTCCGCTGGCGCACGCCGGCCAGCAGGGACAGCCCGGCGACCACGGAACCGGCGCAGGTGGCCAGGTAGCCGAAGATCAGGACCGGTCCGGCGGCCACGCTGAGGCCGGCCAGCACCAGGACGGCCAGGAACGCGACAGCCACGGAGCCCGCGGTCAGCACCCAGCCGGCCGCCTTCGTATCGGCGTGGGCCAGCGGCGCGGTCGTCATCCCGGTCCCCCTTCACGAGACAGCAGCGATGGCGTCCAGCATCGACCTCTGCCGTGCCGGGCACATCCGACCGCGGTTGGAATTCCAAAGCCCCGATATCGGCCTTTCGGCCTACTGTCACAGGTATGCGTCTGGTGTCCCTGCTGCCGTCCGCCACCGAGATCGTGTACGCCCTGGGACTCGGTGACGACCTGGTCGGTGTGACGTTCGAGTGCGACGAGCCGGCCCACGTCCGCTCGTCGAAGACCGTGGTGGTCGGCGGCCGGGACACCCGGGACATGACGCCGGCCGAGATCGACGACTACGTCCGCACGCGGATGGCGGCGGGTGGCGACCTCTACACCCTGCACGCCGGCGCGCTGGCGGAGCTCGCGCCGGACCTCATCCTCACACAGGACCTGTGCCGGGTGTGCGCGCTGCCCTCCGGGCACGTGGACGAGGCGCTGGCGCACCTGGGCTGCCGGGCCGGCGTGCTGAGCCTCGACCCGCACTCGCTGGCCGACGTGCTGGACACGTTCGTCGAGGTGGCCGTGGCCGCCGGCGTACCCGAGAGGGGCCGGAGGCTGGTTGCTGAAGGGGAGCGGCGCCTGGCCGCGACAGCGGCGGCGGTGGCCGGGCGGCCACGGCCGCGGGTGGCCGTGGTGGAGTGGGTGGACCCGCCGTTCACCGGTGGGCACTGGGTGCCGGATCTGATCGCGGCGGCCGGCGGCGAGGCGGTGGCCGCGATGCCCGGGAAGCGGTCGGTGCAGGTGTCCTGGGCCGAGCTGACGGCGCCGGACCCGGACGTCGTGCTGGTCACCCCGTGCGGCTATCACCTGGACGGGGCGGTGCGGCAGGCGGAGGCGGTGCTGCCGCACTTCCCGGACGCCCAGGTGTGGGCGATCGACGGGGACGGGCTGGTGGTGCGCCCGGGGCCGCGGCTGGTGGACGGCGTGGAGGCGATCGCCGCCATCCTGCACCCGGACGCCGTGCCCGCGGCACGTCCGGAAACGATCAGACGCGTCCAGTGACCAGCCGGAACCGGCGCACCACAGCGGATTCCCGGTGGAGCCACGCGATGTCCCGCCCGAACGACCAGCTCAGCGAGCCGAGCGCGAACGCCAGCACGACCACCGACGCCCGGTGCGGCAACAGGCCGCTGGCCACCAGCGCGAGCAGGACGCCCTGCTGAGCGGCCACCACCTTGCGGGAGAACCGCGCCGGCAGCGCGGCGTTGAGCCAGGGCAGCGCCCAGGACGCGGCGACGAAGGCGTACCGGAACCCGCCGATGGCCAGCGCCCACCAGCCGTGGTGCAAGCCCGCGTAGACGCTGAGCACCAGGATCAGGAACGCGTCCACCTCCATGTCGAAGCGCGCCCCGAGCGCCGACGACGTCCCGGTGCGGCGGGCCACCTGCCCGTCCACGCCGTCCATCGCGAGGGCCACCGACGCGATCGTGACCAGCAGCCAGACCGGGATCCGGTGGCCCAGGACCGAGCTGGTGACCAGGGCGGTCACCCCGCCGGTGAGGATGGCACGGCTGAAGGTGACCAGGTTGGCCCAGCCCAGGAACGTCATCCCGGCGCGATCCAGCGCGGCGCCGAGCAGGACGCAGAGGACCACGCCGTACGCGATCCCGGCGATCCCGCCGGCCGGCGTCAGTCCGGCGGTCACGGCCAGCAGCGCGATCAGCGCGAGCTGGGCCGCGAACCCGGCGAAAGGCGCCCGGGACGGGGTCGTCGTGGCGGTCGTGATGGTCACCGTGCCTCCTGGACTTAGGGTCTAACCGCTGTCCTCCACCAACACGCTTGTCGAGGACTTTCGGTTCAGAGGAGTTGGTCTGTGTTCGACGCAAGGGCCTTTTGGGTGCCTTTCCCCGGGTCAGGGGAGATACGCACGGAATCGGTCCCGGATCCCGGTCCGGGCGAGGTGCTGGTGCGCACGCTGCACTCCGGGGTGAGCCGGGGCACCGAGACCCTGGTGTTCTCCGGGCGGGTGCCGGAGAGCCAGTGGGCCACCATGCGGGCGCCGTTCCAGGCGGGGGACTTCCCGGGGCCGGTGAAGTACGGCTACCTGAACGTCGGGGTGGTCGAGGCGGGCGACCCCGAGCTGACCGGCCGGACCGTCTTCGCGCTCTTTCCGCACCAGACGCGCTATGTGGTGCCGAAGACCGCCGTCACCGTCGTCCCCGACGACGTCCCGGCGGGCCGGGCGGTGCTCACCGGCACCGTGGAGACCGCTGTCAACGCCGTCTGGGACGCCGCTCCCCAGCTGGGCGACCGGATCACCGTCGTGGGCGGCGGCATGGTCGGCTCGTCGGTGGCCGCGATCCTGGCCGGCTACCCGGGCGCCGACGTGCAGCTGGTCGACGCCGATCCGGCCCGCGCCGGGACCGCCGAGCGGCTGGGGGTGGCGTTCGCCCTGCCGGACGACGCGGACACCGGCCGCGACCTGGTGATCCACGCCAGCGCCAGCCCGGCCGGCCTGGCCCGCTCGCTGGAACTGCTCCGGACCGAGGGCACAGTCGTGGAGCTGAGCTGGTACGGCGACCGGGAGGTGCCGCTACGGCTCGGCGAGTTCTTCCACTCCCGGCGGCTCACCATCCGCAGCAGCCAGGTCGGCGGCATCCTCCCGCAGCGCGGCCGCGACTACGCCGAACGTCTGGCGCTGGCCCTCCGGCTGCTGCGCGACGACCGCTTCGAGGCGCTGCTGACCGGCCGGTCCGCCTTCGACGAGCTGCCCGCGGTGCTGCCGCGGCTGGCCGACGGCAGCCTGCCCGCCCTCTGCCACGTGATCGACTACCCCGCCGGGAATTGATCTTTACCGTCCGGGTAACCGTTGTGCTCGACAGATCCGCGAACCGAGGAGAGTGCCCTTGTTCAGCGTCACCGTCCGCGACCACATCATGATCGCGCACAGCTTCTCCGGCGAGGTCTTCGGGCCCGCTCAGCGGCTGCACGGCGCCACCTTCCTGGTGGACGCCACCTTCCGCCGCCCGGAACTGGACGAGGACAACATCGTCGTCGACATCGGCCTGGCCAGCGAGCAGCTGAAGACCGTCTGCGGCAGCCTGAGCTACCGCAACCTGGACGACGACCCGGAGTTCTCCGGCGTCAACACGTCCACCGAGTTCCTGGCCAAGGTGATCGCCGACCGGCTGGCCGTGCGGATCGGCGCCGGCGAACTCGGCCCGGGCGCCGCCGGCCTCACCGGCCTCCAGGTCACCCTGCACGAGTCGCACATCGCCTGGGCCAGCTACGAGCGAACCCTGCGGTGACCTCCGTGCTCCACGTGGTGCTGCCGGGCGGGATCGACGACCCGGCAGCACCCAGCGGCGGCAACCGTTACGACCGCCGCGTCCTGACCCGGTTCCAGGAGCAGAAGCTGCGATCGGACGTACGCGAGGAAGCCGTCCCCGGCGCCTGGCCCCGCCCCGCCCAACCCGATCGCGACCGCCTGTCCCGCCTCCTCACCGAGATCCCGGACGGCGCCACGGTGCTGTTCGACGGCCTCGTCGCCGGCGGGATCCCGGAGGTCCTGGAGCCACACGCCACCCGGCTGCGCCTGGTGATCCTGGTCCACCTGCCGCTGAGCGACGAGACCGGCCTCTCCCCCGCGCAGGCGGCCGAGCTGCGCGCGCTGGAGGGCCGGGCGCTGCACCTGGCGGCTGGCGTGATCGCGACCAGTACCCGGGCGGCCGCCCACGTGGCCGCGATGCACGGCCTCCCCAAGGTCCACGTCGCGCCGCCGGGTGTCGACCCGGCCACTCCGGCGACCGGGTCCCGCACCGGCCACCGCCTGCTCTGTGTGGCGTCGCTGACCCCGCGCAAGGGCCAGGACCTGCTGCTGACGGCGTTGTCCCGGCTGACGGACCTGTCCTGGGAGTGCACCTTCGCCGGCGCCGGCACGATCCCGCCGATCCCCGCGGGCCTGGCCGGGCGGGTCGCCTTCCCGGGGCCGCTGACCGGCGCGGAGCTGGACGCCGCCTACACGAACGCCGACCTGTTCGTGCTCCCGTCACGCGCCGAGACGTACGGCATGGTCGTCACCGAAGCCCTGGCCCACGCCCTGCCGGTGGTGGCCACCGAGGTCGGCGGCGTGCCGGAGGCGCTCGGGACGGTCACCATGAGCGATACCGCCCACGGCGACCCGGCACCGGCCGTACCACCGGGCCTGCTTCTGCCTCCGGAGGATCCCGGAGCGCTGGCAGCGGCCCTGCGCGGCTGGCTCACCGACCCGGACCTGCGCACGCGCTGGCGGGCTCGGGCACGAGCGCGCCGCGAGACCCTGACCGGATGGGATCAGACCGCCGAACGCCTGGCCGGCATCCTGCGACAGATCGAGGAAGGAACCGCATGACCGGAGAATTCAGCGCCGACTGGCTGGGCCTGCGTGAGCCCGCCGACACCGACGCCCGCTCCCTGGAACTGGCCGGACTGCTGCCCAGGCCGGTCAAGGTGATCCGGGACCTGGGGTGCGGCACCGGCTCGCTGGGCCGGTGGCTGGCGCCGCGGCTGCCGGTCCCGCAGCTCTGGATCCTCACCGACCGCGACCACGACCTGCTGGAGATCGCCGCCGACCGGATGCCCGAGGGCGTCAACGTGGCGATCGACGAGCGGGACGTGACCGAGCTGACCCGGGACGACCTGACCGGCGCCGACCTGGTCACCTGCTCCGCGCTGCTGGACCTGCTCACCGCCGCCGAGGTGGACCGGCTGGTCGAGGTGTGCGCGCAGGCCCGGGCGAACGCGCTGTTCACGCTCTCGGTGACCGGCCGGGTCCGGTTCACGCCGGCCGACCCGCGCGACGGCCTGATCCAGGACGCGTTCAACGAGCACCAGCGCCGGGACGCGAAGCTCGGGCCGGACGCCCCGGACCACGCCGCCGCCGCGTTCGAGAGGGCCGGCGCGCGCGTCGTCGTCCGGGACAGCGCCTGGCAGCTCGGTTCCCGGCGGCCGGACCTGACCGCGCAGTGGTTGCGCGGCTGGGTCGGCGCGGCCGCCGAGCAGCGCCCTGACCTGCGCTTCGACGACTATCTGGCGGCCCGCACCGCGGATCTGCCGGAGGTCACGGTCGGGCACAAGGATGTTTTGGCGATCTTCGACTGAACCGCGGCGCGGCGGTCGGGCGTACTAGTCCCTGAGGAAGCGACGAGGGGACGAGACAAAGTGAGCCGATCGTTCTGGGCCTGGGCCCGCCTGCTGGGCGGCGCCGCGATCATCGCGCTGGTGCTGTGGCGACTGGGCACCGGCGCGTTCCTGGACGGGCTGCGGGTGCTCGACGGCGGCACGCTGGCGCTCGCCTTCGGGATCGGGGTGGTGACCACGGTGCTCAGCGCCTGGCGCTGGTGCCTGGTCGCCCGCGGCCTGGGCCTGCGGTTGTCGCTGCGGGACGCGACGGCCGACTACTACCAGGCGCTGTTCCTCAACGCGGCCCTGCCGGGCGGGGTGCTCGGCGACGTGGGCCGGGCCGTCTCGCACGGCCGCGAGGAGGGCGACGTGGGCCGCGGCGTCCGCGCGGTCGTCCTGGAGCGCACCGCCGGGCAGGTCGTCCTCGTCGTGGTCGGCGCGGCGGTGCTGTTCACGGTGCCGTCGCCGGTGCTGAGCGTGCTCGGCGAGCACGGGCGCACGGTGGCCGTGGCGGCCGCCGGCGCGGCGATCGCCGCGCTGCTGGCCCTCGGCCTGGCCCGGCGGGTGCGGCGGAGCGGCTCCAAGCTGGCCGGAGCTGCCCGGACCGGGGCCGCGGAGATCCGTTCCGGGCTGCTGGCCCGGGGGAACTGGCCGGGCGTGCTGTTCGCGTCGGCGATGGTGCTGTTCGGGCATCTGGCCACGTTCCTGGTCGCCGCCCGGGTGGCCGGCAACCACGTCTCGTTCCTGGCGCTGGCGCCGATGCTGCTGCTGGCCCTGCTGGCGATGGGGATCCCGCTGAACGTGGGCGGCTGGGGACCCCGGGAGGGCGTCATGGCGTGGGCGTTCGGCGCCGCCGGGCTGAGCGCGGAGCAGGGGGTGACGATCGCTGTGGCGTACGGCATCTGTGCCTTCGTCGCGGCCGCGCCGGGCGCGGCCGTGGTCGCCGCGCGCGCCGCGCGCAAGCTGCGGCCGGCCAAGGACGCCGAGGTCACCGTGGTCGTGCCGGTCGCGGCCCAACCCACTTTCCGGGTACGCATCACCGCCCCGGTCTCCCCCGCGGTGGTCGCCGCCTCGCCGGCGCCGGTGCCGGTGCGGATCCGCCGGACGGTGCGGCGACCCGCGTACAGCTCGAGCGGGGTCGCGGCTTGATCCAGCCGTCAGTCCTCGAATCGGTCGGAGAGCGCGTAGCGCAGCAGCACCACGTCGCCGATCTGGCGGACCTCCGCCAGCCGGGCCCGGTTCTTCGGCCCGGCCGGGAAGTCCCCGTCGTGCACGAAGCGCGGCGCCCGCGAGTCGCCGACGAAGAACGGCGCGACCACCAGCTGCAGCTCGTCCGCGAGATCGCGGGTGAGGAACTGGGTGTGCATGGTGCCGCCGCCCTCGACCATCAGCCGGCGCACCCCGCGCGCGGCCAGGTCCGCCGAGACCAGGTGCACGTCGACCGGGTCGCCCCCGTCGACGACGGTGGCCACCTCGCCGATCCGTTCCCGGGCCGCCGCCACCGCCGGCGTGGGGCAGTACACCAGCTTCTCCGGGGTGCCGGCGGTGAAGAACGCCGCCGCCGGGTCGAGATCGCAGCGGCTGGTCACTGTCACCTTGACCGGGCTCTCCGGCACGCCCCGGGCGACCCGGTCGGCCCGGCGCAGCGCCGAGCGCACCAGCAGGCGGGGGTTGTCCTGCCGGATCGTGGCCGCCCCGACCAGGATGGCGTCGCAGCCGGCGCGCACCTCGTCGACGCGGTCGAAGTCCGCGTCGTTGGACAGGAGCAGGCGCTCCTGCGTGGTGTCGTCGAGATAACCGTCGATCGACATGCCACAACTCAACAAGGTGTACGGACGCTCAGCCATCGTGCGTCCACGATAATCCGCGGTGTACGGCAGCCGATCTTCGGGCAGAGCTTCCGCCACCGGCGTCACAACGAGGAGGACCCATGTTGAAGGCCACCGTCCGACGGCAGGTGACCGTGCCGCTGCGGTTTTCCGACGGATACGTCACCACCGCTCAGGTGATGACCTTCGATGGGCTCGCCGACGGCCGCGAGCATCTGGCGCTGGGCCTGGGCGACTGGCGGCGGGCGCTGACCAAGTCGGCGGCCGGCGGCCGGGCGCCACTGGTCCGTCCGCACAGCGAGTGCCTGACCGGCGACGTGTTCGGCAGCCAGCGCTGCGACTGCGGGCCGCAGCTGCGCGAGGCCGCCGAGCGGATCACCGAGCAGGGCGGGTTCCTGCTCTACCTGCGCCAGGAGGGCCGGGGCATCGGGCTCTACGCCAAACTGGACGCGTACGCCCTGCAGGACGACGGCCTGGACACCTACGAGGCGAACGTGGCGCTGGGCCGGGGCGAAGACGAGCGGGACTACACGGTGGCCGCGCAGATGCTGCTGGCCGTCGGCGCCGACCGGATCCGGCTGCTCAGCAACAATCCGGACAAGTGCCACCAGCTGGACGGGCTGGGCATCGAGGTGACCCAGCGGATCCCGACCGGGGTGCACGTGTCCGCGGCGAACGTCCGCTACCTGCGCGCCAAGGCCTCGCACACCGCGCACACCATCGAACTGCCCCTGGCCGAGTGACCCGGGTTCCGCCTCGCGGGGTTTCCGGCACGATGGCATGGTGACGGGCGTGAACATTCCGGAGACGGGCGACCTGGACGCGATGCTGACCGCGGTCGACCAGCTGCCGTTCATCGTGGCCGTCTTCGAGGGGCCGCAACTGCTGCTGGTCGGCGCGAACGCGGCGACCCGGGCGGTGCTGCCCGGGCGGGAGGTGATCGGCCGCCCCTGCCGGGAGGTGCTGTCCGACCTGGCCGGGCAGCAGTTCGTGGACGCCTACTTCGAGGTGTACCGGACCGGCGAGCCGATCACCGGCCGGCAGTGGCGGGCACATCTGGACCAGCCGGACGGCTCGGTGCACGAGATGTTCGCCACGTTCACCATCGTGCCGTGGCGCGACCCGGACGGCTCGGTGCGCGGGGTGGTCGGCGCCGCGTTCGACGTGACCGAGATGGCCCGTACCCGGCAGGCCGCCGAGGCCGAGGCGGCCCGGCTGCGGCGGCGTTACGACAAGAGCCGCGACGTGATCACCGAGCTGCAGCGCGAGCTGCTGCCGCCCGGGCTGCCGGTGCTGCCCGGGCTGCAGGTGGCGGCCAGCTACCTGCTGGCCGACGAGGACACCGCGGCCGGTGGGGACTGGTTCGACGCGGTGGCCCGGCCGGACGGGCGGATCGCGCTGGTCGTCGGCGACGTGGTCGGGCACGGCATCACCGCCTCCGGGGTGATGGGCCAGCTGCGCGCGGTGCTGCAGGAACGCCTGGACTCACAGGCCACGCCGACCGAGGCGCTGGCGGCCGCGGACCGGTTCGCCGGCCGGGTACGGGCGGCGCACGCGACGACGGTGTGCCTGGCGGTGCTCGATCCGGGCACCGGGGAGTTGACGTACTGCACGGCCGGTCATCCGCCGCCGCTCGTGGTCGGCGCGGACGGGTCGGCCCGGTTCCTGCCGGCGACCGGGGCCACGCCGCTGGGCACCGGCGGGATGTTCCCGGTGCGCACGGACCGTCTGCGGCTGGGCGATCTGCTGCTGCTCTACAGCGACGGCATCCTGGAGCGGCCGCTCGCCGGTCCGGCGCCGGCCGCCGAACTGGCGCGGGTGGCCGCGGACGCGGCGGCCGGGCGGGCGCTGCGGGAGAGCGGGACGACAGCGGTCGAGCGCGTCTGCGGGCAGGCCGTCGAGCTTCTGGTGCGGGCCGGCGGGCACGCCGACGACATCACGCTGCTCGCGGCTCAGCGGGTCGCCGCCGTACCGGAGCTGGTCCTGGAGATGCCGGCCCGGCCGGGCGGTCTGCGCTCGGCCCGCGCCCGGCTGGGCGACTGGCTCGGCGCGCTCGGCGCGTCGGAGCAGGACGTGTTCGTGCTGCAGCACGCCCTCGGCGAGCTGGCCACCAACGCGATCGAACATGCCAGGAGCCAGGACCCGATTGTGGTACGGGCGGTGCTGACGCCCGCCGGACGGGTCGAGGCGAGCGTGTCCGACCGCGGCGGATGGCGCGCCCCGCGGCGGCAGCCGGTCCGCGGCCGGGGTCTGGCGCTGACCGCCCAGCTGGTGGAGAGCCTGCGCGTGGAGCCGGGCGAGCACGGGACGGTGGCCACCGTCCGGCATCCGCTCAGCCGGCCGGCCCGGCTGCTGTCCCGCTTCGACGACGCGCCTGCCGCATCGGGTGACGCGCCGGAGATGTCGATCTCGGAGTTCCCCGGGGGCGACGAGGCGCACGTCCGGGTGGCCGGGCCGGTGGACGCCACGTCGGCCGCCCGGATGCGGCAGGAGCTGCTGCGGCGTAGCCGCGGCGGGACCGTGCCGATGACCGCCGACCTGACCGGGGTGACCCATCTGGCCAGCGCGGGGGTGTCGGCGCTGTACCAGATCGCCGAGCACCACCACGAGCAGAAGGCGCCGCTGACGCTGATCGCGTCCCCCGGTAGCCCCGCACGGCAGATCCTGGACCTGGTCGGGCTGCCGGTCACCCCTTAGGGTGGTGCACAGGGCTGGGCAGAATGTCGGTCCGGCTCTCTACTATCGCTGGGTGACTTCCGCTCCCCCGATCCCTGTGTCCGACGCCGTCGACGCGCTCAACCGCGTCTTCGGCTATCCGGAGTTCCGCGGGCAGCAGCGCGACATCGTCGAGCACGTGATCGGCGGCGGCGACGCGCTGGTGCTGATGCCCACCGGCGGCGGCAAGTCGCTGTGCTATCAGATTCCGGCGCTGGTCCGGCCCGGCACCGGCGTGGTGATCTCCCCGCTCATCGCGCTCATGCAGGACCAGGTCGAGGCCCTGCGCACGCTCGGCGTCCGGGCCGGCTTCCTGAACTCGACGCAGGACTTCGAGGAGCGGCGCCTGGTCGAGGCCGAGTTCGCCGGCGGCGAGCTGGACCTGCTCTACGTCGCGCCCGAGGGCCTCGGCACGCCCGGGGTGCAGCGGCTGCTCGACCGCGGCAAGATCTCGCTGTTCGCCATCGACGAGGCGCACTGCGTGTCGCAGTGGGGCCACGACTTCCGGCCGGACTACCTGACGCTGTCGATGCTGCACGAGCGCTGGCCGGACGTGCCGCGCATCGCGCTGACCGCGACCGCCACCACGGCCACCCGCGACGAGATCGCCCGCCGGCTGCGGCTCACCGAGGCGCGGCACTTCACCGCCAGCTTCGACCGGCCGAACATCCAGTATCGGATCGTCGCGAAGAACGATCCCAAGAAGCAGCTGCTGGAGCTGCTGCGCACCGAGCACCCCGGCGACGCCGGCATCGTCTACTGCCTGTCCCGGGCCTCGGTGGAGAAACACGCGGAGTACCTGTCCGCCCACGGAATCCCCGCGCTGCCGTACCACGCGGGTCTCGACGCGCGTACCCGCGCCACCAACCAGGCCCGCTTCCTCCGCGAGGACGGCCTCGTGATGGTCGCCACGATCGCGTTCGGGATGGGCATCGACAAGCCCGATGTGCGCTTCGTCGCCCACCTCGACCTGCCCAAGTCCGTCGAGGGTTACTACCAGGAGACCGGCCGCGCCGGCCGGGACGGGCTGCCGTCGACCGCCTGGCTGGCGTATGGGCTGCAGGACGTGGTCCAGCTGCGCAAGATGATCGACAGTTCGGAGGGCGACGCCGCCTTCCGCCGCAACGCCGCCGCGCACCTCGACGCCATGCTCGCCCTGTGCGAGACGGTGTCCTGCCGCCGCGCGCAGCTCCTGGCGTATTTCGATCAGGAGGCGCCGGCCGCCTCCTGCGACAACTGCGACACCTGCCTGACCCCGCCGGAGTCGTGGGACGGCACGGTGCCGGCACAGAAGCTGCTCTCCACGGTGCTGCGCCTGCAGCGGGAACGCAACCAGAAGTTCGGCGCCGGCCAGTCGATAGACATCCTGCTCGGCAAGCGCACGGAGAAGGTGATCCAGTTCCGCCACGACGAGCTGACCGTCTTCGGCATCGGCACCGACCTGCGCGAGGCGGAGTGGCGCGGGGTGGTCCGGCAGCTGCTGGCCGGCGGCTACCTGGCGGTCGAGGGCGAGTACGGCACGCTCGTCCTGACCGACCGCAGCGCTTCCGCCCTGCGCGGCGAGGTCACCCTGATGATGCGCCGCGAGGTCGCGGTCCAGCGGTCCCGCTCGTCCACCCGTTCCCCGTCCTCGTCGCCGTCCGCCCGCACCCCGGCCCCCGACCTGGCCGACTTCCCGGCCGAGGCGGCGTCGCGGTTCGAGCGGCTCCGCGCGTGGCGGGCGTCGATCGCCAAGCAGCAGGGCATCCCGCCCTACGTCATCTTCCACGACAAGACGCTGCGTGCGATCGCCACGCTGGCGCCGTCCTCGTTGGACCAGCTGGGCACGGTGAGTGGCGTCGGCCAGAGCAAACTCGCCAAGTTCGGCGACGACGTCCTGGCGGTGATCCGTGGGGAGGACCCCGGCGCCGAGGACCCGGCCGACGAGGAACCCACCGAGGAGCAGTGACGAATAGCCTGACCCGATGGACATCGACGAGGCCGATCAGCGACGGATGGCCGTGATCGCGGCGAACGAGGCGACCACCAGCTTCGAGTGGGAGCACGGGCTCGGCGAGGTGGTCTCCGCCCTGGTCGGCGCCGGGATCGCCATCCGAAGCCTGCGGGAGAGCGACGAGCTGCCCTGGCCGCGCTGGCCACAGATGCTCCCCGCCGGCAACGGCTTCTGGCGCCTGCCGGACAACCAGCCACGACTCCCGATGTTCTACGCCCTCCTCGGAGAGAAGGCGTAGGCTCGGCCGCCCGGTTCCGCGGGAGCGTCTGCGGGGGAAACCGGGTCGGAGCGGCCGGGGTCGCAGCCGGCGAGGCAGCCCGGCACCCGGCGGCCCGGCAGGTTCCGGACCATCGTGCGACCGGGCCCGCGCGCACGCGGCCCACCGGCTGGTACAGCCCAGCACGCGGCAACCCGGCCGGCGCGGCCGGGCCGGGCCGGTGCGCGCGGCGGTGGAGGCGTTACTGGCCTGCAGTGACGTTCACCATCCACGGCACGCCGAACCTGTCGACCAACTGGCCGAACTCGTCACCCCACATCTGCTTCTCGAAGGGGACGTGGACGGTCCCGCCGTCGGCCAGCTTGTCCCAGAACTCGCGCAGGTTGTCCTCGGCGCCGCCGCTGATGCTGACCGTGTTGGTGTTGCCCGGGGTGAACGGCATGCCGGGCGCGGTGTCCGACGCCATCAGCGTGTAACCCTGCGGCGTCTCCAGCATCGCGTGCATCACCTTGTCCCTGATCGACTCGTCCGGGGCGCCGAACTCGCCGAACGTGCTGATCCGCAGGTCGCCGCCGAAGATCGACCGGTAGGTCTCCATGGCCTCGCGGGCGTTTCCGTCGAACGTCAGGTACGGGTTGAGTCGGGACGTCATCACAGGCTCCCTCGCTGTCGAACGCTGTCCCCCGGCACGCTAGACGCACCCCCTGACAATTTCCGCCGCGCCGCCGCGCCACCACCCGGACGAGCACCTCGGGCCGGACCGGCTCCACTGTGGCCGCCCGCCGATGACCTCGGCCAGGTGTCATGGAACTCCACCGCCGGCGCCGCGCCCTCCGGCCACCTGGTGTGCCGCGCGACGAGGACCTGCCTGCCCGGGATCGACGGGGCGTTCGCCGCCGCCGATCCCGGACAGCTGGGTCAACGGTGGTCCGAGCCCTCCGACTCGATCGCCGCGCGGCCGGCCTCCAGCCGGGCGATCGGCACGCGGAACGGTGAGCAGGACACGTAGTCCAGGCCGACGTCGTGGAAGAAGTGCACCGAGTCCGGGTCGCCGCCGTGCTCTCCGCAGACGCCCAGTTTCAGGCCCGGCCGGGTGGCGCGCCCCTCCTCCGCGGCGATCCGCACCAGCCGGCCGACGCCCTCGGTGTCGATCGACTCGAACGGGCTGATCCCGAAGATGCCCAGTTCCAGGTAGCGCCAGAAGAACGCGCCCTCCACGTCGTCCCGGGAGAACCCCCAGCCCATCTGGGTGAGGTCGTTGGTGCCGAAGGAGAAGAACTCCGCGGCCTCGGCGATCTGGCCGGCGGTCAGCGCGGCGCGCGGCACCTCGATCATGGTGCCGATCACGACTCGTACGCCGCTCTCCCCGGTCACCTCGGCGATGATCTTCTCGGCCTCCGCCCGTACCGTCTCCAGTTCCTGCACCGCGCCGACCAGCGGCACCATGATCTCCGGTCGCGGGTTGCCGCCCTCGGCGGCGAGCGCGACGGCCGCTTCCACGATGGCTCGCACCTGCATCGCGAAAAGACCGGGAATGACCAGACCGAGGCGTACGCCGCGCAGGCCCAGCATCGGGTTCTGCTCGTGCATCCGGCGGACCGCGGCCAGCATCCGCTCGTCGTGCTCGACCCGCTGGCCGTGCTCGTGCGCGACGGCTACCTTGACCGCCAGCTCCTCCAGGGACGGCAGGAACTCGTGCAGCGGCGGGTCGATCAGCCGGATCGTCACCGGCAGGCCGTTCATCTCCCGCAGGATCTCCAGGAAGTCGGCCCGCTGCAGCGGCCGCAACGCCGCCAGGGCGTCGTCGCGGTCCGCCTCGGTGCGCGCCAGGATCAGCCGTTCCACCAGCTCCCGGCGGTCGCCGAGGAACATGTGCTCGGTCCGGCACAACCCGATGCCCTGCGCGCCGAAGCGCCGCGCCCGGGCCGCGTCGGCGCCGGTGTCCGCGTTGGTGCGCACGTTGAGGCGGCGCTTCTCGTCGGCGTGCGTGAGGATCCGGTGCACCGCGGCGACCAGCGGGTCGTTGGCCCGCTCCGGGTCCAGGTCGCCCTCGAAGTACTGCACCACCTCGCTCGGGCGCACCGGCACCTCGCCGGGGTAGACCCGGCCGGTGGTGCCGTCGACGGAGATGACGTCGCCCTCGCGGATCGTTCGTGAGCCGATCGTGAGGGAGTCCGGCCCGACGGTCATCTCGTCGGCGCCGCAGACGCAGGTCTTGCCCATCCCGCGGGCGACCACCGCGGCGTGCGAGGTCTTGCCGCCGCGGCTGGTCAGGATGCCCCGCGCCGCGATCATGCCGGGCAGGTCGTCGGGGTTGGTCTCGCGCCGGACCAGGATCACCGGCCGGCCCTGCGCGGACACCTCGACAGCGCGCTGCGAGGTGAAGACGACTTCGCCGTACGCCGCGCCGGGTGACGCGCCGACGCCACGGGTGAGCGGGACCGGGTCGCCGGACAGGTCGAAGCGCGGGAACATCAGCTGGGCGAGCTGGCTGCCGGTGACCCGGGTGAGCGCCTCGTCCAGGTCGATCACGCCCTCGTCGACCAGCTGCGCGGCGATGGTGAACGCGGCGGCCGCGGTGCGCTTGCCGACCCGGGTCTGCAGCATCCACAGTTTGCCGCGCTCGATGGTGAACTCGATGTCGCAGAGGTCGCGGTAGTGGCCCTCCAGCGTGGCCATGATCCGCAGCAGCTCGTCGTAGCTGCGCTTGTCCAGCTTCTCCAGCTCGGCGAGGGCCAGGGTGTTGCGGATGCCCGCGACGACGTCCTCGCCCTGCGCGTTGGCCAGGTAGTCGCCGTAGACGCCCGGCTCGCCGCTGGCCGGGTCGCGGGTGAACGCGACGCCGGTGCCGGAGTCGTTGCCCAGGTTGCCGAAGACCATGGCGACCACGTTGACCGCGGTGCCCAGGTCGGCCGGGATGCGCTCCTGGCGGCGGTAGAGCACGGCGCGGTCGGCGTTCCAGGACCGGAAGACCGCCTCGACGGCCAGGTCGAGCTGCTCGCGCGGATCCTGTGGGAACTCGTGCCCGGTGTGTTCGACGAACACTTTCTTGTACGCGGTGACCAGCGCCTTCAGGTCGTCCGCGTCGAGCTGGACGTCGTCCTCGACGCCCTTGGCCGCCTTCGCCTCGTGCAGCGCGTCCTCGAACGCGGCGCCGGGCACGTCGCACACGGTCTTGCCGAACATCTGGATCAGCCGGCGGTAGGAGTCCCAGGCGAACCGGTCGTTGCCGCCGGCCTGCCGGGACAGGCCGGCCACCGACGCGTCGGTCAGCCCGACGTTGAGGACGGTCTCCATCATGCCGGGCATCGAGAACCTGGCGCCGGACCGCACCGACACCAGCAACGGGTCGTCGGAGTCGCCGAGCCGGCGGCCGATCGTCTGCTCCAGAGTGGCCAGGTGCGCATCGATCTCACCGGCCAGCTCGTCGGCGTGCCGGCCGTCGCGCAGGTACCGCCGGCACGCCTCGGTGGTGATGGTGAAACCGGGAGGGACGGGGAGGCCGAGGTTCGTCATCTCCGCGAGATTGGCGCCCTTGCCACCCAGCAGGTCTTTGAGGTCCTTGTTGCCTTCGTGGAAGTCGTAGACGAACTTCATGCCGCACCTACCTCCGCCTAAGAATCCGCGGCCGAATAGGTTCAGTGCCCCGGAATTCGTAAGGCTAAGCACGGTTACGGCGAATAGTTAACAGTGCCGTGGCTTTTTCCACACCGGCGTGAGGACGCGTGCCCGGATCGCGCTCTCTTCGCGCAGTTACGCGCACCGCGCGTTCGACGAACTGTCGGTCATCAATTGATCACTGATCTGAGGTATGGTTGAGCGGCGCTCAAGGACGGCTGCCGGGGCTGGTCACCGGCGCCTGAAGTGGTGCGGAAAATAAGGGCGCCGCTGCGAATTCCACGGGGGAAGAACTCGCAACGGCGCACCGCGAACATTAGACCACCCGCGACCGGCTGTCTATCCCACCCGCTGGACGACCGTGCCGACCAGCCTCTTCCAGTCCGTCTCGAAGCCGGCGGCCGCCTCGGACCTGTTCAGCTGATAGATCGCGTAGGTGTCCACCAGCACCACGTTGCGCGTGGTCAGCACGGCCACCGCGGTGTCCGCCGTGCCGGGGTGCTTCGCCTCGTACTTCTTGTGGCGGACGAGCACGAACCCGGACCAGCCGCTCTCGTTGAGCTCACGCACCTCGACCGTCTCGTCGTAGGCCGGCTCGGACTTGTCCGAGGTGACAGTGGCCGGCACGGAGACCGCGGGCGCGCACCCGTCGGCCACCGCGCGCAGCAGCGACTGCCCGGCCTTGGCCGCCTTCTCGTCCGGGTAGACCAAGGCGAGCTGCTCCAGGGTCTGCGCGCCGGTCTGCCCCTCGTCGGCGAACGACGAGGAGACCGTGTCGGCCCCGGGCGGTGGGGGCGGCGGCGTGGACGTGCCGCCGCAGAAGCTCACCATCTGCTGCGGATCGGCGCTGGTCTCGGGCGCGGCCCAGGTCGGGCCGATCTCGGCGGCCTGCAGGAACGCGCCGCGCATGGTGGTCACGTCGATCCGGCCGGCGTCCGGCTTGTCGTCGTCCGAGCTGCAGCCGGCCACCGCGAACGCGGCGAGAGCAGCGGCGACGGCGAGCCGGAGCGGTCTGGCGGTCACGAGCATCGGGCCATCTTGGCAGACTCCCGCCCCCGGGCGGAAAGCCTGTCCACGGGATCGACGCGGTGTGATCCCGCGCCCACCCACGGCTGCGGAGCGCCGGACGGCGGCGCCTCGCCGGACCACGTTCCGGCTCGGGGCGCCGCTGCCCACAGCGACCGGTTTTCCACAGGCCGTGAGTTGGCCGTCGCGCTTCGCGCCGATCGCCGATAGCGTGGTGGCAGGCGTCAACGAGGAGGCCCGCGATGACCAGCATCGATGCATTGGCGGCTCGGCTGAGGGCCGAGATCGGTCCGCGGCGGGTGCTCACCGACCGGCAGGAGCTGCGCACCTACGAGTGCGACGGCCTCGCCCACTACAAGGTCATCCCCGCGCTGGTCGCCCTCCCGGGCACCGCCGACCAGGTCGCCGCTGTGGTCCGGGCGTGCGCGGAGACCGGCACGCCGTTCGTCGCGCGCGGCTCCGGCACCGGCCTCTCCGGCGGCGCCCTCCCGCACGCCGACGGGGTGCTGATCGTGACCTCGCAGCTGCGCGAGATCGTCGAGGTCCGGCCCGAGGACGAGCGCGCCGTGGTCCAGCCCGGTGTGATCAACCTGCAGGTCACCAAGGCCGCCGCCCCGCACGGTTACTACTACGCTCCCGACCCGTCCAGCCAGCAGATCTGCTCGATCGGCGGCAACGTCGCGGAGAACTCGGGCGGGGCCCACTGCCTGAAGTACGGCTTCACCACCAACCACGTGACCGGCCTCGAGGTGGTCACGCCGGACGGCGAACGGATCCGGCTGGGCGGCCCGGCGCCCGATGCTCCGGGATACGACCTGCTCGGCGCGTTCGTCGGCTCGGAGGGCACGCTGGGGGTGGCCACCGAGGTCACCGTCAAGCTGACCCGCCTGCCCGAGACGGTCCGCACCCTGCTGGCCGGCTTCCGCTCCACCGACCAGGCCGGCGCGGCAACCTCGGCGATCATCGCGGCCGGCGTGGTCCCGGCCGCTGTGGAGATGATGGACGTGCTGGCCATCGAGGCCGCCGAGGCGGCGGTGGGGTGCGGCTATCCGGCCGGCGCCGGCGCGGTGCTGATCGTCGAGCTGGACGGCCCGGCGGCCGAGGTGGAGGCGCAGTTCGCCGAGGTGAGCGCGCTCTGCGAGGCGAACGGCGCGTTCGAGACCCGGATCGCGGCCGACGACGAGGAGCGGGCGCTGATCTGGCGCGGGCGCAAGTCGGCGTTCGCCGCGGTCGGGCGGATCAGCCCCGACTACATCGTCCAGGACGGGGTGATCCCGCGGACCGCGCTGCCGTCGGTGCTGCGGCGCATCGGCGAGGTGGCCGCCGAGCACGGGATCCGGGTGGCCAACGTGTTCCACGCCGGCGACGGGAACCTGCACCCCCTGGTGCTCTTCGACGACGCGGTGCCGGGCGAGTCGGCACGCGCCGAGACGGTGTCCGGGGCGATCCTGGACCTGTGCATCGAGCACGGCGGATCGATCACCGGCGAGCACGGGGTCGGGGTCGACAAGGCGAGATACCTGCCGCGGATGTTCAGCGACGACGACCTGGACACCATGCAGCTGGTGCGGTGCGCCTTCGACCCGGACGGGATAGCCAACCCGGGCAAGGTCTTCCCGACGCCACGTCTGTGCGGGGAGCGGCCGGCGCGGCGGCGGGGCGCCCACCCGCTGCAGGAGTCCGGCGTCGCGGAGGTCTTCTGATGACCGCCTCGCTCTCCTGGGCGACCGCCCGGCGCGGGAGGCTCTGATGGGTGTGCTCGACGAGCTGACCCGCCCGGCCGGTGACGCCGATGTGGTCTGCGGGGTGCCGGCCCGGCTGGTCGCGGCGCCGCGCGACACCGCGGAGGCGGCCGCGCTGATCAAGGCCGCCCAGGGCCGGTCCGTGGTGATCCGGGGCGGCGGCACCAAGCTGGACTGGGGGCCGCCACCCCGCTCGCTGGATCTGATCATCGACACGCGGCGGCTGGCCGGGGTGGTCGAGCACGCCGCCGGCGACCTGATCACTGTGGTCCGGGCCGGCACGCCCATGGCGGACCTGCACGGCCTGCCCGGTCAGCAACTGGCGCTGGACGCGCCGGCCACGGCGACGGCCGGCGGCACGGTCGCGACGAACGCCTCCGGGCCCCGGCGCCTGCGTTACGGCACGGCACGGGACCTGCTGATCGGCATCACCGTGGTCCGGCCGGACGGGACGGTCACCCGGGCGGGCGGCCGGGTGGTGAAGAACGTCGCGGGGTACGACCTGGGCAAGCTCTACACCGGCGCCTTCGGCACCCTCGGGCTGATCACCGAGTGCGTCTTCCGCCTGCATCCGGTGCCGGCCGCCACCGCCTTCGTCCGGGCGACAACCCCGCCCCTGCACGCCGCCAAGGTGCTGGCCGGCCAGTTCGCGGCCAGCGCTCTGGAGGTCAGCGCCGCGCCGGGCGCCGAGCCCGAGTTGGCCGTGTTGCTGGAGGGTACGCCGGCCGGGGTCCGCGAGCGCGCCGCGACCGTGGCCAGGCTGCTCGGCGGCCGGGTCGGCGAGCGGCCGCCGGAGTGGTGGGATGTGCCGCCCTGGTCCCCCGGCGACGTCGGCGTCAAGCTGACCGGCACGTTGTCGCAGGTCCCGGCGTTGCTGGCGACCGCTGTCGGAGCCGGCGCCACGGTCCGCGGCTCGGCCGGCGCCGGGGTGCTGTACGCGGGCTTCCCGGCTGGCCCGGACGCCGCCCCGGACGGCGCCGTGGGGGCCGGCCGGGCGGTCGAGCTGCTGCGGGCGGCAGCGGTCCGGGCCGGCGGGCACGCGGTGGTGCTGACCGCGCCGGCCGGGGTGCGGGAGACCCTGGACATGTGGGGACCGGTGTCCGGGCTGGCGTTGATGCGCCGGGTCAAGGAGCAGTTCGACCCGGATCACCGGTTCGCCCCGGGCCGTTTCGTGGGAGGTATCTGATGGCCGACCTGGACGCCACCCGGGGCGCCGGGCCGACGCCTCCGGACGCGCTGCGAGCCGCGGAGCACGGGAGCGGCGCATTCGACGATCGGCACCCGCCGCGCGCCGACCTGGTGTCGGACTGTGTGCACTGCGGGTTCTGCCTGACCACCTGTCCGACCTATGTGCTCTGGGGCGAGGAGATGGACTCGCCGCGCGGACGGATCCACCTGATCGCGCAGGGGCTCGAGGGTGAGCCGCTCAGCGAGTCGATGGTCAGCCACTTCGACAGGTGTCTCGGCTGCATGGCGTGCGTGAGCGCGTGCCCGTCCGGGGTGCGGTACGACCGCCTGATCGAGGACACCCGCGCGCAGGTGGAGCGGCGGCATCCGCGCGACACCCGGGACCGGGCTCTACGGGCGGCGATCTTCGCGGTGTTCCCGTATCCGCGGCGGCTGCGCCTGTTGCGGGGGCCGCTGTGGGCGTACCGGAAATCGGGTCTGCGCGCGCTCCTACGCCGCACCGGACTGCTGGACCGGCTCGCGCCCACCCTGGCCACCCTGGACTCGCTCGCGCCGCGGGTGCGCGGCGTGCCGCGCCCGCCGCGGCGGGTCGCCGCCCGGGGCCCCCGGCGCGCGGTGGTGGGGATGCTCACCGGATGTGTGCAGTCCGCGTTCTTCCCGGACGTCAACTCCGCGACCGTGCGCGTCCTCGCCGCCGAGGGCTGTGAGGTTCTGATCCCTTCCGGTCAGGGCTGTTGCGGGGCGTTGAGCGTGCACAACGGTCGCCGCGCCGAGGCCGAGGGGTTCGCGCGGCGGCTGATCGACACGTTCGAGCAGACCGGGATGGACCGTTTCGTGGTGAACGCCGCCGGGTGCGGCTCGTCGCTGAAGGAGTACGGCGAGCTGCTCGCCGACGATCCGGTGTATGCGTCGCGGGCGGCCGCGTTCGCCGCGAAGGTGCGTGACCTGGCGGAACTGCTCGCCGAGCTCGGCCCGGTCGCGGAACGGCACCCGCTGCCGGTCACCGTGGCCTATCACGACGCCTGTCATCTCGGCCATGCCCAAGGCATCCGAGCGCAGCCGCGGGCGCTGCTGCGCGGCATCCCGGGACTGGAGCTGCGGGAGATCGCCGAGGCGGAAATCTGCTGCGGGTCGGCCGGCGTGTGGAACGTGCTGAATCCCGGCCCGGCTGCGGAGCTCGGCGACCGCAAGGCCGCCGCGGTCCTGGACACCGGGGCGTCGTTGCTGGTCACCGCGAATCCGGGCTGCCTCATGCAGGTCGCCGCGGCGGTCCGGCGGCGGGGCGGGGAGATCGCGCTGGCACACACCGCTCAGGTGCTGGACGCTTCGCTCCGCAACCTCGGCCTCGCCGCCCTCACCGACCGCCCGGCTTGACCCGGCGCCGGCCCAGCCCTTCCCGTCCGGCCCTCTTTCCCCGGCCTGACCGTGTCCGGCCCTCTTTCCCCGGCCTGACCGTGTCCGGCACAGCGCTCCTCGCGCGGCCTGATCCGCGCCCGCCCGGCAGCCCCCGCCTCGTCGCCGCCTTCGCCCTGCCCGGCTCCACATCCCGCACAGCGGGCCCCTCGTGGTCGGGTCGGCGACAGCGACTACCCATCGAAGTCAATGTATGTTATGGGAGCGCTCCCAACACTCCCTCGAAGGAGGCGAATCCCATGCACCGACGAAAGCCGGCCGTCCTCGCCAGCGTCTGCGCACTCCTCACCGGCTTCCTCTTCACCACTGCCACCAGGGCGAACGCGGCCGCCGGATGCTCCGTGAAGTACACCGTCGCAAGCCAGTGGCCGGGCGGCTTCGGCGCCGCTGTCGACATCACGAACCTCGGCGACCCGGTCAGCTCGTGGTCACTGTCGTTCACGCTCGCCGGCGGCCAGAGCATCACCCAGCTGTGGAACGGCTCGGTCACCCAGTCCGGCTCCGCGGTCACCGTCCGCAACGCGGCCTGGAACGGCGCGATCGCCACCGGCGGCAAGGCGTCGTTCGGCTTCAACGGCTCGTCGACCGGCTCGACCCCGGCGCCGGCCGCTTTCGCCCTCAACGGCGTGGCCTGCACCGGAGGCACGACGAATCCGAGCAGCCCGAGCAGCCCGACGCCGTCGGCCAGCACCCCGGCGACCCGGAAGACCAGGATCATGGCGCTCGGCGACTCGATCACCGGCTCCCCCGGCTGCTGGCGCGCCCTGCTCTGGCAGAAACTGCCAGCCGACCGGGTCGACTTCGTCGGCACCCTGCCCGGTCAGGGCTGCGGCTTCCCCTACGACGGCGAGAACGAGGGACACGGCGGCTACCTGGTCACCAACGTGGCCGGTCAGAACCTGCTGGCCGGCTGGCTCGCCACCACCGACCCGGACGTCGTGCTGATGCACTTCGGCACCAACGACGTGTGGAGCAACCTGCCCACGTCGACGATTCTCTCCGCCTACACCACGCTGGTCGGCCAGATGCGGGCCAGCAACCCGACCATGCGGATCCTGGTCGCGCAGATCATCCCGATGAACCCGGCCACCTGCGCCGAGTGCGCCCAGCGCGCCGTCAATCTGAACGCCGCCATCCCGGCCTGGGCGGCGGGCTTGAGCACCACCGCGTCGCCGATCACCGTGGTCGATCAGTGGTCCGGCTTCGACACGGCCACGGATACGTACGACGGCGTACACCCGAATGACGCCGGGAACGCGAAGATCGCCAACCGCTGGTATCCCGCGGTCGCGGCCGCCATCTCCTGATCACCGGGCCCGGCCTTCCCGGCCGGGACCGGCCCACCCGGCCGGCACCCGGGCGGCAGCCCGGCCCACTACGACAGACGCCGGTCCGCGCGGCTCAGTCCGCTCCGGGAAGCGGCTGGCCCTCAGCGGTGTCTCGCCACCCGCGAAGCACCTCTGGTGGCCAGCCGGCTCCCACCAGCCAGCGCCGAGCGGTGTCTCACGCACCGCGGGACACCTTTGACTGCCGGCCCGCACGGGCCAGCAGGGCGGCGCGGGCGTGGGGCGCAGACGGCCGGGTGGCGGCGACCCTCAGGACGGTCAGGGCCGCGCGGCCGGGGAGCGGCGGCGACGGCGCGTGGTGGCGCAAGCGGGGCAGCGCAAGCACGCGGGCAGCGCAAGCACGCGGGGCGGCGGGTAGGTGAAACATCGATCGGAATCCCGGGCGTGGCGGGGGATGGATAGGTCAGGGGCAGTGTGTGCCATACCCCGTAAGGGCATAATCATCCGGGTGACCAATTGGGAGTATGCGCGGTTGGAGTACCGCTCGGCCGGCACGCTGGGCACCGACCGGTTCATGGACTGGACAGCGACGTTCCATCACCCGGGCGGGGTGCTGCGCTGGGGCACCGACGAGCGCTTCGACGATCTGCGCCATCTGAACCGGGCGGGGGCGGCCGGCTGGCAGGCCTACGACCGCGCGGTGATCCATGTGAAGGACGAGCCGCACCGGCTGAGCAGCGTCACGTACTCGATGCGCCGCCCGATCCCGGTCGAGGGCGTCTGACCGGCTCCACCCGCCGCTTGGCTAGTCTCTCCTGGTGGCCAAGGAGACCGGGACCAAGCTGATCGCCTCGAACAAGAAGGCTCGTCACGACTACGCGATCCTGAGGACCTACGAGGCGGGGCTGGTGCTGGCCGGCACCGAGGTGAAGTCGCTGCGCCTGGGCCGCGCGTCGCTGGTCGACGCGTTCGCCCAGGAGCACGAGGGCGAGATCATGCTGTACGGGCTGCACATCGCGGAGTACGGCTTCGGCAGCTGGACCAACCACGCCCCGCGCCGCACCCGGAAGCTGCTGTTGCACAAGACCGAGATCGTCAAGATCCTGAACACGCTGCGGGACGGCACCGGCCTGACCCTGGTGCCGCTCTCGATGTACTTCAAGGACGGCTGGGTCAAGGTCGAGCTGGGGATCGCGCGCGGCCTCAAGTCCTGGGACAAACGGCAGGTGCTGGCCGAGCGGGACGCCAAGAAGGAGATCGCCCGGGAGATGGGACGACGTCTCAAGGGCCGCCGATAGACTCCTTGATCATGAAGTTCGGTCTGGACACGTTCGGCGACGTCACCGCTGACACCCCGTACGCCCACGTCATCCGCAACGTGGTGGAGCAGGCCGTGCTGGCCGACCGCCTCGGCGTCGACGCCTTCGGCATCGGCGAGCACCACCGCGACGACTTCGCGATCTCGTCGCCCGAGATCGTCCTGGCGGCCATCGCCGCCCGGACCGAGCGGATCTCGGTGGGCACTGCCGTCACGGTGCTCAGTTCCGACGATCCGGTACGCGTGTACGAGCGTTTCGCCACGCTGGACGCCGTCTCGAACGGCCGGGCGGAGATCATCCTGGGCCGTGGCTCGTTCACCGAGTCGTTCCCGCTGTTCGGCTACGACCTCGGCGACTACGACCGGCTCTTCGAGGAGAAGACCGAGCTGATGGCCGAGCTGCTCAAGGAGAAGCCGGTCACCTGGTCCGGCACGGTGCGCCCGCCGCTGACGAACCAGGACGTGTTCCCGAAGACCGAGTCGGGCCGGATCACCACCTGGATCGGGGTGGGCGGCAGCCCGGAGTCGGTGGTCCGCGCGGCGGGGTACGGCCTGCCGCTGGTCCTGGCGATCATCGGGGGCGAGCCGGCCCGCTTCGCGCCGTACGTCGATCTCTACCACCGTGCTCTCAAGGAGTTCGGCAACCAGACGCAGCCGATCGCGGTGCATTGCCCCGGCTTCGTGGCCGGCACCGACCAGGAGGCGGCCGACCTGCTCTGGCCGCACGCCCGGCGGATGCTGGACCGGCTCGGCCGTGAGCGCGGCTGGCCGGCGATGACCAGGGCCCGCTTCGAGGCCGACATCGCGGACGGCGCCTGGCACGTCGGCTCCCCGGAGACCGTGGCGCAGAAGATCGCCGCGACGGTGAAGGCGCTCGGCATCCAGCGGTTCGACCTGAAGTTCGCCCACGGCACGCTGCCGCACGAGCACCTGATGAACACCATCGAGCTGTACGGCACCCGGGTGATCCCACGGGTCCGCGAGATCCTCGGCGAATAAAAGGGCGAGGGCCGGCTGGACAGCCGGCCCTCGCCTCCGATCAGCCCCCGGGTCAGCCGGCCGAGTCGGCGCCCGTGGCGGCGAGGCCGTACTGCTGGCACTTGGCCAGGTACTTCGCGGTGCAGATCTCCTTGGTGGTGACGAAGCCGTCCTTCACCACGGCGGCCATCATGTTCTCCGCGGTGACCGGGATCGGGTCGAGCAGCTCGGCCGCGATGTAGGCGCCCGACTCCGGGTCCTTGACCTTGTCCCTGGGGTTCCTCTTCTGCCCCTTGACCAGCGCGATCGCCAGCTGGGCGGCCGCGTCGGCCTCCTTCTTGGTGGGCTTGTAGACGGTCATGCACTGGTCGCCGGCGAGGATGTTCTGCAGACCCTGCACGGTGGCGTCCTGACCGGTGACCGGGACCTTGCCGTTCAGCTTGTTCTTCTTCAGCACCTCGATCGCGGCGTTGCCGAGACCGTCGTTGGCCGACAGCACACCGGTGATGTCCGGCCACTGCTTCAGCATCTGCGTGAAGATCTCTTTGCCCTCGTTGTTGTCCCACTTCGGGACGAACTGGTCGGGACCCTTGATGTACTCGGAGTTGTCGTACTTCGGCTGCAGGATCGAGTCGTAGCCGTCCTTGAACAGCTTGGCGTTGTTGTCCGTGGACGAGCCGTTCAGCTCGGCGATCACCGGCTTGGTGACGTTGCGCTCCTGCAGGCACTGGGCCAGGCCCTGTGCCTGGAGCACCCCGACCTTCTCGTTGTTGAAGCTGACGTAGTAGTCGGCGCCGCCGTTGAGGGTGAGCCGGTCGTAGTCGATGACCGGCACCTTCTTGGCCTTGGCCAGGTCGATGACGAACTTGCCGCTGACCGAGTCCAGGTTCGCGATCAGCAGCACCTTGATCCCGCTGTCCAGCATCGCCTTGGCGATGCCCTTGAACGCCTCCGGGTCGTTCTCGGCGTTCTGGATCTCGACCGGCACGTTCGCCGCTTTGAAGGCCTGCTTCAGGTACTTCGGGTCGTCGTTGCTCCACCGGGTGGAGCTCTGCGTGTCGGGCAGCACCACGCCGACGCCGCCCTTGCCCTCGCCCGAGGAGGTCGCCGTCGAATGGATGCCCGAACCGCTGTCGCCGGAGTCACCGTCGTCCGAGCCGCCGTCACAGGCCGTGAGGGTGACCGACGTCATCAGGCCGGCAGCGGCAAGCGCGATCAGTGCCTTGCGCATGGCAGTTGAAGTCCTCTCAGGGGTCGATCCCGACCTGCGTGGGGGGTGCCGGGAAGCCCGCCAAGTATCGGCCAGGGCGCCTCGGCCGCAACATCGGGTGTAGGCCTGAGTGCAAGATTATTCACTTGGCTCGGTGTCACCGGCAAGGCATCACCCACGGTATTGACGACTTCCTTTGTCCGAAACCGCACATTCGGGCGCGGACCCTGCCGCCGGGCGGGGGGAATGGCTGGTCAGGACCGAGCCGTTCCCCCGCCGGTGAGCTACCAGTTCACCGCGATGTACTTGGACTCCAGGTACTCCAGCAGGCCCTCGTGGCCGCCCTCCCGGCCGATCCCGCTCTGCTTGACGCCGCCGAACGGGGCGGCCGGGTCGCTGACCAGGCCGCGGTTCAGGCCGACCATGCCGGCCTCGATCTTCTCGCTGACCCGCAGCCCGCGGGCCAGGTCGCCGGTGTAGACGTAGGCGACCAGGCCGTACTCGGTGTCGTTGGCCAGCCGGACGGCCTCGTCCTCGCCGGTGAACGTGACGATCGGCGCGACCGGGCCGAAAATCTCCTCACGCAGGATGGCGGAGTCCGGGTCGACGCCGGTGAGCACGGTCGGCGGGTAGTAGAAGCCCGGCCCGTCCGGGCGGCTGCCACCGGTCACCGCTGACGCGCCGGCCTCCAGCGCACCTTTCACCAGCGCGTCCACCTTCGCCACGGTGTCCTCGTTGACCAGCGGCCCGACCTGCGTCTTCTCGTCCGTGCCCGGCCCGACCACCAGCTCCGACATGCGCTGGGCCAGCCGCCTGGCGAACTCGGTGGCGATGCTCGCCTCGACGAAGAACCGGTTCGCCGCGGTGCACGCCTCGCCGCCGTTGCGCATCTTGGCCAGCATCGCGCCCTCGATCGCGGCGTCCAGGTCGGCGTCGCCGAAGACGATGAACGGCGCGTTGCCGCCCAGCTCCATCGACGTGTTCACGACGTTCTCCGCGGCCTGGGCCAGCAGGATCCGGCCCACCTCCGTGGAACCGGTGAACGACAGCTTGCGGACCCGGGCGTCGCGCAGCATCGCCGAGACCACCTTGCCGGAGCTGCGCGAGGGCAGCACGTTCACCACGCCCTCGGGCACGCCGGCCTCGGCCAGGATGGCGGCCATGGCCAGCGCGGTCAGCGGGGTGTCGCTGGCCGGCTTGAGGATCACGGTGCAGCCGGCGGCCAGCGCCGGACCGATCTTGCGGGTGGCCATCGCGGCCGGGAAGTTCCACGGCGTGACGAGCACGCAGACCCCGACCGGCTGCCGTACCACCAGGATCTTGTTGGCGCCGGACGGCGCCGTCGCCACCAGGCCCTCGCCGCGCACCGCCTCCTCGGCGAACCAGCGGAAGAACTCGGCCGCGTAGGTCACCTCGCCCTTCGCGTCGACCAGCGCCTTGCCGTTCTCCAGACTGATCATCTTGGCCAGGTCGTCGGCCCGTTCGGTCATCAGCTCGAACGCCTTGCGGAGCACCTCGCCGCGGGTCCGCGGCGGCGTCGCGGCCCAGCCCGGACCCGCGGCGGCCGCCGCGTCCACCGCGGCGATCGCGTCGGCCTCACCGCCGTCGGCGACCGAGGCGACGGTGTCCCCGGTCGCCGGGTCGAGCACGTCGAACCGGTTCCCCGAGGACGCGGCCACCCACTTGCCGCCGATGAATAGTTCCGTCTCCACTACTGCCTCCATCAAGCTCCATCAAGGTCCGGTTACGCCCCCAGCATTCTCCGGATCACCGCGTCGCGCCACGCTTCCCGGATTGGCTCCTCCCGCAGAGGCCGGCGGCGTCTAGCGTGAGCCGGGTGACTGTGGGATTTCTCGGGCTCGGCGTGATGGGTCGGCCGATGGCGCTGAACCTGGTCCGGGCCGGGACCGGCCTGATCGTGTGGAACCGCTCGCCGGCCGCGAGCGACGCGCTGCGCGCCGCCGGGGCCACCGTCGCCGGCAGCGTGCCCGAGGTGTTCGCCGAGGCCGACACGGTGCTGATGATGCTGGCCGACGACCGGGTCGCCGACCAGGTGCTGGCCCGCGACAGCGCCGGGTTCGCCGGGATGGTCGCCGGGCGGACGCTGGTGCACATGGGCACCACCGCCCCGGTCTGGTCCCAGGGGCTGGCCGAGCAGGTCCGCGACGCCGGGGGCCGCTACGTCGAGGCGCCTGTCTCGGGTTCCCGGGTGCCCGCCGAGAACGCCGAACTGGTCGTGATGCTGGCCGGCGACGACCCGGACCTGGACCGGGTGGCGCCGCTGCTGCGCCCGATGTGCCGGGACGTGGTGCGCTGCGGCCCGGTTCCGAACGGGCTGCTGATGAAGCTGTCCGTGAACACTTTCCTGATCAGCCTGGTCACCGGGCTGGCCGAGGCGTTCCACTTCGCGCAGCGGCACCACCTGGCCCCGGGCACGCTGCTGGCCGCGCTGGACGCCGGGCCGATGGCCAGCCAGGTCTCCCGGATCAAGGGCCGCAAGCTGCTCGACCGGGACTTCGCGGTGCAGGCCTCGATCCGGGACGTGCTCTACAACAACCGTCTGGTGGTCGAGGCCGCCGAGGCGGCCGGGATCTCCTCCCCGCTGCTGGACACCTGCCTGGAGCTGTACGCGGAGACCTCCGCCGCCGGGCACGCCGCCGAGGACATGGCCGCGGTCATCCGGGCGCTGGAGTCGCGAACCGCGCGATGACGGCGGCCAGGGCCGGCGGTTCCAGCGGGTCGGGCAGCCGCGACAAGTCGCCGGGCCGGACCCAGGAATGACCGAGCAGTTCCGCTTTCTCGTACGGCAGCAGACCGTCCCGCGCGACGACCGGCTCCGCCACCGGGTACCACGCGGCGAAGAACTGCTCGGCGCCCACGAAGTGCCGGCCCTTCCACACGGTGTCCCGCTCGACCAGCAGGAACCCGGGCGCGATGGCGTCCGGGTCGAGGCCGGTCTCCTCGGTGAGCTCGCGCCGCGCGGCCTCCAGCGGCGTCTCCCCCGGGTCGATGCCGCCGCCCGGCGGCTCCCAGAGGCGGTGCCCGTCGTGCGGGTCCCGCCAGTTCAGCAGCAGGACCCGGCCAGCCGCGTCGAAGCAGAGGATGCGGACCGCCGGACGATGGACGGGTTCCATGATCGGCCTCCCGGTGGGGT
>NZ_BOMW01000053.1 GCF_016862395.1 Actinoplanes siamensis | reverse complement strand
GCCTGCTGACCCTGGCCGATGATCTCCTCGACCTGCTGCCGGACCCCCTCGAGGGAGATGCCCAGGCTCTCCAGAGCCTTGGCGGCGACGCCCTCGCCCTCGTGGATCAGACCCAGCAGGATGTGCTCCGTGCCGATGTAGTTGTGGTTGAGCATCCGGGCCTCTTCTTGGGCCAGGACGACAACCCGTCGCGCTCGGTCGGTGAACCGCTCGAACATGCCCTCGTGCTCCTCACGTGCCGTGCGCCAATGAACTGGCGGGGCCAGCGCACGGGCATCGGTGATGCCCGTGCTGTAACTCTATCGCCGCCGGGAGCATCCGCTGGGCCCTCGCAGCCCCTCGGAACGATCCGCGACGTTGATTTAGCCAACTTCGCACGCTCAGCGGCTCTTCCCCCACCCGAACGTGTACGCGTACAGCGAAATCGCGCCGATCCACAGCCTGTGGACAACACTGCCCTCCCTGTGGATAACCGTACTGAAGCCGGCTCGTCGCCGGGCCGGAAGCACGGAGAGGGCGTACCGATCATCGGTACGCCCTCTCCGTCGCGAGCTCAGGCCCGGCCGGGGCCCTTCGCGTGGTACTCGTCGACGATCTCCTGCGGGATGCGCCCGCGGTCAGAGATGTCGTAGCCGGCCTTCTTGGCCCACTCCCGGATCGCCTTGTTCTGCTCCCGGTCGGCCGCCGCCCCACCGCGGCCACGAGCCGCGCGGCCGCCGACGACCACACCGCCCCGGGCCACCTTGGTGCCTGCGCTGACGTACTGAGCGAAGACCTCCCGCAATTCCGCGGCGTTCTTCTCCGAGAGGTCGATCTCGTACTGAATACCGTCGAGCGCGAACTTCACCGTCTCGTCGGCGTCGCCGCCGTCGATGTCATCGACCAGCTTGTGAATGATCTGCTTGGCCACGCGCCGTTATCCTCCCGAACACAGGTTCTCTCCCACGCAATGGGAGAACAATAACGCCAGGGGGACATCGCCCGTCAATGGCGGGGGCGATAATTGACGAGCGGCTACTCCGGGCGGACCAACGGGAACAGGATCGTTTCCCGAATGCCCAGGCCGGTGAGCGCCATCAAGAGCCGGTCGATTCCCATTCCCATGCCGCCGGTGGGCGGCATTCCGTACTCCATGGCACGGAGGAAATCCTCGTCCAGCTGCATCGCCTCGGCGTCGCCGCCGGCCGCCAGCAGCGACTGCGCGTGCAGCCGTTCCCGCTGGACCACCGGGTCGACGAGTTCGGAATACGCGGTGGCGAGCTCGAAGCCGGCCACGTAGAGATCCCACTTCTCGGTGAGGCCGGGCGTCTCCCGGTGCGGCGCGGTCAGCGGCGCCGTCTCCTCCGGGTAGTCCCGGACGAACGTGGGCTGCTGCAGGGTGTGCTGCACCAGATGCTCGAAGAGCTCCTCGGCCAGCTTCCCGGCGCTCCACTTCGGGTCGACGCCGAGCTGGACCTTCTCCGCGTACCGCTGGAGCTGGGCCAGGTCGGTCCCGATGGTGACCTCCTCGCCGAGCGCCTCGGAGATCGCGCCGAACAGCGTGATCTGGTTCCACTCGCCGCCCAGATCGAGCTCGGTGCCGTCGTAGTGGGTGACCACGTGCGAGCCGGAGACCGCCTGCGCGGCCTCCTGAATCCACTCCCGCACCTGCGCCTGCATCACGTTGTAGTCGGCATACGCCTGATACGCCTCGAGCATGGCGAACTCCGGGGAGTGGGTGGAGTCCATACCCTCATTACGGAAGTTCCGGTTGATCTCGAAGACCCGGTCGATGCCGCCGACCACGGCCCGCTTCAAAAACAGTTCCGGGGCGATCCGAAGATAAAGATCGGTATCCAGCGCGTTGCTGTGCGTCACAAACGGGCGGGCGGTGGCGCCACCGTGCAGCAACTGCAACATCGGCGTTTCCACCTCGAGATAATTGCGGTGGAACAGCGACTCGCGAAGACTACGCACCACGGTTGCCCGAGTACGCACCGTGTCCCTGGCCTGCGGCCGGACGATGAGATCCACATAACGCTGCCGCACCCGGGTCTCCTCGGAGAGCGGCTTGTGCGCGACCGGCAACGGACGCAGCGCCTTGGCGGTCATCGACCACGAATCGGCCAGAACGGAGAGCTCGCCGCGCCGGCTGGTGATCACCTCACCGGTGACGGCGACCAGGTCGCCCAGGTCGACCAGGCGCTTCCAGTCGTCCAGCCGCTCGGCGCCGACCCGGTCCAGCGAGAGCATCGCCTGCAGCTCGGTGCCGTCGCCCTCGCGGAGGGTCGCGAAGCAGAGCTTGCCGCCGTTCCGGACGAAGATCACCCGGCCGGTGACGCTCACCTGGTCACCGGTGGCGGTGTCGGTGGGCAGCTCCGCGTACCGCGTACGGATCTCGCCGAGGGTGACGGTCCGCGGGACGGTGACCGGGTAGGGCGCGACGCCGTCGGCCAGCATCCGGTCCCGCTTCGCCCGGCGGACCTTCATCTGCTCGGGTAGGTCCTCGGCGGGGTCGGTCACTGGCGCGTTCTGCTCGGTCACGGCACGTCTTCCTGTGGATGTGGGCTGGAACAAGGACCAGGAAAGCGTACTCAGCCCGGCTCAGACGTTCCGCTCGTATACCATCCGCAGGCCGATCAACGTGATCATCGGCTCGTGCGCGGTCAGCGTGCGGCACTCGTCCTTCACCAGCCAGGCCAGCCCGCCGGTGGCGATCACCGCGCGGACCGGGCCGATCTCCTCGACCATCCGCTCCACGATCCGGTCCACCTGACCGCCGAAACCGTAGTAGAGCCCGGACTGCAGGCACTCCACGGTGTTCTTGCCGATCACCGAGCGCGGTTTGGTGGGCTCGACCTTGCGCAGCTGGGCGGCGCGGGCGGCGAGCGCGTCGAAGGAGATCTCGATGCCCGGGGCGAACGCGCCGCCGAGGAACTCGCCCTTCGCACTGATCAGGTCGAAGTTCGTGGTGGTGCCGAAATCCACCACGATCGACGGTCCGCCGTAGAGGGCGTGCGCCGCCAGCGTGTTGACCACCCGGTCGGCGCCCACCTCCTTGGGGTTGTCGATGGCCAGCTGCACGCCGGTCTTGACGCCCGGTTCGACGATCACACTGGGCACGTCGCCGTAGTACCGCTTCAGCATCGTGCGCAGGTTCCGCAGCGCGGCCGGCACCGTGGAGCAGGCGGCCACCCCGGTGATCTCCACCGCGTCGCCGGCCAGCAGCCCGCGGAACATCAGGCCCAGCTCGTCGGCCGTCGAGTTGGCGTCGGTCTTGATCCGCCAGTTGTGCACCAGCTTGTCACCGTCGAACGTGGCGAGCACGGTGTTCGTGTTACCGATGTCAATGCAAAGCAGCACGGATGCCCCTAAGAGTCAAAATCAAGACCCCCATTGTGTACGGGCTGAGCCCGGTCACCGCGCACGCAGGTCCAGCGCGATGTCCAGGATCGGCGAGGAGTGCGTCAGCCCGCCCACGGACAGGAAGTCCACCCCGGTCGCCGCGTACGCCGCCGCGGTCGCCAGGGTCAGGTTCCCGGTGGCCTCCAGCTCGGCCCGCCCGCCGATCGCGGCCACCACCTCGGCCAGCAGCTCCGGCGTCATGTTGTCGCAGAGCAGGAACGTGGCGCCGGCCGCCACCGCCTCCCGCGCCTCGGCCAGCGTGGTCACCTCGACCTGCACCGCCACCTCCGGGAACGTCTCCCGGACCAGCCGGTACGCGGCGGTGATGCCGCCCGCGGCCAGCTTGTGGTTGTCCTTGATCATCGCGACGTCGTACAGGCCCATCCGCTTGTTCGTGCCGCCGCCGACGCGCACCGCGTACTTCTCCAGCGACCGCAGCCCCGGGGTGGTCTTGCGGGTGTCCAGCACCGTCGCCTTGCTGCCCGCCAGCTGGTCGGCCCAGCGACGGGTGTGGGTGGCCACCCCGGACAGCCGGCTGATCAGGTTCAGCGCGGTGCGCTCGGCGGTGAGCAGAGCCCGGGTCGGCCCGGTCACCACTGCCAGCACGTCACCACGCCCGACCCGGTCGCCCTCGCCGGCGATCTGCTGGAACTCGGCGCGCCCCTGCGAGGTGACCGCGAAGACCTCTGCGGCCACCGGCAGACCGGCCACCACGCCGTCGGCCCGGGCCACCAGCTCGGCGGTGTCCACCTGGCCGGCCGGGATGGTGGCCTCGCTGGTCACGTCGCGCGGCGGGGTACCGAGATCCTCGGCGAGCGCGGTGAGCACGATCCGCTGGACCTCCGCGAAGTCCAATCCAAAGTCGATCACACTGTGCCTTTCTGAGCGTGCCCTGCCGGTCGTTGCTTCGCTGCGGTGCGGTCGATCACGCCATCTCCTGGAACGTCTGGGTCAGGCCGCCGTCGCGGTCGATCGAGTCCAGCAGATGGCCGCGCCACTCGTCGGCGGCGGTCGGGTAGTCCTCGCGCCAGTGACAGCCGCGGGTCTCCCGCCGGGTGCGTGCCGAGGCCACCAGCGCCGCCGCCACGGTGAGCAGGTTCGTCGCCTCCCAGGCCGCGGTGTTCGGCGTGGCGCGGGACTCGGCCAGCCGGGCCAGCTCCTTGGCCGCGGTGTCCAGCGAGTCGGCCGAGCGCAGCACCCCGGCGCCGCGGGTCATCACCCGCTGCAGCTCGGTGCGGACGGCCGGGTCGGCCACCCAGGCCGGGGCCGGATCGGTCCGCGCCGGCTCGGCCTGTGCGGGCAGGTCCGCGCCGATGTCGTCGGCGATCCGCTTGGCGAAGACCAGGCCCTCCAGCAGTGAGTTGCTGGCCAGCCGGTTGGCGCCGTGCACGCCGGTGCAGGCCACCTCGCCGCAGGCGTACAGCCCGGGGATGCTGGTCCGGCCGCGCAGGTCGGTGCGGACCCCGCCGGAGGCGTAGTGCGCGGCCGGGGCGACCGGGATCAGCTCGGTCGCCGGGTCCACGCCGGCCGCCCGGGTGGATCCCATGATCGTCGGGAAGCGACCCTCCAGGAACTCCTTGCCGAGGTGCCGCGCGTCCAGGAAGACGTGGTCCGCCCCGGTGGCCCGGAGCACCCGGTAGATGCCCTTGGCGACCACGTCGCGCGGGGCCAGCTCGGCCTGCTCGTGCTGGCCCACCATGAACCGCGTGCCGTTCTCGTCGACCAGGTGCGCGCCCTCGCCGCGCAGCGCCTCGGAGATCAGCGGCCGCTGCACCGAGTTCAGCCCGGACGTGACGAACGAGGTCGGGTGGAACTGGACGAACTCCACGTCGGTGACCGCGGCGCCGGCCCGCAGCGCGAGCGCCACGCCGTCCCCGGTGGAGACCGACGGGTTCGTGGTGGACGCGTAGATCTGTCCCATCCCGCCGGTGGCCAGCACCACCGCGCGGGCCAGGATGGCGCCGACGCCGTCCTCCGAGCCCTCGCCCAGCACGTGCAGGGTGATCCCACAGGCCCGGCCGTCCGCGGCCCGCAGCAGGTCCAGCACCAGAGCGTGCTCGACGAGCCGGATCCACGGGTCGCGGCGGACCGCGGCGTGCAGCGCGCGCTGCACCTCGGCGCCTGTCGCGTCGCCGCCGGCGTGCACGATCCGGTCCGCCCGGTGACCGCCCTCGCGGGTCAGCATCAGCGAGCCGTCCGGGTGCCTGTCGAACTCGGCGCCCCGGCGGATCAGCTCCCGGATCCGCGCCGGCCCCTCCTCGACCAGCACCCGCACGGCCTCCGGATCGCACAGCCCGACACCGGCGATCTCGGTGTCGTAGGCGTGCGCCCGCGGGGTGTCCAGCGGGTCCAGGACGGCGGCGATCCCGCCCTGCGCCCAGCGCGTGGAACCGTCGTCGATGTTGACCTTCGTGACCACCGTGACGTGCAGGCCCCGCTCGCGCAGGTGCAGCGCGGCGGTCAGGCCGGCGATGCCGGAACCGACCACGACGACGTCCGTGGTCTCGTTCCAGCCGGGCTCGGCGGCGGCGAGCCGCCGCGGCAGGGCCGGTAGATCCGCGAGAGGTGACATGTGGTCAGTACACTCCGCCCCCGGGCACCCATCACGGCGGGGGCGCCGTCAGTGGCCGCCGTTACTTGTACTGCACCGGCAGCGCCTTGGTCCCCTTGCCGCGCAGCGAGGTGGTCAGCTGGGCGCCGTCCAGCCACAGGTAGCAACGCACCCCGCGGTCGCCCTGGATCCACACGTCCGCGTTGCCGGGCAGCGAGATCACCCCGGTGCGGAACTCCAGGTCCTTGTCGTCGGGCACACCGGTGTAGGCGGCCACCACGGTCCGGCAGCCGTCGTGGAACTTCTCCCAGGCCGCCTTCCCCTTCGGGTACGCCGCGTCAGCCGGAGCGTCCCAGACCCCGGTGAACTCGGCGTTGTGCCTGGCGGTGCACGGGGCCGCCGGCATGCTGTCGATGGCGCCGCCGCTGCCCAGCTTGACGGCGTAGCAGCCGAGCTTCAGGCCGGAGCCGTCGTCCAGCGCGCCGCGCAGGCTGCCCTGCCGTTCGACCAGGGCGCCGTCGTCCTCGATCGAGTCGAGTTCCACCACGTCGCAGCGGAACCAGCGGGCGCCGCCGCTCCAGGCGGCCGGCGACGGGTGCGTCACGCCGATCCAGAGCCGGCCGGTACGCCACGGCGCGCCCACGTACGTGCTCGTCTTCTGGTCGCAGGTGCGGTAAGCCGCGCGGGCCGCCGCCGAGGACTCCGGCGGCGGCTGGTCGGCGTCCGTGGCCTCCCCGGTGTACGTACCCACGAAGGTCGTCTCGGTCCGGTGCCGCACCGAGCAGTCGACCTCTTCGTAGGTCGCCCGCGGCCCGGTCGCCGCGAAGTTGGCGAGGTGGCAGGTGTCGGCCATCGGCTCGAACCCGGTAGCCGGGGCCATCGCGCCCCAGTCGTTGGTGAGGTCTCCGTCGACGTTGCCGGGGTTTCCGCACCCGGCGGCGACCAGCAGCAGCACGCCCAGCGTGGCGGCCAGATCGAAGCCGAGGCCGGGGCCTGATCGGGCACGCCAGCGTCGCATGAGACAAGCCTCTCCCACACCCGTATCCGATTCGCCCACTATAGGATTTTTGACGGGGTGCCGGGCTCTGATCCGGATAATCGCTGGTTCGCCGCGCCACCGGGCGTATCCGAACGGACCACCCCGCGGACCCGCGGGCGGGACGCACGACCATGCGGGCCGCCGGGATCCCGGCGGCCCGCATGGACAAGACGATCGCTACCGGGTCAGCGTCAGGTCCCCGCGGATCAGCCCGTCGGCCATCCCGGCGACCGCCTCGGCCGGGTCGGCGCCCAGCTCGATCACCTTGTTGTCGGCGTCCACGTGCACCACCCGCGGCTGGTAGGCGCGCGCCTCGGCGTCGTCCATCTGCCCGTAGGAGATCAGGATGACCAGGTCGCCGGGGTGGACCAGGTGCGCGGCGGCGCCGTTGATGCCGATCACGCCGCTGCCCCGCTCACCCGGGATCACGTAGGTCTCCAGCCGCGCGCCGTTCGTCACGTCGACGATCGCCACCTGCTCGCCGGGCAGCAGGTCGGCCGCCTCCAGCAGGTCGAGGTCCACGGTCACCGAGCCGACGTAGTGCAGGTCGGCCTGCGTCACGGTGGCCCGGTGGATCTTCGACTTCAGCATGGTGCGGAGCATCAGGCTTCCTTCCGGAGAACGATCGGAACGTTGTCGATCAGGCGGGTGGCGCCCACCCGGGCGGCCACCAGCAGGCGGGCCGGACCCTCGTCCGGCACGTCGCCCAGGTCGGCGCCGGTGAGTTCGAGGTAGTCCAGGCGTACCCCCGGCTCCTCCGCCAGGATCTTGCCGGCGGTGGCCAGCACGGCGGCCGGATCGCTGTGCCCGGCGCCCTCGCGCAGAGCGCGAGAGAGCGCCAGCGCGGACTTCCGCTCCTGCTCCGAGAGATAGCGGTTGCGGCTGGAGAGGGCCAGACCATCACTTTCCCGTACGGTCGGGACGCCCACGATCTCCACGCCGAGTTCCAGGTCGAGCACCATCCGGCGGATCAGCGCCAGCTGCTGGAAGTCCTTCTCGCCGAAGTAGGCGACGTCGGCGCGGGTCAGCCGCAGCAGTTTCTCGACGACGGTGAGCATGCCGGAGAAGTGCCCCGGCCGGCTCGCGCCCTCCAGGATCGCGCCGAGCGGCCCGGGGTTCATCGTGATCGACGGCGCCCCGCCCGGATAGACGTCGTCCCGGCCCGGCGCGAAGACCACAGCGGCGCCCTCGGCGCGGCACGCCCCGAGGTCCGCCTCCAGCGTCCGCGGATACTTCTCGAAGTCCTCGCCCGGCCCGAACTGCAGCGGATTGACGAAGATCGTCACGACCACGAAGGGGGACCGCTGGCGGGCCGTCCGGATCAGCCTCCCGTGCCCCTCGTGCAGCGCACCCATCGTCATCACGACCGCGACCTCGCCGCCCGCCCCGTCCAGCGCGGCGACCAGCTCGTCGCGGGTGTGCGCCACCTGGGTCATACCGGGCTACCCACCTTCTCCGGCGACAGGATCTCGAGAAGGGCGGCGGCGTCCCGCGGGCGCAGGCGTCCGGCCGCGAGGGCGCGGTCCGCGGAGCGCCGGGCCAGAGCCAGATAAGCCGGTACGGCCGGTGCGGGCAACCGGTCCAGATGCTTGGCCACCGTGCCGGCGTCCCCACGGGAGACCGGCCCGGTCAGCGCGGCGTCGCCCAGCCGCAGCGCGTTGTCCAGCGCCGCGGTCAGCAGCGGCGTGAGCACCCGCGCGGGCTCGCCCACACCCGCCGCGCGCAGCGTGTCGGCCGCCTCGTTGACCAGGGTGACCAGGTGGTTCGCCCCGTGCGCGAGAGCCGCGTGATAGACCGGCCGGGCGTCCTCGGCGATCCACTCGGGCACGCCGCCCAGGTCGGCGACCAGCCGGGTGGCGAACGCCCGGTCCCGGGTGGTCACCCCCCAGGCGATGCCGGCCAGCCGTTCCAGGTCGGAGTCCGCCCCGGTGAACGTCATCGCGGGGTGCAGGGCCAGGCCGGGCACCCCGCCGAAGACGTCCAGCCCGTGCGCCCCGGAGGTGTGCGCGACGATCTGATCCGGGCGGAGCGCCCCGGTGCGGTGCAGCCCGGCGACCACACCCGCCAGGTGATCGTCGGGGACGGCGATCAGCAGCAGATCGGTGGCGGCGCGGGCGACCTCGTCGGCCGGCAGCACGGCGGCCGTGGGCAGCAGGCGCGCGGCCCGCTCCCGGGAAGCCCCGGAGACGGCGGCCGCGGCGACGACGCGATGCCCGGCGGCGTTCAGCGCCGCGCCCAGCACCGCCCCGACCCGCCCGGCGCCGACGACGCCGATGGTCAATGCGTTCATGGATCCAGTCCTCGTGATCGGGTACCGGTCGAGCGCCAGTATGCGCCGTCCCGGCACGCCCGTAGCAACCGCGTGTGAAGAAGCGCACCGCCGCTCGTTCCCCGTTCGGCCGGCGCGACGGTCCACTGAGCGCCCTCGCGCGTATTCCCCGGACCCGATTCCCGGCGGGCGTCGTCGTAGCCCGGTACCCAGCCTTTTCGCCACTTCCGTGACCTTCATCCGGCGATCACCCATATTCGGCCCCGCCGGAGGTTCGTTTCCGAGGCCCGTTTCCCGGCTCATCTCGATGCCGCCCTAGGGTGGGCACGTGGTGGGGATCGGCTGGCGGCTGGCCATGCGGGCCGCGCTCTACGGCGACGACGGGTTCTTCGTCCGGACGGGGACCGGACCCGCCGATCACTTCCGGACGAGTGTGCATGCCTCACCGCTGTTCGCCGGCGCGCTGGCCCGGCTCGTCGAACAGGTCGACCTGGCACTCGGGCGGCCGGCCCGGTTCGACCTGGTGGACGTCGGCGCCGGACGCGGGGAGCTGCTCACCGCGCTGCACGTGCTGCTGCCCGGGGACCTCGCGGACCGGGTGCGGCCGGTCGCCGTGGAGTTGGCCGGGCGGCCCGACGGGCTCGACCCGCGCATCCGGTGGACGCGGGAGCTGCCGGAATCCGTGACCGGGCTGCTGATCGCGACCGAGTGGCTGGACAACGTGCCGCTGGACGTGGTCGAGCGCGACGGGTCCGGCCGCCTGCGCAAGGTCCTGGTGGACCGGCGGAC
Source organism: Actinoplanes siamensis (assembly GCF_016862395.1). Taxonomy (GTDB): domain Bacteria; phylum Actinomycetota; class Actinomycetes; order Mycobacteriales; family Micromonosporaceae; genus Actinoplanes; species Actinoplanes siamensis. The sequence goes on along the minus strand of NZ_BOMW01000053.1, from coordinate 88,535 downwards.
CGGGACGGAGACGCTGGGTGCGGCGGCGGACCCGGCCGAGATCTTCTGGACCGCCCGGTGGTGGCCCGGGGCGGGCCGCGCCGAGATCGGCGCCAGCCGGGACGCGGCCTGGGCCGATGCGGTCGAGCGGGTACGGCGCGGGGCGGCGCTGTGCGTCGACTACGGCCATCGCAAGGACGAGCGGCCGGTGCTCGGGACGCTGACCGGGTACCGGGACGGCCGCCAGGTGCCGCCGGCGCCGGACGGGAGCTGCGACGTCACCGCGCACGTCGCGATGGACTCCGCCGCCCGGGCCACCGGCCGGCCGTACCAGCTGGTCCGCCAGCGGGAGGCGCTGCGGCGGCTGGGGGTCAGCGGGGCCCGGCCGCCGCTCGCGCTGGCCGGTAGCGATCCGGCGGGTTATCTGCGGGCGCTCGCCGGTGCCGGGGAGGCCGCCGAGCTGACCGCGCCGGCCGGTCTCGGTGGGCACTGGTGGCTCTGGCATCCGATCGGCGTCGACGTGTCACTGGCCCAGCCGGGAGCCGCTTCCCCGTCGTGACCTCCACCGCGGCCGGGCTGCCTGGGCGATGACCGTCCACCGGCCGGGGCCGCCCCGGACCGGCGGCCCGGACGGTCACTGTCCCCCGGCCGGGCTGCGCGGCCGCGGTCGCCGGCCGGGGGCTGCCCCGGTCGTACCGCCGAATCGCGTTTTGCGGGAAAGCGGCCCGGACCGGAAAGCGGCGGCCGTGCGACGATGCCTGGTGTGACGGACGCGCTGCGGGAGATGACAGTCGGGACCGGGGCCGGGCTGGAAACGGCCGACATGGTCCTCAACATCGGGCCGCAGCACCCGTCGACGCACGGCGTGCTGCGGCTGAGGCTGACGCTGGACGGCGAACGTGTGCTCGCCTGCGAGCCGATCGTCGGATACATGCATCGCGGCGCGGAGAAGCTCTTCGAGGTGCGCGACTACCGGCAGATCATCATGCTGGCCAACCGGCACGACTGGCTCTCCGCGTTCTCCAACGAGCTGGGCGTGGTGCTCGCGGTCGAACGGCTGATGGGCATCGAGGTGCCGGAGCGGGCGGTCTGGCTGCGGATGGCGCTCGCCGAGCTGAACCGGGTGCTTAACCACCTGATGTTCCTCGGCTCCTACCCGCTGGAGATCGGCGCGATCACGCCGATGTTCTACGCCTTCCGCGAGCGGGAGACGCTGCAGGCGGTGATGGAGGAAGTGTCCGGCGGGCGGATCCACTACATGTTCAACCGGGTCGGCGGCCTCAAGGAGGAGGTTCCGGCCGGGTGGACGAAACGCGCGCGGCAGGCGGTCGGCGCGGTCCGGCGGCGCATGCCGGATCTGGACAAGATCATCCACCAGAACGAGATCTTCCTGGCCCGGACGGTCGGGGTCGGCGTCCTGTCGGCGGCCGACGCCGCCGCCTACGGCGCGTCCGGGCCGGTGGGCCGGGCCAGCGGTCTGGATTTCGACATCCGGCGGGACGAGCCCTACTTGGCGTACGACCAGCTCACCGTCCCCGTGGTGACGCGCACCGCCGGTGACTGTCACGCCCGCTTCCAGGTGCTGCTGGAGCAGGTGTTCGTCTCGCTCGACCTGGTCGACCAGTGCCTGGACCGGGTGGACCGGATCGGCGGGCCGGTGAACGTGCGGCTGCCCAAGGTGGTGAAGGCGCCGGAGGGACACACGTACGCGTGGACCGAGAATCCGCTCGGGGTGAACGGGTACTACCTGGTCTCCCGGGGGGAGAAGACGCCGTGGCGGCTCAAGCTGCGGACCGCCTCCTACGCCAACGTGCAGGCGCTCGCGACGCTCATTCCGGGATGCCTGGTGCCGGATCTGATCGCCATCCTCGGCTCGATGTTCTTCGTGGTCGGAGACATCGACAAGTAGCCGGCCGCCCCTGACACGGCCGGCCGGCACGGTCAGCGGCCGGCCGGTGCGGTCACCAGTTGGCCTGGGCGTCGTCGCGGTAGCCGGGCATGTTGGCGAAATCGGCCAGGGAGCCGACGTTCGTGTCGTTGGCCGAGGGGCGGTGGCGGCGGGCCTTGTACTGGCCCGAGTCACCCTGGCCGTTGCCGTTCGCGGAGTCGTAGCCGCCGTCCGGGCCGGGATAGCCGTTGTCCGGGGCGTAGCCACCGTTGTCGGGGCCGTAGCCGTTGCCGGGGCCGTATCCGTCGTCGGCGGCGTAGTCGTCGATCGGCTCGTTCCCGCCCGCGTAGCCGTTGGAGGCGCCGAAGTCGCCGTCGGGGGCTTCCGGGCGTCCGTAGGCGGCGCCGGGGCGGACAGCGGCATCGGGGACGGGGCGCGCTGCCGCGGCGGATCCAGGGCGGACGGACGCGACGGCCGCGGACCCGGGACGGACCGGCGCGGCGCCTCCGGTGCCGGCGGCGCCGGCTCCCGGACGGGCAGCGCCCGAGCCCGGACGAGCGGTGCCGGCGCCCGGACGAACGGCCGCCGCCCCCGGGCGAGCACCGCCGGGCCCGGAGCGGGCTCCGCCGGGGACAGTGGCAGCCCCGTTCCCGGGACCGGCAGCCGTGTTCCCGGGAGCAGCGGCGGCGTTGCCGGGGCCGGCAGCCGCGGGACCGGGACGGGCGGCTCCGGCGGCTCGCGAGGGCCGCTGGACGGGCTGGCCGCCGGATCCGTAGACACCGCCTTGCCCGGGGATGCCGGGTTGCGCGGGCATGCCGGCGGGAGCGGGCGGGGTCACCGAGGCGCGGGCCGGGCCGGCGACCGGGGCCGGGGCAGCTCCCCGCTGGCGGGGCACCGGGCCGGTGCCGGGGGGCGGTGGCGGAGGAACCGCCGGGCCGCCAACCGGAGCGCCGACCGAAGCGGATCCCACCGGGCCGGTGCCGACCGAAGCGGAGCCCACCGGGCCGCCGGCCGGAGCAGAACCCACCGGGACGGCGTTGACGGAAGCCGATCCGACCGGGACGGCGCCGACCGAGGCGGGGCCGGTCGGGACCGCCGCTGACGCGCGACCGGCGCCCGCCTGGCCGGCGCGACCGGCGGGACCGCCGGGTGACATCGGGCGGGCGCTGCCGGCGACGGCTGCGCGTCCACCGCTGGCGCGGGCCGGAGCGGTCCGCGTGTTCTGCTCGTTCTCCTCGGCGTAGCCGTCGAAGAAGTCGCTGTGCTGGTCGTCGTAGCCGTCGGCGTCGAAGCCGTCCGGGCCTGGGCCGTAGGTGGTGGGCTCGTCGAAAGCGGGCTGACCGTTCATCCCGGCGGGTCCGTGGAAGCCCGGCCGGCCGTTCATCCCCCGCCGGCCGTTGAACGGCGGGTCGCCGAAGGGCTGGTCGCCGTCGTAGCCGGGCTGGCCGTCGAAGCCCTGCGGGTCGTCGAAGGCCGGCTGGTCATCGTAGCCGGGCTGCTCGATGAAGCCGCCCCGCGGCACCCGTCCGGACGGCCCGAAGGTGGCGCCGTGCCCTCCACCCGGGCGTCCTGCCGGGCCTGCGCCGAAGTCGCCGGCCCCCGCGCCGGGAGCGAAGCCGTTCGGATCGTCCGGCGCGAAGCCGTCCGGACCACCGTCCGGACCGAACCCCTGAGGGTCGTCGTCGGGACCGAAGCCGTTGGGGTCGCCGTCCGGGCCGAAAGCGTTGTCCGGGCCGAAAGCGTTGTCCACGGCGAAGCCGTTCGGACCCGGGCCGAAATCACCCTCCGGGACGAAGCCGCTGTCCGGGCCGAAGCCGTCCGCCTCACCGAAGTCGGCGCCTTGCTCAGCGCCTCGCCCTGACTGCGGACCGTAACCGCCGGGCGCTGCCGCGCCGACCGCGACCCGGGCGCGTCCGCCGCCGGGCTGGCGCGGGTTCAACGGTGGACGGTGCGAACCCGGGCCGGCGGCCATGGCGGCCGCCGACTGTGCCGAGATCTCGGCGGTGAGGTCGTTGCGAAGGCGGTCGATCTCCTCCGCGACGCGGTCCTCGACATCCATCCGGAGCAGCACCGGATCGCTACGGATCAGCACCGACGCACCGATCAGCACGACACTGACCGCGATCAGCAGCACCGCGAACCGCACCGAGCCCGGGCTCCCGCCGATCAGCACCAGCGCGGCTGCCAGTGGGGCGAGGATCACCCCCGCCCAGAGGAGACCACGGAGCAGGCGTGCGCTGTGTCCCGCTTGGGAGTCGCGTTCCGGCATGGGCGCTGATGTTACCGAGAGTGCGCCCGGGACGAAACGGCCGAATGCCGAGTGGCACATACCGACCCGGCATTCGGACCGTCAGTCGACAGGGTCTCCCCCGCCGTCTCAGCCCGCGGCGAGCGCGCCGTCCGAGCTCAAGACCAGGCCAACCGAGATGGTGCCCTGCTTCAGAGCGTTCTTGGTGAGCGGGCCGCCCGCGTCCAGGGTGTCGAACCGGCCGGCCTGGAAGCTGTACGTCTCCACCAGGCCCTGCTGGCACTTGGGCCGCTGCGGGCACTCGGCCGGGCCGCCCAGCACGGTGGCCGCGCCGGAGCACTTCGACGCCAGGTCGGAGAGCGTGGTCAGCGCGTACTTCTGGGCGAAGGCGGTGGTGACGGCGAACGCGTTCTGGTCCTGCGCCTGGCTGGGCTGGCCGAAGGTCAGGCCGCGCTCGTCACCGAGCGCCTTGAGGTTGGTCACCGTGGTGTCCAGGTCGGACGAGGACGGGTCCTTGGCGTTCTTGTCCACCTTGCCGGAGAGGAACGTCGCGAGGGTGGCGGCGTACTCCGGGACGACGGTGATCTCGCCCTTCTCCAGGGCCGGCTCGTACAACTCGCGGTTGCCGATCTGCTGCACCTTGACGGTGTAGCCGGCAGCGGTCAGCACGATCCCGTACAGCTCGCCGAGCGTGGCGTTCTCGCTGAAGTTCGCCGCGCCGACCGTGACGTTGCCGCCCTTGCCCTTGGTCAGGCCGGCGGTCAGGTTGTTCGCCGTGGCGAAGTCCTGCGCGGCCGCCTTGGACGACTTGCGGTCGATGTCGACAGCCTTGTTGAGCTCGATCAGTTTGGCCGTGTCGAGTGCCGCCGACACCTTGTCGAGCGCGGCGATCAACTCAGGGCTGGACGCCTTCTTGTTGATGGCCGGTATGACGTTGTCGGTGTTCTGCAGCTTCTTGTCGTCGGTCAGGACGACCAGCTTGTCACCGGGGACCGGGGCACAGCCGGCGCCGGCGCCGGCAGCCGCCGACGGGGGCGCCTCGGTGCCCGAGGAGCCGGCTTCGCCACAGCCGGCAAGGACGACGACGGCCGCGGCGAGAACTCCGGCCGTACGGAAAAGACTCTGAGCCATTACTGCCGCCTTCTGTGTCCCGGCGCCGCCCGGATGGCGGTGCCGCGTGTCCGACGGGCAGCCCAAGTGCGATTGCCCGTGCAATGCTCACGTCTTTCCTACCGTGCGGGTATGACAAGATCACATTTTGATGCCGGAGCGTTATCCGGTGGTCACCGTCACAGCGTTCCGCCGGCGCTTACGAGCCCGCAGCGCAGGGGGTGTGACCAGACGCTGGAAAAGCGCCAGCAGGCCCTCGACCAGCAGTGCGAGCAGCGCCACAGCGAATCCGCCGGCGACGATCTGGCCTCCACCGCCGTTGCTCATCCCGATTCCGAAGCCGGCGCTGATGATCTGGCCCAGTCCACCGCCGTTGACCAGGGCGGCGAGTGCCGCGGTGGCGACCACCTGGACCGCCGCGGTGCGCAGGCCGGCCGCCAGGTACGGCACCGCGAGCGGCAGCTCGACCTGGCGCAGCAGCTGGCCGCCGGACAGGCCCATGCCGCGTGCCGCATCCCGGGTCTCCGGGTCCACCGAGCGCAGCCCGGTGTACGCGTTGGCCAGCAGTGGCGGCACCGCGAATACGGCGAGCGCGACCACCACCGGCGGCTTGCCGAAACCGAGCGGGGTGAGCGGCAGGATGGTGAGCAGCGCCAGGGTCGGGATGGCCAGCGTGAGGTTGGCGACGGTGACGACCGCGCCGCCGCCCCGGCCGCGGTGCCCCAGCCAGATGCCGATCGGCCAGCCGACCGCGCAGCCGAGCAGCACCGCCCAGAAGCTGATCACCAGGTGCTCGATCAGCCGGTCCATCAGGCCGCCGGGATTCGTCCAGTTCAGCGGGTCGTTGAGCCAGGTGATGCCCTCCTGGAAGTAGCTCATGCCGCCCGCCCCCGGGTCCACGGGGTGAGCACCCGGCCCAGCCCGGCCAGCAGCAGATCGAGCACCAGGGCGAGCCCGACGCAGAGGACCGTACCGGTGAGGATCTCCGCTTTGTAGAAGTTGTTCCGGAAACCGCCCAGGATGAGATCACCCAGGCCGCCTTGCCCGATCAGGGAGCCCACCGTGACGAGCGCCACAGTGGAGACGGTGGCCAGGCGCAGTCCGGTCAGGATGCCGGGGAGGGCGAGGGGCAGCTCGACCCGCAGGAGACGCCCGAGACGGCCGTACCCCATGCCGGTGGCGGCGTCGATGACCTCGGGTGGCACCTGGGTGAGTCCGGCCAGCGAGTTCCGCACCAGCACCAGCAGCGCGTACATCACCAGGGCGATCAGCACCGAGGTGGTGCTCGTCGTGCCGACCAGCGGGGCCAGCAGGGAGAGCAGCGCCAGCGAAGGGATCGTGTAGAGAATGCCGGAGAGTGCGAGAATCGGCGCGGTCAGCGGTTTGATCCAGTAGGCGACGACCGCCAGTGGCACGGCGACGACCAGCGCGAGCAGCACGGTCTTCGCGGTGAGCCCGGCGTGGAAGCGCAGGGCCAGGCCGATGGCGTCGGCGTTCTCGTGGACGTACCGCCAGGAGAACCACGGATTCCCCGGGCCGTCATCGGCGGGTGCGGCCACCGGCGTCAGCGATGCCGGTCCCCAGGACAGGAGAGACATACGTGGACGCTACCGCGGCATCGATCACCCTGGCGGACGTCGGCAAGGTGTATCCGGACGGCACGGTCGCCGTGGACGATTTCAGCCTCGAGGTGCGCGCGGGCGAGCTGGCCGTGCTGATCGGCGCCTCCGGCTCCGGCAAGTCGACCATCCTCCGCATGATCAACCGGCTGATCGAGCCGACCCGCGGGACGATCACCATCGACGGGCGGGACGTCCTGAAGCAGGACCCGGTGCAGCTGCGCCGGCAGATCGGCTACGTGATCCAGAACGTCGGGCTGTTCCCGCACCAGACGGTCCGGGCGAACGTCGGCACGGTGGCCCGCCTGCTCGGCTGGGACCGCAAACGGATCAACCAGCGCGCCGACGAGCTGCTGGACATCGTCGGGCTGGACCCGGCACGGTACGGCAAGCGGTACCCGCACGAGCTCTCCGGCGGTCAACGGCAGCGGGTCGGGGTGGCCCGGGCACTTGCCGCGGACCCGCTGGTGCTGCTGATGGACGAGCCGTTCTCGGCGGTCGACCCGATCGTGCGGGCCCGGCTGCAGGAGGAGTTCCTGCGCCTGCAGGCCACCGTACGCAAGACCATCGTGCTGGTCACGCACGACATCGACGAGGCGGTCCGGATGGGCGACCGGATCGCGGTGCTGGCCGAGGGCGGCCGCCTGCTGCAGTACGCGACGCCCGCCGAACTGCTGAGCCGGCCGGCGTCCGCGGAGGTGCGCGACTTCATCGGCGCCGACCGCGGGATCCGCCGGCTCGCGGTGACCCCGGTGCGGGACGTGATGTCCCCGTACACCGGCCCGGCCGACGGTCTGCCAACCGTGGACGCCGTCGCGACGCTGCACGACGCGCTCGCCGTGATGCTCACCTCGGACGCCACCACGGTCCTGGTCACAGAGGACGGCCACCCGATCGGCCAGGTAACCCGAACGGCGGTCTTCGACACCCCCGTACCCGAAACGAGGATCTGATGCCTTGACCGCGCCATCACGCGTTTCGCCCGTCGGTGACGACAGCGCCGGAACGACAAGCGAAGCGTGGTCTTTTTTGGTGCTCTCCTCACCGACCCCGAGGGGCGAAATGCCGCCGAGCGAAGCGAGGCGATCAGCTAGGGCAATCAGATCAAGTAGTCGATGAAGGCCGCCCGCAGCAACGGCTCGTGCTCGCCGAGATCACGTCCCTCCAGCTCGCGGAAGAGCGCGACCGCCTCGTCCACCGTCGGGCCGATCGAGTTGGGCGCGCCGTCGAGCGTGGCGGCCTCGTCCGCGTCCGGCAGGTGCCGCAGCACCGACCAGAAGAAGCGGACGTCGCGCTTCTCCCGGGCCTTGGCGAAGGCGCGTTCCCGCAGCGCTTCGGTGGGCAGGGCGTCCAGTTCGGCGAAGCCGGGCGTGGTCATGCGGAAATCATACGTTCAGCGGGTGGCCCCCCACGGGCCGTCGTCCCAGCGGTCGCTGCGGGCCGGCTGGGCCGGTGCGTTCCAGGTCTCCGGGCGGGTCGGCGACCAATTGGCGCTGTCCAGGCCGCCGGAGGGGGCGGCGTTCCACTCCTGCGGGCCAGCGGCGCTCGCCAGCCGGCCGTACGACTCGACGATCCGGGTGGCGATCAGGCCGCCGGCGAAGATGGCCCCGGCGATCGCGAACAGCGAGATCCGCAGATCCGTGCGGTCCTGGTAGTCCAGGAACAGGGTGAGCGCGATGACCGCGAAGAGGGTGCCGAAGATGCCGCCGCGGCGCCCGTAGGCGCTGGTGCCGCCGAGCAGCGCCAGACCCAGGCCGATGCCGGTCCACTCCAGGCCGGTGCCGGGGCGGATCGGGTCGGTCGTCTGGGCGGCCAGGATCACCCCGGCGCCGGCCGCGAAGACCGACGAGCCGATCAGGGCGACCAGCACCGGCAGCACCACCGCGGCGCCACGCCGGCCAGCCGGGTCGCCGACCGGGCGCATCCGGCCGAAGAAGCGGCGCACCGGGCCGACCGCGCCGAGCACGGCCCCGAGCACGGCCAGCGCCGCGAAGCCGCCGAAGAGCAGGAACGCGCGGTCGGTGGGCTCCCAGTCGCCCTGCACCGCTACCGCGTCGACCCGCAGCTGGTCGAAGGTGACCACGCCGAGCGCGGCGGCCAGCGTGGCCGCCCAGGCGGGCACGTGCAGCACCAGGATCAGCAGGCCGACCACCAGGCCGCCGGCCGCCGCCACGATCAGCGCCGGGACCAGCGCCGGCAGGATGCCCTTGTCCCCGTTCTCGGCGAACTGGAACTCGGCGGCCAGCACGATCGGGCCGATCGCCAGGTTGGGCACGCCGGCCCGCAGGGACAGCCCGGCGCCGAGCGTGATCAGGCCGATCGCGGCGCCGGTGACCAGCAGGCCGTCGAGCGCGGGACGCTGCACGGCGGCCGGGCTCTCCCGCCAGAGCAGGAAGCCGAGCACCGCGGCGCCGACCAGCAGGACGACCTCCCAGCCCAGGTGCACGCCGAGCCGGTCCGGCCCGTCCTCCTCGGCCGCGGCGCCCACCGGGGCGGTCAGCGACTGGTCCAGGGTGCTGTCGCCGGCGGTGTCGTCGAGCTGGACGCGACGACGATACGCTGCCGGATCGGTCTCGCCGCTGCTCTCGCCGGGCCGGCGGAACGTCGTGTCGTCGTACGCCATGCTCCGCGCCTCCTTACGCCCCCAACAGCGGTTCGAGGCGCACGCTACTCCGGGTCAGGTCACCCGCCGCCCAGGATACGGATACGACATGGCCTCAGTTCAGAGCGCGAATGGCTTTGACGGACGTCAACGCCGGCCGGGTCGCCGGAGGTCGTCGTCGTCCTCCCGGTCGGGCCGGTCCGGCACCCGGCAGGCCCGCTCGAGCCAGAGCGCCGTGCCGATCAGCGCGACCGCCGCGACCAGCGTGGTCGCCACCGTCGGCAGGTCCGACCGGGCCGACTCGGTCGGTTCCATCACCAGCCAGATCAGGATCCCCGCGGAGAAGCCAGCGGTCAGCGAGCCGACCAGCGAGGACGCCTTGGCGAGCGCCACGTAGCGGGCCACCGCGAGCGGCTCGACCGGCGGCGCGCCGGGCTTGCGCTGGATCCGGGCGCTGGTGTTCTGCGCCAGGAAGGCCTCGGCCAGGGCCAGCACGAACAGCACGACCGCCGCCGTCCAGGGCAGCGGGGTGAGCCGGTAGAACAGCTCGTTGTAGCCGAGCAGCAGCCAGCCCAGGGCGGCGCCGACCAGCGCGGCGAGCACCAGAGCCGAGACGCTCGTCGGCTGGAGTGACGGGTCGGTCCGGCGCCCGTTCGGGGAACCGTCGGGGTTGGCGCTCACCCCATCGACTCTAGCGACAGATCGGGACGCGACGTCATCGCTGCGACATCCGCGGCGAGTCCGGGCGCGGCGAGCAGCGCGGCCAGCGGGCCGTGCCCCGGCAGGGCGCCGTCCGGCCGCAGGTCGAGCCAGGGGCGCAGCACGAAGGCGCGCAGGTGGGCGCGCGGATGCGGCAGGGTCAGCTCGGGGTCGTCGCGGAACACCGGCCGACCGTCGGCGTCCCACACGGTGATCACGTCGACGTCCAGGGTGCGTGGGCCGAACCGGCGCGCCGGGTCCCGCTCGCGGCCTTCGGCCGTCTCGCAGGCCCGGGCGCGCTCCAGCCAGTCGTGGGCGGTGGCGGCGGGGTCCTGGGCGATGACCACGGCATTGAGGTACGCCGGTTGGTCCGGATCGCCCCACGGAGGCGTCTCGTAGACGCCGGAGACCTGCCGGGCGCTGCCGCCGAGCAGCGTCACCGCGGCCCGCAGGTGGGCCAGCCGGTCACCCAGATTGCTGCCGATGGAAAGAACCGCGCGGCTCATGCGGCGCCCGCCTTCCGTACGCTCGCCCGGGCCAAGTCCGGGTCGCCGCCGTCCGCCACCCGTGGCCACCGTCGGGTCACGCCGTCCGCTCCCGGCGCAGGGTGACCGCGACGTCGGCGAACTCGTGCGGGATCGGCGCCTGCGGCTTGTGCACGGTGACCTCGGCGGCGGACACCCGCGGATCGGCCAGGCAGACGTCGAGCAGCCGGTCGGCGAGCCGCTCCAGCAGGTTCACCGGCTCGCCGGTGAGCACGCCGACCAGCGCGGTGGCCAGCTCGCCGTAGTGCACCGTGTCGGCGACGTCGTCGCTGCCGGCGGCACGGCTCAGGTCCAGGTCGAGGCGGACGTCGACGACGAAGTCCTGGCCCTGCTCGCGTTCGAAGCCGTAGACGCCGTGCCGGCCGTGGGCGCGCAGCCCGGTCAGCGTGATCCGTCCGGTCACCCGGATCCTCCTGTCCGTTCGTAGCCGGGCCGGCTCCGCCGCCGTACCACCGATCGGTCTTCGATCTTCACATCCGGGCGAGCCGGGGCGAGCCGGTGGCGCGCCAGACGGCCAGCGCGTCGACGGTCTCCCGGACCTCGTGGACCCGGACGCCCCAGGCGCCGGCGGCGGCCGCCAGCAGGGAGGTGGCCAGGGTGGCCGCCTCGCGGCCGCCGACCGGGCGCGGCGTGCCGTCCGGGCCGGCCAGCAGCCGGCCCAGGTAGGTCTTGCGGCTGGCGGCGAAGAGCACCGGGAAGCCGAGCTCGATCAGGACGTCGAGGCGCGCGCTGAGGGCCCAGTTGTGCTCGGCGTTCTTGGCGAAGCCGAGGCCCGGGTCGAGGATGATCCGCCCGGGGTCGACGCCGGCCGCGATCGCGGCGTCGGCCCGGCCCCGCAGCTCGTCGCGGACCTCGGTGACCACGTCCTGATAGGTGGCCAGGCGCTGCATGTCGCGGGAGTGCCCGCGCCAGTGCATCAGGATCCACGGGCAGCCGGCGGCCGCGGCGACCGCCGCCATGCCGGGATCGGCCAGGCCACCGGAGACGTCGTTGACCACCATGGCGCCGGCCGCCAGGGCGGCCTCGGCCACCGCGGCCCGGGTGGTGTCGACGCTCAGCGGCACGCCGGCGGCGGCCAGGCCCTCGATGACCGGGACGACCCGGGCGGTCTCCGTGGCCGCGTCGACACGTTCCGCGCCGGGGCGGGTCGACTCGCCACCGACATCGACGATGTCCGCGCCCTGCCGGAACAGAGAAATGCCATGTTCGACGGCGGCGTCGAGCCCGGTGTGACGGCCGCCGTCGGAGAAGGAGTCGGGGGTGACGTTCAGGACCCCCATCACGACCGGGTGATCCCGGTTCAGCAGGTCAGCGGCGGTGACCTGGGCTTCTGTCGGCGGAGTGCGCACCCGTCGAGGGTACGGGGCCAGGGTGGTTCGAACAGGTGTACGATGGCGTGATCACTCTCATTCATCCACTCCTTCACCTTGGGTAACGAAACGGACGCTTGTTGCCCGCAAGTACGAGCCGTACTCTTCGGAACTGGGCATCATGAAGTGACCGAAGAGAGCAGACGAGCATGGCAGTGCCCGAACGGCTCACTCGACGTGGTGAGCTACAGGCAGCACGATATGGGCGTTGCCGAACGGCTTCACAACTGCAGCGTGTCCGTACCCCCCATACCGGACACGGGGAGGTTTACCGATGATCGCCACTGAGCTCGCCGGTCAGGTCGCGACGGCGCTCCAGAGCACTGTGCTCGCCGCCGCGGCGGAGCCCACCGGCATCAACACCTCGGGCATCGTCACCTTCTTCGCGAAGAACATCGCACCGATCCTGCTCGCGGTGCTCGGCGTGATCTTCATCGGCCGGGCCAGCCGCGGCGAGGTCTCCAAAGTGCTCACCAGTTCGGCGATCGCCATCGTCGGCCTGGCGTTCATCGCGGGGGCGGCGACGCTCTTCTTCGTCGGCGACTACCTGATCAAGCTGATCTTCAACTGAGATGCGGCTCCGGACCGACGACGACATCTACCGGGCTCGCCTGGTCTACCTAGGCCCGCCCGGGTACACGCTGCCCATCCACCTGCCGTACGCGCAGTACGGCATGTTCGTCGTGCTGGTGCCAGTGTTCATGGTCCTGCACTACCTGATCACGCTCGACTTCGACCCGTTCCCGGCCTGGGAGATCTCGCTGGCCATGGTGACGACGTCGTACGTGTTCCGCCACGTCGACCCGGACCGGCCGGCCCGGGTCGTCATCCGCACCGCGCTGACCGACTGGCGCCGCACCCGCGAGCCCGCCGTGGAGCGCCGCGACCCCAGACTTGTCGCCACTCGCATCCGGGTTCGGGAGGAGTTGGTATGACCGGTTCGGCCATCCTCGGCGGTGTTCACGCATGACCACGACCCCTCCGCCCGGGCATCCCCGCGCGGGTGCGCCCATGCCGGGCAGGCAGAGTAACGGTGTGCGTTCGGACAGCTACTCCTCGGCGGGATCCCTTGACGAAGCCGAGGAGCTGGTCGCCGCGCCCGGACACGGCGGCGTCGGCGTGTTCCAGGCGCCCCACACGCCCCGGTCGCACACCGGCACGCCTGTCGACACCACACTGGACATCGACTCCCCGTTCCTCGACCTGTTCGGCGGCACCGGCAGCCCGGCAGCCACCCGTCCGAGTGATCCACCGGCGGAACCGGCGCCCGCCAACGGCCGTCGTGCCAACGGCTCCGGGCCGGCGCCGCTGCCCGCCGCCCCGTCGCCCTCGGGATTCACCCGGGCGCCGGTCGGGCCGGAAGCTGACTTCTACCCGGAATCGGCCGGGACAAGCACTGATTTCCACCCCGCTGGGGCCGTGGACGAGGACGACTGGTCGCAGTACGACGAGTGGCCGCCGCAACCCGCTCCGGTCGCGCCGCCGCACCAGGCGCCGGCCCCCGGCCTGCCGCCACAACCCGCCCCGGTCGCGCCCCCGCGCCAGGCGCCGGCTCCCAGCCTGCCGCCGGCCCCGGCTCCGCTCCCGGTGCCCGTGCCGGAGAAGGCGCCGGCCCGGCGTACCGAGAAATCCCCCGCGAAGCGGCGCGGCAAGGAGCCGAAGGCTCCGAAGGCGGCGCCGCTGCGTCCGCAGAAGCTCAAGTTCAGCGATCGCGACCCGTCGATCGAGCTGGCGATCAGCGAGATCGCCGGGCACCTGACGTTCACCCAGAGCACCGTGACGGCGTGGTACTACCTGCCCGAGGTGCGCTGGGCGTTCCGGCCCGACGCGGAGCGCGAGGCGCTGCTCAGCGCGATCTCCGAGCAGTACGCCGGGCTGGCCGGGTTCCGCCTGCACCTGCGGCGCACCACCCGGCCGTTCCCGGCCGACGAATGGGCCCGCACGGTCGACTCGTTCACCACCAAGCCGCTGCCCGACGTGCAGAACGCGACGTCCTGGTCGGACCACCTGGTCGCGGCGCAGCGGCACCTGCTCTCGGTGAACCACGCGGAGGGCCAGACGTACCTCGGCGTGACGTTCGCCCGGCGCTCGCTCGGCGACACGTTCGCCGAGCGGATCCTGCGCGCGTTCGGCCGCGGCACCTCGGAGAACGAGCGGCGCAAGCTGGGCCGCACCGTCGAGCAGTTCGACGAGGTGCTCAACGCGTTCGGCATGCGCGGCCGGCGGGTCACCCCGCAGGAGCTGGAGTGGCTGTTGTTCCGCTCGGTGGCGCTCGGCATGGCGCCGCCCGGCCTGCTCTCCCCGGTCTCCAACGGCCACTGGGAGACCGGTGACCTGCTCGCCCTCACCGAACAGGTGGAGCGCTACCGGACGCCGTACGGTTCCACGGTCAAGCTGGTCAACCGGATGACCGGCGAGGAACGCCACGTCGCGGTGCTCTCGGTGGGCCGGATGGAGCCGCTGGAGATTCCCGAGCGGCACGAGCCGTGGATGCACTTCCACGAGCGGCTGCCGTGGCCCATGGAGCTCTCCTCACGGATCGACATCCTCGGCTCGAACAGCTCGTTCAAGAACCTCGAGCACCGGCTCCGGATGATCCGCTCGCAGCAACTGGATTACGCCGAGCACGGCATCGACGCCCCGCCGGAACTGGAGCGGCTGGCCAAGCGCGCGCTGGTGATCGGCGACGAGATGACCACCGGCCTGCCCACCGACTCGGCACGGGCACACGGCTGGCACCGGATCGCGGTCAGCGGCGCTAACCGGGACGAGTGCCTCGAGCGCGCCCGCCGGCTGATCCAGCTCTACTCCCGGGAACTGCGGATCTCCCTGCAGCACCCGAAGAATCAGGACCAGCTGGCCCGCGAGTTCATCCCGGGCGAGCCGATCGCCAACACCGGCTACGTCCGCCGGATGCCGGTCAAACTGCTCGCCGCCGCCCTCCCGCAGGCCGCCTCCACGGTCGGCGACCGGCGCGGTGACCTGATCGGGCGCACCGCCGGCACCTGCCGCCGGCCCGTCTTCCTCGACCTGCACTTCCCGATGGAGGTACGGGAACGCTCCGGGCTCGGCGTCTTCGTGGCCGAGCCGGGCGGTGGCAAGTCGACGCTGATGGGCGCGCTCGGATACCTGAACGCCCGACGCGGCGTCCAGGTCACCCTGCTCGACCCGTCCGGGCCGCTCGCCCGGCTGTGCCAGATGCCGGAGCTGCGGCCGTACAGCCGGGTGCTGAACCTGACCGGTTCCGAACAGGGCACCCTGGCCCCCTACGCGCTGATCCCCACCCCGGTCCGCTCCGAGTTCTCCACCGGCCCCGGCGGCGACCGGGAGTTCGAGATCGCCGTCTCCAACGCCCGCGCCGAGCGCCGCATGCTGGTCCAGGACATCTGCTCGATGCTGGTGCCACCCCAGGTGGCCAAGGAGGCGTCCACCGCGACGCTGCTGCGCCACGCGGTGCGCCAGGTGCCGGCCGAGGAGACATCCACGCTCGACGACGTGGTCGCCACCCTGCAAGGCTTGGACGACGACGAGGGCCGGGAACTGGCCAACCTCCTGCTGGACACCGCGGAAATGCCGCTCGCGCTGCTCTTCTTCGGCCGCCCGCCGCAGCACCTGCTCGGCGCCGACGCCGCCCTCACCGTGATCACCATGGCCGGTCTGCGCCTTCCCGACCTCAAAATCGAGCGGGAATACTGGTCGGCCGAGGAGTCCCTGGCCCTGCCGATGCTGCACACCGCGCACCGGCTCGCGGTGCGGCGCTGCTACGGCGGCTCCATGTCGTCCCGCAAGATGGTCGGCCTCGACGAGGCACACTTCATGGAAGGCTGGCGCTCCGGCCGCTCGTTCCTGGTCCGGCTCGCCCGGGACTCCCGGAAGTGGAACCTCGCGGCGCTGGTCGCCTCCCAGAACCCGCGCGACATCCTCGGCCTCGACGTGCAGAACCTGGTCTCCACGGTGTTCGTCGGCCGGATCGCGGAGGACCAGGAGATCGCCTCCGAGGCCCTGCGCCTGCTACGGGTCCCGGTCCACGACGGCTACGAGGCGACGCTGGCCTCCCTGTCCCAGGTCGACACGTCGTCCCAGAACCGCTTGGGCTTCCGGGAATTCGTGATGCGGGACGTGGACGGGCGGGTCCAGAAGGTCCGCGTCGACGTCTCGTATGTCGACGGGTTGCTGGAGCACCTGGACACTACGCCTGGAGCTGCGGCGCCTTCGGTGGTGCCGCTTCCGTCCGACCTGGAGGTTTGAGATGGTGCGGCGGGGGGTGGCACTGTTTTCGGCCCTGGTCATGATGGTGGTGGCGTCAATCGCCTGGGCAGTGGCGGCACCGACAGGCGCCTACGCAACGCCTGCCAAAGCACCAGCAGGACCCTGCAGCTTGGAAGAGTGGAAAGCGGATGTCAATCAGTGCGTCAACCGGCTCACGACGGCCGTTGGCGACAAGGCAAAATGCGAAAAGGCACCCACCCCCAGTACCCCTGATTCAGGCCTAGCAGGCTGGTTCGCGGAGAGGCCAGCAGCATCGAGCGAACCGGGCCCGAAGGGCATGTACACACTATACGGATACGCCGGATACAGCTTCCCGAGCTACGATCAGGATGGCGGATGCGCCGCTATTGTCACCGAGGCTGACTCACGAGCCGAATCAACCATCGCTGATGGCGAGTTCATGGTTGCAACTGCAATTATTGGCGCATCGAATGCACTCCGTGAACGAGCCTGGGATCCGCAGTCGCTCTGGGGATGGGCAGACACACTTGTAGAGCAGGCCACCAAGGCTGTTTATGAGAAGGTTTTTACAGTCTTCGGGGTGGTCACTCTCGCGGTCGTGGGCATGTACCTACTCTGGCGTTCCCGGCAAGCGGACATGGGGGCAGCTACAACAACTGCCGGTTGGGCGGTCCTCGTTATGGTCGGCGTTACAGCTATAGCGGCTTGGCCTGTGCGTTCAGCCAACCTGGCGGACCAGAGTCTTGTTACATCCCTAAGCGTGATACACGGCGCAATTGGCCCTCAACCTCAGAGCGCAAACTCGGGGACTGATTGCAAACTCGGCAAAGCAGACGCGTGTACAGACAAGCGACCCCCAGCGGTACGAGCCAGTGACACGGCGACCGAGACGATGCTCTACCGGAACTGGCTTCGGGGCGTTCTTGGATCGGCGGACAGCGAAACGGCACAGAAGTACGGGTTCGCCCTTTACAGCGCCCATTCACTTCGATGGGACGAAGCCGAGGAAATCCGGAAAAATCCCGCCATCCGGGAAGCCCTGATCGAACGCAAGAAGAATCAATGGAAAGTTATTGCAGCACAAATTAACACCGAGGATCCCGAGGCGTACCAGTACCTGCAAGGAACCAACGGCATGGAACGAATCGGGTCCGGATTCATTGCCGCGCTCGCTGCACTTATGTTTGCAATGTTCGACCTCACTGCTTCCCTCCTGGTGCTGCTAGGTTTCCTAATATTTCGATGGGCCGTAATCGCTGTCCCGATTCTAGGAACAGTCGGCCTTCTACGCCCGGCCAGTGCAGGAATTCGCCGTCTCGGAAACGCTGTCATTGCAGCGATCTTCAATATCGCCATCTTTGGCACCGGTGCAGCTATTTATCTTTTCGCTGTCGATCTGATCATGAACACGGCGACCCTTCCTGGGTGGCTGCAGGTGGTTCTGGTTTGGCTGTGTGGTGTGGTTGGCTGGTTGCTGCTTCGGCCGTATCGCCGCATCACTCAGCTGGGCGGTAAGGATGGCGCTGCTGAGATCGCCTCCGGAGGCTCGTGGCACCGACGGTTCTTCCGCGACATGCGTGAGGCCGCGAAGCTGGAGATCGCCGACGGCGGTGGGACTCGTGAGCCGACGTTCGGCAAGGACGGCCGGACGGTCTTCGTCGAGCCGCGGAACATGCGGCCCGAGGCCCGGCTGGAGGATCCGGCGCACTCGGCCGCCTCTCGCGGTGACTCCACTCACGGCACCGGAACCTCCCACAAGGATTCCAGGCTGCCGGTGCCCACCCGCCCGGACGGCAACGAGTCGGTCCGGGACGAGAGGCCGGCGGCGGATTCGCCCGGCGACACCGGCGGCCGTGGCAACAGCGGCGGCGGTGGACGGCCGGCTCAGGCCCGACCCCGGACCCGGCGTACCGACTGGACCGAGCCGGACGTAGCCGAGCAGCCGACGTCGTACACGATCTACCGGCCGGAGACGGGTGCCACCACCCAGGAGCCGGTCACCCCTCGGGTGCGTTCCGAGGCGAGGTGATCGCATGGCCGGGATAGTCACGCGTGGGCTCAACGCTCTCTTCCGTACGCGATGGGGCGTTGCCTTGGTCTTGGTCGCCATCGTGCTGGCCATCGTCGGTATCGGGCGGCTGCTGTCGGACGGCAGATCGGAATCGCCGGTCGGGTTGGGGTCGCCCGCGCCGGCAATCAGCATCGACCCGTCGGAGGACGACAGCATCGTCTCCTCGGAGCCGCCGCCGAGCCCGAAGACCAGCCCTGGGCGGGCCGAGCCGGAGCAGGTGGCCTACGCGTTCGCCTCCGCCTGGGTGAGCCACACCGGTGTCACCTCGAAGAAGTGGCTCGATCGCCTGCTACCGAACGCCACCACCGACCTCGCGGATCAGCTTCGCGGGGTGGACCCGGCCGGTGTCCCCGCCGACCAGGTGATCGGCCGTCCTGCTCTTGATGTCGTCAATGACACCCAGGTCAACGCGATTGTCACGATGAACACCGGCAGACTCAGCCTCCGGCTGATCGCGCCGGACGGCCACTGGCTGGTCGACGGCATCGACTGGGAGGCGGCGTGACTCTCCGGCGGCCCCGCAAGGCTGTTCTCCTGGTCGCGCTGGTCACGACACTCGCCCTGATCTGCTGCGGCGGCAGCGTCGCGGTGCTCCTCTTCGGTGAGCTCAGCAACAAAGCGGATCGAACCGATATGAACGCCGCCGCCTACGGCTGCGGCGAGCGCGGGCCGGTCGCCGCAAATGCCAAACTTCCCAAAGTCCGGCAGTACGGCGCCCAGCAGATGCAGAACGCGGCCATCATCATCAATGTCGGCGCGAAGATGAAGATGCCGCCCCGCGCCTGGGTCATCGCGGTGGCCACCTCGATGCAGGAGTCCCGACTCGTCAATCTCGGCAACCTTGGTTCCCGCAACGACCACGACTCGCTCGGGCTCTTCCAGCAGCGGCCCAGCTCCGGTTGGGGGACGCCGAAACAGGTGCAGGATCCGGAGTACGCCGCCACGAAGTTCTACAAGAAGCTCAAGACGATCCGCGGCTGGGAGAACATGTCGTTGACCCGGGCGGCGCAGGCGGTCCAGATCAGCGCCTATCCGGACGCGTACGCCAAACATGAGCCGGCAGCCACGCAAATCGTGAACATGCTGGCTCACGGAGCGGCGAACGCGGTCGGGAACTCGGTGTCGATGACCTGCGCCCGAGCTGGCCAGGTCGCCGCATCCGGCTGGACGAACCCGGTGAAGGCCGAAGTCGGAAGCGGTTTCCGCAGCCCGGAACGACCCAACCACCAGGGCGTGGACCTGATGGTCGCGCGATACGCGCCGATCGTCGCGGCAGCGAGCGGCATCGTCTCGGTGGTGAAGTGCGACGAGGACTTCAGGGGCCGGAAGACCTGCGATGTCGACGGGTATCCGGGCAAGGGCGGATGTGGCTGGATGGTGGAGATCCAGCACGCCGGGAACGTTATGACCCGGTACTGTCACATGGTGCAGCGCCCCTTCGTCAAGGTAAACCAGAAGGTGACGGCCGGTCAGGTTATCGGCCGGGTCGGCACGAGCGGTAACTCCTCGGGCCCACACTTGCACTTCGAAGTTCATTACAACAACGATCGGTCAAAAGCCGGTGCAACGAACCCAATCTCATTCATGCAAAAACAAGGCGCACCATTGGGCCAAGCAGGATGATGAGCGAACCTTTCGATGATCCATTCAAAGGACAGGATTATTGGAAGCTCGATCCGCCCCGTCCAATCCTGCCCGTTCCGGCTACTATGACCGGCAATCTACGCGGCCGCCGCATCCTTATAGGACTCCCCGGCCTCGGCTGGCGGGGTGACCTTCGCGCCGACGAAAAAGTTATCCAAGGAAGCCGGACGTACGTACCAGTGATGCCAGAATCAGAATGGTATCGAGCGGAGTCCGAGCAAACTGAAGTTTTTGCCGCCCTTGTTCCAGTCGATCGAGTCTGGGTGGAAGACCTTGGCGTCCCAGTTCCACGAGGATCAGCCGTCTCACCTGAAATTGAGTTAGTCTCGCTCGATGAACCGCCTCGACGGCCAGCAAGGCCAGCGGAACAAGCAGGGTCCATAACAGGCCGACGCGCGGTCAGGTTGCTTGACGACGGCGGCGAGCAGCGGGACCTACGTGCAACGACTGAGCTATATACCAGCGAGAAGGGTGACATTTGCGCCCGAGTTTGCATCGAACTCGACTGGTACCGATGGGCTTGGAGCGGGAGAGTCCCGCAAACACTGGAGGTCGCCGCTGCTCTACTATGGATGGAATGATCCATTAAGCCGGATCAGCGGAGCAGACCCTCCATCCATCTTCATCGGACATCTCAAACTTCCATGGATCAAATGTCTCTTCACCGCCGCCAGATATCGTCCGCACAATGTCCACTCTGGCGGTGGCGCGATTGCCAAGAACCTGAATACTAAGATTTTTCCATGCCACCACAATACCGACAGAATAATTCACTTCGACCCGCTTGACCTCATCGCGAAATTCCCTTAACTGGCTAAATTCAACGCCAGCCTTACAGGAATACAGTTCAGCTTCTTGATCATCGCGATCGGTCAGATAGGCGCCCAGAAATTCCACCAACACTATATTCGGGTCAGTTCGCTTTATTTCGGTGGCGTCGTCGTAAAGAGAGACGAGCACGCCGACGCCGCCTAAGCAAAGGACTGCCAGAACCCCGCCTGCCAGTGCCAGCCACAAACGAGCTCGCCGACTCCGCAGACGACCACCACGCCGTGGCGGTACACCAGATCCCATACCTGCCAGCCCGGAAGCGATCGCACCTTGCCCGTGAACTGTCGGCGCCCCTGAGACATCAGAGTCCAGCGTCGAACCCGCCGGCACGCCAGCCAGCGGAGGCGCTTGCGGATTACCGACCGGCTGAGGCCCTTGAGGCGCACCCGAGCCCGCGGAGGGCACCTGCGGCCACGCCGATTCGCCAGGCCCCATGGGTATCCCCGACGACGTTGATCCGACTTCGGGCTCCGGCTCACGCGGCTGCATACATACGACACTAATTCGTCTTCCCCGGACCATCACGGCAGGGCGAGCACCAAATCTCCCGAACCCCGCAAGCCCTCCACCCGTACCAAAGATCACCCGCTCCTGATAGGACACACCGGCGGGCACCACGGGACCGGGCCAACGGGACCGCATTGTGTGGACCCTCGCTGGTCTGGGATAGGTTTTATGCGCGCGACAGGAGGTGACAGCAGTGGCGGATTCGGCTCTGCGGGTCCGGCAGGCCGCTGCTTTGCACCGGCAGGCGGTGGCGACAGCGGACGCGGCCTCCGCCGCGCTGGAAACCTATGCCCCGGGCGCCGGCGACTCCCGGGAGCAGCACCGGCTGGCCGAGCGGCTGCGGGTGGCCGCGGCGCAGGTGGCGCCGGGCTGGCTCGGGGCGCCTCTGGACGCCCTGACCCGCCAGGCGCCGCTCGGTGACGGGCAGACCCCGCAGTTCGTGCGGATCGGGGTGGCGCAGCCGCTCGACGACGTGCGCTTCCCGGCGATCGTCCCGCTGCTCGGGGTGGGTCACCTCACGGTGGACGCGAGTGCCACCGATCCTCGGGTGTTCGGGCTGATCCGGTCGCTGCTGCTGCGGATGCTCGCGGCCGCGCCGGCCGGGTCGCTGCTGGTGCGCACCGTGGACGGGGTGGGCGGCGGCCTGGTGTTCCAGCCGTTCGAGGAGCTTTTCGACGCCGGGCTGATGTCACCCCCGGCCACCGACCGGCGGGGGCTGCGGGATGTGCTGGCCGAGGCGGAGAAGTGGCTGCGCCCGGCCCGCGGGGTGAAGCGGCGCCCCGGGCGGGACCGCATGCTGCTGGTGGTGATCGCCAGCCTGCCGGAGATGACCGAGGGTGAGGAGCTGCGCCGGATCGCGGCGCTCGCGCAGCAGGGGCCGGATTCCGGGCTGTACCTGATCGTGGCCGGCTGGCCGCCTCCGCCGCTCACCGCGGAGACGACTCAGGCGCCGCTCCCGCGGACCACGGCGATCTCGGTGCGGAACCCGTTCGCGGTGGTCGGCGACCCGCCCGGTGGCTCGTTCGGGTCGACGCCGGAGGCGCCCTGGCTGAACGCGCCGGTCTTCCTGGACGAGGAGCCGCCGCCGCACCTGGTGGACGGGGTGTGTCAGGAGTTGGCCGCGCACACCGCGGCGACCTCCCGGGTGACGCTGGCCGACCTGCTGCCGGAGGCGGCCGAGGAGCTGTGGTCGGCGGACGCGTCCGGCGGGGTGGAGACCGTGGTGGGGCATCACGGCGACGTGCCGCTGGTGCTGAGGTTCAACGACCTGACCCCGCACTGGATGGTCGGCGGCCGCTCCGGCGCCGGCAAGACCGCCTTCCTGATCAATGTGCTGTACGGGCTGGGCGCCCGCTACTCCCCCGATGAGCTGGCCCTCTACCTGCTCGATTTCAAGGAGGGCGTGTCCTTCGCCGAGTTCGTCCCGACCCGCCGTGACCGCACCTGGCTGCCGCATGCCCGGGCGGTCGGCGTCGAGTCCGACCGGGAGTACGGCCTGGCCGTTCTCCGCGAGCTGGACGCCGAGATGGGCCGCCGCTCGATGGCGTACAAGCGGGCCGGCGTGTCGCGCTTCGCCGACTTGCGCGCGGTCGCGGCCGAGGAGGGCCGTGGCCGCCCGCTGCCGCGGGTCCTCTGTGTCGTCGACGAGTTCCAGGTGCTGCTGGCGGGCAACGATCCGACGGCGGCCGAGGCCGTGGGCCTGCTCGAGTCGCTGGCGCGCAAGGGCCGGTCGTACGGGATCCATCTGGTCCTGGCGAGTCAGACGGTGCTCGGCGTGGAAGCCCTCTACGCCAAGCGGGACTCGATCTTCGGCCAGTTCCCGGTGCGGATCGCGCTGCCGGGCGGCGGGGACGTGTTGGAGCCGACCAACGACTCGGCGGCCGGGCTGCCCCTGGGCAGCGCGGTGGTGAACACGGCGGGTGGTCTGGGCGGCCCCCGGGGCGCCACGCGTGGACACGAACGGGTGGTTCGCTTCCCGGATCCGCATGCCGATCAGAGACTGCTCAGCGATCTGCGTCACAAATTGTGGGGCGCCCGGGATCCGGAGGCGATCCCGCCGCGGATCTTCGCCGGCTACGCGCACCAGCACTTGGCCGACGACCCGACGTACCGGGCGGCGCTGGCCGGCCGGGCCAGCCGACCGACCGCCCTGGTCGGGCGGATGATCGACGTGAGCCTGTCGACCGCCGCGTTCCCGCTGGACTCGTCGCCGGGCCGGCACCTGGCCATCCTGGGTTCGCAGGCGGCCGGGGCGGAGGTGCTGGACGCCGCGGCGCGCAGCGTGGCGGCCTGCCTGGCGCCGCGCACCGCCCGCTTCGTCATCGCCTCGCTGGTCGCCGAGGGTGACGCGCTGGCCGCGGCGCTGGCCGCGGAGATCGCCCACCGGCAGGAGGTGGTCGTGGTGGACGCCGCCGGGCTGGATGCCGAGCTCGCCTCCGACCAGCCGGGGTACCGGGTGGTGTTCGGGATGGACGCCGCCCCGCCGGGTGGCCTGAGCGGCCTGCGGCAGCTGCTGCGGTCCGGGCCGGGCCGCGGTGGGCATCTGCTGTCCTGGTGGCGCGGCGTGCGCCGGTTCACCGAGGAGACCGGCGGCAGCATGGGCCGGGAGGACGTGGCCGGCCTGCTCTTCCTGAACGTTCCGCAGTCGGAGGTCACGCTGATGCTGGGCCGGCCGGTGGACTGGCAGCCGAGGCCGAACCGGGCGCTGCTGCACGACAGGCACACCGACCGCACGGTCACCGTGGTCCCGTTCGTGCAGCCGGAGGGCGACAACTCATGACCGGGCCGGAGCAGGCGCAGCAGAGCGGTCTCGTGCCGGCCCAGGCCGGTCCGCCGCCCGACGGTCCGTGGGCCGCCTATCTGGCCGCGGCGCGTGAGCTGGACGCGGTGCGCCGGGCCGCCAGCACGGTGGCCGGCGAGCAGGCGGCGACGATCACCACCGCCCGCCAGGAGCTGGCCTCGGTGCGGGCGCGACTCGCTCCGCAGCGGGCGAGGCTGGTGCGCGACTTCCGCGTACCGGAGGTGGATCTGATGCCCCTGGAGGGCGAACGGGCCGCCGCTCTGGCCGCGGTGACCGGCGGACCGGCCGCCGTTCTTTCCGCGTTGCGGCAGGCGCGGGCGACCGCGGACGCCGCCGACCACGCGTTCGTCGGTCCGGCTCCGGCCGGTTCCGGCCGTCCGTGGGCGCGCAACCTGCTGGTGTACGGCCCGTTCGCGGCCGCCGTGCTCTTCGTCCAGATCATCCTCTACCTGGTGGCCCCGAGCGGCTCGCTGCCCACGTACACCCTGCTGTGCGGCCTCAGCATGCCGCTGCTGGCCTTCGGCCTGGGTTGGGCCACCATCGGCTTCGTCTGGGGCGCTGAGAACGAGCCGGGCGCCCCGCCTGTAGACCGCACGCCGGTGCTGGGCATCGTCACCTGCCTCACCCCGGTGTTGCTCACCTGCATGGGTGTCGGGCTGCAGCAGCTGCTGGGCTGACTCACGAGAGGACCGCCGCATTGGCGAACGTGGAAGAAGTGAAGGTCAACATCGCCGCCTCGGTGGACGGCGCGGACCGCGCGATCGTCGGCATCCAGGTGGTCACCGATCAGCTCGACCAGTCGCTGGCGCTGCTCCGCCTGACCTCGATCGGCTCGTTCCATCCGGCTGCCGCGGCCGCCATCGCGCACCTGGAGCAGGCCCGCACCCGGCTTGACGAGGCGGTCCAGCTGACCCGCGCCGCCATGGACTCGGCGAACCAGTTCCGCAGCATGATCTGAACCATTCGAGATCGAATTCAGGAGCTTCCGGTCGTACGCCGGGGCCGCTGCTCCGGCCGAGGAGCGCGTGCGCGCAGTGGTCCACGGTTCGCGTTGCCGCGCCCGCCTGCGGGTCGACGAACGCCGGCGCGGGGGACCACGGGGTCATCGGCCCCCGCCCGCCGGCCGATGAACGCCGGCGCGGGACGGCCCACGGCTCCAGGTCGCGGCGAAAGCGCCAGCGGGGCGGTTCGCGGACCATGTCGCGGCCCGGACAGACGAAAAGCGCCAGCCGAT
The DNA here is from genome assembly GCF_016862395.1 of Actinoplanes siamensis. Lineage (GTDB taxonomy): Bacteria > Actinomycetota > Actinomycetes > Mycobacteriales > Micromonosporaceae > Actinoplanes > Actinoplanes siamensis. Next base: position 63,158 of record NZ_BOMW01000053.1, on the reverse strand, counting down.
TCGATCGGCTGGCGCCTCGGATGGGTCGGGGCGGCGGGGTCAGCGGGCGTTTATCAACGCCATCGCCTCGGCGCGGACCTTGCCGTCGGTCTGGAAGGCCCCGCGGACCGCGGACGTGACCGTGCGGGCGCCGGCCTTGCGGATGCCGCGCATCTCCATGCACAGGTGCTCGCACTCCAGGACCACTATCGCGCCGCGCGCGCCCAGTCTCTGCATCAGCAGATCCGCTATCTGCGAGGTGAGGCGCTCCTGGACCTGCGGCCGGCGGGCGAAGACCTCGACCAGGCGGGCCAGTTTCGACAGGCCGGTGATCCGGCCGTCGGGGCCGGGGATGTAGCCGATGTGCGCGAGGCCTTTGAACGGCAGCAGATGGTGCTCGCACATGCTCTGCACCTCGATGTCGCGGACCAGGACCAGTTCCTCGTGGTCCGCCTCGAAGGTGGTGGTGAGAACCTTGGCCGGATCCACCCGCAGGCCGGCGAAGAGCTCAGCATACGCGCGGGCGACCCGGGCGGGGGTCCGCTCCAGGCCGTCCCGGTCCGGGTCCTCACCGATCGCGATGAGGATCTCCCGGACCGCTTTCTCGATCCGCCCGAGGTCGACGGCCTGCTCGACCGGGGCCCCGGTGAGCTTGCCGTCGACCAGACGGGCGGCGAGGTAATCGAGTTCGTCGTGCGCGCTGATCAGTTGCTGCCTTCCACGGTGCCGTTCGCGTTCGGCCCGACGGCCAGCTGACCGTCCGACTCGGCCTGCGCCTTCAGCTTCTCCCGCTCGGCGGGGGTGAGCACCGGCGGGGCCTCGGACGGCAGACGCTTGCCGAAGCCGTTGAACGGCGACATCGGCGGGCGCTTCTGCACCCGGGCGCAGATCCGGTCCATGTCCTCGCGGGTGATCGTCTCCTTCTCGATCAGCTCGAGGACCATGTCGTCGAGAACGTCCCGGTACTCCACCAGGATCTCCCAGGCCTCGTCGTGCGCCAGCTCGATGAGCGCGCGCACCTCGGCGTCGATGTCGGCGGCGACCGAGTCCGAGTAGTCCCGCTCGTGGCCCATGTTGCGGCCCAGGAACGGCTCGTCGTTGCTGGTGCCGTACTTCACGGCGCCCAGCTTGGAGCTCATGCCGTACTGGGTGACCATGGCGCGGGCCAGGCCGGTCGCCTTCTCGATGTCGTTGCCGGCGCCGGTGGTGGGCTCGTGGAAGACGAGCTCCTCGGCGGCCCGGCCACCCAGCGCGTACGCCAGGGTGTCGATCATCTCGGCGCGGGTCTGCGTGTACTTGTCCTCGGTCGGCAGGACCAGGGTGTGCCCCAGGGAGCGGCCACGCGGCAGGATCGTCACCTTGTGCACCGGCGCGGAGTGCGGCAGGGCGTAGGCGACCAGCGCGTGCCCACCCTCGTGGTACGCCGTGATCTTCTTCTCGTTGTCGCTCATCGCCCGGGTGCGGCGCTCCGGGCCGGCGATGACCCGGTCGATCGCCTCCTCGAGGAACTCGTTCGAGATGGCGCGCTTCTCGTTGCGCGCGGTCAGCAGCGCGGCCTCGTTGATCACGTTGGCCAGGTCGGCGCCGGAGAAACCGGGCGTGCGGCGGGCCACCGAGTCGAGGTCGACGTCCGGCGTGAACGGCTTGCCCTTGGCGTGCACCCGGAGGATCGCCTTGCGGCCCTCCATGTCCGGGTTGTCCACCGGGATCTGCCTGTCGAAACGGCCCGGGCGCAGCAGCGCCGGGTCGAGGATGTCCGGCCGGTTGGTGGCGGCGATCAGGATCACGCCGCCCTTGGTGTCGAAGCCGTCCATCTCGACGAGCAGCTGGTTGAGCGTCTGCTCGCGCTCGTCGTGGCCGCCGCCCATGCCGGCGCCGCGGTGCCGGCCGACAGCGTCGATCTCGTCCACGAAGACGATCGCCGGCGCGTTCGACTTGGCCTGCTCGAAGAGGTCGCGGACCCGGCTCGCGCCGACACCGACGAACATCTCCACGAAGTCCGAGCCGGAGATGGAGTAGAACGGCACCCCGGCCTCGCCGGCGACCGCGCGGGCCAGCAGCGTCTTACCGGTACCCGGCTGGCCGAAGAGCAGCACGCCCTTCGGGATCTTGGCGCCGAGCGCCTGGTACTTCGCCGGGTTCTGCAGGAAGTCCTTGATCTCCTGGAGCTCCTCGACCGCCTCGTCGGCGCCCGCCACGTCGGCGAACGTCGTCTTCGGGGTGTCCTTGGTGATCATCTTCGCCTTGGACTTGCCGAAGTTGAGCACCCGGGAGCCGCCACCCTGCATCTGCGACATGAACAGCAGCAGCAGGACCACCAGAATGGCGATCGGCAGCAGGTTGATCAGCAGACTGAGGAGAATGTTGTCGCCGGAGACGGTGGTGTTGATCGTCCCGGTGATCCGCCCGGCCGACTTGGCCTGCTCGACGTCGTCCCAGATCGCGCTGGTGACCTCGTACGGATACTGGGTTTCGATCTTGTCCGTGGTCTTGCCGTTGAACTGCTCGGGGCTCTTCAGGTCGATCTGGAGCGTCTGCTCCTTGTCCTTCTGGACGACCTTCTCGATGCCTGGCTGGTTCAGACGCTCAAGAGCGACCGAAGTATCTACCCGCTGGTAGCTGGGACCACTGGTGAAGATCGAGCTCAGCGCGACTACGCCGATGATCACCAGAATGATCCAGACCACCGGGCGGCGGAAGAAACGCGTACGTTCCATACTGTTGTCGGGCGCCAAGCGCCCGGACCCTCCTGATCGGCGTCCTGGTCACCTCAACGTCGCCGCCCACCGGCGGCCGCCGGGATCAATTCCCCTCCGTGGTGGCGGCGAATCACTCCCGGCCCCTCCGGCGCTCGTGACACCACGCCATCGGTCACTCGACCGTACACCGTAGGCACCGATTGCGAACCCGTGAGGCCATAGGGCGAACTCCACGTAACCCCCCGCAATCCAGCGCGTTTCAGCAATAAAACAGCACATAACCACCATTACTGAGAACACGCTGAGAAAACGGTTCAGCTACGGGCGTAGACCTCGGGCTTGAGCACGCCCACGTACGGCAGCTCCCGGTAACGCTCCGCGAAGTCGAGTCCGTAACCGACCACGAACTCGTTCGGGATGTCGAAGCCCACGTAGCGGACCGGAACCTGCACCTTCACCGCGTCCGGCTTGCGGAACAGGGCGACCACCTCGACGCTGGCCGGCTGCCGCGACTCCAGGTACTTCATCAGCCAGGACAGGGTCAGCCCGGAATCCACGATGTCCTCGACGACCAGCACGTGCCGGCCGGCGATGTCCCGGTCCAGGTCCTTCAGGATGCGCACCACGCCGGACGAGGTCGTCCCCTGCCCGTACGACGAGACCGCCATGAACTCCATCTCGGTGGACGGCCCGTGCCGTCCCAGCGAGCGGGCGAAATCGGCCATGAACATGACCGCGCCCTTCAGCACGCAGACCAGGAGGATGCCGTCGGCGGCTTCGGCGTGGTCCGCGGAGACCTGCTTCGCCAGTTCGTCGATCTTCTCGCGGATCTGCTCCTCCGAGATGATCACGTGGTCGATGTCAGAGTCGTACCAAGAGCCATCAGCCATGTGCCTAGCCTGACGCATGGAGGTTACCGACCGCGAAACGGGGCCGGATTCCGCTCCGGATCGTTCACTTGGTAAGGGCCGGAACCACCCGAACGAGGTCACTATCCCGCCGCTCGACGGCGATCCCGGCGGGCAGGAAGGCCGGGCCCTGACCGTGCCAGTCGGTCACCAGGGCGTCGAGAGCGGTCACGTGCCCGTAGGCCAGCGCGCCCCCGGGCGCGCCGAGCTCCCGCGCCCACCGGTGCAGCACCCGGCCCCGGATCGCGGCGGACAGCCCGGCCAGCGCCGGCACCGACAGCCCGGCGCCGGAGCGGGCCTGCTCCAGGGCGGCGGCGGCCAACTCGTCCAGCGCCTCGTTGTCCGTCGCCAGCAGCGCCGCGGTACGGGCCAGGTTGCCCACCACCGCCGTGCCCAGCTCGGCCACCAGGGCGGGCAGGGCGGCGCCCCGGACACGCGACCGGGCGTACGCCGGATCGGTGTTGTGCGGGTCCTCCCAGGGCGCCAGCCCCAGGGCGGCACACGCCTTCCGGGTGTCCGAGCGGGCCACGTCCAGCAGCGGGCGGCGGAACACCCCGCGCCGCGGCGGCATCCCGGCCAGCCCGCGCGGCCCGGCGCCCCGGGCCAGCGCCAGCAGAACGGTCTCGGCCTGGTCGTCCCGGGTGTGCCCGAGCAGCACCGCGGTCGCTCCCAGCTCCCCGGCGGCGGCCTCGAGTGCCGCGTACCGCGCCGTCCGGGCGGCCGCCTCGGGGCCACCGGACAGGCCGGCGACAGTGACCGTGGACACCCGGACCGGGTCGAAGCCGGCATCCCGGGCCCACGCCGCCACCGACCGGGCCCGCCGGTCCGAGCCCTCCTGCAGGCCGTGGTCCACGGTCACCAGGCCGACCCGCCGGCCGGCGACGAAGCGCGTCGCGGCCGCCAGCGCCAGCGAGTCCGCGCCGCCCGAGCAGGCGACCAGCACGAGCGAGTCGGACGGCAGGTCGGCCAGGCCGCGACGGACCGCCGTCCGGACCGCGGCGACCGGCGCCGGGATCCGGGCCACGGTCAGTCGAGCGCCGGGCGCGCGTCGTGCACCCGCGACACCCACGCGTCCGGATCGCCCAGCTCGTCCAGCCAGGGCAGGGTGAGCGGGGACTCGAAGATCTTGTTGAAGCCGTCCATGCCGACACGCTCGACGACGCCGTGCACGAACTTGTGGCCCTCCGCGTACTGCCGCATCTTGACGTCGATGCCGAGCAGCCTGCGGACCGCCTTGTCCAGCGGGTTGCCGCCCTCGCGGCGCCGGTTGAACTTGGCCCGGATCGACTCGACGCTCGGGATCACCTCGGGGCCGACGCCGTCCATCACGAACTCGGCGTGCCCCTCCAGCAGCGTCATCAGCGCGGTCAGCCGGTCCAGCACGGCCTTCTGCCCGGGGGTCTGCACGATGTCGAGCACCGAGACCCGGCTCTCCGAGTCGCGCAGCGCGTCGGAGAGCGTGGCCACCCCGCGGCGCAGGCGCTCCAGCATGTGCTCGCCGCCCTGGGAGGCGTCGACGAACGCCTGCACCTGGCCGAGGAAGTAACCACGCATCCAGGGGACCGCTGTGAACTGGGTGCGGTGGGTCACCTCGTGCAGGCAGACCCAGAGCCGGAAGTCCCGCGGGTCGGCGCCGATCCGGCGCTCCACCTCGACGATGTTCGGCGCGTTCAGCAGGAGTTGGCCGGGCTCGCCGGAGAAGACCTCGTACTGCCCGAGGACGCGGCCGGAAAGGTAGGCCAGGATCGTGCCGGCCTGCACGCCGGTCACCCGGGTGCCGATCGCCTCGGCGAACGCGCCCGGCTGCTTGTCCCCGGAGAGCTTGGCGACCAGCGGGTTGATCACCTCCCGCAGGCCGGCGATGTTCACCTTCGCCCAGTCGCGGCGGTCGACCACCCGCACCGGCGGCACCTCGACCTGCGAGCTGAGCCCGGTGTAAGCCGCCACGTGACCGGCCGCCTCCTCGGTCAGCTCCCGCAGCTCGGACACCACCTGTGCGGCCTCGTCGTAGGAGACCGCGGGGCCTGATTTGGACAGCGCGCCCGCGGTCGCGGCGGCCAGGTCCCAGTCAACGAACTGCGCCATGCAGCCGACAGTACCCGCGCGGCTCCAGAGCGCACTCCGGTGAATCCCCTGGGTCACGCTCCGCGTCCCGGCGAGCCCGCCCCCGGCTCCTCACGAGCAGCCGCAGGCGACCAGCTTGGCCGCGACCTTGTCGAGCGCCGCCTTCGCGGTGGTCGCGTTCGAGCCGCCGCTCGCCATGATCGCGAAGGCCAGCACCCGCCCGTCCTTGGTGACCAGCACCCCGGCCAGGGTGTTGACGCCGCTCAGTGTGCCGGTCTTGGCCCGCACGACGCCCTGCGCGGCCTGGTTCGGGCTGGGCGTGACGAACCGGGTGCGCAGGGTGCCGGACCAGCCGGCCACCGGCAGGCCGTTGAACATCGCGGAAAGCTCCGGCCTGGTGCCGCCGGCCGCCAGGGCCAGGGTCTGCACCAGCAGGGTGGGGCTGATGCCGTTGTGCCGGGACAGGCCGCTGCCGTCGTACAGAGTCGCCTCGTCGCCGGGCAGGCCCAACTCGCGCAGCTTGCCGATCATCGCCTCGGAGGCTCCGTCGAAGCTGGCCTCGGCCCCGGCCGCCAACGCCACCTGGCGGGCCATCGCCTCGGCCAGCGTGTTGTCGCTCTGCTGCAGCATCCAGTCGAGGATCTGCACCAGCGGCGGCGACTCGACCTTGCCCAGTTCCCGGCCGGGGGTGACGGCCGCGGCGGAGGCCGGCGCGGAGGCGGGGCCCGACGAGCCGCCCGCGGTGTCCGCGGCCGGCGCCTTGCCCTTGCTCACCTGCTCCGCCGGGACGCCGAGCTGGCTCGCGAACGCCCGCCCCGCGGCCAGCGCCGGGTCGGAATAGCGCGGGTCGCCGCCGACCTCGTGGTGTACCGGCGTGATCCGGCCGGCATTCGTCATCAGCGCCTGGATCCTGGCGACCTGCCCGCCCGGGGAGATGTCGCCCGCGGACCAGCCGGTGGCCTTCTCCGGGCCGCTGAACAGCGAGATGTCCACCGTCACCCGGGTGATCGGGGTGTCGCCCATCGCCTTCTTCACCTGCGCGGACAGCTGATCCAACCGGGCCGCGCCGGGGAACTGCCCCGACGCGCCGACGGCCAGGGTCGGATCGCCGCCCCCGACGATCACCACCTCGCCCGGTCTCGCGCCCGCCACGGCCCGGGTGGTCAGCCGGTAGGCCGGGCCCCGGGCGGCCAGCGCGGTCACCGCGGTGAGCAGCTTGGTGGTCGAGGCCGGTGTGGTCGGGATGTCGGCGTTCTGCGCGTACAGCACCTGCGTGGTGGGCACGTCGAGCACCGAGACGTGCACCGTCGAGCCCAGTGCCGGCGACCTCACCAGCGGGTCCAGCGCCGCCTTGACCGCCTCGGCGTTCGGCGCGGCGCCCTGGGCGGCCGCCGCGGCGAGCACCGGGGTCGGCTTGGGGTCGGGCGTGGTCGCCGCCGGGGAGGGGCCGGCCGGGTCGCCGAACCAGCCGGCGATCGGGCCGGGCCGCTCGATCACGCCGACGACCACCACCGCGAGCAGGACGACCACGGCCAGGACGATCGAGGCGACCTTCGTACTGGAGAAGAATCCCGGCGCGGCCCCGGCGTCGCCGCCGGTCCCGGCGGGTTCGCCGACACCGGCTCCGGGGGCCGCGGGTGGCCGGACTCCGCTGTTCGACGCCGGCGGGCGCGCGGTGTTCAACGGAACCGAGGCCTTGCCGTACGGGATGTCCCCGCTCTTGACCGGCGCGGGCGCGGCCGGGGACGCCGGCTGGGGCGGCTGCGGGCCGCTGGGCGGGTAGTCGCCGGCCGGCGGGATCTGCACCGTCGGCTGCGAGTCCCGCGCCGGCGGAGGGAAGCCCGCCCAGCCCGGCGCCGCCGGTGACGGGCCGGAAACGCCGAACCCGCCGGGGCGCCCCTTACCGGCATCCGGGCGGTCCGTCCCGTCCGACACGCCGTTGGACTCCGGACCGTTCTGTGAATCTGGCCTCGTCATACGCCCCTCCTCGCCCGTGGCGTCAGACTTAGGGGAGACTAGCGACATCCGGCACACCGTTGCGCGCGGATCCTGCGGGCCCTGCTTCCATCCCCCCGCGTCCCGCCCGGCGGACCGGTCTCATCAGGCGGGCAAGCAAAAGGGGAGCAAACAATGGATTTCGACGTTCTGGTTGAGATCCCCAAGGGGCAGCGCAACAAGTACGAGGTGGACCACAAGACCGGCCGCATCCGGCTGGACCGGACCCTCTTCACGGCGACACAGTATCCCGCCGACTACGGCTTCATCGAGGGCACCCTGGGGCAGGACGGTGACCCGCTGGACGCCCTGGTGCTGATCCAGGAGCCGACCTTCCCCGGCTGCCTGGTCCGCGCCCGCGCGATCGGCATGTACCGGATGACCGACGAGAAGGGCCGCGACGACAAGGTCCTCTGCGTGCCCTACGAGGACCCGCGCCAGGAGCACCTGCGCGACATCCACCACCTGGGCGAGTTCGACCGGATGGAGATCCAGCACTTCTTCACGGTCTACAAGGACCTGGAGCCGGGCAAGTCCGTCGAGGGCGCGACCTGGGTGGGCCGCGTCGAGGCCGAGGCCGAGATCCGGGCCTCCTTCCAGCGCGCCAAGGACGCCGAGGGCGAAGAAGAGTCGCACTGACCGCTCGTCTCCCCTGACACCGCCGACGACCGCACCTGCGGGGCCCGCGCCCCGCAGGTGCGGTCGTATGGCCGGCTAGAGAGTGATCCCGCCGACCGCGGCGTAGAGGCCGGCGGCCCAGCAGGCGGCCGGGATCACCGACACCGTGGCCACCACGTCGAGCACGTCGGCGGGGCGGCCCGGCCAAGCCGGCGGCGGCCGGCGCGCCCAGGCCACCCCGGCGGCCGCGACGAGCAGGCCGAGCGCCACGCAACCCACGGTCACCACGGGCCGCGCCGCCGCCGGGGCCGTGCCGAGCAGGTCGGCGGCGAGCGCGGTGAACGCGGCCAGCCCACCGGCGAGCAACGGCAGCCGCTGGCGCCGAGCCCGGAACAGCCGGGACCGCAGCAGCACCGCGAGGCCTCCGGCCATCAGCAGGACGCGAGCCGCCGGGGACCGCGTCCCGGCCAGCGCCGCCGACGCGCCGGCCATCAGCACGGCGTGCCCGAGCAGCAGGCCGGCCAGCAGCTCGTCGGTGCGGCGTACCGCGTCGAAGACCGTCTCCGGGTCGGGCCGGCGCCGGACGGCGTCCAGCGCGGCGCCGGACGGCTCGGGCGGCGCGGCCGGCGGCGCCGGGGTACGACCCAGGACGATGGCCAGCACCGGCAGCACCGAGATACCGCAGGCCAGCACCGCGAGCAGGGTCGCGGCGCCGGCCGCCGGACCGCCGGCCAGGCCGGCCGGCGCGGTCAGGACACCCAGCCCGCCGGCCGTCACACCGGCCGTGAAGACCCTGGTCCCGGCCGCCACGCCGGCCCCGCAGAGCACCGCGGTCAGCAGCGCCGCGGCCGAGCCGGCGAGCAGTTCCGGGCCGCCGGTCAAGCGTGTCCCACCGGCTCCGGCCGCCGCGGTGAGGGCGGCCGCGCCGGTGAACGCGTAGAGCAGCGCGAAGGTTCCCAGGAACACGCCGGTGGCCGCCGCGCCGTACGCCCGGGAGGCGATCGTCGCGGCGAGAGTGAGCAGCGCGGCCGCGCCGAGCCCGGACCAGCCCGCCCCGCCACCCCGCGGGTCCGCGGTGAGCAGCGCGAACAGGCCGAGGGTGAACACGATGCCGGCGGCCGTCAGGGCGGTGACGCGGGTGGCCGCCGGGGTCCAGACGCCACCCCGCCGCCGGGCGCCCTCCGCGACCGCCTCCACCACGTCGTCGTACTCCAGCTCCGGCCAGTCGTCGCCGGCCGGACGCAGGTGGAGCACCTCGCCGTCGCGTACCCCCTGCTGGTGCAGCCCTCGGCCGACTTCGAGCGGGACGCCGTCGGAGCGTCGCAGCACCCATCCGCCGTGCCGTTCGCCGAGGTCGGCGAGGTCTTCGCCGGCATGCCGGAGAACGTCCGGCAGCAGCTCGGCGAGCGGCACGTGCTCGGGCAGCGCGACGTCCACCCGACGTTGCGGGGCGCTGATCGTCACACGCGCCAGACCGGTGCTCACCAGGACACCTCACGGTTTGTCCACAGGAAATCCATTGATGCTGCACGATACGTCAAACCTTGTCTAGCATGGGCGCGTCGCGGCACGAGGGCAGGTGAGGCGATGGGGACAGTGCTGTTCCGGCGGGCCGAGCGGCGGCCGGCGCCGGAGATCCCGGACGGGAGTCTGCCGGTCGAGCCGCCACCCGAGGCGCCGGCCCCGGGCGCCGGGCGCTGGCAGCAGGCGTTGCTGGTGCTGCCGATGCTGGGCGGCACGGTGGCCATGGCGATGCTGATGGGCCAGGGGCGGGGCGGGCCGTATTCGTACGTCATCGGTGGTCTCTTCGGAATCTCCGCACTGGCCATGTTGGCCACCTCGTTCGGCATGGCCGGCAGCCCGCGCCGGGCCGAGCTGGCCGTCGCCCGCCGGGAGTACCTGCGGCATCTGGCCGAGCTGCGCCGCCGGGTCCGGGACACCGCCCGCCGGCAGCGCGCCGGCCTGCTCTACCGCCATCCGGATCCGTCCCGGCTCTGGTCCACGGTGTCCAGCCACCGGGTCTGGGAGCGCCGGCCGGACGATCCGGACTTCGGCGTGGTCCGGATCGGGCTCGGGCCCCAGTCCCTGGCCACCCCGCTGCTACCGCCGGCCACCCGGCCGCTGCGCGAGCTGGAGCCGGCAACCGCTGGCGCGCTGCGGCGCTTCCTGGACGCCTGGTCCGTGGTGCCGGACCTGCCGGTGGCCATGTCGCTGCGCGGGTTCGCCCGGGTCCACCTGAGCGGCGGCGAGCCGGCCCGGGCGCTGGTCCGGGCCGTGATCGTCCAGCTCGCGACCTTCCACGCGCCGGACGACCTGCTGGTCGCGGTCTGCGCCGGCCCTCGGCGGCGGGCCGAGTGGGAATGGGTGAAATGGCTGCCGCACGCCCTGCATCCGCAACGCGACGACACCCTCGGCCCGCTGCGCCTGGTGGCCGGCTCCGGCCCCGAGCTGGACCGGCTGCTCGACGACGTGATCGGCGGCCGGGCCCGGTTCCAACCGGGTTTCCCCGGTCCGACCGGCCCGCACGTGGTGATCGTCCGGGACGGCGCCGGCCCGCTCCCGGGCGGCGACGGCCCGGACGGAGTGACCGTGCTGGATCTGGACACACCGCCGCCGAGGCTGCTCGACCGGGCCGCTCTGGTGCTGGACGTGGACCGGTCCGGTGCCCTGCGCACCACCACGATGGACACCGAGACCGAGGCCGGGCGGGCCGACGCGCTGCCGGCGGCCGCCGCCGAGGCGATCGCCCGCCGGCTCACGCCGCTGCGCCTGGCCGGCACCGCCGATCCGGACGGGACGCCGGCCGCGGCCGAGGCCGCGTTCACCGACCTGCTCGGCATCGGCGACCCGGAGGGCTTCCGCCCGGCGCGGGGCTGGCAGCCGCGGCCGGCCCGGAACCGGCTGCGGGTGCCGATCGGGGTGACCGCCGAGGGGCTGCCGGTCGAGCTGGACCTGAAGGAGTCCGCACAGGGCGGGATGGGTCCGCACGGCCTGCTGATCGGCGCCACCGGGTCGGGCAAGTCCGAGCTGCTGCGCACGCTGGTGCTGGCGCTGGCCGGCACGCATTCCTCGGAGTCGCTGAACTTCGTGCTGATCGACTTCAAGGGCGGGGCGACGTTCGCCTCCCTGGACCGGCTGCCGCACACCGCCGCGCTGATCACCAATCTGCGCGACGAGCTGCCGCTGGTCGACCGGATGGCGGAGGCGATCGACGGCGAGCTGATCCGCCGCCAGGAGCTGCTGCGCCGGGCGGGGAACTTCGCCGGGCTGCCGGACTACGAGCGGGCCCGGGTGGCGGGCGCGGCTCTGCCACCGTTGCCGTCGCTCGTCGTGATCGTGGACGAGTTCGCCGAGCTGCTCCTGCACAAGCCCGACTTCATCGACATGTTCCTGCAGATCGGGCGGGTGGGGCGGTCGCTCGGAGTGCATCTGCTGCTGGCCAGCCAGCGGTTGGAGGAGGGGCGGCTGCGGGGGCTGGACACGCATCTGTCGTACCGGATCGGGTTGAAGACCTTCAACGGCATGGAATCGCGGGTGGTGCTCGGCGTGCCGGACGCCGCGGAACTCCCGGGCGCGCCCGGGCACGCCTACCTGAAGGCCGGCACCGGGCCGCCGATCCGGTTCCGCGGGGCGTTCGTGTCCGGGCCGCTGCGCCGGATCAACTCCCCGGACCGGCCGGTCGAGACCCGGGTGATGCCCTACACCACGCGGGCGGTGGCGCCGGCGCCCGCGGCGCTGCCGATGGTCGCCGAGGAGCCCCGGGAGCAGCCGACGCTGCTCGGCGTGCTGGTGGACCGGATGGCCGGGCAGGGACCGCCGGCCCACCAGGTCTGGCTCCCGCCGCTGGACGGATCGGCCGCCCTGGACGACCTGCTCGGGCCGCCGGTCGTGTCCACCGAGCGCGGGCTGTCCTGCGCCAACCCGGCGCTGCACGGCGCGCTGCAGGTGCCTGTCGCGCTGGTGGACAAGCCCCGGGAACAGCTGCGGGACGTGCTCTGGCTGCAGCTCGGCGGGGCGGCCGGGCACGTGGCGGTGGTCGGCGGCACGCTCAGCGGCAAGTCCACCGCGCTGCGCTCGCTGGTCTGCGGGCTGGCGCTGACCCACACGCCGGCCGAGGCGCAGGTGTACTGCCTGGACTTCGGCGGCGGGTCGCTGGGCGGGCTGCGTGGGCTGCCGCACGTGGGCGGGGTGTTCGGGAGGCTGGAGGCCGAGGGCGTACGCCGCACCGTGGGCGAGATGGTCACCCTGCTGGCCGGGCGCGAGCGGTCGTTCGCCGAGCTCGGGGTCGGTTCGATGGCGGAGTTCCGGCGGTCGCGGGGCGGTGCCGACGTGTTCCTGGTGGTGGACGGCTGGGCCACGGTGCGCACCGACTTCGAGGAGCTGGAGCCGGTGCTGACCGATCTGGCGACGCGCGGCCTGTCGTACGGGATCCATCTGGTGGCCGCCGCCTCCCGGTGGATGGACTTCCGGCCGGCCGTGCGGGACCTCTTCGGCTCCCGGGTGGAGCTGCGTCTCGGGGACACATCGGACTCGCACGTCGGGCGGCGCGCCGCGGCGGCGGTGCCGGAGCAGCAGCCCGGGCGCGGCGTGGCCGAGCACCCGGCGCTCCCCGGGCAGTGGCTGCACCTGCTCACGGTGCGGCCCGAGGTGAGTTCGCTGGGCGACACCGCCGAGCTGGTGAAGGCGGTGTCGTCGGCCTGGCCCGGGGCGGCCGCTCCGCGGGTGCGGCTGTTGCCGGCGACGGTGGCGTACACCGAGATCTCGGACGCCGGCGAGGGCCTGCGGCTGCCGATCGGCCTGGCCGAGGCCGATCTGGAACCGGTGACCGTCGACTTCGCCACCGACCCGCACTTCCTGCTGTTCGGTGACGCGGAGTGCGGAAAGTCCTCCTTCCTGCGCGCCCTGGCCACCTCGGTGACCAGCCGATTCGCGCCGGCTCAGGCGCGGGTCATCCTGGTCGACTACCGCCGCAGCCTGATGGACCTGCCGGAGACCGAACACCGGATCGGGTACGGCATGCAGGCCCAGCCCACCCTGGACCTGATGCGCTCGGTCGCCGGGTACATGGACAAGCGCCTGCCCGGCCCGGAGGTCACCACGAGACAGCTGCGGGACCGGTCCTGGTGGACCGGGCCGGAACTGTTCGTGCTGGTCGACGACTACGACCTGGTGGTGGCGGGGCCGGTCAACCCGCTGACGCCGCTCCTGGAGCACCTGCCGCAGGCCCGGGACATCGGCCTGCACCTGATCCTCACCCGGCGGGCCGGCGGCGCGGCGCGGGCGCTCTACGAGCCGGTGATCCAGCGGCTGCGCGAGCTGTCCGCGCCCGGCCTGGTGATGTCCGGGCCACCGGAGGAGGGCGCGCTGATCGGCACCGTCCGGCCGGAACGGCTGCCGCCGGGGCGTGGCCGGCTGGTCACCAGACGGGAGGGCGTCCGCCTGATCCAGCTGGCCCATCAGGAAAGCGGGCCGGTGACAGACTCGCGGTGCGATTAGGCACCCGGGACCGCAGCGACGCGCAACGTTTTCGGAGTAATCTCCCCCCATCGACTGACCATCATCAGAATGGCGACGCCGACCCGTGACCAGAGTGAGCGCGACCTCCCCGCCGCGGCAGCCGCGGTTTCCGTTGCTGAGCGCGCGGCGTTTCGGGGTGGCGGCGCTGGCCGGTCTCGTCGCGGTGCTGCCGGCCGCGGCGCCCGCCTCCGCCGTGTCGGGGCCGCCACTGGCGGAGCCGGCATCCGCCTTCACCGCGACGCCGACGTCCCGGCAGGGGACGCCACCGGCCGAGTCGGCATCCGCCTTCACCGCGACGCCGACGTCCCGGCAGAGGGCGGTGCCCGCCTTCGCCGCGAGGCCGAACCTCCGGCAGGGGACGGTGCTGGCCGAGCCCGGCTACGGCGAGGTGGTCGACGGCACCACGGTGGGCAAGCCGCTGGCCGAGCCCGGAGCGGCGGTGGACACCGTCCGGGCGCAGGAGTGGCAGCTGCAGACCCTCGACCTCACCGACGCGTGGACCTATGCGGACGGCGCCGGCATCACGGTCGCGGTGATCGACTCCGGAGTCGACGCGCACCACCCCGATCTGGAGGGTCAGGTGCTGCCCGGGCTGGACCTGGTGAACAGCAAGGGTGACGGTGACACCGACGCGGTCGGTCACGGCACCACGGTCTCCGGCATCATCGCCGGCCGCGCCGACGACAACACCGGCGTGGTGGGCATCGCCCCGAAGGCCAAGATCCTCCCGGTCCGGGTACTGGATGAGCAGAACCGGTACGACGACGCGCTGGTCGTGGCGAAAGGCCTGCGCTGGGCGGTCGACCACGGCGCCCGGGTGGTGAACCTGTCGCTCGGCGGCAGCGCGAACAGCCCGGCCCTGGCCGCCGCGCTGGACTACGCGTTCGCCAAGGATGTCGTGGTGATCGCCTGCACCGGCAACGTGAACGCGTCGTCGTCGGCCGCGCGCGGGGTGTGGTACCCGGCTCGTGAGCCAGGCGTGATAGCGGTCGCCGGTGTGGAGCGCAACGGCACCGACCTGTGGTCCGGTTCGATCACCGGCAGGGAGACCGTGGTGACCGCGCCCGCGACCGAGCTGGTCGGCGCCAAGCCCGGGGGTTACTGGAAGGTGCAGGGCACCAGCTTCGCCGCACCGATGGTGGCCGGGACCGCGGCGCTGATCCGTTCACGCTGGCCGGGCATGCCGGCCGCGGACGTGATCAACCGGATCATCCGGACCGCGAAGGACCGTGGCGCTCCGGGCCGTGACGACGTCTTCGGCTTCGGCCTGATCGACCCGACCGGCGCGCTCACCGCCAGCGTGCCGGAGGCGGCCGGCAATCCGCTGGACAACACTCCGCCGGCCGGGGTGGCCCGTTTCGGCAGTGCGCCGGCCTCGGGGCAGGCGCAGTCGGCGCCGAGCGGGGACTCCCCACAGCAGGCCGCGGCCACCTCGGAGGCGAACGCCGGCGGCTGGGCCGCGCCCGCGACGGCGCGGCCGGAAGGATCGCAGCGGGGCCGCTTCCTGGCGATCGCCCTGCTGGTGATCTCCGCCCTGGCCGGGGCGGTCACCATCAGCCGCTTCGCCGGCGCCGCAGGCTGAGGTAGCCGGCTGAGGCCGCGTAGACGGGGCAGGCCGGACCGGAACGAGCAGGCCGCTCAGGCACACTCCCCGGTCTTGACGCTCCGGGTGCTCTCCCGCCCCAGCTTGGCGATCGGAGCCGCCTCGGCGGCCGTGAGCGCGAAGCCCACGTTCTTGTCGTCGGCCGCGGCCGCGAAGATCACGCCGATCACCTCGCCGGACGGGGCGATCAGCGGGCCGCCGGAGTTGCCGCTGCGGACCAGCGACTTGATCGTGTAGATCTCCCGGGTCACGTCGCCCGACTCGTAGATGTCCGGGCCGGTGATGTCGCCGACGTCCCGGACCCGGGCGGACTGGGCGTTGTACGGTCCGTCCTGCGGATAGCCCAGCACGATCGCGCTCGCCCCGGAAGCCGCCTTCTTCGTCACGAACGGCATGGCCGGCGCCTCGAGACCGGGCACCCGGATCACCGCGAGGTCGCGTTTCGGGTCGTAGACCACCACCGTGCCCTCCAGCTGCCCCCGGTTCGTCTCCACGACGACGTCCCGGGTTCCGGCCACCACGTGCGCGTTGGTCATCACCCGCTCGTCCGCGTACACGAAGCCGGTCCCCTCGATCCGCCGGGAGCAGCTCGGCGCCGCCCCGAGGACCTTGAGCACGGACTGCTTGGAGGTCTGCACGATCTTCGAGTTCCTCAGTGCCGGGTCCGGCTCGGCGACCTCTTTGGCCTGGGTGCGGGCCAGGCCGCCGAAGACGTCCGGGAAGCCGTTGGTGTCCAGCGTCTCCCGCAGCGCCGAGGAGAGGGCCTGCGCCTGCTCCGGCATCAGCCCGTTGATGCCGCCGAGGATCGCGCTGCTGCGGACCGCCTTGTTGATCCCGGGGAAGGGGGTGGAGCCCATCGGCACCGCGACCAGCCACGCGGCCAGCAGGACCGCGACCACCGAGACGACCGCGCCGCCGGCGTCGTCGAGATGCTGCAGCGGCCGGTTGAAGATCGCCTTGCGCAGGCTGGTGCCGAGCCAGCCGGCCAGCGTCTGCCCGAGCACGGCCAGGGCGAGGATCACGGCGAGCGCGACCACCATGCGGACCGTGCCGTCGCCGAACTGCCTGGCCAGCAACGGGCCGAGCTGCAGGCCGATCAGGACACCGCTGAAGAAGCCGCCGAGGGAGAGCGCACCGATCACAAATCCCTGGCGGTAGCCGCTGATCGCGAACAGCAGCATGAGCACGATCAGGATGACATCGACCACGGGCACTCACTCAACATAGAAGTCAGGCGCACGTCACGGCACCACCTCGTCGGGTGCGCCGCCGCGCGCCGCCGGCACCGGGGCCGCGGCGTCCGGCAGATCCACCACACGACCCCGCTCCCACGAGCGTGCCCAGCCTGCCATGTCGAGCAGCACCGAGATCACTCCCGCCGTGAAACCCCAGACGAGCAGTCCGCGGACCTGGAAGGCCGGTCCGATCCAGCCGCTCGGGTGTCGCACCCGGATACGGTTCGCGGGGTCGGCGAGTTCACTGATCGGCAGTCGGGCCACGTGCGCGACCTCGGTGGCCTGCCGTGGGTGGACCGGGTGCGGGCGCCGCCACCAGGCCAGCACCGGGGTGACCGAGAATCGGCTGACCGGGATCCACAGCTCCGGCAGCAGGGCCAGGGGCACGGCGCTGGACGGGTCGAGCCCGACCTCCTCGTCGGCCTCGCGCAGCGCTGTCGCCACGGCGTCGGCGTCCTCCGGGTCGGTGGCGCCGCCCGGGAAGGCGGGCTGGCCGGCGTGGTTGCGCATGGTCGCGGCCCGCTGCAGGATCAGCAGGTCCGGGCCACCGGGAGTGTCCACGGCGGGTGGGCTCTCGCCGAGCAGCACCAGCACCGCGCTGGCGCGGCCACCGGCGCCGACCGGCCGGCGCAGCATGCTGAAGTCCTCGGCGCGGGACTCGGCGACCCGGTTCAGCAGCGGCTCGAACCAGGACGGCAGATCGCCGGGCCGGTCCAGCGGCACACCCCGGCTCATGCGGGCCGCCGGCAGACCCGGGGAACCGATCCGGGGGTACGCCGCCGGGCGCGTCCAGGAGGCGCCTGCGGCGTGCACGACCCCGCGCGGCCGGTGCCGGCGGCTCTCGGCCCTGTCACAGCGTCACCGACAGCCCGGCGTGCTGGCGTACCAGCTCGGTCAGCTCGGCCGCGTCCATCGTGTCGCGGTGGGTGTAGACCTGTCCCCGCGCGTCGACGAAGATCGTGCTGGGCAGGTTGACCACGCCGAGCGCCGTGATCGCCTTCCGGTCCGGGTCGAACAGAGTCGGCATGCTGACACCGTGGTCGGTCCCGAAGGAGGCCGCCGCCGACCGCGTGTCGCCGGTGTTCAGCCCGAGCACGGTGAGCTTGCCGGCGGTGGCGTCCGCGAGTCGCTGGATGAGCGGGAGCTCCTCCCGGCAGGGTCCGCAGAACGTCGCCCAGATATTGATCACGGCTGGGCCGTGCAGGCCACGCAGGCTCACCGCATCGCCACCGGCGAAGCAGTCCACCGAGATGTCCGGGAGGCCGGCGGCGGGCGGGGAGGCGGCGCCCGCGGCCGCGGCACAGGCCACGAACGGCGAGGACACCTGCTCGGCGGGCGACTCCGTGGAGGTGCACCCGGCGAGCAGCAGCACGGCCGCCAGGACCGGCGGGAACGCCCTCACGACTCGTCCGCATCGGGCGACGCGAGCACGGCGGCGGCCGGCACCAGCTCCGGATCGACCCCGGCGGCGACGGCCAGTTCCCGGGCGCGTGGCCCTTTCAGGAGTTTGGCCGCGGGCGCCGCCTCGGTGGGGCCGGTCCCGAAGGACGGGCAGGCCGCCGCCAGCGTGCAGGCGCCGCAGGCCGGCTTCCGGGCGTGGCAGACCCGCCGGCCGTGGAAGATCACCCGGTGCGACAGCATGGTCCAGTCGCGCTTCTCGATCAGGTCGGCGACCAGGGACTCGATCTTGACGGGGTCGTCCTCCCGGACCCACCCGAACCGGTTGGTGAGGCGCCGGAAGTGGGTGTCCACGGTGATCCCGGGAACGCCGAACGCGTTGCCGAGGATCACGTTGGCGGTCTTGCGCCCGATGCCCGGCAGCTTGACCAGCTCGTCCAGTTTGCCGGGCAGCTCACCACCGTGCGACGCGAGAAGCTCCTGTCCGAGGCTGATCAGCGAGTTCGTCTTGGCCCGGAAGAACCCGGTCGGGCGCAGGACCGCCTCCATCTCGGCCCGGTCGGCGGAGGCGTAGTCGGCGGCGGACCGGTATTTCCGGAAGAGCACCGGAGTCACCTGGTTCACCCGGACGTCTGTGGTCTGTGCCGAGAGGATGGTCGCCACGGCCAGCTCCAGCGGCGTGGTGAAGTCGAGCTCGCAGTGCGCGTCCGGATGCGTGTCGGCGAGCAGCCGGGCCATCTTGCGGGCCCGGCGCTTGCGCCCGATCGGCGTCTCCCCCGCGAAGCGCTTCATCGACCGCTCCAGCACGGCTGGCCCGGGGTCGGTGGGCGCGGTGCGGGGACGAGTCACCGGTAAAGAGTACGCCGCACCGCCGGTCACGCCGACGGCTTGATCGCCCCGTCCGCCCCGATCGACGCCCCGGTGCTTCCGAAGTCCGCCTCGGTCAGGGTGTTGACCAGATCCCGGCCACGCTCGTCGGCGGTGTCCCGGGTGGGCAGACCGTCGCCGTCGAGGTAGGTGGAGAGGAACTGACCACCCGCGTACGACCCGTCCTTGCGCAGGGTCACGCGCAGGATCCCGGCGTACTTCAGGATCCCGGTCTTGGAGAGCGTGCGCCCGCCGCCGGCGAAGTTGCCGAGGCTGTAGGCGATCAGCTTGCCCTGGTAGAACTCCATCCCGCGCAGCACGTGCGGCCCGTGCCCGATGACCAGGTCGGCGCCCGCGTCGATGACCGTGTGGCTGAACTTGACGGGGTCGCCGCGGTTCTCCCCGAAGAAGTTCTCGCTGCCCGGCCGCACGTGGTTCTTCTCGACACCCTCGGCGCCCATGTGCGCCTGCACCACCACCAGGTCGGCCTCGGACTTGGCCCGTTGCACGATGTCGCGGGCCTGCGCGAGGTCGTTGAGGTTGTTGGCCCCGGCGTACGGCGAGAATCCGATCACCGCGACCTTGACGCCCTTGATCTCCATCGTGGTGATCTGGTCCCGCGCGCCGGTGTATTGCAACCCGGCGCCCTCCAGGGCCTCGACGGTGTTGCGGTAGCCGGCCGCGCCGAAGTCGTTGGCGTGATTGTTCGCCGTGTTCAGGAGCTGGAATCCGCCGTCCTTGAGGTGCCCGGCGTAGGACGGCGGGGAACGGAACGCGAAGCAGTTCGGCCGAGCCGGCGAACCGCACTTGGAGGCGCCGGTGTCGTCGGTGAGCGGCTGTTCCAGATTGCCCATCACCAGATCGGACGCGAGGCCCTCGCGGACCGAGTCGAAGAATCCGGCGCCGTTCTTCGGGGGCAGCCCGTTCGGCGCGCTGGACATCATGATGTCGCCGGTGGCGGAGAGGGTGAGCGACTCGGCAGCCGTGGACTCCTCGCGGACCGCCGCAGACCTTCCGGGCGTCGGCGTGGACGACGACGAATGCCAGCTCGCACCGCCGCCGCGTTCGACCACGGCGATCCCACCGACTGCCGCGCCGGTTACCGCGGCAAGGACAAGCATGACAATCAAGGCAGAACGCCCAAAACTACTTTTGCGATGGGACCGGGGGTGCGAATTCATCGACCGGGACGATACCTTCGGCTGGCATGCGGGAGCGACAGACGAAAGTGCCGTCCCGATATGCCCGTACCGTCGAATTGTCACCGCCGGTCCCGGCAGATGTGGTTACCGTCCAGTATCTGGATCAAGGGGTGGCCGCCCGTTTCCCGCCCGCGTGCGCCTAGACTGATCGAGCGCAGACGTTGCGCGTTTCGGAGGTGCGGCGATGGATGAGGTACTGGCGCGCAGCGGAATCTTCCAGGGCGTTGACCCGGAAGCCGCCGAGGCGCTCGCCAAGGAGATGGACACGATCGAAGTCCGTAAGGGCGACGTGGTCTTCAACGAGGGCGAGGCCGGCGACAGCCTGTATATCGTTCTCTCCGGGAAGATCAAGCTCGGCCGCCGCGCGGCGGACGGACGGCAGAACCTCGTCTCCATCATGGGTCCGTCCGACATGCTGGGCGAGCTCTCCCTCTTCGACCCCGGCCCGCGGACGGCGACCGCGACCGCGGTGACCGACACCCGGCTGGCCCGGCTGAAGAAGTCGTCGTTGCGCCCGTGGCTGAACAACCGGCCGGAGATCGCCGAGCAGCTGCTCCGGGTGCTGGCCCGCAGGCTGCGCCGGACGAACGACGCGCTGGCCGACCTGATCTTCACGGACGTGCCCGGCCGGGTCGCGAAGAACCTGCTGCAGATGGCCGGCCGCTTCGGCACCCGGGACGGTGGTGTGCTGCGCGTCACGCACGACCTCACCCAGGAGGAGCTGGCTCAGCTGGTCGGCGCGTCCCGCGAGACGGTGAACAAGGCGCTCGCCGACTTCGCCTCCCGCGCATGGCTGCGGCTGGACGGCAAGAGCGTCATCATCCTCGATCCCGAGCGGCTCGCCCGGCGCGCTCGCGTCTGATCTTCCACGGCATCACGTCATAGGGGCTGTCCAGCAGGGCAGCCCCTCAAACGTGCTTGATCCACTCTTCCCGGTGACCGGGCCCCGAAGCCCTGATCCGTGTCGCGCCCGCACGGCCACTCGTTACGGAGGTGGCCGAGAGGCACCGGTGTGACAGGGAAGGGCGCGGCATTGGACGCAGGTAGGCGCGTAGCGGGTGACGGGGTGTCGTCGTGACCCTGCTCGGCACCTCGCTGGACCCGCGCGACCCCGCATACCTGGAGGGTCGCGGTATCACCCTGCAGTGGCTGGCCGCCCTGGAGAGCGCCCTCGACGAGGCCCGCGCCGGCGGCGGCGAGAAGTGGGTGACCCGGCATCACGCGCGCGGCAAGCTGCTGCCCCGGGAGCGCATCGAGATGCTGCTCGACCAGGACAGCCCGTTCCTGGAGCTGTCCGCGGTGGCCGCCTGGCGCTCCGAGTTCCCGGTCGGCGCCAGCGTGGTCACCGGCATCGGCGCGGTCGAGGGCGTCGAGTGTGTGGTGATCGCCAACGACCCGACAGTGAACGGGGGCGCGGTCAACCCGTACACCGCCGAGAAGATCCGCCGGGCCGCCCGGATCGCCTCGGAGAACCGGTTGCCGCTGGTCAACCTGGTCGAATCGGCCGGTGAGGCCGCCCCGGCCGGGAGCATCGCCCGCGAGCTGAGCCGGCTCACCTCGCACCGGGTGCCGACCGTCTGCGTGGTCTTCGGCGCCACCAGCGGGGACGCGGCCTACCTGCCGGCGCTCTCGGACTACACGATCGTGGTACGCGGTCATGCCAAAGTGCTCACCATCCACCCGCAGCGCACCGGCGTCGAGGTGCGCGCCACCCCGGTGGTGCCGGCCGGGCCGCCCGGCCCCGCCGACCAGCTGGCCGAGGACGAACGGGACGGCCTGCGCCTGGCCCGCCAGTGCGTGCGCCGCCTCAACTGGCGCAAACAGGGCCCGCCGCCGCGCACCACCAGCCCGCGGGAGCCGCGTTACGACACCGAGGCGCTGCTCACCCTGGCCGCCATGGAGCCGGCCCGCTTCGACCCGCGCGAGGTGCTGGCTCGGATCCTGGACGACTCCGACTTCGACGAGTTCAAGCCGGGCCAGGGCAGCGTGCTGGTGGCCGGCTGGGGCGAGCTGCACGGCTATCCGGTCGGGGTGCTGGCCAGTCCGGGCATCTGGCTGTCCCCGGCCGAGTCCCGCAAGGCCGTGCACTTCCTGCAGCTGGCCAACGCGACAACCACCCCGGTGATCTTCCTGAAGCACCACAGCGAGACCAGACACCACACCGAGACCCGACCCCGGAACGAGACGAAGAGCGACGACGACGTACGGCACGACGCCCCCCTGGTCCACGCGGTGGCCAAGTCCACCGTCCCGCACCTGGTCCTCACCATCGGCCCGGAGTCCGGTGGCACACCGGCCCACGCCGACCAGCCCCGCTTCCAGTTCAGCTGGCCGCGTCCCCCGGCGGAGCCCGCCGCGGCCGACGACGGCGTCATCGACCCCCGCGACACCCGTACGGTGCTCGGCCTCTGCCTCTCCGCAGTGCACAGCGCCGCCGTGGCTGGTGCCGAGCACGTCGGCGTGTTCCGACCTTGAAAGGTAGACCCGTGATCCGACGACTCTTGGTGGCCGACCGTGGTGAGATCGCCCGCCGGGTGTTCGCCACCTGCCGTCTGGTCGGCATCGAGACCGTCGCCGTCTACTCGGACGTCGACACCGACGCCCCGCACGTCAACGAGGCGGACTACGCCGTCCACCTGGAGGGCAGCACCCCGGCCACGACGTATCTGGAGCAGCACGCGCTGATCGCGGCCGCCAAGCGGTCCGGCGCCAACGCGGTGCACCCGGGCAACGGGGTGCTCGCCGAGGACCCGGACTTCGCCGCCGCGGTCACCGACGCCGGGATGATCTGGGTCGGGCCGCCCGCCGCGACGCTGCGCACCCTGCACCGCAAGACCGAGACGAAGAAGCTGGTGGCCGAGGCGAAGGTGCCGGTGCTGCCGACCTTCACCGACCCGGCCACGGTGCCCGGATTCCCGGTGCTGATCAAACCGGACGCCGGCGTCGGCGGCACCGGCATGCGGGTGGTCCGGGACGCCGCGACGCTGGCCGAGGCGGTGGCGTCGGCCCGGCGCGAGGTGGACGGCGACGTCTTCTGCGAGCCGTACGTGCCGAACGTCCGGCACATCGAGGTGCCGATCCTGGCCGACGCGATGGGCGCGGTGGTGCCGTTCGGCGAGCGTGAGTGCTCGGTGCAGCGGCGCTACCAGAAGATCGTCGAGGAGACCCCGTCGCCGGCCGTCGACGTGGCCCTGCGCGAGGACCTGTGCCGGGCGGCCATCGTCGCGGTCCGGGCGCTCGGCTTCGTCGGCGCCGGCGCTGTCGAGTTCCTGCTCGACTCCGACGGCGACTTCTGGTTCCTGGAGCTCACGCCGACGCTGCAGACCGACCACGCGGTCACCGAGTGCACCTCCGGGTACGACCTGGTCCGGCTGCAACTGCTGGTGGCCGAGGGGGGCAGCCTGCCGATGCCGGGCCCGCCGCCGATCCGCGGGCACGCCATCGAGGTGCGTATCTGCGCGGAGGATCCGGCGTACGCCTGGCTGCCCAGCGCCGGCACCCTGCACCGGTTCGCGGTGCCCGACGTGGCGGGCTCGTTCCGCCCGCTGCCCCAGCCCGGCCTGCGCCTCGACTCCGGCGTCGCGGACGGCTCGGTGACCGGCCCGCACCACGACCCGATGCTGGCCAAGCTGGTCGCCTGGGCGCCGTCCCGGCAGGAGGCCGCCCGGATGCTGGCGTCCGCGCTGGCCCGGGCGCAGCTGCACGGCGTGGTCACCAACCGCGACCTGCTGGTCCGCACGCTGCGGCACCACTCGTTCCGGGCCGGCGACATCGACACCGGTTTCCTGGACCGGCATCCCGAGGTGTTCGCGCCCCTGCTCTCCTCGGTGGACGCGGTCCGGCTCTCCTGCCTGGCGTCCGCGCTGGCCGGGGCCGCCGACCGCCGGGCGAGCGCGCCGGTGCTGAGCACGCTGCCGTCCGGCTGGCGCAACGTGCCCTCCGGCTCGCAGACAGCGGTCTACGACGGCCCGACCGGCCCGGTCGAGGTGGGCTACCGGATGAACCGGCACGGCGAGCTCGCCGGCTGGTGGGTCCGCTCGGTCGACCCGGAGGAGCTGGACCTGGCCGGCCTCGGGCAGGCCCCGGTGGACGAACACCCACCGATCATGGTGGTCTCGGCGAGCCGCGACCGGGTGGTGCTCGACGTCCAGGGCATCCGGCTGGCGGTGCTGGTGCACCGGGTCGGCGACGTCTCGTACGTGGACAGTCCGGAGGGCTCGGTCACGCTGCGGGAGATCTCCCGCTTCCCGCTGCCGGCTCCGGAGGCCGCGGAGAGTTCGCTGATCGCTCCGCTGCCGGGCGCCGTCCGGCGGGTCCTGGTGGTGCCGGGCCAGCGGGTCCGGGCCGGGGAGCTGCTGCTCACGCTGGAGGCGATGAAGCTGGAACACCCGGTGCACGCGCCGTCGGCCGGGGTCGTCGCGTCGCTTCCGGTCCATCCCGGAGCCGAGGTCGACACCGGCGAGTTGCTCGCGGTGCTGGACCCGGAATGAAGAGGCGATTGTCCGGTACGTCGTGAGCACGGTCCCGGGCAGTCGGCGGCGCGGCGGGGCCGGTGCTCCCGGCCCTGACGCGCCTCCGGCGCCGGTTGCTCCTCAGGCTGTCTCGCTCCGCTTGACACACCCCTGAGGAGCAGTTGAGAGGGGGACGGACCGACTCACCGGCTGAACCACTTGGCGAAGAAACCCTTGCGGTCGGTGTTGACCGTCGGCGTCTCGTCGAGAGTCGGCGTCGACGGCGGCCGGGGACGCGGCGGCGGCAGGTAGTTCGCCGTCGAGCGGTAGACCGCCGGCGGCGGCCCGCCCGGGTCCAGCTGCAGGCTATTCAGCTCCTGGAGCAGCTCCTGCGCCGACGGCCGGCCGCGCGGATCGTTGTGCATGCCGCGCCGCAGGATGTCGGTGAGGGCGCGGGGCACGCCGGGCAGCTCCGGGATGGGCCGCAGGAACAGGTCCATCAGGGTGATCAGACTCGGACTGCGATCGGACTCCCAACGCGGCGGGCGCCCGCTCATCACCGCGTAGAGCGTGGCGCAGAGCGAGTACACGTCGGCCGCGCCGGACGGCTGCTCGTGGCGGAACATCTCGGGCGGCGCGTAGGCCGGGGTCAGCACCTCCAGGGTCACCGACGAGTCACGCATCTCGCCCAGCACGGCCAGTCCGAAATCGGCCAGGACCGCCGCGTTGAACTGCGAGTACAGGATGTTGGCCGGCTTCACGTCGCGGTGCAGCACGCCGTTGGCGTGGGTGTGCACCAGCGCGTCGGCGATCTTCACGCCGACGTCCCGCGCCTCGGCCGGGCTGAGCGGCTTGACCCGCATCCGGTCCAGGTACGACCCGTCGCAGAGCTCCATGATCAAGTACGGGTGCTGATCGACGGTGACCCCCACGTCGAACAGGTCCACCACGTGCGGGTGCGACGACATCCGCCCGGCGGCCCGCGCCTCGCGCAGGAACCGCGCCTGGTCCCGCGCGTTGTCCAGAGTGCGGTTTTCCATCTTGATGGCGACTTCACGCCCGACGGAATCCTGGGTCGCCCGGTAAACGGTGGCATAACCACCTCGGGCCATGACCGACAAGCCGGACATGCCCGGGACATAGGGCACGGGCAGGGCGCCAGGCGGTGTCTCCGTCACGGCTTAGAAAATACGCCAGCCGACGGGACGATCATCCAGGCATGTCCGACGCGTAGGCGACAGTTTCCGCGGGAGCGGGTTCCACCCCGGCCACCGCGAGGGTGTCGCGCAGTTCCTCGGCGGCGATCCGCTCGCTCGCCTGCTCGGTCGAGTACGCCAGCCGGACCGCTTCCTCGGCCGCCGCGCGCGCCTCCACGCACCGGTCCGCCGCGGCCAGCACCCGGGCCCGGACCATGGCCGCCACCACCCCGCTGCGCACGTCCTCGGCGCGCACCTCACGGGCCCGATCGATCCAGGTCAGCGCCTCGCTGATCCGGCCCTCGGCGAGCAGCGCCGAGGAGTACGACGCGAGCGCGTGCCGCCGCGAGAACAGCAGCGACTGCGACGACGTGTCGCTCGCGATGGGCGCCAGCAGCCCGATCCCGGTCGCCGCGTCGCCGGCCCGGATCCGTGCCTCGGCGAGCAGCACCCGCGGACCGACCTGGGCCGGCGCCAGAGCGTTGTGCGGCTCCACCGCTGTCATCACGCGGCGCGCGTCCGCCTCGGCGGTGGCCAGGTCGCCCAGTTGCAGCGCGACGAACCCGTGCAGCGTGCCGGCCATCCCGAGCAGCAGCGGGTGCCCGGTCCGGTCGGCGAACCAGAGCGCGTCGCCGAGCAGGTCCGCCGCGTGGTCGAACTCGCCCAGCCCTCGGGCGATCGCGCCCCGCACCACCATCGCCAGCCCGCAGCCCCAGTCGTCGTTGACCTCCTGGAACTCCCGGTAGGCCCGGCGGGCCTGGCTGTCGGCCGCGCCCAGATCGCCCAGCTCGGCGGCCGCGTACGCCTCGACCACGCGCAGCGTGCCGACCGCCCAGCCCTCGCCGACCCGGTCGCCGAAGGGCAGGAAGATCCGGGCCAGCCG
This sequence comes from Actinoplanes siamensis, assembly GCF_016862395.1. Classification (GTDB taxonomy): domain Bacteria; phylum Actinomycetota; class Actinomycetes; order Mycobacteriales; family Micromonosporaceae; genus Actinoplanes; species Actinoplanes siamensis. The sequence goes on along the minus strand of NZ_BOMW01000053.1, from coordinate 36,543 downwards.
GCGCGCCTCCTGCAGCCGACCGGCCAGCAGCCGGGCGAACGCCGTGGTGCCGCGAAGCCAGGACCGGCCGACCGGGTCGCCGAGCTCGGCGAACAGCCGCGCGGCCCGGCCCAGCACCGCGTCGGTGCCGGAGAAGTCCCCGCGGGTGGTGGTCACCCAGGCCAGGTTCTGCAGCGCCCAGGCCTGCCCGTGCCGGTCACCGGCGGCCAGCGTGACCTGGTAGGCCGCGGCGAACCGGCTGCTCGCCTGGCTCAGCCGCCCGTTCAGGAAGTCGGCCATGCCGAGCCGGCGCATCGCGTTGGCCCGCTCCGGCAGCAGCTGCGCCTCGGTCGCCACCTCCAGCGCCTCCTGCCAGGCGGCCACCGCGCGACCGTTGTCGCCGAGCGCCTCGTGCGCGCGGCCCACCACGATCAGCGCCTCGGCCCGGCAGACCGGATCGTCGGCGGCGCTCTTGGTGATCTTCTCGCCGTTGGCCAGCGCCTCCTCGGCCTTGCCCAGCCGCAGCAGGGCCCGGGCCAGCACCAGCTGGTCGGGAACCGGCAGCTCACGGCCGGCCAGCACGGTGGCACGCTCGGCGTACTCCACGGCGGCGGCCGGCTCGATGTTGGCCAGCGCGCGCCGGGCCATCCGGCCGAGCGCGGCGACGGCCAGGCCGGCCACCTCCCGGGCCGCGGCGTCCGGCCGCAGCCGGACCGCGTCGGCCAGGTCGATCGCGGCCTCGGCGTGGGTGGCCACGAAGGCGTCCCGCTCGTTGTCGGTCAGGTTCAGCCGGGTCGCCCCGTCCGCGTGCCGGCCGACCGTCTCCGGTGCGGCCCAGGTAGCCAGATAGGCGTGCCGCTCGGCGAGGTCTGCCTTGCCGATGCCGGCGTACGCCGCCTCGCGCATCAGCGGCGTGGTGAACTGGAAACCGCCCCGGGTGCGGTGCAGCATGCGCCGTTGCAACAGCTCGTCGAGGGCCAGCTCGAGATGATCGCCGGGCGCGCGCCGCTCCTGCAGGGCCTCGAGCACCCCGGCCGGCACCGTCGTCCCGGCCACCGACGCGTCCCGCAGCACCGCCCGCGGCTCGGCGGCCAGCGCGTCGATGCGGGCCGCGAGCACCGCCGCGAGGTCGCGGGAGAGCAGCTGGCTGCCCAGCGAGCCGGCCGCGAGCTGCCACTTGCCTGCGGCGTTCGCGCCCACCGCCGGGGTCAGCGCGCCGCGCTCCATCAGCAGGGTGACCATCTCGGCCAAATAGAACGGGTTGCCCTGGGCGGTGGCGAGCATCCGGTCGATGTCCGGCTGGGGCAGCTTCCCACCGTTGAGGTACGACGTGAGCAGCCGCGACGCGTCGGCGCCACGCAACGGCGGCAGGGTGTGCACCTCGGCGTCGGCGATCCCGGTGAGCGCGCCCGCGGTGCGGACCAGTTCCGGCCGGCCGAGCAGCAGCACCACGACCGGGCCCTCCAGCCGGGACAGCGTGCTGCCCAGCGCGTCGATCGTGGTGGCGGTGGCGTCGTGCAGGTCGTCCACGATCACCATCAGCGGGGTGGTCGCGGCCATCGCGTTCAGCAGGTCGGCGACCGCGATCGAGATGGCCTCGGCGTCCACCCGCTTGGCGCTCGGCGGCCAGTCGGCGGGCGCGCCCGGGCCCGCCGGGCTGACCGGGGCCTCGCCGTAACCCAGCAGGACCAGCAGCCGGTCGGTGTCCAGGGTCACCCCGAGCCGCTGGGCGACCTTGCGCAGCCGCTCCTCGACGACCGTGCGCCCGACCGTGCTGACCACGTCCTTGGGCAGGCCTGCGGACTTGCGGACCAGGTCGGCCAGGGGCGCGTAGCGGCGGCGCTCGCCGAACGCGCGGCAGCGCACCCGCAGCACCCGGGCGCCGTGCCCGGCGTACGGCCCGCTCCCGACCTCGTAGCCGGCGGCCAGCCGTTTCACCTCGCCGGCGAAACGGGACTTGCCGATCCCGGCCTCCGCGGTCATCACCAGCACCCGGGGCGTGCCCGAGTCGATCGCCTCGGCCAGCCGCCCGGAGACCCGGCCCAGCTCGGCCTCGCGGCCCACGAACGGCGCCTCGTCGCCCAGCCCGGACCGGGTGCCCGGGGCGTCGTGCAGGCCGAGCAGCTCGTAGGTGGGGACCGGCTCGCGCTTGCCCTTGAGCCGCAGCGGCCGCAGCTGCCGCCAGGAGGCGACGTGCCGGGTGCCGTTGCTGGTGCGCTCGCCGGCGTAGACCGCGCCGACAGCCGCGGCGTCGGCCAGCCGGGCCGCGGTGTTCACGGTGTCGCCGATGACCGTGTACTCGATGCCGGCCTGCATGCCGGCGACCACCTCGCCGGTGTTCAGCCCGACGCGCAGGCCGAGCGGGGCGCCGCCGCCGCGCTCGTCGTCGAGCACCCGGCGCACCGCACGCTGCATGCTCAGCGCGGCGCGGACGGCCCGCTCGGCGTCGTCCTCGTGGGCCACCGGGGCGCCGAAGACGGCCATGATCCCGTCGCCGGTCAGCTTGTCCACGTGCCCGCCGAACGTCTTCACCGCGCCGGCCAGCGCGGCCAGCACCCGGTCGGTGACCGCGCCGACCCGCTCCGGGTCGAGGTCCTCGGACCAGGAGGTGAAGTCGGAGAGGTCGCCGAAGAGCACCGTGACGATCCGGCGCTCGGCGGCCGGCAGGGTCGCGGCGGCCGGCAGCGCCGAGCCGCAGTGGTGGCAGAAGCGGGCACCCGGCACGGCGACGGTGCCACACACAGGGCAGGTCACAGCCGGTCCAAACCGTCGGCCCTCGCCGCTGATTCCCGCAACAGGTGTTCGATCTGGGCGGCCGCCGACCACTCGGCCGCGAACCGCACCCCCGGATCGATGTCCGGGTAGACCACGTCGACCACCGCCTCCGGGGTCCGCGCGCCGGCCGCCATCGCGGCTCTGACCTGCGCGAGGCGCTCCCGGCGATGATTGAGGTATTCCTCGGCCAGGGCCGCTGTGTCGCTGCGGGCCGGCCCGTGGCCGGGCAGCATCAGGACTTCCCGGTACGACCGGAGCAGCTCGAGACTCGCCAGGTACGAACTGAGGTCGCCGTCGGGCGCGGCCACCACCGTGGTGCCTCGGCCCAGGATCGTGTCGCCGGTGAACATCACGCGCTCGCCCTCGTGCTCGACGAGAAAACACACCGAATCGCCAGTGTGCCCGGGAGTGTCCAGGACCTGTATTTCCAGCCCGTTCCCGCCGAGGTGCTCCTGTGGGTCCAACGGCTCGGCGTGCCGGCAGTGCGCCGGGTCGGCGGCCAGCACCGCGACGCCGCCGAGCAGCTCGGAGAGCCGCCCGGCGCCCTCGACGTGGTCGTGATGACCGTGCGTGATCAGGATGAACTGGAACGGACCCTGCTCCGCGATCCGGCGCAGGTGTTCCTCGTCCAGCGGACCGGGGTCGACGACAGTCGCGAACCCGGCGCCGGGCGCCCGCAGGATCCAAGTGTTCGTGCCGTCGAGAGTCATCGGGCCCGGGTTGGGAGCGCGCAGCAGCGACACCCAACCCGGCAGCCGGTCGGACGGACCATTGGCCCTGACCGACGCGGGCTCAGCACCCCCCATGCCCAGAATCGTACGTCGCGATCCCGGAGTGAGCCGAGACACGATGTCCGTCCCGGTCACCTTGGGTGAGCAAACCCGACCGAACCCTCCCAAGATCACGCCACTTCGGCGATGACCTCCACCTCGACCGGCGCGCCCAGCGGCAGCTCGGACACGCCGACCGCGCTGCGGGCGTGCCGCCCCTGCTCCCCCAGCACCTCGCCGAACAGGTTCGACGCGCCGTTGACCACGGCCGGCTGGCCGGTGAAGCCCGGTGCCGACGCCACGAAACCGGTCACCTTGACGATCTTCACGAGCCGGCCCAGGCCGACCAGCGACTCGATCGCGGCCAGCGCGTTCAGCGCGCAGATCTGAGCGAGTCCGGTCGCCTCCTCGGCGGTCACCTCGGCGCCCACCTTGCCGGTCTGCGGCAGCTTGCCGTCGACCATCGGGAGCTGGCCGGAGACGTAGACGTAGTTGCCGGACTGGACGGCCGGCACGTAGGACGCCAGCGGCGGCACCACGCTCGGCAGGGTCAGCCCCAGCTCGGCCAGCTTCGCGTAGGCGTCGACGCCGCCCTCGCCGGCGATCGGCGTGGTCACGACTTCGCCCGCTTCATGTAGGCGATCAAATTGTCCGGGTTGGGCCCCGGCACGACCTGGACCAGCTCCCAGCCGTCCTCGCCCCAGTTGTCGAGGATCTGCTTGGTCGCGTGTACCAGCAGGGGCACGGTCACGTACTCCCACTTCTGCATGGCTCGGACACTCCTTCGTCGGGTACCGGCACAGCTTAGGACTCGTTGTTCCGGCTGGTTGGTTAGGCTGAGGCGGAAAGAGCACGGAAAGTACACACGCCAACGCGGAGGGTGACGTGACGCAGCCCGGCCATCCCGATCCGCCGCCGCCCGAGCCCGAGCCGCCGGCGCCGATCCCGCCGCCCGACCCGATCCCGCTCCCGGAGCCGCCACATCGGGGCCGGCACGCCCTCCCCGAGCCCGCCGAGACGGGGGAGGACCCGGCGCCGACGGCGCTGATCCCCGAGGTGCCCGCGCCGGCGCCGGCGCACGCGGAACCCGCCCCGGCGGCGCCGGCGCACGCGCAGACCGCTCCGATGACGCCGGGGGAGCCCGCTCTGGCGGCGACCATGGAGCATCCGGCGGTCGAGGGCTGGCACCAGCCGCCGCCGCGGGGCCCGTGGCACGCCCGGCACGAGAAACCCGGCGAGTGGCAGTACCCGCCGCCCGAGCACCTGGCCTGGGAGCACTCGCCGCCCGCCGAGGCGCAGGCGCCGGAGCCGATCTGGGTCGGCCAGCCCGGTGGCCACGCTTCGCCCCGCTCGCACGGCCCGGCCAGCCGCCGCTCCTCGCTCTTCGTCTCGCTCGCGCTGGTCGCCACGGTCGCGCTCTGCGGCGGTGGGGCGGTCTCGGCGTACCTGCTCCTCCGCGACTCCGACAACCCTGGTTCGCCGGACCCGGCCACCGCGGTGAACCGCTTCCTCATCGCGGTCTACACCCAGCAGGACGCCGCCGCCGCCGAGGACCTGGTGTGCAGCAAGTCCCGGGACGAGACCAAGCTCACCGACCGGGTGCGGCAGATCCGCGACTACGCCGACGGGTACCCCGGCGCCGTGTTCCGCTGGGACGATCCGGCGGTGACCAGCAGCGACGACGGCCAGGCCGAGGTCGGGGTACGGGTGGTGATGTCCACCGAGGACGAGAAGAGCGCCGCCCAGGACCTCCGGTTCATCGTCGTGCGCAAGAGCGGCTGGCTGGTCTGCGAAGTCTCCGGCTGAGCCGGTTTTCCCGGACGCCGTAACGTGGACGACATGGGCGAGCATCACGGGAACTGGCCGGAGCGACTGCACATCGTGACCGGCAAGGGCGGCACCGGGAAGACCAGCGTCGCCGCCGCGCTGGCCCTGGGCCTGGCCGCCGGCGGCCGGCGCACGCTGCTGGTCGAGGTGGAGGGCCGGCAGGGCATCGCCCAGCTGTTCGGGGTGGACCCGCTGCCCTACACGGAGCGCCGGATCACCACCACCACCGGTGGCGGTGAGGTGCGCGCCCTCCCGGTCGATCCCGAGGAGGCCCTCCTGGAGTACCTGGACATGTTCTACAAGCTCGGCGCGGCTGGCCGGGCGCTACGCAAGGTGGGCGCCATCGACTTCGCCACCACGATCGCCCCCGGCCTGCGCGACGTGCTGCTCACCGGCAAGGTCAAGGAGGCCACCACGCGCTCCGCGGACGGCCGCCGGGTGTACGACGCGGTGGTGCTGGACGCCCCGCCCACCGGCCGGATCGGCCGCTTCCTGAACGTCACGGCGGAGACCGCCCGGCTCGCCAAGATGGGCCCGATCAAGACCCAGAGCGACGGGGTGTCCTCGCTGCTGCGCTCGCCGATCACCGCGGTGCACGTGGTTACGCTGCTGGAGGAGATGCCGGTGCAGGAGACCCTGGACGCCGTCGACGAGCTGACCGGCCTGGGCATCCGGATCGGGCGGATCGTCGTGAACGGCGCCCGGCCACCGCTGCTGGCCGGCGGGAAGGTGACCAAGGCGGAGATCAAGCGCGGCCTGGTCGCCGCGGGTCTGCCGGCCGCCCCGGCCACGGTCAGCCGGCTGGCCGCCGAGGCGCAGGCCCACCTGACCCGCCGGGAGCTGGAGGAGTCGCTCCGGCACGAGCTGGCCGAGCGTGGCCGGCCGATGATCGAGCTGCCGCTGCTGCCGGACGGTGTCGACCGTGCCGGGCTGGATGTCCTCGCCGACCGCCTGCTGGCGGTTTGACCCGGATGCTCCCGGCAGGACAGCTCAGAGTGTTTGACCACCGCGCGTCCGATCAAGACGCATTACCCTGGAGTAGTGGTTGATGTGACCGCTGCACGGCTCGACGTCGACGGTCTGCTCGCGGACCCCGCCATCCGGATCGTGGTGTGCTGCGGTTCCGGCGGCGTCGGCAAGACCACCACAGCCGCGGCCCTCGGGCTGCGCGCCGCCGAGGTGCACGGCCGCCGCACGGTGGTGCTCACCATCGACCCGGCCCGCCGGCTGGCCCAGTCAATGGGCCTGACCGAGCTGGACAACACTCCCCGGCAGGTCAAGGGCATCGAGGCCGGCGAGTCCGGCGGCGAGCTGCACGCCATGATGCTGGACATGAAGCGCACCTTCGACGAGGTGGTGGAGCAGCACACCAGGCCGGAGCGCGCCGCGGAGATCTTCGCGAACCCCTTCTACCAGGCTATGAGCTCGACCTTCGCCGGCACCCAGGAGTACATGGCGATGGAGAAGCTGGGCCAGTTGCGGGCCGGCGACGAGTGGGACCTGATCGTGGTGGACACCCCGCCGTCGCGGTCCGCGCTGGACTTCCTGGACGCGCCGGCCCGGCTCTCCCGGTTCCTCGACGGCCGGATGCTGCGGATGCTGCTGGCTCCCGCGCGCGGCGGGCGCAGCATGTTCAGCCTGGTCACCGCGTCATTCGGGATCTTCTCCCGGGCGGTGCAGAAGATTCTCGGCGCGCAGCTGTTGACCGACCTGTCGGGCTTCGTGGCGGCGCTGGACTCGATGTTCGGCGGCTTCCGGCAGCGCGCCGACCAGACGTATCGGATCCTGCAGGACCCGCAGACCGCGTTCCTGCTGGTCGCGGCGCCGGAGCGGGACGCGATCCGGGAGGCCGCCTACTTCGCCGAGCGGTTGGTCGCGGAGCGGATGCCGCTCAGCGGTCTGGTGCTGAACCGGATGCACCAGACCGAGCCGGCCGGCCTGCCGGCCGCGGAGAGCCAGGCCGCCGCGGAACGGCTGGCCGCCGCCGGCGAGCTGCCGATCGTGGCGGACGTGCTGCGCATCCACGCCGGCCTGCTCCGGCAGACCGAGCGGGAGCTGCGCGTCGCGGCCGGCTTCACCGAGGCGTTCCCCCAGGTGCCGACGACCGCGGTCGCGGCGCAGCCCGCCGACGTGCACGACGTCGACGGGCTGCGGACGATCGGCGCCTTGCTCGCCTGATCAGCGGGTGGAGACCAGCACCTTGTCGGCGCCCTTCTCCTTCAGTGCGGCCTCGAACATCTTCCGCCAGCTCGCCACGTGTGGGTGGCGGCGCAGCAGGGCACGTCGCTCCCGTTCCGTCATGCCTCCCCAGACGCCGAACTCGATCCGGTTGTCCAGGGCGTCGGCGAGGCATTCGTAGCGCACCGGGCAGCTGCGGCAGATTCTTTTCGCCACGTTCTGCTCGGCGCCCTGCACGAACAGCGCGTCAGGGTCGCCACTCTGACACGCCGCCATGCTGGGCCAGTCGCTGATCATCCCCATTGGTAAACGTCCCCCCTTGCTTTCACCCCCGAACGCCTGTCGCGGCAGCCCATGTCCCCCAAGGCCGCGCAGACGTCATGCGAGATGTCTCGCCGGACCATCATGCTCTGTAGTTGGGTGATTACGCAACGTTGTCCCTCAAATACGTATAGCCCGGTAGTTCCGGGCAAAGCGGCCGAGGCACCGGGGCCGAACGGGGGTATCTTTGGTGCAGATGTGGGAAATCGCACCGACGACCCGGGTGACAGCTCACACTCATAACGGGCGAAGGGCACCCGCTCGGCGGGCGGTCGCGTGCACTGTTCGCGTATCCTGCCTCGGGTGACCTCCTGGATGCGCAGACGCGATCACAACATCTTCACGAACGCGACATCACTGCTTGTCTGTGGCCTGCTGGCCGGCGTGGTGGTGGCCGCGGCCGCCTTCCCCGCAGCAGCGATGTCCGGTCTCGCCGCCAAGGCGGGCGGCCAGGGTTTCGCGAGTCTGCCCAGTGAGCTCAAGGACTTCAGTTCCCCGCAGATCACCCGGGTCTACGCCGCCGACGGGCGCACCCTGCTCTCGCAGTTCTACGACGAGTTCCGCAGCGATGTCCCGCTCAAGGACATCTCCAAGAACATGCAGGCCGCGATCATCGCGGCCGAGGACCGCAAGTTCTACGAACACAACGGCGTCGACCTCAAGGGTGTGGCCCGTGCGTTCGTGAGCAACAACCAGGGTGGCGCGCAACAGGGTGCCTCGACGCTCACCATGCAGTACGTGCGGATGTCCCTGGCCTATTCGGCCACCAACCCGCAGGAGGTGGTCGACGCGACGAAGGACACCCCGAAGCGCAAGGTCACCGAGATGAAGTACGCGCTGCAGGTGGAGAAGCAGCTCACCAAGGACCAGATCCTGGAGCGCTACCTGAACATCGCGCCCTTCGGCAATCAGGCCTACGGCATCTACGCGGCCAGCCAGGTCTACTTCAACAAGAAGCCGAAGGACCTGGACATCGCCGAGGCCGCGATGCTCGCCGGCATGGTGAAGGCCCCGTCCAGCTTCAACCCGACGGTGAAGTCGGGCCACGACCAGATCCTGGCGCGGCGCGACAACTACATCATCCCGGGCATGGTGGCGATGGGCGCGATCACCCAGGCCGACGCCGACAAGGCGAAGAAGGAGAAGATCCCCACCAAGGTCAAGCCGATCGGCAACGGCTGCGTCTCGGTCGCCAAGAACAGCTGGGGCTTCTTCTGCGATTACTTCTACCGCTGGTGGATGAGCCAGGAGGCCTTCGGCGCCACGACGTACGACCGGGAGCGGCGGCTCAAGAGCGGCGGCTACAAGGTGGTCACCTCGCTCGACCTGAAGGGGCAGGCCTCGGCCCGCGCCGAGATCATCGAGCGGCAGAAGGACGACAGCCGCAACGCGGTGCTGCTGGCCGGCATCGAGCCGGGCAGCGGCAAGGTCCGGCTGCTCGCCGCGAACCGTAAGTACGCGCTGGACGACCCGACCCACCCCACCAACAAGCTCTCGCCGGACCCGAAGAAGCGGGCGAAGAAGATCCGGGGCTCCTTCCCGAAGACCACCAACCCGCTGATCACCGGCGGTGGGGACATCACCGGTTACCAGGCCGGCTCGGTGTTCAAGATGTTCACCCTGGTGGCCGCCCTGGAGAAGGGCATCCCGCTGAGCTACCCGATCAACGCGCCCGCGGTGTTCCACTCGAAGTACAAGGCCGGCTACGGCACACCGTCGTCCTGCCCCAACTCGGACGACTGGTGCCCGCGCAACGCGAGCGCCAAGGAGGCCGGCGTCTTCAACATGTGGACCGGTTTCGGCAAGTCGGTGAACACCTTCTTCGTGCCGCTGGAGCAGAAGGTCGGCGCGGATAACGTGGTCGCGGTGGCCAAGCGGTTCGGCATCCAGTTCCGCACGCAGACCGACCTCGACAACGCCAAGAACGCGGCCAGCTGGGGCGCCTTCACCCTCGGCGTGATGGACTCCACCCCGCTGGAGATGGCGAACGCGTACGCCACGCTGGCCGGTGACGGGAAGTACTGCGAGCCGACCCCGATCGAGCAGATCACCACCAAGGACGGCGAGAAGATCGACGTCGGCAAGCCGCACTGCATCCAGGCCACCACCAAGGACGTCGCCCGGGCGGCTCTGGACGCGGCCCGGTGCCCGGTCGGCGACTCGTCCCAGCTGGGCAGCTGCAAGGGTGCCAACACCGCGGGCAACACCCGGGGCATCGTCGGCCACCCGGTCTTCGGTAAGACCGGCACCACCGACAACAGCAAGACCGCCTCGCTGATCGTCGGCACCACGTCGCTGGTGGTCGCCGGTTACATGGCGAATCCGGACTGGCAGAACCACACCGACCAGATGTCGCACCCGATCATCAACGCGGCGGTGCAGTACACGCTCAAGGACTACATGAAGGGCAAGCCCAAGACGCAGTTCAAGACGCCGACGAACGACAAGATCTCGATCGGCGACCTGCGCAGCGTGCCGGATGTGACCTGTGACTCGATGGCGTCCGCCGAGGACAAGATCAGCGGCGCCGGTTTCGAGCCGGTGACCGGCCCGACCGTCGACTCGGACTGCCCGGCCGGCACCGCTGCCGGCACCTCGGAGGAGCGCACCATCAAGGGCGGTGCGGTGACCATCGAGGTCAGCAAGGGCAAGAAGGACAAGGAACCGAAGCCGGGCAACACCCCCGCCGGGCGGTAACACCAGCGGCACGGAAACGGGCGGGAGATCACGATCTCCCGCCCGTTTTCTTTTTTCTCCGGCGCGGCGCGACCCCCGCCGTACCGGATCAATCGTCTTCTGATCTCAGCTCAGCCGGCGGCGCACCTCGGCGGCGACCCGGCCGCCCTCCGCACGTCCCGCCACCGCGGCCTGGGCCGCCTTCATGGCCGGGCCCATCTGCGCCTTGCCGGAGAAGCCGCCGGCCGCCAGCGCCTGGCCGACGATCTCCGCGATCTCCGCGTCGGTGAGCTGCTTGGGCAGGTAGCGGTCGAGGACCTCGCCCTCGGCCGTCTCCTTCGCCGCCTGGTCGGCACGGCCCGCACCGGTGAACGCGGTGGCCGCCTCCCGGCGCTTCTTCGCCTCCCTGGTCAGCACCGCCAGCACCTCGTCGTCCGCCAGCTCCCGGGCCTCGTCGCCGGCCACCTCGGCGTTGCGCACCGCGGACAGGGCCATCCGCAGCGTCGAGGTGGTCAGCTCGTCCCGGGCCTTCATGGCGGCGTGCAGGTCATCGTTCAGGCGGTCTTTCAGCGTTCCCATGCACGAGAAACTACCCTTGCCGTCATGCGTAAGCGCTCCCTTATTTCCGCCGCCGCCGCGCTGACCGCCCTCGGCGGTGCGACCTTCGCCTATGCCTCCCTGATCGAGCGGAACCTGTTCACGCTCCGGCGCTTCGACGTCCCGGTGCTGGATCCGGACGCGGAGCCGCTGCGCATCCTGCACGTGTCCGATCTGCACATGATGCCGGACCAACGGCGCAAGCAGGAGTGGGTGGCCGGGCTGATCGGCACCGACCCGGACCTGGTGGTGGTCACCGGCGACAACCTCTCCTCGCCGTACGGGGTGCCCGGTGTGCTGCGCGCCCTGGAACCGCTGCTCGACGTGCCGGGGGCGTTCGTGTTCGGCAGCAACGACTACCGCGGGCCGTTGTGGAAGAACCCGTTGCACTACCTGCTGCCGGAGCGGGAGTACGTGCAGGGTGTGGAGCTGCCCACGGAGGATCTGCGGGTGGCGCTGACCGACGCCGGGTGGGCCGACCTGAACAACGCCCGCACCGTGCTCAAGGCCGGCGGCCGGTCGATCGAGCTGGTCGGCGTCGACGACCCGCACGTCGAGCGGGACGACTATCCGGCGGTGGCCGGGCCGATCAGCCCCGGCGCCGACCTGCATCTCGGGGTGACCCACACGCCGGCCTCGCGGGTTCTGGAGCCGATGGCGGCGGACGGCTTCGAGCTGCTGCTGGCCGGACACACGCACGGTGGGCAGGTCTGCGTGCCGGGGTACGGGGCGCTGACCACCAACTGCGACCTGCCCACCCGGATGGCCAAGGGCCTGCACCGGTGGCCCGGGTCGGACTCCTGGCTGCACGTGTCCGCCGGCCTGGGGACGCATCCCACAGCGCCGATCCGCTTCTCGTGCCGGCCGGAAGCCTCGATCCTGACCCTGATCCCGCGCTGATCCGCACCCCGGGACCCCTGCTGAACTGCGAGAATGCGGTTGGGGGGTCCCGGATTTCGGGGGTGCGCCGGTGTCCGCTAGTATTTATCTCGCAGCAACGGGGTGTGGCGCAGCTTGGTAGCGCGCTTCGTTCGGGACGAAGAGGCCGTGGGTTCAAATCCCGCCACCCCGACCACGTTGCAGTCAGGCCCGGCATCCGGAAACGGAAGCCGGGCCTGATGCCTTTCCAGGACGTTCTCTCCCGCGCGCCGTTCCGCGCAACCCGAGCCGGACCTGAGGCCTTTACCGGACCTTTCTTTCCCGCGCGCCGTGTTCCTCGCAGCGCGAGCCGGGCCGGATCCCTCTACCTGATCTTCTTTCCCGCGCCCTGTTCGTCCCAGCGCGAGCCGGGCCGGATCCCTTTATCTGACCTTCTTTCCCACGCGCCGCTTGTCGCGGCTGATCAGAAAAGGTCATTGAACGCTCTCAACGGCCGCGGGAGCCATCGTGGACCTGATCCGCGGGCGGGGGTCACCCGGCGCGACAAATCACGGGGACCGCCATCTGACGACGGTGAGCGGTTCCGCCGTGGACTCAGACCGCGAAACCGGGGCGGACCGGCACCCCCACCACCGCCGGTCCGACCGGCCGGGGCGACATCTGCTGTGGAACCGCATAGGGCCCGAGCATCGTCTCCACCACCGGCGCTATGGTCTGCCGCTCGCCGAGCTGCATCAATCGCGTGGCCCGCGCCAGGGAGCCGGTCTCCCCGTCACGGAAACCTTCCCGATAGCCGCGCTCATAACGCTCTCCCCGCCCGAAGGCCCGGCCGAGCGCGAAGCACGACGATCCGGCGAAGGCTAGCAGGAAGAGAATGGCGAAGGGTGTCACAAGCGATGTTCCTTCCGGGCACAAGCCGCTAATTAGGCGAAAACTACCCCAAACAGACATAGAATGCCGTATTGCGGAGATCAAGCACGCCATCGGGTGACGACCGGGGTGGTCGCGCGCCGCCGGAGGCGGGCCTGACAAGCTGGGTCCTTGTGACTGACTCCATCGACCTCGCCCGGCAGGTCCGTTCCGTGAGCCGCCTGACCGGCGAATTCACGCTGCGTTCCGGCCGGATCGCCAACGAATACTTCGACAAGTACCAGTTCGAGGCGGACCCCGAACTGCTCGACCGGTTGGCCGAGCGGCTCGCCGTGCTGATCCCGGAGGGCACCGAGGTGCTGGCCGGCCTGGAGATGGGCGGCATCGCGGTGGTCACCGCGCTGGCCCGGCACGCCAAGCTGCCCACCGCGTTCGTCCGCAAGGAGGCGAAGAAGTACGGCACCGCCCGCCTCGCCGAGGGCGCCGAGGTGGCCGGCCGGCGCGTGCTGGTCGTCGAGGACGTGGTGACCTCCGGCGGCCAGGTGGTGATCTCCACGGGCGAGCTGCGCAAGCTGGGCGCGCACGTGGACCACGCGCTCTGCGTGATCGACCGCCAGGAGGGTGGCGCGCAGGCCCTGGCCAACGAGGGCATCACCCTCCGCGCCTTGCTCACCCGCGCCGACCTGGACGCCGCCGCTTCCTGACGAGAACCGGTCCGATGTGGCGCGCTCAGCCGCGCCGCATCGGCCGCACTTCCACCGCGGGAAGAACCGGACCCGCACCGCACCGCCGCGCCGCCACCAGAGGAAGAACCGGACCCGCACCGCATCGCCGCACTGCCACCGCGGGAGAAACCCGGATGATCATGGCCGGGTGGCGACCGTCACGGCTCGCCGGGCACAGCCGGCGCGGTCATCTGCCGAGTTCGGCGGCGAGCAACTCGGCGCACTGCACCGTGTTCAGCGCGGCGCCCTTGCGCATGTTGTCGCCGGTGACGAAGAAGTCCAGCGCCCGCGGGTCGTCCATGGCCCGGCGGATCCGGCCCACCCAGGACGGGTCGGTGCCGACCGCGTCGACAGGCATCGGGAATTCCCCGGCCTCCGGGTCGTCCACCAGGATCACGCCCGGGGCGTTGCGCAGCGCCTCCCGGGCCCCGTCCGCGGTCACCTCGGACGCGAACACCGCGTGCACCGCCACCGAATGTCCGGTGACCACCGGCACCCGCACGCAGGTCGAGGAGACCTTGAGCACCGCCAGCCCGAGGATCTTCCGGCTCTCGTCGCGGAGTTTCAGCTCCTCCGAGGACCAGCCGAGCGGCGCCAGCTGCCCGGCCCAGGGCACCACGTTGAGCGCCAGCGGCGCCGGGAACGGGCCCAGGTCGTCGCCGACCGCCTGCCGCACGTTGCCTGGTCGTGAGCCGAGCAGCCGGTCGCCGGCCACCTTGGTCAACTGGTCGTGCAGGGTGTCCACGCCGATCTGACCGACCCCGGAGGCCGCCTGGTACGACGCCAGGACCAGCTCACGCAGGCCGTACTCGAAATGCAGCGGGGCGACCGCCATGATCATGGCGGCGACCGTGCAGTTCGCGCTGGAGACGATGCCGCGCGGCCGGTACGCGATCGCCTCGCGGTTGACCTCGGGCACCACCAGCGGGACGTCCGGCTCCATCCGGAAAACCGTGGAGTTGTCCACCACGACGGCGCCCCGGGACACCGCTATCGGTGCCCAGTGCGCCGCCACGTCGTCGGGCACGTCGAACATCGCCACGTCCACGCCGTCGAACGCCTCGGCGGTCAGCGGCCGCACCGGCAGGGACTCGCCGCGGCAGGTCAACGACTTGCCGGCGGAGCGGGCCGAGGCGATCAGCCGGATCTCGCCCCAGACGTCCCGCCGGGACGAGAGCAGATCGAGCATGACGGTCCCGACGGAACCGGTGGCTCCGACGACGGCGAGCGTGGGCCGCGCCATCGATCGGCTTACCGGCCGGTACCGCCGTAGACGACGGCCTCCTCGGAACCACCCAGCTCGAACTGGGCGTGCACGGCACGGACGGCGGTGTCGAGGTCGGTGTCCCGGCAGACGACCGAGACCCGGATCTCCGACGTGGAGATCATCTCGATGTTGACGCCGGCCTCACCGATGCAGGCGAAGAAGGAGGCCGCGACACCGGGGTGCGAGCGCATGCCCGCGCCGATCAGCGAGACCTTGCCGACGTGGTCGTCGAAGAGCAGGCTCTTGAACTTGACCTGGTCCTTGATCTTGTCGAGCGCGTTCATCGCGGTCGGGCCGTCGGCCTTCGGCAGGGTGAACGAGATGTCGGTGCGGCCGGTGCCCTCGGTCGACACGTTCTGCACGATCATGTCGATGTTGATCTCGGCGGACGCGACGGTCTCGAAGATCCGGCCGGCCGCGCCCGGCTCGTCGGGCACCCCGACAATCGTGATCTTGGCCTCGCTGCGGTCGTGCGCGACCCCGGTGATCAGTGCTTGCTCCACGTCAGGGTCCTCCATCGAGCCGGTGACGAGCGTGCCTTCTTTGTTCGAGTACGAAGAGCGTACGTGGATCGGCACCTTGAAGCGGCGCGCGTACTCCACGCATCGCAACATCAGCACCTTCGCCCCGCCGGCCGCCAGCTCCAGCATCTCCTCGTAGGTGATCTTCTTGATGTGACGGGCGTCCGGGACGATCCGGGGGTCGGCGGTGAACACCCCGTCCACGTCGGTGTAGATCTCGCAGACGTCGGCGTGCAACGCCGCGGCGAGCGCCACCGCGGTGGTGTCCGAGCCGCCACGCCCCAGTGTGGTGATGTCCTTGGTGTCCTGCGACACGCCCTGGAAGCCGGCGACGATGGCGATCGCGCCCTCGTCCAGCGCGGTCCGCAGGCGGCCGGGGGTGACGTCGATGATCCGGGCCTTGCCGTGCGTCGAGGTGGTCAGCACGCCCGCTTGGGAGCCGGTATAGGAGCGGGCTTCGTACCCCAGGTTGTGGATCGCCATGGCGAGCAGCGCCATCGAGATCCGCTCGCCGGAGGTCAGCAGCATGTCGAGTTCACGACCCGGCGGCAGCGGGCTGACCTGGTTGGCCAGATCCATCAGCTCGTCCGTGGTGTCGCCCATCGCCGAGACGACCACGACCACGTCGTCGCCGGCCTTGCGGGCGGCCACGATGCGCTCGGCCACGCGCTTGATGCGCTCGGCGTTCGCCACCGACGACCCACCGTACTTCTGCACCACAAGAGCCACGGCCAACCAATCCTTTCAGGGCAATCGCCACCACCCTAGCCGCGCGAGGTCAAGACCTCGACAGACGATCCCAGAATCCGGCCGTTCCGGCGCGACACGCCGGGGCGGCGCGGACCGGCGTGTCGCGCGCGGCGGGCGGTATGGGGCGAGAATGTCGCGGTGCGCCTTCCCTCCGGACCCGGGCGCGGCCTGCCCGCGCTGATCGCCACCGTGCTGGCCCTCGGCCTGGCCGGCTGCGGCGGCGACGACAGCCCGCCGGCCGCCGGCCCGCCCAGTTCGGCGCCCGCGGCCACCGGCGGCAGCCTGGACGCCCGCAACGAGTTCGCCGGCATCGCCGCTGTCGCGCTGGACCGCCGGTACGCCGCCCTCTACTCCTTCACCGGCGGCGACGGCAACCCGCGCAACGTGGTCGCCACGGTGGCGAACGACGGCAGTTGGCGGGTGGACATCGCGAACGGCGCGCTCGGCGGCACCGCGGACGTCTCGATCGTGCACAACCAGCACGGCGTCTACCAGTGCTCGCTCTCGCTGACCGGCGCTCCGGTGACGCCCGGCTGCGTGCACGTTGCGGAGAAGGGCGAGAAGGTGCCGAGCCGCTACGACCCGCGGGTGCAGCGGCTGTTCCGGCAGTGGCTGCCGGTCTTCACCGACCGCGCCGCGGCGCTCTCGGTCTCCGCCGTCAAGCCGCTGGACGGCGCGCAGGGCGGCACCTGCTACTCGGTCGACTCCAGCGCGGCGGGCCTGGACGCGCCTGTCGACATCGGCGTCTACTGCTACTCCACGGACGGGCTGCTCACCGCGGCCCGGGTCGGCTTCGGCGTGCTCAAGCTGGTCCGTCAGGTGCCGGCCCCGGCCACGGTGCAGTTCCCCGGCCCGGAGGTCGGCGGCGAGCCGATGGGCACGACCGCGCCCGAGCAGGGGATCGCGTCCCAGCCGGAAACCGCCCCGTCCGGGGCCGCGGGTTGAGAGCCCTCCGGGGCCGCGGGTCGAGAACGGCAGATCCCACGATCCGGTCGTTGGGTTAGCCGCCCCGATGTGGATCACGTAACGTGGTGTGCGACATGTGGCAGGTGAACCTCCTCCTTCTCTGCCGCGACGGGGCCTCGTTACAGGCCGGCACCCCGTCGCGGTGGTGACGCGCGCCGCCTGCTCGTCTTCTTCCTGACTGGAGCAGTCACATGTCCGAGACCAACCCCTTCACGACTCAGCGTCCCAGTGCCATGCCGTTCCAGCGCTACGAGGCGTACCAGAAGCAGTTCTCGATCTCCCTGCCCGACCGGCAATGGCCGGGGCGCGTCGTCGAGACCGCGCCGCGCTGGTGCGCTGTCGACCTGCGGGACGGCAACCAGGCCCTGATCGACCCGATGTCCCCGGAACGCAAGCGGCGGATGTTCATGCTGCTGGTGAAGATGGGCTACAAGGAGATCGAGGTCGGCTTCCCGGCCGCCAGCCAGACCGACTACGACTTCGTCCGCCAGCTCATCGAGCAGGACCTGATCCCGGACGACGTCACGATCCAGGTGCTGGTGCAGTGCCGGGAGCACCTGATCGACAGGACCTTCGAGTCGATCCGCGGCGCCAAGCGCGCCATCGTGCACTTCTACAACTCCACCTCGACGCTGCAGCGGCGCGTGGTGTTCGGCCTGGACAAGGACGGCATCACCGACATCGCGACGACAGGCGCGCGGCTCTGCCAGAAGTACGCGGAGATCCACACCCCGGACACCGAGATCTTCTACGAGTACTCGCCCGAGTCGTACACCGGCACCGAGCTGGAGTACGCGCTGGAGATCTGCTCCGCGGTGATCGACGTGATCGACCCGACCCCGGCCCGGCCGCTGATCATCAACCTGCCGGCCACCGTCGAGATGGCCACCCCGAACGTGTACGCCGACTCCATCGAGTGGATGCACCGCCACCTGCCCCGCCGGGACAGCGTGGTGCTGAGCCTGCACCCGCACAACGACCGCGGCTCCGCGGTGGCCGCCGCCGAGCTCGGCCTGCTGGCCGGCGCGGACCGGATCGAGGGCTGCCTGTTCGGCAACGGCGAGCGCACCGGCAACGTCGACCTGGTCACGCTCGGGCTGAACCTGTTCTCCCAGGGCATCGACCCGCAGGTGGACTTCTCGAACATCGACGAGATCAAGCGCACCGTGGAGTACTGCAACCAGCTGCCGGTGCACGAGCGCCACCCGTACGCGGGCGACCTGGTCTACACCGCGTTCTCCGGCTCGCACCAGGACGCGATCAAGAAGGGTTTCACCGCCCTGCAGGCCGACGCCGACGCGGCGGGCGTGGACATCGACTCCTTCACCTGGGGCGTCCCCTACCTGCCGATCGACCCGAAGGACCTGGGCCGCACCTACGAGGCGGTCATCCGGGTCAACTCGCAGTCGGGCAAGGGCGGGGTGGCGTACATCATGAAGGAGGAGCACAAGCTCGACATGCCGCGCCGGCTGCAGATCGAGTTCTCCGGCGTGGTGCAGCAGCACACCGACGACGAGGGCGGCGAGGTCTCCCCGCAGCGGATGTGGGACATCTTCGCCGGCGAATACCTGGTCGAGCACCAGATCGCGACCGCTTTCAAGGTGGAGAGCTACGCCACGGCCACCGTGGACGGCAAGGTGGAGGTCGACGTCGAGGTGTTCCACCGCGGCGTGCGCCGGCCGCTGATCGGGGTCGGCAACGGCCCGATCGACGCGTTCACGCAGGCCGTCGAGCCGCTGGGGATCAAGGCGCGGGTGCTGGACTATCAGGAGCACGCGCTCACCTCCGGTGGGGACGCGCAGGCCGCGGCGTATGTCGAGGTCGAGGTCGGGGACCGCACCTTCTGGGGGGTCGGCATCGACGCCAACATCGTCAGCGCCTCGATCAAGGCCGTCACCAGCGCGATCAACCGCGCCCGCTGATTCGCCCGCCCGCGTGCCGCCGCTCGGTGGCGGCACGCGGAGCTCTTCACCCGCCGGCCGGTCCCGGACCCTTTCACCCGCCGCCCGGTCCCGGACCCTTTCACCCACCGCCCGGTGCCGGGGCGCGGAGCTTTCACCCGGCGGCGCGTCGCCGTGAGGCGGCGCGCGGAGCGCGGCCTTACGCTGAGCGAGTGCCCCCACGTAACGCCCCCCGCTGGTTCATTCCGCTCCTGATCACCGCCACCCTGACCGCCGGCTGCGAGGTCACCGACCCCGGCGACCCCGGCGTCACCACCGCACCGACCGGTAAGTCCACCGGCTCCGCGGCCGCACAGCTCAACGACCTCACCGTGGTCGCCAAGACCGGGACGATGTCCGGCTACAGCCGCGAGAAGTTCCCACACTGGAAGAGCACCGGCAAGAACTGCGACGTCCGCGACTCGGTGCTGGAGCGCGACGGCAGCAAGGTGAAGCTGTCCGGCTGCAACGTCGTCGCCGGCAGCTGGAAGAGCCTCTACGACGACAAAACGCTTACCTCACCGACCCAGGTGGACATCGACCACATGGTCCCGCTCGCCAACGCCTGGCGCTCGGGCGCCAACAAGTGGACCACCGACCAGCGTGAGGCTTTTGCCAACGATCTGGACCGACCGCAGCTGGTCGCGGTGTCGGCCGGATCGAACCGGTCCAAGGGCGACCAGGACCCGTCGACCTGGAAGCCGCCGGCCAAGGACGAATGGTGCTCCTACGCTGAGGACTGGGTAACCGTGAAGAGCTACTACAAGCTCACCGTCACCCAGAAGGAGAAGGACGCCTTGCGGGACATGTTGGGAACCTGCTGATGACCGAACCGGCGGCGGCTGCCGAAGCCGCACAGACACCCGAACCCGCGCCGGCCGAGGACGCGCCCGCCAAGGCCGCGCCGGCTCAGGCGGCGCCCGCTCCCGGCAAGCCCGCCGAGGCGGCGCCCGCTCCCGGCAAGCCCGCCGAGGCGGCGCCCGCTCGGGGCAAGCCGGCCGAGGCGGTGGTGCCGGGCAAGACCACCGACATCGTGCCCGGCCCGGGCGGCGTGATGACCGACGAGGTAGGCGTCGTCACCGGCGACCTCACGCTGCGCAGCGAGCTCGCCGGGACGGAGGTGACCCTGCGGGTGCAGTACAAGGACGCCGAGGAGTGGTACACGGTGACCGGCGGCAAGGTCACTCTCGCCGACCCGGCCGACCTCGACGCCGTGCACAGCATCGCGGTGGGACTGCTGCACCGCCCGGAGGGTTGATCGCGACGCCTAAGTTCCCCTGGACGGTGGCCCGGGCGCCGACCTGATGGCCGGTGACGACGGGAACGACGACATCGACGGGGGTGCCGGCGGCGACTTCGTGGACGGTGGCCCGGGCGACGACCTGTGCGGGACCGACCCGCGGGACCTGCGCGGCGACTGCGAAGGCTGACTGGCCGGGGAGGACGGCGCGGCCACGCTCTCCGGCGGGGGACGGTGCATCCGACGAGAACAGGCCGTCTTCCCGGTTCCCCGGGGAGACGGCCTGTTTCTGCTCCTGGAACGTCAGGCGGGAGTCTCGGCCGGGGTGCGGCCGGCGACGGCCTCGTCGTCGACCACCGGGAAGTGGCAGGCGGTCAGGTGCGAATCCGGGTCGTCCAGCCGGGTGACCAGCGGCGGCTCCTCGGTCGCGCAGATGTCCTGGGCCTTCCAGCAGCGGGTGCGGAAGCGGCAGCCGGACGGCGGGTTGATCGGACTGGGCACGTCGCCGGTGAGCAGCACGCGGTTGCGCTGCCCGCGGTCGCGCCGGACCGGGTCGGGCACCGGCACCGCTGACATCAGGGCGACCGTGTACGGGTGCCGCGGGTTCTTGTAGAGGTCGTCGCGGTGCGCGATCTCCATGACCTTGCCGAGGTACATCACGGCGACGCGGTCGGAGATGTGCCGGACCACCGAGAGGTCGTGCGCGATGAAGACGTACGTCAGGTCGAACTCGCTCTGCAGATCCTCCAGCAGGTTGACCACCTGCGCCTGAATGGACACGTCGAGCGCCGAGACCGGCTCGTCGGCGACGATCAGTTTCGGCCGCAGAGCCAGCGCCCGGGCGATACCGATGCGCTGCCGCTGACCGCCGGAGAACTCGTGCGGGTACCGGTTGTAGTGCTCCGGGTTGAGACCGACCAGTTCCAGCAGTTCCTGCACGGCCTTCTTGAGGCCCTGCGGGGTCGGGATGTTCTGGATCTGCAGCGGCGCCGAGATGATCGAGCCGACCGTGTGCCGCGGGTTCAGCGACGAGTACGGGTCCTGGAAGATCATCTGGACGTCGCGGCGCAGCGGCCGCATCTGGGTCACCGACTTGCGGCTGATGTCCTCGCCCTCGAAGACGATCTTGCCGCCGGTCGGTTCCAGGATCCGGGTGAAGAGCCGGCCGGCCGTCGACTTGCCGCAGCCGGACTCGCCGACCAGGCCCAGCGTCTCGCCGGCCTGCACGTTCAGGTCGATGCCGTCCACCGCGCGGACCGCGCCGACCTGCCGCTTGAACAGCCCCTTCGTGATCGGGAAGTGCTTCTGCAGCCCGGTCACCTCGAGCAGGTTCTCGCTCATGGTTCTCTCACTTCCCCGCTCAGAGGTTCGGTGCTACTTCTTCCTGGAACAACCGGGTGCGCTCCTCGGCGGGCAGGTGGCACGCGACAGCGTGCACCCCACCGCCGAGCACCGGCGTCTCGGTGAAGGACCGGTCGCCGTTGCGCCCCGCGTACGGGCAGCGCGGGTGGAAGGCGCAGCCCGACGGAAGGTTGATCAGGCTCGGCGGCGAGCCCTTGACCGGGGTGAGCCGGTCCCGCACGTCGCGGTCCAGGCGCGGCATCGAGCCGAGCAGACCCCAGGTGTACGGGTGCTGCGGCCGCTGGAAGAGGTCGACCGCCGGACCCCGCTCAATGATCTTGCCGCCGTACATCACCACGACGTCGTCGGCCAGCTCGGCCACCACACCCAGGTCGTGGGTAATCATGATGACCGCGGAGCCGAACTCCTCCTGCAGGTCACGGATCAGGTCCAGGATCTGCGCCTGGACGGTCACGTCCAGGGCGGTGGTCGGCTCGTCGGCGATCAGCAGCTTCGGGTCGTTGACCAGTGCCATCGCGATCATCGCGCGCTGCCGCATACCACCGGAGAACTGGTGCGCGTAGTCGTTGAACCGGCGCGCCGGCTGCGGGATGCCGACCCGGGCCAGCATGTCGATGGCCCGCTCCCGGGCGACCTTCTTGTTGACCCCGGGGTGGTGCACCCGGTACGCCTCGACGATCTGCGCGCCGACCGTGAAGTACGGGTGCATCGCGCTCAGCGGGTCCTGGAAGATCATCGCCATCTTGCCGCCGCGCAGCGCCCGCACGTCGTCGTTGGTCGCGGTGACCAGCTCCTGGTCGTCGAGCCAGATCTCGCCGCTGACCTTGGCATTGCTGCGGGTGCGGTGCAGGCCGAGGATGGCCAGCGAGGTGACGCTCTTGCCGGAGCCGGACTCGCCGACGATGCCGAGCGTCTTGCCGGCCTCCAGGCTGAAGTTCGACTCGGTGACCGCCTGGACGATGCCGTCGTCCGTCTCGAAACGGACGGTGAGATCCTTGACCTCGAGGAATGGGCGTGACATTCCCTCTCCCCTCAGCCCAGCCGCACGCGCGGGTCGATGACGCCGTACACCAGGTCGACGATCAGGTTGGCGATGACGATGAAGAACGCGGCGATCAGGGTGACGCCCAGGATCACCGGCAGGTCGTTGCCGCGGATCGCCTGGAGCGCCTGGTAGCCCAGGCCGCGCAGGTTGAACACGTTCTCGGTGAGGACCGCGCCGCCGAGCAGCGCGCCCAGGTCCAGACCGAAGATCGTGACGATCGGGGTCAGGCCGGAGCGCAGCGCGTGCTTGCCGATGACGGTCCGCTCGCCCAGACCCTTGGCCCGGGCCGTACGAATGTAGTCCTCGCCCAGCGTCTCCAGCATGTTGGCCCGGGTGAGGCGGGCGTAGGTGGCCGCGAAGAGGAAGGCCAGCGTGATCCAGGGCAACAGCATCTGGACGAACCACTCCGCCGGACTCTCCAGGAACGGCACGTAGTTGCTGGGCGGCAACCAGCCGAGCCAGTAGACGAAGATCGCCGAGGAGAGCAGACCGGTGAAGTAGACCGGCAGCGACACGCCGGCCAGCGCGCCGGTCATCACCGCCCGGTCCACGATGCTGCCTCTTCGCAGCGCCGAGATGACACCGGTGGAGACACCCATGATGAGCCAGAGAACCGCCGCGCCGATCGCCAGGGACAGCGTCACCGGCAGGTCGCTCAGCAGCAGCGGGGTCACCTCCTGCTCGGTCTTGAACGAGTAGCCCAGGCAGGGGGCGGGGCAGTGCGTCACGTCCGGGCCGTTGGCGTAGTCCCGGCCGGCCACCAGACCCTGGAGGAACTTGCCGTACTGAACCAGCACCGGGTCGTTGAGACCCATCTTGACCCGGATGCCCTCGATCGACGCGGCATCGGCGGTCTTGCCGATGTAGAGCAGCGCCGGATCGCTGCCGGTGATCTTCGGAACCATGAAGAAGATGCCGAAGGTCACGAGCGTGACCACGAGCAGCGTGATGACGGCGTTGATCAGCCGCCGAATGAGGTAAGCCAGCACGACGTTCGGCCGAAGGACGGGCGGGCACCGGTTGCGAGAACCGGTGCCCGCCCGCCGCGGGCGGCCTTCACCAACCCTTCGAATTACTCGTCTCGGTCAGGAACCGACGACCTTTGTCACTTGCCGTCGCTGACGCCGAGGGCCTGGAAGTCGATCATGCCGAAGGCCTGGTGGATGTAGGCGTTCGTGAGCCGCGGGTTGCGGTAGTTGAGCGCCTTGTCGACCACGAACGGCAGGTAGTACGCGCCCTCCATGATCTTGTGGTTGATCTGGTTGTAGATCTCGGCGGCCTTGGCCGGGTCGGTCTCCAGCTGCGCCTGGTCGAAGAGGGCGTCGATCGCCGGGTTCTTGATCTCCGACAGGTTGTAGTTGCCGTTCTCCGGGATGAAGCGGCTGTCCGCCAGCGGCTGCATATAGCCGGCGCCGGTCGGGTAGTCCGCGCCCCAGCCGGCGATCATGATGCCGTAGCCCTTGGCCTTCACGTTGTCCGGCGAGCCGGTGATGGAGGCCTGCTGCGCGCCGTCGTACTGCTCGATCTTGGCGTTGATGCCGGCCGGCTTGAGCGCGGCCTGCAGGGCCTCGGCGGACTTGACCTCGGCCGGCTTGTTGTTGCGCACCGCGATGGTGACGTCGAAGCCGGTCGGCTTGCCACAGGCGGCGAGGGCCTTCTTGGCCTCTTCCAGCTGCGGCTTGCCCTGGAGGCGGTTGAACGGGTCGTACTTGGTGTCCGAGCCCGCGATGTTCGGCGGCAGCATGCTGGTGCCGATGTCGCCACCCGCGATCGGGCCACCACGCGCGGCCTGCAGCGAGGTCGGGTCGGCGGCGTAGATGACCGCCTTGCGGCACTCGATGTTGTCCAGCGGCGCGACGGAGGTGGCCAGACCCGCGTACCGGAGGAAGCCGGTGGTCGGGGTGTCCGCGTTCGCCTTCAGGTTCGGGTCCTGGAGGATCTTGGTACGAGCGGCGGCCTGCACGCCGGTCTGCTGGGCGTCGAGGTCGATGGTGCCGGCCTCGAGGCGGCTGTCCATGTCCTCGGCGTTCGTCGTGACCGTGAAGTTGATCTGGTCCGGCAGCGCCTTGCGGATCGGGTCGGTCGCCTGGTCCCAGTTGGGGTTACGGACGAACGTCGCGCCCTTGCCCGGCTGGATGCTGCCCGGCTTGAACATGTACGGGCCGGAGGCGGCCGGCGAGGTGGTGTACTGCGCGCCGGTGTCCCGCTTCTGCGGCACCGGGCCGGAGCCCGGCATGGCCAGCAGGTAGAGGAAGTCGGACGACGGCTTCTCCAGCTTGAAGGTGATCGTCGAGTCGTCCGGGGTGGTCACCGACTTGAGACCCAGCTTGTTCGGGTCGGTGTCCTTGTACGGGCCCTTGTACTCGCCCTTCGGGTCGAGCAGCGTGGGCAGGTAGACGGGGCCGCCGGAGATGACGTCGGACGCCCAGACCCGCTCGATGCCGTACTTGATGTCCTTCGACGTGATCGGGGATCCGTCGTCGAACTTGATGCCGCTGCGCAGCTTGAACGTGTAGGTCAGCTTGTCCGCGCTGATCTCCGGGAGCGCCTGCGCCAGGTCGGGCTGCAGCTCCAGGCCGGACTTGCCCGGGGACGCGGCGTAGTCGACCAGCTTGCGGGTGTACAGCCGGTTCAGGTCCCACACGAACGCGTAGTAGGCGCGGGCCGGGTCCCAGAAGTCGGCGTCCTGGGCGCTCCACAGGTTGAGCGTGCCGCCCTTGGCGGTGGACGGGTTGACCACGTCGGTGATCGCGGCGTTGTAGGCGGACTTGCCACCGTTCGAGCCGCCGCTCTTGTTGTCGGACTTGGAACCGCCGCACGCGGCGGTGGTAAGGCCGAGCGCGAGTGCGACGCCGGCCGCCGCTATCGCCCTAGTCTTCCTGGACACCTGTACTCCTACCTCTCGAACAGCGGAACCGAACGGGTCCGCGAAACATGCGATGTTCCAGCCGCCAGGCGGATCAGCGGGCCTTCGGATCGAGCGCATCACGCAGGCCGTCACCGAAGAGGTTGAAGGCCAGCACCGTAATGAAGATCATTGCGCCTGGAATGATCATGTATGTGGGGTTGATCTGGTAGGTGCCGACAGCGTCCGACAGCATCCCGCCCCACGAGGGGTTGGGCGGCGGGATGCCGACGCCGAGGAAGCTCAGCGCCGCTTCGGTCAGGATGTTCGTCGGGATGATCAGCGTGGTGTAGACCAGGATCGGCGCCGCCAGGTTCGGCAGCAGCTCGCGGAAGAGGATCCGCGGCGACCGGGCGCCCATGCTGCGGGCCGCCTCGACGAACTCCCGCTCGCGCAGCGACAGCGTCTGCCCGCGGACGATGCGGCCGATGTACGGCCAGCCGAAGAAGCCGATCACCCCGACCAGCACCACGATGCGCGACCAACGGCCGTCCATGCCGAGGAACGAGTACGGCAGCACCGAGACCAGTGCGATCGAGAAGAGCAGCTGCGGGAAGGCGAGCAGGAAGTCCATCACCCGGCTGATCACCGAGTCGACCCAGCCGCCGAGATAACCCGCGGAGGCGCCGAAGACGACGCCGAGGATGGTGGAGACGAACGCCGAGAGGAAGGCGACGGTGAGCGAGGTCTGCGCACCGTAGAGGATCCGGCTGAACACGTCCCGGCCGGAGGTCGGCTCGACGCCGAGGAGGAAGTCGGAACTGATCCCGCCGAAGGGCTTGATCGGGGTACCGAACGTCTGGTCGATCTGATCGATGTGATATTCATCGATAGGATGACCGAAGAGCTTGGTCAGCAGGGGGGCAAGGATTGCCACCACGATCAGGAACAGGACGACGACCGCTCCACCGACCGCCACCTTGTCCCGCTTCAGGCGGCGCCACGCGATCTGCTTCAGCGAGCGGCCGGCGATCGCCTTCTCGGCGGGCCCCCGCACCTCAGCCGCGTCAGCGTCCGGGGCCGACTTGTCGTCGGTGACCGACGCTTCTGGGCCAAGCGACATCTGTACGCCGGTCCTCTCCCGGCCACCGCGCAGCCGGGAGTCCACGGCCCCCGGGCATGGAAACGGAGCATTCCGCCGCCCGGAGACGATGGCCCACGGTGCGAGCGGTAAACCGATCGGTTATCGCATGCCTCGAGTGCCGACCCTCGCGTCGTCCGGCCCAGTTCGGGCCGAGGTCACGAAGGCACCCGACGGCGGGTGTGGCCGCCATCGAGAGGAACATTCACCTAGTGCGGTGCCCGGGTCAAGCTCGACGACCTTACGCGGACGCTTCCGTGTCTCCCTCGTGATATCTCCGTGACCTTGACGCCGAACAAACGGAAGGTACCGCGTAAGGGGCCCGCAAGCAGCCAATCCGGGCCAATCAGCTTGCCCGGCGTTACGCCCGCGTTACGACGTGTAAATTCCTAGACCGCTCGGCGGCCCTCGAACGCCCGTCCCAGGGTGATCTCGTCGGCGTACTCCAGATCGCCACCCACCGGCAGGCCGCTCGCCAGCCGGGTCACCGCGATCCCCATCGGCTTCACCAGCAGGGCCAGGTAGGTCGCGGTGGCCTCGCCCTCGGTGTTCGGGTCGGTCGCCAGGATCAGCTCCTTGACCTCCCCGGTGCCCAGGCGCATCAGCAGCTCCCGGATCTTCAGGTTGTCCGGCCCGACGCCCTCCAGCGGGTTGATCGCCCCGCCGAGCACGTGGTACCTCCCCCGGAACTCGCCGGTCCGCTCGATGGCGACGACGTCCTTGGGCTCCTCGACCACACAGAGCACCTCGTTGGTACGGCGCGGGTCGCGGCAGACGCGGCACTGATCGGACTCGGCCACGTTGAAGCAGGTGGTGCAGAAGCGGACCAGTTCCTTCACCTTGCGCAGCGCGGTGGCCAGCCGGTTGACGTCGGCCGGGTCCGCGCCCAGGACGTGGAACGCGATGCGCTGGGCCGACTTCGGGCCGACGCCCGGCAGCCGGCCCAGCTCATCGATCAGGTCCTGGATGGCACCTTCGTACACGGGATCAGAACCCCGGCAGGGAGAGGCCGCCGGTCGCCGGTCCCATCTTCTGCTCGGCCAGTTCCCGCTGCGCCTCGGCGGCGTTGTGGATCGCGGCGAGCACGAGATCCTCGAGCGTCTCGACATCGTCCGCGTCGACCGCCTTGGGGTCGATCTTGACGCTCTTGAACTCGCCCAGCCCGGTCACCGTGACGGTCACCAGCCCGCCGCCGGCGGTCCCGGTCAGCTCGGCCTCGGCCAGCTCGGCCTGCGCCTGGGCGACCTGCTGCTGCATCTTCTGCGCCTGCTTCATCAGCTGCTGCATGTTCGGCTGTCCACCGGGGCGCATCGCTTTGCTCCTCATGAGTTAGTCGCTCTCTTACCGGACAACCGCCATCAATGACCCGGCGGCCGCCTTTTCAACCGCCGCCAGCGTAGCCGCCGTGCTCGTTCTTTCCGGGCAGCCCACCGTCACGGCGCGCTCCCCACCCGCTCCGACCCGCCGGCGGCGTCCACACCCCGGCCTCGCCGGCCAGCCGAGGGCCACCCCTCACCGCCCGCCGCAACCACCCGGTCGGCGCCCACAAGTCCCTCAAGGCTCACCGAGCCACCCCCTCACCGCCAGCCGCGACCACGCGGCTGGCATCCCGGGGTCGCGCAAGTCGTCCGAGGCGTTTCTTGCGACCAGCCGCGTGGGTCTGGCCGACTTCGCGGGGTGGATGCCACGGCAGCGCGGGCCGAGCAGCGGCGCGCCGCCGGAACGGCGCGCCGCGATCGTCGACTGCGGAGCTACATCTCGCCGATCCTCTCGGCGCCGAAGGCGTCCCGGAGAAGCTGGAAGGCCTGCTCCTCGCTGCTCTGACGCGCCGTCTTCTCGTCGATCACCTCGTCCAGCGGTTCGTCGCCGGGGTCGAAGCCATCGAAGCCGCCACCGGCCGGGGGCGGACCGTCGTAGTCGGGGTCGTAAGGCGCCTCACCGATCGGCGTGCCGTCGGAGAACGCGGCACTATCCGCCCGCCCACCCGGCGCCTGAGCGGCGGCCTGGTTCGCGGCACGGCTCGCGGTCGCGTTGCGCGCATTGGCCGCGGCGGCGCGGGCGGCGGCCAGTCCGCTGCTCGGCGACGCGTTGCCACCGCGGGCCGCAGCCGCCCGGGCAGCCTCCATCGCCGCCGAACGCGCCGGCGCCCCCGGAGCCGCCGGCCTCGCCCCCAGGGCTGGGCCGCCCGCGGCGGGAACCGCCGCGGCAGCGGACGGGGAAGGGGCGCCCCTGACTGGAGTCCCCGTCCCGGGAGCGCCCGAGGCTGGTACACCCGCGGCGGGAGCACTCGTGGCGAGGGCGCCCAGGCCGGCGGCCCCCGGGGCAGGAGCGCCCAGGCCGGCGGCCCCGGTGCCGGGAACACCCGAGGCGGGCGCCGGGTCGGAGACGAGGGAACCGCTCGCCGCGGCCGAGCCGGACGGCGCCGGACCGCTGCCGGATGCCGATCCGCCCCGGGTCCCGGCGCCTGCGGGGACATCCGGGTTCGTCGCCGGCGCCGGGTCGGCGGGCGGCTCGGAAGCCCGCGCCGACGCCGGCCCGGCAGCGGAAGATACGGCGATTGGTCGCGGCTCGGCGGCGCGAGCAGGCGCCCGGGTACCCGGCTTGACCGGCTCGGGCCAGTCGTCGTCCGCCGGAGGAGGCGCCGACCTCGGAGCCGCCGCGCCAGGACGGACAGGCTCGGGCCAGCCGGTGTCACCGCCCTCGGAAGCCGCCGGGCGGGCAATGCCACCACCGCGCCCGCCGGTGGGCGGGCCGGGGCGATGCGGCGGCGCCGAAACATACGGATCGTCGTCCGGCTCCGGCGGCAACGAATCGTCCGGGGGCGGACCGGCCGGCGCCGGCCAGTCGTCGTCGGCGTCCGACGCCGGGGGCCGTTGGGTGCGGGACGGGCGGGACTCGGTGCGGCCGGTGTTCCGCTCCGGGGCCGAGGACGACGGGGCCGAGGAGGCCGGGGCCGAGGAGGCCGGGGCCGAGGACGACGGGGCCGAGGACGACGCGGCCCTAGCCGAGGGGGCCGCCCCGCGAGGACCGGCCGGCTGGTCACGGCCCGCGGACGGCGCCTGCTCCCGGGTGGCGGAACCCCGCGGCCCGGCGTCGGGGGCAGCGGCGGCGGCCTCGCCGATCTCGCAGCGGATCTGCCAGCGGCCACCCACCTCCCGGCCGAACTCCGTGGTGATGACGTCGGTGTAGGTGAGGAACCGCTCCGCATACCGCGGGGAGGGCGCGGCGAAGACCACCGTGTCGCCGTCGATGGAGCGGATCCCGATGCCGGAGTCCTGCATCGCCTGGATCTTCGGATGCTTCGGGCCGAAGGCCTGCCACACCGCGCGGATCCGCTGCGGTCGGTCGTCCGCGCGGGGACGCGGCGCGGCGGGCGGCTCGCGGTCCTCCGGGGGATCCCCGTCCCACGGCGGCTCGTCGTCGTAGTGCCCGGCGCCGTCGGCGATCCGGTTCCAGTCCGACTCGCCCGGCGCGGTCCCGCCGGCAGCCGTAACCGGAGCCGGCGACACGGACCCCGAAGCGGGCTCCGCAGCCACGGCCGGCGGAACAGCCGCACCCGGGGAAGCCGGAGCACCCCCGACAACCGGCGGGATCGGCTCAGGGATCGATACCGGTTCAGGAGCCGCGACCGCATCGGGGGCAGCGGAGGGAGCGGCATCCGCGGCCGCGGAAACGACAGGCACAGCGGCCGGAGCCGGCGACAACACCGGCTCCGGGGAAGCCTCCGCCGGAGCCGGGGACACCGGCCGTACCGGCCCGCCGTTGGTCCGGCGACTGGCGGCCAGCGCCGCCGCACGAGCCGCCGCCTTGCCCGCACCGGCCCCCTCGGCGACCGCCGGGACGACCCCACCCGGGACCGTGACCGGCGCAGCGGCGGAAGGAGCAGCGGCCTCCCCGCGTACCTCCGGGGAATCAATCGGCCCGCGCCGCTCCAACCGTTCCAGGCGCTGCAACAACGCCCCGGCCGAATCGTCCGCCCCGGGCAGCAGCATCCGCGCGGTGATCAGCTCCAGCAGCAGCCGCGGCGCGGTCGTCCCACGCATCTCCACCAGCCCGTTGTGCACGATGTCCGCGCAACGGGACAGCGTCGCGGCGCCCAGCCGCGCCGCCTGCTCGCGCATCGCGTCGAGCTGGTCGGCCGCGCCGTCGATCAGACCCTTGGCGACCGCGTCCGGCACCTGCTGCAAAACGATCAGGTCGCGGAGGCGCTCGAGCAGGTCGGAGGCATAGCGCCGGGGGTCGTGGCCGGCCTCGGCGACCCGGTCGATGGTCTGGTAGGCGGCCGCGCCGTCGCCGTCGGCCAGGGCGTCGCACATCTCGTCGATCAGGGCCGCGTCGGTCACGCCGAGCAGGGCGACCGCGCGCGAGTAGCTGACCCCTTGCGGGCCGGCGCCGGCGATCAGCTGGTCGAGCACCGAAAGCGTGTCCCGGGCGCTGCCCCCGCCGGCCCGGACCACCAGCGGGAACACCGCCGGCTCGACCGGGATGCCCTCGGCCTCGGTGAGCTGCTGCAGATAGGGCCGGAGCACCGCGGGCGGGATCAGCCGGAACGGGTAGTGGTGGGTGCGCGAGCGGATGGTGCCGAGCACCTTGTCCGGCTCGGTGGTGGCGAAGATGAACTTCACGTACTCCGGCGGCTCCTCGACGAGCTTGAGCAGCGCGTTGAAGCCGGCCGACGAGACCATGTGCGCCTCGTCGATGACGTAGATCTTGTAGCGGCTGTTGGCCGGCGCGAAGAACGCCTTCTCCCGCAGCTCACGGGCATCGTCGACGCCACCGTGGCTGGCCGCGTCGATCTCGATCACGTCGATCGAGCCGGCGCCGTCGTTGGCCAACGACTTGCAGGAGGCGCAGACGCCGCACGGCTCCGGCGTGGGGCCCTGCTCACAGTTGAGCGAGCGGGCCAGGATGCGCGCGCTGGACGTCTTGCCGCAGCCACGGGGCCCGGAGAACAGATAGGCGTGGTTGAGCCGGCCGGTGCGCAGTGCCTGCGACAGCGGCTCGGTCACGTGCTCCTGACCGATGACCTCGGCGAACGTACGGGGTCGGTATTTCCGGTAGAGGGCGAGAGCCACTCCTGCCACCTCCTGAACGACCGCGCCATTCTCCGTCGGGGGTGTGACAAGAACAAACGACATGCCCCAACCGGGCCAGGCGGGTCGGGCCACGCCTCGCACCGGGGTGATCGGCAGGACGAGCGCCGGCTTCAGGAGACATGAAGGACCCCTCGTGCACCCGCCAGAGCCCGCTTATCCTTGCTGCCTTCCGGCCCTGGGGAGGTTCACAGGATGACGCCGCACGAGGGGCTGACCGACAGCCTACCCGGCACGTGCCCGGATCGCCCGGCCACCCCTCCCGTGCGGAACCCTGCCGGGACGTATGTATCCTGGCGCACGGAGGATTCGCCTAGAGGCCTAGGGCGCACGCTTGGAAAGCGTGTTGGGTTCACACCCTCACGAGTTCGAATCTCGTATCCTCCGCCAGCTTCACCAGCGGAAACAGGAAAGGCCGGACCCAGCGGGTCCGGCCTTCTCGCTTCCTGCGTCTCGGTTGAGGCCCTGATGTGTCGGCAGATGCCGACCCGCCCCGGGCCGCGCTCCTCGACCATCACGCCGGCCCGCCCCGGGCCGCGCTCCTCAACCATCACGCCGGCCCGCCCCGGGCCGCGCTCCTCGACCATCACGCCGGCCCGCAACGCCGTTCTCGCCGCGCCGTAACAGATCTGGGGTACGACGGCGGCCCGCCCCGCGACTAGGGATGCCACTGCGTGAGGCGTCCGTCGCGTCTCGTATGCTCCCGCACGAAAACAGTGCAGGCGAGGGCCGGCCCCGATCGGGCCGGCTCTCGTCGTCTTCGCCGACTGGCTCGTGTCGCACCGCCGGGATTCCCGCGGACCGCGACCGGCGGCGGCCGCGACCTTTACAGCTGGCCGGCGGCGATCGCGTCGTCCACTTCCGGGAAGATCGCGAAGTACCGGCTCAGCCCGACCGTCACCAGCAGTCTGGTGAGGAACGGGTTCGCCGCCGCGAAGCTGAGCCAGCCGCCCCGCGCCGCGATCACCTCCTTGCTGATGATGAAGGTGCTCAGCCCGATCGAGTCACAGAATTTGAGCTCGGTCAGGTCCACCACGATCCGGGGTACCGGTCGATCCAGCAGCCCGGTGAACACGACGCGCAGCTCCTCGGCGGTGTCCGCGTCGAGCTCGCCCTTGAGATGCAGCACGGCGACGTCAGGCCGGTGCTCGGTGATGGAGGCCCGCATGGTTATCGCTTTCTACCGGGTTCGACGGACTTGCAGCGTAGATCGCGAATTTTCGCGCACATCGGACTGAAGGTCCGTCGCAGACCGGCTTGACACCGGTGGTGAAGCGGGCAGGGTGAGCTGCTGACGGCTGGCCTGCCCATAGACAAGAACGGACCGGACCCCCGGCGGGGTCCGGTCCGTTTCACGAAGGCTGGCCGGAACAGTCAAGCAACAACGGCGCAGCCCGGGCTCCTGGCGCTCCTCAGAGCTCGCGCCACCGCCAGCGTGGACCGCGCCACGCGTCGGCCAGGATCATCGCTGAAGCCCGGCCGGGACACTGCTGCACCTTCGACTTACCCTCGGGTCCGCCCAACTGGGCCTCGACCTCCCAGGTGCTGCCGTCGGTGCGGACGTAGACGTCGCGGCGCTGGAGCCGGACGTCGCCATTCCACCAGTGATGCTCAACTCTCACGTGTCAAATCTACGACAGGCATCGACGAACCTGCCTTGGGGTGTTTCTGTGAATGTTTCTCACCGCCCGGTCGGAACCACATTGTCTGATCCGGTGTATTTGGGTTGCGTGACTTGCGCGACACCCCATGTCACTGGGCTGTCCATGATTCACTACTGAACGTGATTCATCGCGTTGACGTGCGACGACATCTTCCGGCAACACATCCGCCGCTGATCATGCATAACGCCCGGTCGTACCAGGCGCGCCCGGTACGACCGAGCGATCCGGAATCGGGGCACACAGAGTGACGCAAGTGACAGCAGAAAACAAGAGAGCCCGATCCTCGCGGATCGGGCTCTGCTGGCGGTGGCGGCGGGATTTGAACCCGCGGAGGGCGTAAACCCTCACACGCTTTCGAGGCGTGCTCCTTAGGCCACTCGGACACACCACCGGGAAGTACGTTACCGGACGCCTCCAGGCGCCTGTCGCCGGGT
Organism: Actinoplanes siamensis; assembly: GCF_016862395.1. Taxonomy (GTDB): domain Bacteria; phylum Actinomycetota; class Actinomycetes; order Mycobacteriales; family Micromonosporaceae; genus Actinoplanes; species Actinoplanes siamensis. Next base: position 2,678 of record NZ_BOMW01000053.1, on the reverse strand, counting down.
GCCCCGTAACCGCCCGCGGTACCGCTGACCTGGCAGTATCTGCGGAAGGAATCGAACGAGACGGAGAGAGTGCATGAGCGTGCACATCGGCGCCAAGCCGGGAGAGATCGCCGAGCGGGTGCTGCTGCCCGGCGACCCGATGCGGGCCAAGTGGATCGCAGAGACGTTCCTGGAGGACGCGGTCTGCTACACCCAGGTCCGCGGAATGCTCGGATTCACCGGCACTTGGCGGGGGCAGCGGGTCTCGGTGCAGGGCTCCGGCATGGGCATGCCGTCGGCCTCCATCTACACCCACGAGCTGATCAACGAGTACGGGGTGAGGTCGGTCATCCGGATCGGCTCGTGCGGCGCCCTGGCGCTGGATCTGAATCTGGGTGACGTGGTCGCCGCGATCGGCTCGGCGACCGACTCGAACATGAACCGGGCGCGCTTCGACGGCCTGATCGACTACGCCCCGGTGGCCGACTTCGGCCTGCTCCGCACCGCCGTGGACACCGCCGCGGCGCAGGGTGTCCCGATGCGGGTGGGCCCGATCCTGGCCGCGGACGCGTTCTACACCGACCGGCCCGACCTGTACGACGCGCTGGCTCTCTACGGGGTGCTGGCGGTCGAGATGGAGTCCGCCGCGATCTACACCGTCGCGGCGCGCTACGGCGCCAAGGCCCTGACCATCCTGACCGTGAGCGATCACATCAAGCGTGGCGAGGCGATGGAGTCGGCGCAGCGCGAGCAGGGCTTCAGCAACATGGTCAAAATCGGCCTCGACACGATCATCGCGGACGCCTGACGCGCAACACCGGCGCCGGGCGGACGCCCGCGCCCGGCCGGCGCCGGCTGATGCCGGCGCCGGCCGCGGCCCACTCGGAGCCGGGATCGCGTCAGCGGAAGAAGCCGCGCATCAACCGGGCGCACTCCGCCTCCAGAACACCCCCGTAGACCTCGGCCCGATGGTTCAGCCGCGGATCCCGGACGGTGTCCCAGAGCGACCCCACGGCACCGGTCTTCGGCTCCCACGCGCCGAACACCAGCGTGCCCACCCGGGCCAGCACCAGGGCGCCCGCGCACATCGTGCACGGTTCCAAGGTGACCACCAGGGTGCAGCCGTCCAGCCGCCACTCGCCGCGGACCGCGGCCGCCCGGCGCAACGCCAGGATCTCGGCGTGCGCGGTCGGATCACCGGTCAGCTCCCGCTCGTTGCCCGCGGCGGACAGCTCGCCCCCGTCCGGATCCAGCACCACCGCGCCGACCGGCACGTCCCGGGGCGAGGATGACGCGACGGACAGCGCCCGCCGCATCCACACCTCGTGCCGCTCGCGACGGATCACGCCTCGCGCAGCTCCTCCATCTCGTCGCCGCACCCGATCTTCTGGCAGATCTCGGCGGTGATGTCGGACGGCAGCATGCCCTCCATGCCGCACAGGGCCAGCAGCCGCTGCGCGGGCACCCCCAGATCGTTCAGCAGCTCCGCGTCACCGACCGGATCGGCGTCCGGATCGGCGGCCGGCCGCTCCTCCTCGTCCTCGTCGCGAGCGGCCAGATCGTCGACTCCGAGGGCCGGCGTCTCGACCTCACCGAGCAGCACCGACCCGATCCGCGACTCCTCGGCGAACGCCGAGTCCGACCCGAAGACCCGCAGATCCTCGCCCTCGTCCAGGCGAAGGATCGCGAGGTACTCGTCGTCGCTCTCGACGAACAACAGCGCCAGCCCGGCGTCCGGCTCGGCATCCCGGAGCGCATCCACCACCTCGTCGATGTCGGCCAGGCCCGAGAGGTCCAGCTCGGACGCAGTCCACCCGGTCTTGCCCCGGGCGACAGCGGCAGCGAAAATCGACACGATTCCCCCAACGCGGTTCTTATCCTCAGCGCCTGACGGTAGCGGGTGGGGCGGCGGGCGCGACGCGCCACGCCCTTTCTCGCAACGAGATCAGTTCGTGGTACGGCGGCGGGTGGCGATCAGCTCACGCAGGCGCAGGTCACGCGCACGCTGCGGAGGCGCCGACTCACGCACCGATTTGGCGTGGGCCAGAGCCGCCAGCAGTTCCAGACGGCGACGGCAGCGGTCCGCGTCGAGACGCTGCGATGTGGGGGCCATGGTGCCGAGCGTGCCCAGCGGCGAGGCGTTCGTCAAGAGTCCACCCAGAGAACGATCAAGGCCGTTCGGGGCGACGCCGGAAGGAGCGGGATCGAGACCTTTCACCACAGCGGGAAGTTGAACGTCTCCACCCAGCGGTACGCCACGAGGCCCAGCGCGACCGACAGGCCCAGCCCGGTCGCGCAGGCCACCCCGAGCGCCACCCCGCGGTCCCCGACCAGGGTCAGGACCAGCGCGACCAGCCAGGCGGCGGCCGCGGCGAGGATGGTCCACCACGCGTACGACGCGAGGTCGTGACCGAGGCTGCCGAACAGCAGCAGCCAGAGAGCGCCAGCGGCGAGGCCACTGAGCACCGGGCCGACCCCGATCGGGTGCGGCTCGCGGTAGACCGGACGGGGCGGGAGCCCGGCGTAGTAACCGGGCGGCGGGGGCACCTGGGGCGCGGGGTGCATCTCGTCTCCCTCCGGTCTGCTCCCTGCCAGCCTATCCGGCGCGCGGTGGCACGGGCGCGGTCCGGCCCCGTGCCCGCGCCCCGCCCCCGCCGCGACAACGGCGGGCACCTGGAGCGGGGTGCGTCACCGAACAG
>NZ_BOMW01000052.1 GCF_016862395.1 Actinoplanes siamensis | reverse complement strand
ACAACGGCGGCCCGGGCAACAACGGCGGTCCTGGCAACAACAACGGCGGCGGGAACAACAACGGCGGCCCGGGCAACAACGGCGGTCCTGGCAACAACAACGGCGGCCCCGGCAACAACGGCGGGAACAACAACGGCAACACCGGCGGTACGAACCAGAACAACGGTTCGACCACTCAGGGCGCGACCGGCGGCACCGACGGCTGATCCCGACCCGGCCAGGACGGCGCCCACCTCATCGAGGGTGGGCGCCGTCTTTTCATCCGGTTTCGATCGGTGTGCCGCGTACGGGTGGCGTCCGATCTTCGAGGTTCATGCGGCATGATGCCAAGACATGAGCGCGCAACCGTCCACCGACCGGCCCGACGTCCCGAGCGCGACCTCGGACGGCTTCGTGCGGGGACTGTCGCAATTCATCGGCGGGCCGCTCGGCTCGCACGCGACCCGCCCAGACGCCCGGCCCAACCGGTTCTGGACCGCCCCGCGGCTCGTCCTGGCCCTCACCTGCCTGATCCTGGCGCTCTCCTGGGTACAGAAGTCGCCCTGCATGAGCGGCGACTGGCAGAAGAACGTGCAGTACACCCGGTTCTGCTACACCGACGTGCTGGCCCTGTACTACGCCGAGGGGCTCAACGACGGCGCGGTGCCCTACGTCGACCACGAGGTGGAGTACCCGGTCGTCACCGGCTACTTCATGGGCGCGCTCGGCCTGCCCGTGCACTGGTGGGGCACCAAGCAGGATCCGAGCATCAACCAGGGCACCTGGTTCTACAACGCCAACGCGCTGGTGCTCTCGCTGCTTGCGGTCGCCACCGCCGCGGTGATCCTGGCCCTGCGCCGCCGGCGCCCCTGGGACGCGGCGATCTTCGCGCTCTCGCCGGTCCTGCTGGTCACCGCGACGGTCAACTGGGACTTCCTGGCCATCGGTTTCGCCGCGGTCGGGCTCTACCTGTGGGTGCGCCGCCGGCCGGTCTGGGCCGGGGTGTTTCTGGGGCTCGGCGCGGCGGCCAAACTGTGGCCGCTTTTCATCCTCGGCCCACTGCTGGTGCTGGCGTTGCGCTCCGGCCGGATCCGGCCGTGGGTGAGCGCCGCGCTGGGCACCACGATCACCTGGGCGGTGGTCAACTTCCCGGTCTGGTTCTGGCACCACGAGGCCTGGCTCAGGTTCTTCCGGCTGAACTCGACGCGGCCGGTCGACTGGGGCACGCTGTGGTACATCGGGCGGTACCTGGACGGCAAGTGGAAGAGCGGCGCGGCCGGTGACCAGGGGCCGTTCCAGTGGCTCAGCGACCACATCCCGACGCTCAACTACGTGACGTACGCGCTCTTCGGCCTGGGCTGCCTGTTCCTGGTGGGGCTGGGCCTGCTCGCGCCGAAGCCGCCGCGTCTGGGCCAGCTCGCGTTCCTGGTCGTGGCGTTCTTCCTGATCTCCAGCAAGGTCTGGTCCCAGCAGTACGTGCTCTGGCTGCTGCCGCTGATCGTGCTGGCCCGGCCCAAGTGGGGCGCGGTGATCGCCTGGACGGTCGCCGAGATCGGGTACTTCGCCGCGTTCTACGCCGAGCTGATCGGCGCGGGCGGCAAGCCGGTGATCCCGGAGGGCACCTTCGTGCTGGCGTCCAGCCTGCGGCTGATCACCGTGGCGGTGCTGTGCGGGCTGGTGGTGCGGGAGATCTGGCGGCCCGAACTGGACGTGGTCCGGCGCAGCTACGGCGGCGAGGACCCGGACGCGGGCCCGCTGTCCGGCCCGGACGCCGGGTGGGTGCAGCGGCTGCGGTGGTCGTTCGGCGTCGGCCGGCCGACGCCGGGCACTGTGGGGGCGCCGCCGGACGAGCCGGTGATCGTGAAGATCTGAGACGCGGCGGGGCACACCATCCGGTGTGCCCCGCTCGCTTCCCGCTCGCTTCCCGCTCGCTTCCCGCTCGCTTCCCGCTCGCTTCCCGCTCGCTTCCCGCTCGCTTCCCGCTCGCGGTTCGCCTCGGTGCCGGTTGGCACCGATTCGGCGGTACGGCGGTGGGCCTCAGTTCAGGTGGAACACCACCGCGTCGGTCAGGTCCTCGCGGGTGATGCCGAGCGTGTCCACCGGCATGTCGCCGGCCTGCTCCCAGGGCGTGTTCGCAACCCCTGACCGGATCAGCAGGACGGTGTTCACGCCGAGCGAGCGCAGGTACTCGATGCTCGTGACGTCCGGGAACGAGGTCACCTTCTGGCGCATCTCGGCCTGACGCGCCACGGCGACGTTGCCCCCGCCGTTGGTCACCTGCTGGTAGCGCGAGGTGGTCCAGAGCTGCACGGTCTGATCGCTGAGCGGATCGGTTGGCAGCACCAGCATCGGGCCGCCCACGGTGCGCAGCGCGGCCGGCTGGATCGGCGTCACCGGGTGGGCCGTCGCGTTCCAGCCCTCCAGGAGCACCAGCAGCAGCGGCAGCAGGGTGGCCAGGCGCAGCCACGGGCCCGGCCAGGGTGGCGTGCGCTGGGCGGCGAACTGTTCGGCGCGCCGGACGAACTCGTCGACGGCGCCGGCCGCCAGGATCGCCAGCAGCAGAGTCGTCCAGAGCATCAGGCGGCCCGGGACGCGCTGGTCGAACGAGGCCGGCAGATGTCCGAAGAGCGGCAGGTAGGTCCAGCGGCCGTCGAAGAACGTGGTGCCCAGGGTGAGGATCACGGCGACGGCCAGGCCCAGGATCAGGAACAGGCGCTGCCGCCAGCGCCAGATCGAGAAGAGCAGGCCGGCAAGCGCGAGCGCGTACAGCATGAAGCCGGGGAGCAGGGACATCTCGGCGGCCCAGCCGAGCGAGGCGCGCGGGGTGGCGTGCGCGGCCCCCCAGATGCGCGACTCGGCCGGGCCGATCAGCAGGCTCTGCAGCGGCGGGGAGAAGAAGTCGATCTCGGTGCCGCGGGTGGGCGAGTCGGGCACCCGCAGGTACGGGATGGCGAGGATGGCGCCGACGCCGGCCAGGAAGAGGACGCCGAGGAAGTCGGCGAGCAGGAGCGGCCAGCCGAGGACCGCGCGGCTCTCCCGGCGTGGCTTCCGGGGCTTTCCTGGCTTTTTGGCTTTCTCGGCCTTCTCGGGCTTGTCACTCTTCTTGCCCGCGGCTTCCCCGGCGGTGTCCTGCTTCTCGGCGGTGTCCTTCGTCTCGGCCGCGTCCTTCTTGTCGGCGGGCTTCTCGGCCGCCTCCTTCTTGCTGGGCTCTTCCTTTTTGTTCGGCTCTTCCTTTTTGCCGGGCTCCGGCTTGATTACTTCAGCGTTGTTGATCTGAGCCTTGTCCGGCGCGCTCTGAGCGGGCTCCGTCTTGCCGGCCGGCGCTTTGGCCGCTTCGGTTCTACCGGGCTCGGCTTCGTCCGGCTCCGTTTTGGCCGGCTCGGTCTTGGCCGGCTCGGTCTTGGCCGGCTCGGTCTTGGCCGGCTCCGTTTTGGCCGGCTCCGTTTTGGCGGCTTCCGCCTTGCTCGGCCGGGCCTTGCGGCGCTTCTCCCGCCGCCACTGCAGGAGCCGCCGGATCGGCACGGCCACCAGCAGGAACAGCACGATGGCCCCGAGCACGTACGCGAACGGGACGCCGAGCGAGAACCCCAGACTGATCTGCCAGATCGCCACCAGCCAGCCGAGCGCGGCCCACCAGGCGTTGCGGTGACCGGGCCGGAATCCGTACCGGATCGACCAGCCGTGTCCCCGGGCCAGCAGCGCCAGGGCGAGCGGAATCGCGCCCGCCGACACGATGTCGAGGTGACCTTCCTGAGCCAGGCGCCAGGGCGCGAACGCGAACGCGGCGGCCGCCACCGCGGCTCCGGTCGGGCGGGCGCCGAGCTGGCGGACCAGGGCGTAGGCGCCGAACAGCAGCAGCGCGTGTGCCAGCACGAAGAGGATGTTGTACCGCAGCACGGCCGCTTCCGGCCCGGTGCCGAAGAGCCCGGCGGGGGCGTATCCGAGCAGGCTGTCGCCGTACGCAAGGCTGTCGGTGGTCGGGAAGTAGGCGTTGCTCTGCCAGAGCTTGACCGGATTGGTGCGCAGCACGTGCCCCAGCCAGGCGACCTGCCAGGCCTGGCGGGACGGGTCCGCGAGATCCTGCGGCAGCGTGTGCAGCGGATACCGCAGAGTCGGCCAGGTCAGCCCGACCGCGAAGATCGCGGAAAGGTACACCGCCAGCGAGTACTCGTGGACGAGCCTTCGCCCGAAGGCCCGCAGGCCCCGCCGGATCCGTCCGGGCGGCTTCTCCGCTTCGGTGATCGCGAACGCGGTCCAGGGGTCCATCGGCGCTCCCGGCGGCCGTGTCTCCGGCAGCTCCTTGCGCTTCCGCTTCGTTCTCCCGGCAGACTCCGTCCCTGGTGGGGCCCCCGCGTCGCTCTTGCCGGCGGCGTCGCTCTTGCCGGCCGCGTCGCTCTTGCCGGCGGCGTCGGCTTTGGCCGCCTCGTCCTTCTCCGCGCCGGAGTTGCCGGAACCCTTCCCGATCCCGTCACCCGGCGCTGCTGAAACGGCCTTTTGTCCGGGAACGGCCTGCTCGCCCCCGGACGCCGCCTTCTCGGTCAGGTCCGAACCGCTGCGCACCGAAGCAGGCTTGTCCGCCTCCACGGCCCCGGCCTTACCGCTTTCGGTCCGCCCGGCCTCGACCGTGCCAACTTTCTTCCCGGCGCCCTCGGCGGCACCGGACTTTCCCGACTTGCCCGGTGCGGAGGAGCCGTCCTCGTTGCCCGCCCGCTTGGACCCGAAGACCCCGAGCCGCCGCTTCCTCCCCGGCTCCTTCTGAGCCGGCGCATCCACGCCGTCACTGGCGAGCGGTTGCGGCTGCTCGGTCATGACCCTCCCCGGCCCAGTACGTCAGGCGCCCGACCGCTCGCGCAGCAGGGCGATGTCGGCGCTCTGTCCCTTCACCCCGCCCGGAGTCTCCACAATGGCCGGGGCTCCGGAGGCGCGGATGGCGGCGACCACCAACTCGGGGTCGATCTTCCCATTCCCCAGGTTGTCGTGCCGGTCCTGGCCCGAGTCGAATCCACCCTTCGAGTCGTTCGCATGGATCAGGTCGATTCGCCCGGTTATCGCCTTGACCCGGTCGACGATGCCGACGAGATCCTCGCCGCCCGCGAAGGCGTGACAGGTGTCCAGGCAGAAGCCCGCCCCGAACTCGCCGACGGCGTCCCACAGCCGGGCCAGGTTGTCGAAGCGCCGGGCGCACGCGTTGTCCCCGCCCGCGGTGTTCTCGATCAGGATCGGGAGCGGGAGCCCGCCGTCGTTCTCCGCGTACTCGAAGGCCTTCCGCCAGTTCGCGAAGCCGGCCGCGAGATCCCCGCCCTCGACGTGGCCACCGTGCACGATCAAGCCTTTCGCGCCGACCTCGGCGGCGGCCCGGGCGTGCGTCATGAGCAGCTTGCGGCTGGGGATGCGGATGCGGTTGTTCGGCGAGGCGACGTTCAACCGATACGGCGCGTGGATGAAGACGTCGACCTCGGAGGCGCGCAGCCGCTCGACGTCCTCGCGCGGGACCGGGTTCTTGTAGGACTGCGGGTCGGCCAGGAAGAACTGCACCACCTCGGCGCCGCGGGCGGCGGCCTCGGCCAGCGGGTCGGCGGAATCGACATGGGCTCCGATGCGCATGGGACGAGCCTACGACGCCCCTCCGACACTTTCCGGCGAGCGTCACCGGTGTCCGATCCGCGTCGTTAGCACCATCGATCACGTTTGACCGATTGCCGGTCACGGCCGGCGGCGAAGCGGGGAGACACGCATGTCGCGGCAGTTCCGATACCGGATGGCGGCGCTGGCGGCCAGCGGCCTGATCTTCGGCGTGCCGCTGCTCGCCAACGGCACGGCCAGCGCCGGCCAGCTCGAGCCGGGTGACCGGCGGGTGACCTTCGACGGCGGGATGCTCGGTCTGTCCTGCGACTCCCGGCCCAGCGTCGAGCGGATGACGGTGCCGGCCGGCAGCACCCTGCACGTGATCAACCGCACCGGCCACGACGCCCGCCTGGAGCTGGGCGGCAAGCCGAAGGGCACGGTCCCGGAGGACGGCGCCGCCGAGGTGCTCTTCCGCCGCGGCGTCACGCGGGTGCTGCTCACGCCGGACTGCGCGGGCACGGAGACGCCGGTGCCGGTGATGATCACCGCGGTGCCCTCCGGCTCGGCGTCGCTGGCCGACCCGCAGCCGAGCGGTTCCGGCGTAGCCATGCTGCCGGCGATCGTCGCGGGCGCGGCCGGGCAGGCGTCGACCGCCGGCTCGACGCTGCCGGGCGGCGGGGCGCAGCGCACCCGGCCGGACCGCCGCGCGCCGGACTCGTCCCGGGTGCTCCGGGTGCCGGCCGGCGAGCGGCGGACCGCGCGGACGCGGACCACCGGCGACCCCGCGACGCCGCTGAGCGGCGCCGATCAAAAGATCAAGAGCCCGATTCCGCGTACGACGGGAGCGGCCGACCCCACCTTCGCCGGCATGCCGCCCGGCGAGCGCAAAGCCCTGCTGCCGGCGGACCGCGCTTCGCTCGCCGGCCTGGCCTCCGCGGCCGGCGCCGTGCTGGCGGGCACCGACCCGGTGGCGCCCGGCTCGGCCGCCGCCCCGGCGCCGCGGTCCGAGGACTCGGCGGCCGCCCCCGCCGCGGAGCCGGTCGCCGCGATCCGGCCGATGCGTACCGGCCGGCCGATCGGCCTGCTCGGCTTGACCGCTGTGGTCTGCGCGGTCGGCGTGCTGACCGCGGCTATTCGGGCAATCGTGTCGCAACGTGCATCCAGGACAAATCTGGCGTAAGCTTTTCTTCGAAGGCTCCGCGGGGCGACCGCGTCCACCTCATCGGTGTGGTCGTTCCTCCCCAGGTCCCACCCAACGAACCGGACCGGACGCCCCGCGGCTCTGCGTCACGAGACCCCGCCCGCCCGGTCGGGGTCTTCGTTTTGGGCCATCGCGCCTCACCTGGGTATGCTGGCTCGGTTCGCGGACTGTTCGCCGTGGGCGCGGTCCCTGCCGGGGTCGTCTCCCACGGTTTTCTTCTGCGATCGGCACAAGACCTCCTGCCACGGAAAGACCGTGGCCGTATAGCCCACAGGAGGTGAATGTCTTGCGTCATTACGAACTCATGGTGATCCTCGACCCTTCGCTCGAGGAGCGCACCGTCGCCCCGTCGCTCGACCAGTACCTGAACGTGATCAGGACCGCGGGAGGCTCGGTGGAGAAGCTCGACGTCTGGGGCCGTCGCCGGCTCTCGTTCGAGATCAACAAGAAGGCCGAGGGCATCTACGCGGTCGTCGACCTGCAGGCGACGCCCGAGGCCGTGGCCGAGCTGGACCGTCAGCTCCGGCTCAACGAGTCCATCCTGCGGACCAAGGTCATCCGTCCCGAGACCCGCTGAGACGTTTTTGTCAGAGGGTCCTGAGACCCTTTGCGTCAACGACTTGAGCGGCGAGGAGAAGTTTCATGGCTGGAGAAACCGTAATCACGGTGGTCGGCAACCTGACCAACGACCCTGAGCTGCGCTTCACCCAATCGGGAGCGGCGGTCTGCTCGTTCCGCATCGCGTCCACCCCGCGGACGCTGGACCGGCAGTCGGGCGAATGGAAAGACGGCGAGCCACTCTTCCTCGCGTGCAGCATCTGGCGTGACGCCGCCGAGCACGTCTCCGAGTCGCTGCAGCGCGGTGCTCGGGTGATCGTGCAGGGCCGGCTGCGCCAGAGGACGTACGACACCAAAGAGGGAGAGAAGCGCACCGTCTACGAGCTCGAGGTCGACGAGATCGGCCCGTCCCTGCGCTACGCCACGGCGAAGGTGCAGAAGATGAGCCGCTCCGGCGGCGGGGGTGGTTTCGGCGCCTCCGGTGGTGGCGGCGGCAACCGGCAGCAGTTCAACGGCGGGGGCGGCGGCGGTCGGAGCAACAACGACTTCGACGACCCCTGGGCGACTGCGGCTCCGGCCTCCAACAACCGCTCCGGCGGGGGTAACAACTCCTCGTTCGACGACGAGCCTCCCTTCTAAGCCCTCGGGCTTATCTTGAGTTCAGGAGTAAGAGCAATGGCCAAGGCTGCTGCGCTTCGCAAGCCGAAGAAGAAGGTGAACCCGCTCGACAAGGACGGGATCACCTACATCGACTACAAGGACACCGCGCTGCTGCGGAAGTTCATCTCCGACCGCGGCAAGATCCGTGCCCGCCGCGTCACCGGCGTGACCTCCCAGCAGCAGCGGCAGATCGCCCGCGCGGTCAAGAACGCCCGCGAGATGGCGCTCCTGCCGTACACGGCGACGGCGCGCTGAGGAGGGTCACCCAGATGAAGATCATCCTCACTCAGGAGGTGTCGGGTCTCGGCACCCCCGGCGACATCGTCGAGGTGAAGAACGGCTACGGCCGGAACTACCTGCTTCCGCAGGGCTTCGCCATCCAGTGGACCAAGGGCGCCGAGAAGCAGGTCGCGGTCATCAAGCGGGCCCGCGAGGCCCGCGAGATCCGGGACCTGGGCCAGGCCACCGAGGTCAAGGAGCAGCTCTCCGGCCTCAAGGTCACGCTGAGCGCGCGCACCGGCAACGGTGGCCGCCTGTTCGGCTCGATCACCCCGGCCGAGATCGTGGACGCGGTCAAGACCGCTGGCGGCCCCTCGCTGGACCGTCGCCGTCTCGAGCTCCCGGGTCACATCAAGACCACGGGCTCGTACAACGTCCAGGTCAAGCTGCACCCCGAGGTGACCGCCACGTTCCCGGTGAACGTGGTCGCCGCCAAGTAAGTCCTGGCAGCACGCACAACGGCACGCCCGGCTCCGGCCGGCGTGCCGTTCGTGTTCACTGCCCCCGCCGACCGCCGACCGCCGACCGCCGACCGCCGACCGCCGACCGCCCGCGCCACCGCCAGGCGTCGCATCAGCACCACCCCGGCGCCGCCCGAGAGCGGCTGCCGGCCCGCGCCGCCCGCCGACGGCCCCGGCTGGCTCGCGCCCGCCGTCCCGCGTCCCTGCCGGCCGCGCCGTCCGCTGCGATCCAGCGTGTGATCGCCGTCGGCCGCCGGCTGATCTGGACCGACGCATGGAGGTCGACCCGCACGCCGCCGTCTGCGCGCCCTGGGCTGCGGGAGACGGTCAGCTGAGGCTGTTGCCGGTGATGGCGGAACTCAGCACCGTGGCCAACCCACCGCCCACGACCGCCGCGGCCAGGCCGACACTCGCGGACTTCCAGGCCGTGGTGGCGAAGCGCAGGCCGAACGCCACGATGATGCTCAGCGCCAGCGAGATGCCGAACTCCGGCGCGGCGTTCGCGAGCGTCTGCAGGGCGTGCGCCCGCTGCCCGCCGTTCAGCAGGAAGATGCCGATGACGAAGAGGACCACCGGCACGCCGTACCAGACGACCGTGTAGCCGACCGCGGCCAGCGGACTGCTGGACGATTCCTCCTCGTCCTCCTCGTCCGGGTCGAGCAGGTCGCTCTGCCGGCCGGAGAGCAGGCCGTTGCTGACCGGGCGGCGCTCGTACGACCCGGTGTTCTCCAGCAGGGCGCTGCTCACCCCGCGCCGCGGCGGCCACGAGGTGTCCTCCTCCGGCGCCGCGCCCGGCGCGGCGACCGGCGCCGACATCACCGAGGTGGCGCTCAGCGCCAGGTTCTCCCCTCCCGAGACCGCGGCTGAGCCGCTGGGCCGAAAGGGCGGGAAATCGGAGGTGCTGAAGCGCTGCGGCGCGCCGTCGACAGGCACCGCCTCGCGGGCCAGGTCCCGTCGCCAGTCGTCGGTGGCGGGCGCCGCGGCGGTGGTCACGCGGTATCCGGTGCTGCCGGAGACCGGGGCGGCGGCCGGGGCCTGGACGCCGCCCATGTCGGCCCGCCAGTCCGTGCCGGCGGTCGAGCGGTAACCGGCGGCGCTCGAGGTGGGCGCGGCCGCGGTGCCGTTCAACTCGGCGCGCCAGTCGGCGGCGGGCGCCGCGGTCGTCACGACGGCGGTGGCAGCGCCGGGCGTTTGATTGGCATCAGGACCCGTGCCGGGCGCCTGGCCGCCGGTCAGGTCGGCACGCCAGTCACCGACCGGCGCAGCGCTCGCGCGGTAACCGGAGACCGGCGCGGCGGCACTCGCCGTGGCGCCGCCGGTCAGCTCCGCGCGCCAGTCACCACCGGGCACCGGGGCGCCGGTGGCCACGGCGGTGCCACCGGAGGCCGGCCCGGAGACCGGCGCCGCACCTTCCGCGCTCGCGCGGTAACCGCGGTCGGTTGGACCGCCGCGGTAACCCGAGCCGTCCGGGGCGGGACCCGGGCGGTAGCCGCCGGAATCCTGGCCGCCACCGGTCCAGGACGGGCCGTCATACGGTCCGGGGCCACGCCGGCCGCCGCCACCCCCGTAGGGCGGGTCGTCACGGTCGTCGCGGCGGCGGGCTCCGCCGTACCTCTGCGGCTCCTCCTCGTAATCCGGCGTCTCCTGGCCGGCCCAGGAGGAGGGACCACCGGGAAGCTCGCGTTGCGGCTCGCCGTAGGCGGGCTCGCGGGGATCGCGATAGCCCTCGTCACGCCGCTGCGGCGCGGCGGGCAGCTCGCGCATGCCGTAGGCCGGCTCGCGCCCGGAGCTCCCGGCCGGCAACTCCCGGGCGCCGTTCCCCCGGGGGTTGTCCGACCAGGACGGGCGCTCGCCCTGGTCGGCGCCGTAGCCGTTCTGCCGGGAGCCACGCTCCTGCCACGGCTGGGGCTCGCCGTAACCGTTCCATCGGGGGCCCCGATCCGGCAACGGCTCCGCCTCCGCGGCGCCGTAGCCGTTGCGCCACGCCTCCGGTTCGCCGTAACCGCTCTGCCGCATGCCGCGGCCCGGCTCGGCACCGTAGCCGCCCGGCTGCCGTGGCCCGCGGTCCGACCAGGAGCCGGCCTGGCCGTGGCCGTCCGGCCGGGAGTCCCGCTCGTCGGACCAGGACGAACGCCCGGCCGGCAGCTCGCGCTGAGCGTGATCGGGCTCCGGCCAGCCGGAACGACCGGCGGGAAGCTCACGGGGCGGGTTCTGCCGCGGCGGCAACGGACCCTGCCGCCAGCCCTCGGCGGGGTAGTCATCCGGGCCGCCCGTCCGGCGGCCCGGACGGCCGGACCAGGCTTCTGGTTCCGGCTCTGGCGCACGTCGCCGTCCGCCGCCTTCGCTTGTGTACGACTCAGGGGCGCCCCGCCCGCTCCCGAACCCCTCCGGGGGGCCGCTGCGCTGCGTCGGGTACCGGCCCGACTCGTACTGATCCGTGCGGAACCGCCCCGACGCGGACGGCTCGGGCTGGTCCGCGCCGTTCCACGGAGCCCCGCCCGCCATCGAGCCACGGGAGTCGGCCGGCGCGGGCATCGAGCCGGTCGACCACGCGCCACCGCCGGACGCGGGCATCGCGCTGCGCGGCGCGGGCATGGCGCTGCGCTGGGCCGGGATGGCACTGCGCTGGGCGGGCAGCGCGCTGCGCGGGCGGGCGCCGGGGTCGTCCGGCGGCGGCCCACCGGGCATGCCGCCGACCGGGCCGGTGGGCTCGTCCTCGCGGCGACCGCGCCGGCCACCCCGGACGGATGCGCCGGACGCCTCGCCCGGCGACTCCCCGCCGGCGTTCTTCAGCTGCTCGCGACGGGCCGCCTCGGCACGCCAGGCCAGCACGCGCGGGTCGTCCTCGGCACGGCTCCACTGCCCGGTGTCCGGGTCGCGGGTCCAGTTGCTGGTGTCCGGTTCCGACTCCCAGGAGGTGGTGTCCTCGCGCCAGTTCGTCGGGTTGGCGTTGTAGCGCTGCGGCCGCCGGGAGCTCCTGCCGTCGCCGCGCTGCCGCTCGGGCAGGCCACCGGCGGGCGCCTGACTCTCCGCGGGCTCCTCGGGGGCGGCGCGGCGGGACGCGCCGGGGCGTACGCCGTACTGGATCGGGGTCTGGCCGCCCCGCTCGCCGTAGGCGGAACTCTGGTCCGCGGCGTAGCCGCGGCGAGGCGCCTCGCCGTAACCCTGCTGCTCCGCCTCATACTGCCGGCGGGCGGACCGGCTGCCCCAGGAGGGTGCCGGCGGACCCGGGTCGGGGGCCGGCGAGCCGGGCGCGACGTTGATGTTGCCGGTGTCGGTGTGCCCGGCCCAGTTGTCCGCGTCGGAGGTGCCCGACCAGCCGGTGCCCCCGGAGGGCTGCACGTCGGGCTCGGGCGCTCTGCGGCGGCCGCGGCGGGTGGACCACTCGTCGTCGGCGCGGCGCCAGGCGGCCCGGTCGTCCTCGCGGACGTAGTGCTGGCCGTCGCCGCGCGGCCCGGTCTGCCAGCCGGGGCCGCCGGCACGGTCCCAGCCGGTGACGTCTGTGGTGTTCTCCCCGGGGGAGGAGCGTCGGCCGGTGTCCCAGGACGACGACGGGGCGCCGCTCTCCGCCGACCACGAGCCGCTGGCCGGCGCGGACGACGACCAGGAATCGGCCGGTCGCTGCTGCCAGGACGGGGCCGGCGAGGAGGGCTGCTGCCAGGACGGTGTCCGGTCGGGCTGCTGCCAGGACGGGGTCTGGCCGGACTGCCAGGACGGGGCCGCCGCGGACGGCTGCTGCCAGGACGGCGTGCCGGAGCTGGTGCTCCAGGTCTGCTCGACAGGGGTGGTCGCGGCCCGGCCGGAGTCCTGGTCACGCTGCCAGGACGGGGTCTGGGACCAGCTGGACGAGCTGTCCCGGCCGGACTCCAGCGCGGGCGTCGGCCAGGCGGTGCCGGCGATGGTCGTGCGGTCGCCGGACCGGCCGGCCGAGCGGTCCGGCGTCTCGGAGTCGTCGCCCTGCCAGGCCTCGGTGGTCGAGCGCCAGACGTGCGAGCCGGTGGTCGAGCGCCACTCGGTGGTCTGTCGCCAGCGCGCGCCGGTGGCCCGCCACTCCGAGGTCTGGGTGCGCCAGCCGACGCCGTCCGCCGGGAAGGCGGGACGGCCGGTGGAAGCCACGTCCGACCAACGGTTCGCCGGCTCCACGGCCTGGCCGCCGCCACCCGGGTAGGGCTCGGTCTCGCTCTGCTGCGCCCACGCGTCCGCGCGGCGCTGCCAGGTGAGGGCCTCGGGGCTGGGCGTCATGCTGCCGGTGTCGGTCAGCGCGGACCAGCGCGGCTCGGACTCGTCGATCTCCGGTTCCGGGGTGGGCCAAGCATCCGCAGCGCGCCTGTCGCGCGACATGCGGGCACCGTAGTCCCACTCCCGTTGGTCCACCTGAAAAGGGTGACGTGCCGGAGACGGAACCGCAACGCCTCACAGCGACGGCTTGCTCACCCTTCCCGGTATTTTCCCAGATCCATCAGCTTTTCTGCCTTCCACAGGAAGGCGCTGGAAAAGTGCTGCTGAGGCTCTTTCCCCAAGAGTTGTCCACATGGTGTGCACAGGGCTGCCCACAGGCTGACGGCGGCCTGTCCACAGCTTGTCCAGAGACTCGTCCACCACATCAGTTGGGCTGGTGGCGACCGGGTTCGTACAGTGGTCCAGCCTTCTGATCGACCGGTTCTGCTGAATCCCGGGCGGGATCGGCCGAACGAGTCGGACGAAGGTTGTTCGATCGTGATGACGGCATGATCATCGAGAGGGGATGTCCCGGTGTCGATCACCGACGACGCAAGGCCGGATCCGCGTCCCCCATCTCAGTCTTCCGGGGGACACCAGGGCGGCGGTTTCGCCCGCTCCGAGGCGCCGAGCAGCGGCCAGTTCGACAAGGCGCCCCCGCAGGACGTCGCGGCCGAGCAGGGCGTGCTGGGCGGCATGCTGCTGTCCAAGGACGCGATCGCCGACGTGGTCGAGATCCTCAAGACCAACGACTTCTACCGGCCGATCCACGCCACCGTCTACGACGTCATCCTCGACCTCTACGGGCGGGGTGAACCGGCCGACGCCCTGACCGTGGCCGCCGCCCTGGCCGACAGTGGCGATCTGCAGCGCGTCGGCGGCGTGCCCTACCTGCACACGCTCATCGAGAGCGTGCCCACCGCGGCCAACGCCTCCTACTACGCGCGGATCGTCTCCGAGCGGGCGATCCTGCGCCGCCTGGTCGAGGCCGGCACCAAGATCGTGCAGCTGGGCTACGGCACCGGCGGCAACGGCGGCCGTGACGTCGACGACATCGTCGACCTCGCCCAGCAGGCCATCTACGACGTGACCGAGAAACGGGTCAGCGAGGACTTCGCGGCGCTCGGCGACATGCTGCAGCCGACGCTCGACGAGATCGAGGCGGTCGGCGCCGCCGGCGGCGTGATGTCCGGCGTCCCGACCGGCTTCGCCGACCTGGACCGGCTGCTCAACGGCCTGCACCCGGGTCAGCTGATCATTGTGGCGGGCCGTCCCGGTCTCGGGAAGTCCACCGCGAGCATGGACTTCGCCCGCAACGCGGCGATCCGGCACGGCTGCGCCAGCGCCATCTTCTCCCTGGAGATGAGCAAAATCGAGATGGTGATGCGGCTGCTCTCCGCGGAAGCGCGGGTGCCGCTGCACACCCTCCGGTCGGGCCAGCTCTCCGACGACGACTGGACCAAGCTGGCCCGCCGGATGGGCGAGATCAGCGAGGCCCCGATCTTCGTCGACGACACCCCGAACATGAACCTCATGGAGATCCGCGCCAAGGCTCGCCGTCTCAAGCAGCGGCACAACCTGAAGATGCTGGTCATCGACTATCTCCAGCTGATGTCCTCGCCGAAGAAGACGGAGAGCCGTCAGCAGGAGGTCTCCGAGCTGTCCCGGGGCCTGAAGCTGCTGGCCAAGGAGATCGAGTGCCCGGTGATCGGCGTCAGCCAGCTGAACCGTGGCCCCGAGCAGCGCACCGACAAGCGCCCGCAGCTGTCCGACCTGCGCGAGTCCGGCTGTCTGACGGCCGACACCCGGGTACTGCGTGCGGACACCGGCGCTGAGACCACCATGGGCGAGCTCTTCGCGACGAACGCCCGGGACGTTCCGGTGTGGGCACTCGACGAGCGGCTGAAGTACGTGCGTCGGCATCTCACCCATGTGTTCAGCACCGGCGAGAAGCCGGTGTTCCGGATGCGGCTGGCCTCGGGCCGAGAGATCCGCGCGACCGCCAACCACCCGTTCCTCACCTACGACGGCTGGACGCCGCTCGGGGATCTGTCGGTGGGAAGCCGGATCGCCGCACCACGCCACGTCTGCGCGCCGGAACAGGTCACGCAGTGGGACGACCAGCAGGTGAGGCTGCTTGCGCACCTGATCGGCGACGGGTCGATGGTCGCCCGGCAGCCGATCCGGTACGCCGGCATCGACGAGGCGAATCTGGGGGCGGTGACCGCCGCGGCGGCGTTCTTCGGAGTCACCGCGGTCCGGGACGAACATCCGGCGGCGAGGTGTACCAGTTCCCAGCTCCCGGCTCCGTATCGGCTCGCACTCGGAGAGCGGAACCCGATCGCGGCATGGCTTGACGATCTTGGGCTGTTCGGCAAGCGCAGCCACGAGAAATTCGTGCCCGCTCTGGTCTTTTCTCTCCCGAAGGAGCAGATCGCCCTGTTCCTGCGGCATCTATGGGCCACCGACGGTCCCGTCCGGGTCGGGCCGGAAGACCGTAGCGGGCCGGTGGGGCAGATGTACTACGCGTCGACCAGCCGGCGGCTTGTCGACGACGTCGCACGGCTGCTCTGGCGGTTCGGGATTCAGAGCCGGATCAAGACTGTTCGCAGGAGCGGCTACCGCGACGGCTACCACCTGCACATCTACGACGTGGGCGACCAACTGGCTTTCTGCCGGGCGATCGGGGCGCACGGCAAGCGCGGTGAGGCGGTCGAGGCGCTGCGCCTCCGGTTGGAGGGCACGAAGGCGAACGTCGACGTCGACACCATTCCGCGCGCCGTCTGGGAACGTGTCCGGGACGTCCTCGCCGAGCGCAGCATGTCGCATCGGGAGTTCGCGATGGCGATGGGCACGCGGTCCAGCGGGAGCACCTTGTCGGAGCGCAACCCGTCGAGGGAGCGCATCGCCCGGGTCGCGAAAATCTTGGATGACAGCGAGCTCGAGATGCTGGCGACCAACGATGTCACCTGGGATGAGGTCGTCGCCATCGAGCCCGACGGCGTGGAGACGGTCTATGACGCCACGGTCGCCGGCGCCCACAACTTCGTCGCCAACGGCATCGCCGTTCACAACTCCATCGAGCAGGACGCCGACGTGGTGATCCTGTTGCACCGCGACGACTACTACGACAAGGAGTCGCCGCGGGCCGGTGAGGCGGACTTCATCGTCGCCAAGCACCGTAACGGTCCCACCGACACGATCACGGTGGCGGCGCAGCTGCACCTGTCCCGCTTCGTCGACATGGCCATCTAGGCGCCGCCCGCTCGGCTCGACGGCCTGCGCGGCCGTGCGGGAGTTCTTCGCCGCGCGGAACTCCCGCACGCCGCGGAAGCCGTGCGTGCCGCGGAAGTTCTGCGCGGCGCGGCGCGGAGTGTTTGCTTCCGTCGGCGCCGCAGGTCGCGTGGATGTCGTCGGCACGCCGGGTCGCGGTCGGGTGACCGCGGCCCCCGCCCGGCGTGGACGAACGTCGAGCCCTCCTGGCGCTCGGCGCCGGCATCGAGATCGGCGCCGGCGGCCGGGGCGAGGTCAGGCCGCGGCGGCCTCGTCCGGCGGGCGGTGCGTGGTGACCAGGTGCTCGACCTGGCGGTGCTTACCGGCGGACGCGTGCTGGACCGTCTCGACGATCACGCGGGCCAGGGTGTCGACGTTCCACTCGCGGCAGGCGTGCTGGTCGAGGCGCAGGCCGATCAGGTCGCCGTCGGCGTTCACGGTGGCGTGGACGGCGCCGTCCGGCGACGCGGCGCTCACCCGCATGGTGGCGATGCTGCGTTGCAGTTCGTCCACTCCGGAGCGTAATTCCTCGTACCGGCCGTAGACGTCTTCCAGATCGTTGCGCAGGGCCTGATTGGCCACGCGATCAGCAGTTTCGGTCACGGTTCTTCCTCCGCTCGCCGCGACAGGGGGCGACGTGACAATACCCAAGATCCGCGACGTTGCGTATTCCATCGACTTCGTAACGCGAACGAAAAGAGAGACCTATCGAAATAGCTCACTTCAAAGTGACGGCATGACTCCGATTTGTGGTCACCGAGCGTGATCAATGCCACTGTGGCTGGACAGGGCGGTCCTCGGTATTCATCAGTAGCCGCTGGTGGCGGTGCCGAACACAGGTATCCGAGCCATCCCGGCCCCGAGACTGCTCCGGTCGCTCTCGGTCAGGGCCGCCCGGCCGGTGCACTTCAGTAATGTCTCGCACCCGTCCCAATTCGCGGGCAGTCGCGTATCACCGAGTAGACCGACGATGGTGGCCAGCGCCACGGACATCGCCGAATCGGCTGGCCGTGGAGCTGCCGACCAGCCGGCGATCAGGTCCAGATGGTGCAGGACCGCCTCGGTGATCAGGGTGGCGAGAAAGTCCGGGAGGGCGAGCACGAGACCCTGCGTCGGCACCCGCCGCTCCGGGGCGACCGCTGCCGCGGCCGCTCGGACGGCGGCGAGAGCGGTGGCGGACCACAGCGGGACGATTCCGCCTGGGCGGTCGAAGGCCGCGGCGCTGCGGCGGACCCAGCGGGCATGCGCGGCTTCGGCCTCGCGATCGGAGAAACCCGAGTGGGTACGCCAATAGCCGACGAAATCCGTGTCCGGCGCCGACCCGCTCGGGGTGGCGAGCGCGACGAGGGCCCGCTGGGCGTCCCCGGTCAGGTGGAAGAGCAGATCCCCGCGACTCCAGCCGAGACACCCCGACGGCCGGAGCAGGTCGTCGTCATCGAGCCCGGCCACGAGCGCGGTGACACCGGAGTAGGCCGCGTCGAGCGCGTCGACGAGTTCGGGTGTCGTCGGCAGGGACATCTCCTCAGCCTCGCACCGGCGCCCGCCCCGCGCATCTCGACGATCGATCGGCCAGCCGCGCGGGTGGGCACGGTGTGTGCCCGAAGCGGTCGGGACTCGTGCCGGCCGGGAGGGGTGCCGGCTCAAGGGAACCGGGCGTCGCGGCACAGATGACCGGATGTGCCCGAAGGGGCCGGGACTCGTGCGCTCCGGGACGGGTACCGGGCGGAAGCGGCAGGGGTAGAGGCGCGACGGCACCCGCCCGGTCATCGGAGATCGGACCGGAACGGGTGCCGCGGGTCGTCAGCAAATGAGCGAGCCGTCAGACGAAGCAGGCCGTCAACGGCGGGAGCGCGAGCCGGTCAGTCGAACAGGTCGTGCAGGAAGCTGCGGCGACGGTAGTGCCCGTGGTGACCGTAGTGCCCCCGGTAGTGCCCGTGGTGACCGTAGTGCGGCACCGGCGGCGGGTAGTGGGCCGCCGGCGGGGCGTGGTGCACCGGGGCGCCGTAGGCGGGCGGCGGCGGGGGCGGCGGAACATATCCGTGCCCACCGTGCGGGGCGGGCGGTGGCGGAGGCGGCGGGGTGTGGGCGGCGGGGCCCGGCGCCGGCGCGGAACGGTTGTAAGAGGCCTCGGCCGCGAAGAGCTTCTCCAGCTCGCCGCGGTCCAGGAAGATGCCGCGGCACTCGGTGCACTGATCGATCGTGACGCCGCTGCGCTCGTAGACCCGCATTTCGCCGTGGCACTTGGGACAGGTCATCTGCATCTCATTGACGGTACAAGGCCATGTCATGAGATGGGGCCGAAGAACCTGTGCGTCTGCTGAGCGGACCCCGAAGAACTTCTGAGCGCGCGGTGTTCAGGAGCCCCGGGCGCGGATCGCTGAGAAGCTTCGGGCGCGGATCTCGCTGAGGTCCTGAGCGCTGGAGCCCAGACCAGGAATGCCACCGGATAGAGGAGATACCCGAAACGCGTGGTCGGCATCAGCAGGATCGCCGCGAACAGCCCCCATCCGCAGAACAGCGCGGCGTGCCGGGCGTCCCGGGGCGGTCGCCGCAGCAGGCGCCACGCGATCACCAGAGCGGTGCCGGCAAGCAGCGCCGCGGCCAGGACGCGGCCGCCCGGCAGGTGCTGTGCGACGAGGTGACCCGGGAACGGCGACTGCGCGGGACTGGTCACCAGCCCGTGCCCGAGCGGGAACCGCAGCACGTTCTCGATCAGCGAATCAGAGTCCACCAGCAGCGGTGGCATCAGCGCCAGCACCGGCAGCCCGGCCGCGAACGGCAGGAACCGGCGGGCCGGCCCGCCGACCGCCGTGACCGGCAGGGACCCGCCACCCCGGCCGGCGACCAGCGCGAGGACGGCGAGCACGGCGACCACCGGGAAGGCGAAGAGCTTGAGCGCTGCGGCGCCGCCCACCGCGACGCCGGACCAGCCGAACCGTCCGGTCGCGGCCAGTGCCAGCGCCAGCAGGCACAGCGCCAGCACCGGGATGTCGTCACCGCCGGTGGCCAGCGTCAACGCGGTCACCGGCAGCACGGTGGCGGCCTGCACGGCCCGTACCGGGAAGGGGTGGAAAGGGCGCAGCAGCGCGACCGCCGAGCCCAGCGCGACCACCGCGGTGATCGCGAACCAGATCCGTGCGTCCGTACACCAATGATCACCGGCGAGCGCGCGTGGCAACCCGAACACCGCCATGCCCGGCTGGTAGGGGCGGTAGCCCAGCAGCCGCTCGTCCAGCGGAAGCGCGGCGATCCCGCCACGGCTCAGATACGGCGTGCCGTGCTCCAGCAGCGACTTCCCCATCGCCTCGACGACCAGGACCTCTTCCTGGGCACGGTCGGTGCGCCCGCCGGCCCGTTGCGCCGCCTCCACGACCAGCGGGACCAGGGCCACCGCGGTCCACGTCGACCAGGCCAGCCAGGTCCGGATCCGATCACCGGAGAGCGGGCGGCCCCGCAACACCAGCTGGACGATCACCAGGAGCGCGGCGGCCAGGTAACCCCAGGCGGCGATCAGCCCCCAGCCGCGATGCGGCAGCAGCGTCGAGGTCAGTCCGGTCACCAGAGCGAACACCGCGGAGATCAGATACAGCGCGAGATCGGCCGCGAGCCCGCCGGCCGCCCGGTCGGCACGCCCGAGCAGTCCGCCGGCGGGTTTCGTCACGCCGGCAAGTGTGGCAGAGACGATCTTCCTGTTCCGCTGGCCCGCCGGGCCGGCATCCGGACCACGGCGCCCGCCTCGTGCAGCGCCGACGCCAGCACCCCGGGCCGGCCGCCGGATCCGCGTTGCAGGGTGCCGAGCAACCGTGCCGCGGACAGCGGCCGGGCGAACAGCCGGCCCTGCCCGGCCAGGCACCCCAGCTCCCACAGGGCCCGGCGCTGCGGCTCGCTCTCCACGCCTTCGGCCACCACTGTCAGGTGCAGGTTGCGGGCCAGGTCGACAGTGGTCCGGACGACCGCCGCGGCCTCCGCCGACGTCTCCACCGCCGCCACGAACTCACGGTCGATCTTGAGTTCGTGCACCGGGATGCGGGAGAGCACGGAGAGCGACGAGACTCCGGTGCCGAAGTCGTCCACGGCCAGTCGCACCCCGGCGTTGCGCAGCTCGGCCAGGGTCCGCTCGACCACGTCGATCTGGCTCAGCGTGAGCGTTTCGGTGAGCTCCAGAACCAGCCGTCCGGGTGACACGTCGTGCCGCTCCAGCCGGGCCAGCACGGCGGCCGGGAAGTTCGGGTCGAGCAGGCTGCGCGGCGACACGTTGACCGCGACCGGCAGATCGAAACCGGCCTCCCGCCAGGTCTGCACGGCCAGCAGCGACTGCTCCAGCACCGCGTCGACGAAGGCCGGCAGTTGCCCGGAGCGCTCCACCGCCTCGAGGAACTGCACAGGCGTGAGATCGCCCTGGTCGGGGCGCTTCCACCGGGCCATCGCCTCGGCCGAGACGACCTCACCGCTGCCCAGGTCCACGATCGGCTGGAAGTCCACGGTGAACTCGTGCCGGCTGACCGCGCGGCGCAGCTCGCCGGTGAGCATCAGCCGGTCGACGTCGGCGGTGTCCCGGGCGTGCGCGTAGATGGTGGTCGGCTCACCGGCGCGTTTCGCCTGGTACATGGCGATGTCGGCGCGGCGCATCAGCTCCTCGACGCTGCCCGCGCCAGCCGCCAGCGCGATGCCGCCGGCCGCCTCCACGGTGATCCGCATGCCCTCGACCTCGATGCTCGGCTCCAGCGCGCCCAGCATCGCGGCGGCCCGGTGACTGGCCAGGGCCGGGGTCGGCAGTCCGGTGAGCAACACCGCGAACTCGTCGCCGCCGAGGCGGGCGACCAGGTCGCCGGGCTCGGCCGACTCGTGCAGCCGGCGGGCCACCTCGCGCAGCACGTCGTCGCCGGCCGCGTGCCCGAGCGTGTCGTTCACCTCCTTGAAGTGGTTGAGGTCGATGAGCAGCAAGGCCACCAGGCCGTCCTGGCCGGTGTCGGTGAACAGCCGGCCGGCCCGGTCGTACAGCTGGCGGCGGTTGGGCAGCCCGGTCAGCGGATCGTGCGTCGCGGCATGCTCGTTCTCCGCGGCGATGCGGGCGAGCTCGGCGTACGCCTGCGCGTTGCGGATGGCGGTGCAGACGGCCGAGGCGAAGGTACGCAGTTTGTACTGCTCGACCTCGGTGAGCCGGACGGTCCCGCCGAAGCGCAGCCGCAGCACGCCGACGCGCATCCCGCCGTCGTGCGCCACCAGGTCCACTGTGGTCTCGCCGGCCCGGCCCGGCTCGCCGGTCAGCGGGCTGTCGGCGAGCACCTGGGACTCGGTGGCCCGCACCGTCCGGTCGGCCCCGCCGGCGGTCAGGTCGATCGCGGCCTCGGCCGCCGAGAAGATCTGTGCCGCGCGGGTGGTCGCGGAGTGCAGCACCTGGGTGAGGTCGACAGCGTTGAGCTCGTCGGTGGCCTTGGCCAGGCGTTGCCAGGACTCGCGCTCCTGCCTCGTCCGGGTGGTGCGCGACTGCCAGAGGTGCATGCAAGCCACAACGAGTGGGACGACCAGCAGGAGCAGCACGTTCGCGTCGGTGGCGAGCACCCAGAGCGCGACCAGGCAGGCGAGGAACTGGCCGAGGTGACCGATGACGGTGCCGGTCCAGTTCTGCCGGGCGGCCTGGCGGATGCTGCTGCCCGTGTCGGTCGCCACGATTGGCAGGAAGACCAGCTGGTCGGTGACGGCGAAGGCGAGCATGGCGGCGACCAGCACGAGCACCGGCACGTACGGGGTGTCCGGATCGGGGCGGATCCGGAAGGCGAGGAAGACGGCCGCCGCGGCGCTCACCGCGAGCGTCTCCTTGGCCATGGCGAAGGCGGTTTTGCGTACGCCGGACCGCGTCGCGATCTTCAGCAGGCCCTGCCCGGTCACCGCGCAGAGCAGCACCCACGGCGGCGGCAGCAGGGCCAGCCCGACCAGCACCGGGACCTCGTCCCACGCGGTGCCCAACAGGCTGGACTTGATCCGCACCGAGACCCGCCAGCGCTGGGCGACGACCACCGTGGCGCAGAGCAGCGCGAGCAGGGCCGCCGGCGGGCGGGGATCGGGATGGCGCAGGCTCTGCATCGCCCAGACCGAGGCGACGCCGAGTCCCAGCACGACGACGAGACCGATGAGCAGCCGAAGCCGCCGATCGGTCGCGTCGTCGTTGGTGCCGGTCTCAGACATGGTGTCCTCGTTGCCGAACGCAACTGAGCCGTAGCTCAGGGTTCAAGGCTATTCATCTGCGCCGTCGAGCGCATCCCTGTCTTTTCAGCTCCAGTCGGTGCTGCCGCGCATGGCTTTCTCCTCACCCGTTCGCGTTGGTGGCCGGAACCCTCTTCAGGCGCCTGCCGGATTCGTTCACGTCCACTAACGACGCTTGAAGTGTTCTTGTCGCGACAGGGCAGAACGTTAGGCCGAGATGATTCCGTTTTCCAGTGGATCGTGTCGTTATGCGCATAATGCGGAAACCGGTTCGAGACCGATCACGGAACGTTTCCGAATGGCAACGGAATGCAATGAGGAATGCGCTGCCGGATACAATTTTCATTGTCATCACAGGGGCTCTGGCCAGTGCCGGAACCCTACGGAGCCGGTGTGGACAAAGTGTGAAGCGGATCCGGCCCGGATGCGAACACGCATCTCCCTATCGCTCTATAAGCTCCCGGTATGCCCCAGGAAACGCATCTCACGCACGTCGACGAGACGGGAGCCGCCCGGATGGTCGACGTGTCCGCGAAGGCGGTCAGCAACCGGCGAGCCGTCGCGGCCGGCGCGGTCCGCACCACCCCCGAGGTGATCGAGCTGCTCCGGGCCGACGGACTGCCGAAGGGCGACGCGCTCGCGGTGGCCCGGCTCGCCGGGATCATGGGAGCCAAGCGGACTCCGGACCTGATTCCGCTGTGTCATCCGATCGGGCTGCACGGCGTGCAGATCGAACTCGTGCTCGGCCCCGACCGGGTGGAGATCACCGCGACCACCAAGACCGCGGACCGCACCGGCGTCGAGATGGAGGCGCTCACCGCGGTCGCGACGGCCGGCCTGGCGATGATCGACATGATCAAGGCGGTGGATCCCGCGGCGAGCCTGGACTCGGTTCGGGTGCTGCGCAAGGAGGGTGGCAAGACCGGAGATTGGGTACGACCGGAGGGCCGCCCGTGACGATCCGCGCGCGAGTGGTCGTCGCCTCGAACCGGGCCGCGGCCGGGATCTACGCCGACACCAGCGGACCCCGCCTGGTGGCCGGTCTCCGTGAGCTGGGGTGCGAAGTGGACGGTCCGGTCGTCGTCCCGGACGGCGACCCGGTCGCCGAGGCGCTGGCAGCCGCCGTCGCCGACGGTGTGGACGTGGTCCTGACCAGCGGCGGGACCGGGGTCACCCCGACCGACCGGACCCCCGAGGCGACCCGTGGCCTGCTCGACTTCGAGATCCCCGGCATCGCCGAGGCGATCCGCGCGCACAGCCGGGACAAGGTGCCCGCGGCCGCGCTGTCCCGCGGTCTCGCCGGGGTGTCCGGCCGTACCCTGATCGTGAATCTCCCCGGCTCGACCGGCGGGGCGAAGGACGGCCTCGCCGTGCTCGGCCCCCTGTTGCGGCACACCGTGGACCAGATCAGAGGTGGCGATCACTGAGGGGATTAGGCTCGACCGGTGAGCGCTGACGAGAACACCCCGGTCGGCTGGGAACAGGCTCGCGAGCTGGCCTACCGGGCCGGTCGTGCCGCCCCGGCCGGCGTGGAGCGGATCCCCCTGGCCGAGGGCGACGGCCGCACCCTCGCCGAGCCGTTGCGTGCCCTCACCGCCCTGCCCGCGTTCCCCACCTCCAGCATCGACGGCTGGGCGGTCCGCGGCGACGGTCCCTGGCGCCCGGTCGGCCGGGTGCTGGCCGGCGGCACGCCGCCGCCGCTCGCCGCCGACGGCACCTGCGTCGAGATCGCCACCGGCGCGATGGTCCCCGAGGGCGCGGCCGCGCTGATCCGGGTGGAGGAGTCCGCCACCGGCGCCGACGGTCTGGTCACCGGCACCCCGCGGTCGGCCCCGGAGTGGCGCCTGCCGGGTGAGGAGGCCGCGCTCGGCGAGGAGCTGGTGCCGGCCGGCACGCCCGTCGACCCGGCGGTCATCGGCGTCGCGGCCACTTGTGGACACGAGTTCCTGGCCGTCCGTCCCCAGCCCCGCGCCGCCGTGCTGGTCTTCGGCGACGAGCTGCTCACCGCCGGGCCGCCCGGCGCCGGCCGGGTCCGCGACTCGCTCGGCCCGCAGGTCCCGTCCTGGCTGCGCCGCTGCGGCGCCACTGTCACGTCGGTGGCCGGCCCGGTCAAGGACACGCTCGACGCCCACCTGGACGCGATCCGCGCCGCCCTGGACACCGCCGACCTGGTCTGCACCACCGGCGGGACCATGCACGGCCCGGTCGACCACCTGCACCCGTCGCTCGCCGAGCTCGGCGCGGAGTACGTGGTGAACACCGTCGGCGTCCGTCCCGGCTTCCCGATGCTGCTGGCCCGCGTTCCCGGCCCGGACGGCCGGCCGCGCTTCCTGGCCGGCCTGCCCGGCAACCCGCAGTCCGCGGTGATCGCCCTGGTCAGTCTCGTCGCGCCGCTGCTGACCGGCCTCGCCGGCCGCCCGTTCCGCGCCGAGTTGCCGCAGGTCGAGGTCGCCGCCCCGATCCACGGCCGGGGCCGGGACACGCACCTGGCGCTGGCCGCGCTCGACCCGTCCGGCCGGATTGCCACGCCGGTGGGGCACGTCGGTTCGGCGATGCTCCGCGGCCTGGCCAACGCTCACGGTTTCGCGGTGATCCGGCCCGGCACCAGGGCGGCGGCCGGTGACCTGGTGCCCTTCCTGCCCCTTCCACTGCTGCCCGGGGAGCGCGCATGATCACCGACACCGTCCCGGCCCCGGAGCCCACCGCCGAGGCGTCGGCCGTGGCCGGCGCCTCCGCTTGCGATTCGGGCTCCGGCAGCGTCTCGCCGGCCGCCGTGGACCCGGCCGCTGCCGGGTCCGGTGTCGTGGCCCTCACCGAGGTGCTGGACACCCCGCTCGACCTGGCCGCCCACGAGGCCGCGGTGGCCGACCGCCGGGCCGGCGCGGTCGTGTCCTTCCAGGGCGTGGTCCGCGACCACGACCACGGCCGGAGCGTCACCCTCCTGGAGTACGAGGGCCACCCCTCCGCGGCAGCCGTCCTCCGTGAGGTGGCCGAGGAGATCGCCGCCGATCCCGCGGTCTACGCGGTGGCCGTCTCGCACCGCGTCGGCACTCTCCGGATCGGTGACGTGGCCCTGGTCGCCGCGGTCTCCACAGCCCACCGCGCGGCGGCGTTCGAGGCGTGCGGCCGGCTGGTCGACGAGGCCAAGGCCCGGCTGCCGATCTGGAAGCGCCAGGTCTTCACCGACGGCCAGGAGGAGTGGGTCAACTGTCCCTAATGCCCGGTCGGGGCAGAAGGCCGGGGTCGCTGGAGGAGCGGGATGGCCGGTCACGGCAGGAGGCCGGGGCCGCTGGAGGAGCAGGTCAACTGTCCGTGGGGCCCAGTCGCCGCCGCGGGACCGGGATCGCCGCCCGCCGGCCCGAGACGCCGAACCGCACGGGCGGTGGCGCGGGCCGCCAGGGCAGAGCGCCGACCAGCAGGACCAGCGTGAAGGCGTAGCCGTCGCAGGTGAGCAGCGGAGCCGGGGCGACGACCAGGAGGACGTACCCGCACATCATCGAGGCGGCCGGCAACCGGCCGGCGAAGCGGGACGGATCCGGTCCGCGGGCGGGAGCCCGGCGGCGCACCGCGCCGTCGGCGAGCACCAGCAGGGCCGGGAGCAGCCAGATCAGCTGGGCCGGGGTGGTCATCGGCCCGACCGCCGCGGCGGCCAGGCCGATCAGCGTGAACGCGGTGACCTGGTCCCCGGCGGTGCTCGCGGCGCGGGCCCGGATCAGGCCGACGGCCAGCAGCAGCACCGCGAAGGCGAGCCAGACCAGCACCGGCGGCGCGGGGAAACCGTAGAGGCGGGCCAGCACGCCGGCCAGCGCCTGGTTGCCGGGGGCGTTGAGGGACTCGGTGCGGTTGAGCTCCCAGAGCGTGTCGCCGAACCACGTCACCGTCTCGCGTGGGGCGAACAGCAGGCCGGCGAGCGTCACGGTGACGCTGGTGGTCAGGGCGGTCAGCGCGGCGCGGCGCTGTCCCAGCACGAACAGTCCGGCCAGGAAGAACAGCGGGGTGACCCCGAACGCGGCGGCCAACCCGGTGCCGGCGCCCGCCCAGGAGCCGTCCAGCCAGCTCCGGCGCACCCGATAGCGCAACGGCAGGTGCGGCGCCGAACCGTGATCGGCCGGCCAGCGCAGGGCCCGGCGCAGCCCGACCACGTCCGCGACGATCAGGCCGAACAGCAGCAGTTCCGGGCCGCCCTCGCCGAGCGCGGCCCGGACCGGCTCGGTGAGCAGCGCGAGCGCGGTGACGACCAGGGCCAGCGGGGTGCGGCGGCGGTCGTGGCGCCGGGCGATCGGGCCGGCCAGCACGACCGCGGAGAGCAGCAGCGCCGCGTATCCGGCCAGGGCGAGGAGCCAGCCCGCCGCTTTCAGCGGCAGCAGCGCGAGGGGCGCGAGGAGGATGGCGAGGGCGGGCGGCAGCGCGGCGCCGGCCTGCGTCACCGGTTGGCGGTACGAGTACAGCCCGTCCCCGCCGAGCCAGTGGCGCACGGCCGCGTGGGTGACGGCGAGTGTGCTCAGCCCGTACCGGGACAGGGTCACCGAGATCAGCGCGAGGGTGACCAGGGCGCCGAGCGCGGCCAGCACCGACCTGTTCTGCGCGGCGCGCAGCGCGCGTCGCTGGATGACCGGCATGCTCGACCCCCGTCTCGTCCTCCGGGCACGGCACGGCCTGCCACCGGCACGAGCTCCGGTGGCAGGTTGTTGCCGGGCGGAAGCGAGCTGGGGGCCCCTCCTGCCGGTCTCCGAGGCTGCGCGTGGCGACCCGGTGGCCGGCAGGACGGGCCCTGGCACAGACCGTCCGTGCGGCCCCTCGTCCGCTTTAACGCAGAGGCCGCCTATAGGTTGTTATTCAGACAATTAGTGTATTTCGGGTACGCACCTCGGGTGCGGCCCGCTCAGGGCAGGCGCCGGGCGGCGGCCGCGGAGAAGGCGGCGATCCGGGCTTCGCGCCTGGCGGTACGCACGGCGCGGCGCACGTCCCGGCGTGACCGGTCGACCGCGTGGCTGACCGAGCGCTGTGACCGGTCCACCGCGTGGCTCAGCGTCCGCTGTCCGCGATCGACCGCGTGCGTGGTGCGGTAACGGAGGCCCGGCTCGCCCTCGGTGTCCACCGCGGCGAGCAGCAGGCCGCCGAGCAGCCCCAGATTCTTCAGGAAGTGGATCTGCTGGTCGGCGCGCCGGTCCGCGGGCGCTGCCCAGAACGGATGGCCGGCCAGCGTGGTCGGCACCAGGCCCGCGGCCAGCACCGCGGCGGCCGGCCGGGTGAGCCGGCCGCTGGCCAGGGCCAGCCCGGCCAGCACGTCGGCGCCGGCCTTGAGCCGGACCAGGGTGGCCGGGTCGGTGGGCAGGCGCGGGTCGGTCTTCTCCAGCAGCGGAGTGATCCGGTCGGTGACCCGGCGGGCGGCCTCGACCCGGTCCTCGCCGGGCTTGATCAGCACGCGGACCCCGCTGATCACGAAGATCGAGGCGAGCATGGCTCGGGCAGCGGTGCGGACGGGCTTCATGGACCTCTTATACCCGTTACCGGGTGATCACACCGGTTGTGTTCTGAGGTATCGACCGAAGTGCGGAACGGTGAACGCCACAGTGCCCCGCTCACCGGAGTAGATGAGTCCTTTTTTGATCAGCGCGTCCCGGGCCGGCGACAGGCTGGCCGGCTTGCGGCCCAGCGAGGTGGCAATGTCCGAGGTGGGCACCGCGGCGTCCATGTCGTTGCCGGGGTCGCCGGAGAGCGTCGCCATCGCACGCATGTACTCCCGCTCGGCCGGGGTGGCCCGCTCGAACCGGGAGCCGAAGAACCCGACCGCCAGTTCGCTCTCCGCCTCCGGGGCGGCGACCCGCACGTCGTCCGCGGTGATCGGGCTCTGCGGGGCGTGGTCCCAGGTCGCCTTCCCGTAGGCCTGCACGAAGTACGGATACCCACCCGACTTCTCGTAGAGCAGGTCCAGCGCCTCCTGTTCGTAGTCGACGCCCTCGCGCTCGGCCGGCACGCCCAGCGCCAGGTCTGCCGCGTCCCGGTCGAGCCGGTCGATCCGCTGGTAGCGGAAGAGCCGCTCGGAGTACGACTTGGCGGCGGACAGCACCGCGGGCAGGTGCGGCAGCCCGGCGCCGACCACGATCAGCGGCGCGCCGAGCTGGGAGAGCTCGTGGCAGGCGGCGCAGAGCGCGGACACGTCGGTGGCGCTCAGATCCTGCATCTCGTCGATGAACAGGGCGATCCCGGTACCCACGTCGGTGGCCAGCGAGGCCGCGTCGGTGAAGAGCTCGACCAGGTCGATCTCGATGTCGCCGGAGTCGGCGCGGCCCCGGGCGGGCGGCACGTCGATGCCTGGCGCCCAGCGGTCGCGGAGCTTGGCGGCGCCGTCGTTGGCCCGCAGCGCGAACGCCTTGAGCACGGCGAGCACCTCGTCCACCCGCTCCGGGTCGCGGTGGTGCGGGGCGAGCTCGCGGATCGCCATGTGCAGCGCGCCGGAGACCGGGCGGCGCAGCGACTGGTCGGGACGGGCCTCGATCTTGCCGGTGCCCCAGAGGCGGCCGATCGCCGCCGAGCGCAGCGTGTTGAGCAGCACCGTCTTGCCGACCCCGCGCAGGCCGGTGAGCACCAGGCTGCGCTCGGGCCGGCCGCGGGCCACCCGTTCCAGCACGACGTCGAAGGCGTCCAGCTCGCGGTTGCGCCCGGCCAGCTCAGGTGGACGCTGGCCGGCGCCGGGAGCGTACGGGTTCCGCACCGGATCCATGACGTAGCACCGTATCGGGCCATCTAGGACGAACGCTAGAGTCCACTCGATATGTCGCTCTAAAGCTGTCTAGGAATTCGGCTAGAGTCCGCTAGAGCGGGTCAGAATCACTCCGGCCGGTGCTCACGCAGGCACAGAACGAAGTCCACGTCGTCGTACTCGGTGTCGTAGTAGTACCACTTGGTGTAGCCGGCGACCTTGGCGCACTTGGCCACCGCGTCCTTCTCGCCGGTGGTCTTGCCGTCGAAGCGGCGCAGCACCTCGTAGGTGTTCGCCGCGCAGGTCGCGATCCGCAGCGCCGGCTCGGTGTTGGTGCCCTCGTTGCGCACGCACTGACCCTTGCCGGCGAACCGCGCGTCCGCGCTGGTCTGCGGACGGACCACGGCCGGCGCGGTGGACGACGCGGCGACCGGAGCGTCCTTCTCCTCCTGGCGGCCCAGCAGGAACCAGACGGCGGTCGCCAGTCCACCGCCGACCAGCACGCTGAGCACCGCGATCAGGGCGCCGACGGCGAAGCCGCGCCGGTTCGCCGGCCCGGGCGGATCGACGGGCGGCGGGGCCGGTTGCGGTGCCGGCCAGGCCGCCTGCTGGTGCGGGAACGGCGGCGGAACCTCCCAGGCCGGATCGCTGCGGCTATCGCCCCACGGGTCGGAGGGCTCCGCGTACGGCTCCTCGGGCCGCCCGCTGGACCACGGCGGGCCGGAGTGCGGGCCGTTGTGCGACATCAGGTCACGGTATCGTGCGCCGCTCCCTGTGGACGGTTCCGTGCCGTTGTCCACAACCCGACCAGCCCCCGGCGGCCGGGGCCGTTACCTTTCCGGTTCATGTCGTCACTACTTGTGATCTTGGCGAGCGTGTCCGGGGGCGCCTCCGCCCTCCTGTTGACCCTGGTCGATCTGCGCGAGCTGCGGCTGCCCGACCCGCTGATCGCCGCGCTGGCCCTGGGCGCCGGGATCCCGCTGGCCGTGCTGGCGCCGGGCCGGATCGCGGCGGCGCTGCTGGCGGCCGGTCTGGTCGGCGCGGCTTATCTGATGATCGCGTTGCTGCCCGGGCGAGGGCTCGGACTCGGACTCGGAGACGTCAAGCTGGGCGCGGTGCTGGCGTTGGTGCTCGGGCTCGCCGGCGGATGGCCGGCGGTGGTCGCCGGTCTGCTCCTGGCGCACCTGATCGGCGCCGGGGTGGCAGTGGTCGCGCTGGCCACCCGGCGCCGGGTCTTCCCGTTCGGCCCGGCGCTGCTGCTCGGCGCGCTGGCCGGCGTCGTCACGACAGCCTGAGCCGGCTTCCCCAACGGCCGAGCCGGTTTCCGTGCCCGCCCGCGCCTGCCCTCAGAGCAGCCTGAGCTGGCGGTCCTTCGGCCGGGCCGGCATCGTCTCGCCGAGCCGCTCGAACAATCCGGAGTCGATCACATCGAGGAACGGGGTTGGCTGCTGCTCCCGCTCACTGCCGTGCCGCGACCGCTTCGCCGAATAGCTCACGTACAGGCGGTCCTGCGCCCGGGTCAGCCCGACGAAGAACAGCCGCCGCTCCTCGGCGATCTCCTCGTCGCTCGGCTGCGCGCCCGGCCAGCGCAGCGGGAGCAGCCCGTCCTCGCAGCCGACCAGGAACACCACAGGAAATTCCAAGCCCTTGGCGGCGTGCAAGGTGAGCAGGTTCACCGCCTCGGCGCGCGGATCCAGCGCGTCCACCTCGGCGCCCGTCTCCAGCTGCTGCAGGAACTGCGGCAGGTCGTCGCCGACCCGCTCGGCCAGCGGCGTGAGCAGGTCGGCCGCCGTCCAGATGTCCTCCGGGCCGATCTGCCCGCCGTCCAGCGTCGGCGCGGCGTACCGCTGGGCCAGCGACTGCGCGGAAAGCTTGATCCGCGCCGCCAGTGCGCCGCCCGGCCCGCCGGCGTGCCGCAGCTCGCGGGCGATCACCTCGACGCCGGGCCGGTCCCGCAGCCGGTTGTGCGAGCGCTTCTGCACCGGCACGCCGGCCCGGGACAGCGCCTCGAGGATCGGGCCGGACTGCGCGTCGGTGCGATAGAGCACCGCGATGTCCGAGAACGACAGCGAGCCGGCGGTGGCCGACCGCGAGTCCACCCGGCCCGAGTCCAGCGACCGGTGGGACAGGCCGCCGACGAGTTCGTCGATGGTGCGGACGACGAAGTCGGCCTCGTCCGCGACGCTGCGCGCCGGATAGCGGCCGACCAGCGCCGCCTCCGGATCCAGCCGGGCCGGGTCCAGCCGGCGGCCGGTGACCAGCGAGGACGGGGCGATCGCCTGCACCGCGGCGGCCAGGATCGGTGCCGACGAGCGGTAGTTGCGGGTCAGCCGGACCAGCCGGGCGTCGACGAAGTCCTGGTTGAACCGCAGGAAATAACGCACGTCGGCACCGCGGAACGAGTAGATCGCCTGGTCCGGGTCGCCGATCGCGCACAGGTTGCCGTCCGCCGGGGAGAGCAGGCGCAGCAGCTCGTACTGCAGCTCGTCGACGTCCTGGTACTCGTCGACGAAGATCCACTGCCAGCGCCTGCGGTACTTCTCGACCAGGGCCGGATCCTCGCGCAGCAGCGCGACCGGGACGCTCATCACATCGTCCAGGTCGACCAGGTCCTGCTGGCGCAGCAGCTTCCGGTACGCGGTCTCGTCGTCGCCGGCCTGCTCCCGGGCCTGCTTCTGCTCCGGCTCCTCGGCGATCCGCCAGCCGGCGCCCAGCCCGGCCGCCTTGGCGTTCTCCTTCAGGATGCTCAGGCCCAGTGAGTGGAACGTGCCCACGGTGATGTCCTCGGCCACGTCACCGAGCAGGCTCTCCAACCGCTCCCGCAGCTCGGCCGCGGCCCGCCGGGTGAACGTGATGGCCAGGCAGCGCTCCGGGAAGACGCCGAGCTCGGCGCAGAGATACGCGATCCGGTGGGTCAGCGTCCGGGTCTTGCCGGTGCCCGGACCGGCCACGATCAGCAGCGGGCCACCCGGCGCGGACGCGGCCACCCGCTGCATCGCGTCGAGACGGTCCAGCAGGCCGGTGCCGACCTCCTCCATACCGGCCAGCATCGGCTCGAACGGCTCGTGCGGGCTCGGCGGCGGGGCGATCGGCGGCGGGGCCGGCTTCACCTTCGCCGGCTTGGCCTTCGGCTTGGCCTCCTTGACCGGCGCCTTCTTCGGCGGGTCCACCGGGAACATGTCGAACAGCGTCTCCACCTGCGGCGCACTACTGCGATTGCGCAGCTCACCGGGCTCGAAGAGGGTGATCACGCCGTACTCGCCGTCGTACCCCGCGATTCTCCTGACGTCTCCCCGGCGCAGCCGGGTGATCGCCTCGCGCAGTTCCTCGCCGCCGGCCTTGCCGATCTCCTCGACCGGCACCTTGCGCAGGATGTCCAGCTCCGCGCCCAGCGTTGCGACCAGATGGTTGAGCTGCGACTCGACGGTCTTCGACTTCGGGCCGACGCCGTGGATCTCGCCGAGGATCTCGTGCAGCTGAATCAGGTGCTCGACGTGCGTGTCCCTGGTGAAGCCCTCCGGCCGGTCGGCCAGGTCCTCGACCCGGCTCAGCACGCCGACGGTCAGCGGGCGGCCGCACTCCGGGCAACGCCCACCGGCCTCGCGGGTGCGCTCCGGCTCCCAGTTGACGCCGCAGGCGCGGTGGCCGTCGGCGTGGTACTTCCCTTCCTCCGGGAAGAACTCGAGGGTGCCGGCCAGGCCGGTGCCGTCCTTGACCGCGAAGTAGTCAGGGGTGCCGGTGAACAGGGTTGCCTCGCGGGCCAGGGCGCCCGGCGAGTGCGCGTCCGAGTTCGAAACCAGGCGGTACCGGTCCAGGCTGGAGACCCGCCAGTTCATCGCCGGGTCGGAGGAGAGGCCGGTCTCCACCGCGGTGACGTGGTCGGCCAGGTCGGCGTAGCAGTCGGCGATCGCGTCGAAGCCGGATTTCGAGCCGAGCGCGGAGAACCACGGCGTCCAGATGTGCGCCGGGATCAGGTAGCCGCCGGCCTCCAGCGTGATCTCCAGCAGGTCGCGCGAGTCCAGGCCGAGGATCGGGCGGCCGTCGGCGGTCAGGTTGCCGATCCGGCCCAACGCCGTGTTGATCTTCGCGGCGGACTCGAAGTCTGGCGCGTAGAGCAGGTGGTGCACCTTGCGGGTGCGGTCGTCGCGCTTGTAGATCGTGGAGATCTCGACGCTGAGCATGAACCGGGCCGGCGTGGTGCCCCGAAGCGAGCCGGGGAGCCGCTTGGTGACCGGATCCTCGTCGTTGAGCCGGAAGAGACCGGGCCCGGCCGGATCCAGGCTCTCCCTGAGGTGCTCGAACCACGCCGGGTGGGTGAAGTCACCGGTGCCCAGCAGGGCGATGCCCTTGCGCCGGGCCCACCAGGCCAGGTTGGGCAGGGCCAGGTCACGGCTGCAGGCCCGCGAATATCGCGAGTGAATGTGCAGGTCGGCGACGTATGTGTCCGGGCTGACCTCCACGTCTCGCATCCTGTCACGGCCGTCGGTTCCGGCAACAATCGCCACGCTCAAACACACTTACCGATCTTGATGAGTTACGCCATGCGGAGTTCGATCACCGTGACCTGTGGCGGTGCTCCGACACGCACGGGAGGGCCCCAGAAGCCCGCGCCGTTGGTCACGTAAACCGGCACTCCGTCGACCCGCCCGAAGCCGGAGACTACCGGTTGCTGCAACTTCACGAGGAGGTTGAACGGCGCCATCTGGCCGCCGTGGGTGTGCCCGGAGACCTGCAGGTCCACGCCGTAGGGCGCGGCGTCCTTGGCGGCCAGCGGCTGGTGCGCCATCAGCACCACCGGCCGGCCGGGGTCACGGTCGCCGAGCGCCTTGCCGAAATCGGCCGGATCGCCGTGCTCCTCCCCGCCCAGGTCGTTGACCCCGGCCAGGTCCAGCCCGTCGATCTCCACCCGCTCGTTGCGCAGCGGGCGCATGCCCAGCTCGGCGACCTCGTCGATCCAAGGCTGGAAGCCGGAGTAGTACTCGTGGTTCCCGGTCACGAAGTAGGCGCCCCTGCGCGACTCGATCCCGCGCAGCGGCTCGGCGAGCCGACCCAGCTCCGCGACGGTGCCGTCGACGAGGTCACCGACGACGCACACCAGGTCCGCGCCCACCGAATTGATCACACGGGTGATGCGCTCGGTGTGCCCGATTCCGGTCAGCGGCCCGAGGTGGATGTCGGAGACCACTGCCAGCCGGGTGCCGTCCATGCCGCGCGGCAGCTTCGCGATCGGAATCCGCACCCGGTCGATCCGCGGCGCACTGGTCGCGGTCCGGATCCCGTAGCCGGTGACGCTGGCGGTGGTCAGCCCCGCGAAGATCGCCGCACCACGCGCCAGCAGCAGCCGCCGGTCGACCCCGGCACGCTCCGCAGCCCCGTCGTCCGTGGGTCCCGCGCGCTCCGGACCGCCGTCCTCCGCGCCCTGCGCGCGTCCCGTGCCGCTTGCCACGCCGCTCCCGGCTCCCTCGGCCGAGCTGCCGCTTGCTGCCGTGACCGGAACAGACCCGGCAGGCAGCAACTCACTGTCCGCGGCGTCACCGCGGCTCCCCGGCGCTTCCGCGATTTCGGCGGTACGCCCACGGTCCGCCCACAGGAGCCGCACCACCAGGCGCGGAACCTCCAGCACGATCAGGCTGATCAGTAGGTAGAACATCAGCGCGATCCACAGATACCCGGTCCAGGCCAGCCAGGTGAGGTATCCGGCCCGCACCGCGATCAGCGTCACCGGCACGAGCAGCCCCAGCACGGCGGCCACCACCGCGCCGGCCCGCCGTCCCGGGCCGGGCCGTGTGGTGTCCCGCACCAGCCGTCTCCACAGGTAGTAATGGGCCAGGCCGATGAGCACCAGGATCACCGCGACGAACGCCACCAACTTCTTCCTCCCCCCAGCGGTCCCACCGTAGCCAGCCGCCTCCCGAACACCGCCCCAAGTCTCCCCGACCCCCGACCAGCCCGGTCACCGCACCCTCGACGACCGCCCCCACACCGAGCCCCCGTCCCCGCGAAGCTGCGGCCACTCGCAAGCTGAGGCCACCCGCGAAGCCGTGTCCACGGCGCCCCGAAGCCAGGGCAGCGGCCCCCCGCCATGCCGCGCCGCGGCCCCCCCCGCCACGCCGGTGCCCCCGCCACGCCGGCGCCCCCGCCACGCCGCGCCGTGCCGCGGCCCCCGCGACGCCACGCCGTGCTGGGCCCCGCCACGCCGCGCCGGGGCTCCGCACACGCCCGCCGGCCAGCCGTGCCTTTCGCTCGTCGAGCTCGGGCCAGCCGCGCAGCCGGTCACCCAGCCGGTTGCCGAGTGTTCCGGGGCAGCGCGCATCATCCCCGTGTTGATGCGAACCACCCCGGATCACCTCGGCGACCAGAATCCTGCCCGAGGGGTACGACAAAAACGCGAACCCGGAGGCCAGCCCGCGGACACGCGAACGGCCGCGGGTGATGGCCGGCCGGATGCTGAAGGTCGCGCGCGGCCCGGCTGCCCGCGATCAGCCGCCGGCGAAGGGCGGCAGGACGTCGACGGTCGCGCCCGCCGGCAGGGGAGCCTGCCGATCGTGGCAGGTCAAACCATCTACCAGGAAACTCGCCGCCTTGAGGACCAGGCTCAACCGCTCGCCGTGCCGATCGGTGAGGACCTGGGTCAGCTCTTCCAACGACCCGGCCGAGATCTGCTCGGACGGCACACCCCCGGCCGCGGCGCGGGCGCCGGCGAAGTAGCGGACGGTCAGCAAGGGTCAGCCTCCGATGGCGGACATGGGTCGGGCCGGCTGCAGGAAGGTCGGGTCGTCGATGCCGTGGCCGGCTCGCTTGCCCGCCATGGCCACCCGCCAGGCCTCGGCGATCTCGGCGTCGGGCGCGCCGTCACGCAGCAGCTTGCGCAGGTCGCTCTCCTCGGTGGCGAAGAGGCAGTTGCGCACCTGTCCGTCGGCGGTCAGCCGGGTGCGGTCGCAGTCCCCGCAGAACGGCCGCGTCACGCTACCGATCACGCCGACCCGGGCCGGCTCGCCCGCCGCGTCCACATGTCCCGGCACCAGCCAGGTCTCGGCCGGAGCCGTTCCACGTGAAACCATGTCGGGACGCAGATCGAAGGACTTCAGCGCCGTGAGGATCTCCTCGGCCGTCACCATGGTGTGCCGGTCCCACTGGTGCTGAGCGTCCAGCGGCATCTGCTCGATGAACCGCAACTGGTACCCATGCTCCAGCGCGAACCGCAGCAGCGCGGGCGCCTCGTCGTCGTTCACCCCACGCATCAGGACCGTATTGATCTTCACGGGGGTCAGGCCGGCGTCGGCCGCGGCACGCAGACCGCGCAGCACGTCGGCATGTCGATCGCGGAGCGTGAGTGTGTGGAACCGGTCAGGATCGAGGGTGTCGAGCGAGACGTTGACCCGGTCGAGACCGGCCTCCCGCAGGGACGGGGCGAGCCGGTCCAGCCCGATGCCGTTGGTGGTGATGGACAGTCGGGGGCGCGGAGTCAGCCGCGCCGCCTCGGTGACGATCCTGACGAGGCCACGCCGGATCAGCGGCTCGCCGCCGGTGAACCGCACCTCGGTCACTCCGAGCCGCTCGACCGCGATGCGCACCAGGCGAATCACCTCGTCGTCGGTGAGCTGGTCCGGCTGCGGCATCCAGGCCAGCCCCTCGGCGGGCATGCAATAGGTGCAGCGCAGGTTGCAGCGGTCGGTGAGGGAGACCCGCAGGTCGGCGGCGACGCGGCCGAAGCGATCAGCAAGCATGATCACGGCCGCCACCGGCGCCGCTCGGCTGATCTCCTGGTCTCGCTCACGAATCGAATCTAGCCGCTCCGCCGCCGAGTTGCCGCTAGGCATATCGGCCTGTGGACAACGGACCGACACCTGTCCACAGGGATGCCTGCAGGAAGGCCAGCCCGCCGGAAGGTGGGGACGCCCAAGGCGGAGCGGCCGCCGGAAAGCGCGGAGACCGCTGGGAAGTGGCGGCCGCCACGGGACGGAGTCCGGCGAAGGAGAACCCAGAGGCTGGCCCAGCCCCGCCCGGCGCGAAGGCGCAAGCGGCCGCACGCCCACCGGCCGACAGGGGTCAACCGCGCAGGACGGCATCCGCGGCCGCCCGCACGGCGCCACGGAAACCCGACCCGAACGCTGCCGTGTGCACGAGCAGGAGATGCAGCTGGTGCAACGGCACCCGGCGCTCCCACCCGTCCGCGAGCGGCCACTCCGCCCGGTACGCCCCGAGGATCACGTCCAGGTGCGGGACCCCGCCGAACAGCGACAACGTCGCGAGATCGGTCTCCCGGTGACCGCCGTGCGCCGCCGGATCGACGAGCCACCCGCGCCCGTCGGCGCCCCACAGCAGATTCCCCGGCCACAGGTCGCCGTGGATCCGGGACGGAGGCTCCTCCACCCCGTACCGCGCAATCGTCTTGAGGATTTGTTCGACCACGGCGATGTCGGAGCCGGAAAGCGCGCCTCGATCAGCGGACGCCCGCAGGTGCGGAAGCAGCCGGCGCTCGGCGAACCACGAGCTCCACGGCCCGCCCGATGGTGTGTTGTCCAGCGGCAGCGGCCCGATCCAGCCCGGCCACGGCGCCCCGAACGTTTCCGCGCCGCTGCGATGCAGCGCGGCCAGGCCGCGCCCGAAAAGCTCAGCGGCCTGACGGCCGGCCTCGCCCGGTTCCACCCATTCCATCGCGATCAGCTCGGGCAGAGAGACGATTATTTCGGGTACGGGAACCGCCCCCGCCCCGCGCAGCCACCGCAGGCCGGCCGCCTCCGCCGCGAACATCCCCTCCGGCGCGGGGCCGTCCGGCCACGACTTCGCGAACAGTGACGTGCCGTCGTCAAGCGTCAACCGCGACGCCGAGGTCACTCCGCGGTGCACCGGGGTCTCGCGGATCCGCTGGTGGATGAGGAATGTCGGGAGGTGCTCGGGGTGCGCGCGCAGGTACGCCAGGTCCACCCGGTTATCTTGCGCTTCTGATGACGGACATCTCCATCCGGAGGCAAAATGTCGGCATGGCCCCTGTCGTAGTGCGTTCGTACCGTCCGAGTGATCACTCCGCGGGCCGTCGGCTGTGGGCCGAGCTGACCCGGCAGCAGAACGAGATGTACGGCGAGGCCGAGGACGACGGCGGGGCGGGTTTCGAGGAGTATCTGACCAGGCTGGACCTGAGCGGCCTGTGGGTCGCCGACCACGCCGACGACGGGGTGATCGGGATGGTCGGCCTGATCATGCGGGCCCGCGCCGGCGAGGTCGAACCGGTCGTCGTCACCGTCACCCACCGGCACAAAGGGGTCGGCCGCAAGCTGCTGCAGCACGTCGCCGCCGAGGCGAAGAAGCGCAACATGACGTCGCTGACCATCTCGCCGTCGTCGCGGAACATCGAGGCCATCCGCAGCCTGCACGCGGCTGGATACGACGTGGTCAGCTCCATCGAACTCACTATGGACCTCGATCGGCACACCCACGCCTGGCAGCCCGAGGGCCTGGAGGTCCAGGGGCTGTCCTTCCGCAACTGAGCGGAGTCGCGGACCGGGAGTCTGTGGACGAGTTGTCCACAGCCCCGCGGATCGGCACGCGGCGGCAGCCCGAACCGGGCCAAGCTGCCCGGCATGACATCCGATCGCACTCTCGTCATCCACTCGCCCGCCGAGCTCATCGCCGTCGTGCCGTTCGTGCTGGGCTATCACCCGCACGACAGCGTGGCCATGGTCGGACTGACCGGCGCGCGCGTCGAGTTCGCCGTCTGCCACGACCTGCCACCGCCGGACTGGACCGAGCCGGACGCCGCCGAGGCGGCCGGCGTGGTCGCCGACGCGGTCGCCCGCCAGGAGACCGAGCTGGTGGTCGTCGTCGGATACGGGCCACGGCGCCGGGTCACGCCGGCGGTGCTGCGGAGCGCGCAGGCGGTCCGGACCCGCGGGGTCGAGGTGCTCGACCTGCTGCGGGTCGACGGCGGGCGCTGGTGGTCGTACACGTGCGCCGACCGGGGATGCTGTCCCCCGCAGGGCACCCCCTGCCTGCCGGGCGACAGCGTGATCGCCACCGAGGCCACCTTCCGCGGCAAGGTGGCGCTGCCCAACCGGAAGGCGCTGACCGCGCAGGTGGCGGCGGTGGAGGGAGCGGAGCGGGCGGAGATGGCGCGGGCCACCGAGCGGGCCCGGCGCCGCTTCACCGACCTGCTCGCCGAGGATCTGACCGCGGAACGGTACGGGCAACTGGTCCGCCGGAGCGGGCAGCTCGCGGTCCGGGCGGCCGAGCGATGCTACCGGTCCGGCGGCACTCTCAGCCCGGACGAGACAGCCTGGCTGGGCGTGCTGCTGGTGGCCCGGTCGGTGGAGGACTTCGCGCTGGACCGGGCCGAGAGCGGGCACGAGTGGCAGGTGCGCCTCTGGACCGACGTGCTGCGGCGGGTCGAGCCGGCCTATGTCGCCCCGCCGGCCTGCCTGCTCAGCTTCACCGCGTGGCGAGCCGGGCGGGGCTCGCTGGCCCGGGTCGCGGTGGACCGGGCGCTGGCCGAGGAGCCGCAGCACCCGCTGGCCGGGCTGATGCACAGCGTGCTCGGACACGGGCTGCCGCCGCACATGCTCCAGTTGCGCGGGAGGGGCCGGTGAGCCGGCCGGCCGGGGTTGCCCGGACGGCCGGGACCCGGCGGTCAGACCGTGACGCGCTCCACCCCGGCGTAGACGTTCATCGTCGTCCCCCGCAGGAAGCCGACAAGCGTCATCCCGGCCTCGTCGGCCAGCTCGACCGCGAGCGTGCTGGGCGCCGAAACAGCTGCCAGCATCGGCAGCCCGGCCATCCACGCCTTCTGGGTGAGCTCGAAACTGGCCCGTCCGGAGACCATCAGCACATGCCCCACCAGCGGGAGCCGGCCCTCGCGCAGCGCCCAGCCGAGCACCTTGTCCACCGCGTTGTGCCGGCCCACGTCCTCCCGCGAGACCAGCAGCTCGCCGGTCGCGGTGAAGAGCGCGGCCGCGTGCAGGCCGCCGGTCTTGTCGAAGGTGCGCTGGGCGGCCCGCAGCCGGCCGGGCAGCTCGGCCAGCGTTGCGGCCGGCACGCGCAGCGGGTCCGCGGCCACGTCGAAGCGCGACCGGGTCCGCACCGCGTCGATGCTGGCCTTGCCGCAGACCCCGCACGAGCTGGTGGTGTAGAAGTTGCGGCTCAGGTCGGTCACCGGCGGCGGCACGTGCGCGCCGAGGACGACGTCCACCACGTTGTAGGTGTTCGGCGTGTCGGTGCCGGCGCACAGCTGTGCCGTGGTCACGTCCTCGGCGGCGGTGATCAGGCCCTCGCTGAGCAGGAAGCCCATCGCCAGGTCGATGTCGTGCCCGGGAGTG
This sequence comes from Actinoplanes siamensis, assembly GCF_016862395.1. Lineage (GTDB taxonomy): Bacteria > Actinomycetota > Actinomycetes > Mycobacteriales > Micromonosporaceae > Actinoplanes > Actinoplanes siamensis. The sequence goes on along the minus strand of NZ_BOMW01000052.1, from coordinate 61,694 downwards.
CGCATGGTGACCGCGAGCGGCTGCTTGCGCACCCGGATCTCCAGCGGCTCCTCGGCGGCGAGGTCGTCGGGCCGCCGCCGGCTGCCGCCGGCCGGCGCGCCGAGATCGATGCTGACCACCGGCCGCCGTGTCGTGCTCCTCGCCATGGCCGGAGCTTACGGCGCGCCGCTGAGGACGCCCACGGCCGGATCGCGCGGGACGGGCCGGAAGAGCGTTCCGGAGAGCGCGTGGACCCGCCCGCCACCCGCTCGGGATACGGTACTCATGTGGGGGGATTTGCGGCGGTGGTCCTGGCCGGTGGTGCGGCGCGGCGGATGGGCGGTGCGGACAAGCCGACGCTGGCCGTCGCCGGCCAGCCGATGCTCACCCGGGTCCTCGCCGCCGTGCACGACGCCGACCCGCGTGTGGTGGTCGGCCGGGTCTCCGCCGAGCTGCCGGTTCCGGTGCACGTGACCCGCGAGGAGCCACCCGGTGGCGGACCCGTCGCGGCCGCCGCGGCCGGGCTGGCGCTGGTCCCGGAGACCATCGCGTACACCGCTCTGCTCGCCGCCGACCTGCCGTTCCTGACCGGTGAGGCGATCGACGTGCTGCGGCTGACCATGGAGTCGGCGCCGATGGAGGGCGCGGTCTACCGGGACGCCGACGGGCGGTTGCAGATCCTCTGCGGGGTGTGGCGGACGGCGGCGCTGCGTGCGGCGATGGACCGGCTCTCGGCGCGGCGGGGCGGGCTGCACGGGGCGCCGGTCCGGGAGCTGGTGAGCGAGCTGCGGGTGGCCGAGGTGTCCTGGCGCCGTCCTGGTCCGCCGCCGTGGTTCGACTGCGACACCGACGACGATCTGCGCACCGCGGAGGAGTGGGCGCGGTGAGAGCGGTGATGGCCGCGGGATGGTGAGCGCGGCGGTGGCCGCGGGGTGGTGCGCACGACGGTCGGTGCGCGTGGTGGCCTCTGAGGTGCTGACCGCGGGCGGTGGCGGTGAGCACGGCAGCGGTGGACTCGGCCGGGACAGAGGGGTGGAATGAACGAGCTGGACGAATGGATCGCCGCGGCCGGGGCTGAGCTGGGCGTGCCGCCGGAGGACCTCGCCGTGAAGTCGGTTCTGGACGTGGCCCGGGACGTGGCTCACAACGTGCTGCGACCGGGGGCGCCGCTCACCGCGTACCTCATGGGTCTGGCCGTGGGGCGCGGAGCGGACCCGGCCGACGCCGCCGAGCGGATCTCCCGCCTCGCCCTCGCCTGGCGGACGAAAGCCGCCGAAGACTCCGCTACCAGCCCGAACGCGACCTCCGGGAACTGAACGCCAGACGGGCGTTTACAGCACAGTCGCGCTCGATAGGGTGACGGGAACGGAGGTGCGATCATGACGGCAGAGATCCCGGCGGGCGACACGCCCGAGAGCGTGTTGCTCGACGAACCGACCACGGCCGACCTACGGGCGAAGGTCACCGAGGCCTGGCGGGAGTTCGCCGCCGCCCTCGCCGGTGTGCTGGCCGACCTGCCGTCCGGGGCGCAGATCGACCTCACCCTGGACCCGACCGCGTCCGGCACCGGCTCCGCGGTCTACTCGGTGAGCATCCGGGTCCTGCCCGAAGGCGTGATCGAGGCGCTCGCGGTCGGCAACGCCGAGCTGCCCCCGGAGTTCCGGATGGACCGCGCCGCGGTCGCCGACATGGTCGCGCTCGGCTGGTCGCCCCCGGGCGTGCTGGCCGGCTCCCGGGACTCCTTCGGCCTGCGGTCCGAGCAGTCCAAGGCCACCACACTGGCCGCACTCATCTCCCGCACCCTGCGCGACGTCTACGGCGCGCCGCACCCGGCCTTCCTGGTCTACCTGGTGCACGACGAGGAGGACGAGCCGATCGACGCAGGACCGCTGGCCACCGCGCGGCCCGAGTCCGGACTGGACCCGGCGGCCGCCCTCGACGACCTGACCGACGAGCAGCTGCTGGGCGAGGCGGTGGCCGACGAGGTGCCGCTGGACGAGCGGGTTCGCACGGTCGTCGCCACCATGAGCAAGACCACGGTGGACCAGCTGCAGGTCGACGCGGACGGGGACATCGGCATCCGGGCCGGCTCGGCGATGGTCTTCGTCCGGGTGCGGGACAACCCGCCGCTGGTCGACGTCTTCTCCCCGATCCTGACCGATGTGGAGCCGACGGAGCAGCTCTACGTGAAGCTGTCCGAGCTCACCAACCGGATGCCGATCGGCCGGCTCTACTGTGCGCAGGACACGGTCTGGGCGTCGATCCCGGTCTTCGGCCGCAATTTCCAGGCCATCCACCTGATGCTCGCGGTGCAGGTGATGACCGGTCTCGCCGACGAGCTGGACGACCGGCTGCACGGCGAGTTCGGTGGCAAGCGGTTCTTCGGCGAGGGCGACAAGCCGGCCCCGCCGAAGAACGACGGAGACCACCGCACCGGGATGTACCTGTAGGGGTCTCCTCGACCCGGGCCCGCCGCGGAGCTCAGAGCGGCATCGCGGTCGGCGTCTCCACCAGCCGGGACAGCACGATCATGCTGCGCGTCGAGGTCACGAAAGGCTCGGCGCGCAGCCGCTCCAGCGCCTGCTCCAGGTGACCGATGTCGGCCGCCCGCAGATGCACCAGCGCATCCGCCTGACCCGAGACGGTGTACGCCCCGACCACCTCCGGATGCCGCCGGGTGGCCACCGTGATCTGCGCCGGTGTGGTCCGCCCGGTGCAGTACAGCTCCACGAACGCCTCGGTCGTCCACCCCACCGCGGCCGGCTCGATCACGGTCGTGAATCCCTTGATCACTCCGGCCGTCCGCAGGCGGTCGACCCGGCGTTTGACGGCTGGGGCGGACAGCGACACCTTCCCGCCGATCTCCGCGTACGACGCGCGGGCGTCCGCCACGAGCAACGCAATGATTCGGTGGTCGACGGCGTCCATCTGCAACGATTCGCCTCCGAGGAGCAAGATTTCGAGCTGTTTGCTGCACCGCAGCCTACCTACGCTAAATCCTCATGAGCCACCTGGAGCGATTGCCGCGAAAGCGGGCATACCTGATGTGCCCCCCAGAGCATTTCACGGTCGAGTACGCGATCAACCCGTGGATGGACACCACCGTCGCGGTCGACGCCGGCCAGGCCCTGAAGCAGTGGGAATCGCTCCGCGCCACCCTGATCGATCTGGGTCACGTGGTGCACGTCCTGGATGCCCGACCAGGCCTGCCCGACATGGTCTACTCGGCGAACGGCGCGTTCTCGGTGGACGGCACGGTCTACGGCGCCCGGTTCCGCTATCCGCAGCGGGCCGACGAGGCGCTCGCGCACCGGGCGTTCTACGACACCGCCGGCTCCTGGCGGTTCGTCGCCCCCGAGCACGTCAACGAGGGCGAGGGCGACTTCGCGTACCTGCCCGCGGCGTACGGCGGCATCGTCCTGGCCGGCTACGGCTTCCGCACCGACCCGGCCGCGCACGCCGAGGCGCAGGAGGTGCTCGGCCGCCCGGTGATCTCGCTGCGGCTGATCGACCCGGCGTTCTACCACCTGGACACCGCGCTGGCCGCGCTCGACGACCGGCACGTCACGTACTACCCGGAGGCGTTCTCCCCGGCCTCCCGGCGGGTGCTCGCCCAGCTCTTCCCGGACGCCGTGCTCGCCGACCGCGCCGACGCCGAGGCGTTCGGGCTGAACCTGGTCAGCGACGGCCGCCACGTGATCCTGAACACCGATGCGATCGGGATGGGGCGCAAGGTGCGCGACGCCGGATATCAGCCGGTCCACGTCGATCTCTCCGAGCTCAAGCGCGGCGGCGGCAGCGTCAAGTGCGCCGTGGCGGAGCTGCGACCCTGACGCCCGCGCCGCGAGGCCGCCGTCGGCGGACGCGGGGCGGAGCGGAGTTCGACCCGGACACCACGAGGCCGCGGCTCGAGGCGGACGGAGTCGGGAACCGGGGAGCGGCGGCGGAAGCGGTCGCCTGCGACGTGAGACCCCGGGGCCGCGGGCACCCTTGGAAGGCGTGCGCAAAGATGGATCGCATGACCGACGACACCCGCACCACTGAGCACAAGGAAGACGGCTCCGTCATCGTCGTGGGCCCCGACGGCCGCCCGATGGGCACCATCGAGCAGGACGGCACGATGAGCCCGGAGGAACCGGGCAACCTGATCGAGCAGCCGGCGAAGGTCATGCGCATCGGCAGCATGATCAAGCAGCTGCTCGAGGAGGTGAAGGCCGCTCCGCTCGACGAGGCCAGCCGTGGCCGGCTGCGGGAGATCCACCAGCGTTCGATCAAGGAGCTGGAGGATGGTCTGGCCCCGGAGCTGCGTGAGGAGCTGGAGCGGCTGTCCCTCCCGTTCGAGGGCGAGACCCCGCCCAGCGAGGCGGAGCTCCGCATCGCCCAGGCCCAGCTGGTTGGCTGGCTGGAGGGCCTGTTCCACGGCATCCAGGCCGCGCTCGTGGCCCAGCAGATGGCCGCGCGCCTCCAGCTGGAGCAGATCAGGGGCGGACAGAACCGCCCGGCGCTCCCGATGGGCATCCCCGGCAAGCCGGACAGCCCGACGGGTCAGTACCTCTGAGATGCGATCCGGGCGGGTTCCGCGCAGGCGGGACTCGCCCGGTCGTACCGCCGGATCGGTTCAGATGTCGAAGGCTTTCCGCAGGTAGGTGGCAACGCCGTCGTCGACGTTGGTGCCCGTGATCTCGTCGGCCACCGCGCGCACCGCCGGATGCGCGTTCCCCATCGCCACCGCCCGCCCGGCCCAGGTGAGCAGCGGAATGTCGTTGGGCATGTCGCCGAACGCGACCACGTCCTGCGCTCCGATGCCCTCGCGCTCGCAGAACCACGCGAGGCCGGCCGCCTTGGTCACCCCGGCCGCGGAGATCTCCACCATCGCGGACGACGAGGAGCGGGTCGCCTCGGCCACGCCGCCCAGCGTCTTGCTGACCAGTTCCAGGAAGTCGTCCGGATCGGCGGTGGCCGAGCGGGCCAGCAGCTTCACCGCCGGAGCCGAGGTCAGCTCCTCGGGCGAGGAGATCACCCGGACCCGGTGATCGGCGAACCGGACCGGCCAGGTCGACTCGTGCCGGAAGGCCCGGCCGTCCTCGATCTCCACCGCGAGCGACATGTCCGGCACCGCCTCCCGCAGCCGCCGCGTCACGTCGACGAGCACCTCGCTGGAGATCACCTCGGCACGCAGCACCTCGTCGGTGTGCGGGTCGTAGATCACCGCGCCGTTCGCGCAGATCGCGGGCAGCCGCGCCGGCAACTGGTCGTAGAGCTGATCCAGCCAGCGCAGCGGCCGGCCGGTCACCAGGACCACAGGCACCGGCATCGCGGCGAGCGTGTCGATCGTCTGCCGGCTGAGCAACCGCTCGTCGTTGATCAGAGTGCCGTCGATGTCGGTCGCAACCAGCCGAAAGGGTGCCATCAGCTCGACAATAGCCGATCAAGATACACGGCCACCCCGTCCTGATCATTGGTCAACGTCACATCGTCGGCGACCGCCAGCAGCTCCGGATGCGCGTTCGCCACGGCCACCCGGCCCCACCCGGCCCAGCCGAACATCGGCAGGTCGTTGGGCATGTCCCCGAAGACGAGCACGTCCGCCGGGTCGACACCGACAGCCTCGGCGACCACCGCGAGACCGGTGCCCTTGTCCACGTGCGCCGGGCAGATCTCCACGTACTCCAGGCCGGCCTGGGTGACCGTGGCCACGTCCGGCGGGACGATCCGGCGCGCGATCGCCAGCAACTCGTCCACGTCGAGCTCGAACGACCGGGCGAACGCCTTGATCACGTCGCCGGTGAGGCACTCGGCGCGGGTGCGCTCCTCGATCGTGACCGGGTATCGCCAGGTCGGGTCGAAGTCGCCCCAGAGCGGGGAGTCGTCGTGCTCCAGCGCCTCGAACATCACCGAGAGCGGGCCGGCCGCCGACTCCATCCGGGCCAGCACGTCGGCCAGCACCCAGCCGGGCAGCCGCGCCTGGCGCAGATAGCGGGACTCCGCCTGGTCCAGCACCCAGCCGCCCTGGGCGAGCACGAGATAGTCGGCGACCCTCACGTCGTTGCGGGTCAACGACGTGAGGCGGGGACCGCGGCCGGTCGCGGCGACGATCCGGATGCCGGCCGCGCGGACCCGCTCGAGGACGTCGTGGGTGAACGCGGAAACCGTGTCGTCGCTGCGGACCAGCGTGCCGTCGAGATCCGTGGCGATGAGCTTGGGCAGCCCAGGCTGGGGCATCGGAACCTCCGTGGGTCTCACGAACCCCCGCGGAGGGCGGAAGGAGAACGGTACACCGCCCGGTCACCAGCGGCTATGACAACTGGTGACCAGGCGATGTCGAGATCGTCAGCGGCTGGGTTCGAGCACGTCCCGGCCGCCCAGGAACGGCTGGAGCGCCTTGGGCACGCGCACCGACCCGTCCGGCTGCTGGTGGTTCTCCAGGATCGGGATCAGCCAGCGGGTGGTGGCCAGCGTGCCGTTCAGCGTGGCCGCGGTCTGCGGCTTGCCGTTCTCGTCCCGGTACCGGATGTTGAGCCGCCGGGCCTGGAACGTGGTGGTGTTCGACGTCGAGGTCACCTCGCGATACCGCCCCTGCGACGGCACCCACGCCTCGCAGTCGAACTTGCGCACCGCGCTGCTCCCGAGGTCACCGGCGGCCACGTCGATCACCCGGTACGGAATCTCGACCTTGGCCAGCATCTCCTCCTCCATCGCGAGCAGGCGCTGGTGCTCCGCCTCGGCGTCCTCCGGCCGGACGAACGAGAACATCTCCACCTTGTCGAACTGGTGGACCCGCAGGATGCCGCGCACGTCCTTGCCGTGCGAGCCGGCCTCGCGCCGGTAGCAGGACGACCAGCCGGCGTACCGCCGCGGCTGCTCCAGATCGATGATCTCGTTCGAGTGGTACGCGGCCAGCGCCACCTCCGACGTGCCGACCAGGTAGAGATCGTCGGCCTCCAGCCGGTAGACCTCGCTGGCGTGGGCGCCGAGATAGCCGGTGCCCTCCATCGACTCCGGCCGGACCAGGGTCGGCGTGATCGACGGGATGAAGCCGTGCTCGACCGCCTGCTGGATGGCCAGCTGCAGCATGCCGAGCTGGAGCAGCGCGCCGACCCCGGTCAGGAAGTAGAACCGCGAGCCGGACACCTTGGCGCCCCGCTCGGTGTCGATCGCGCGCAGCGCCTCGCCGATTTCCAGGTGATCCTTCGCGTTCGCGATCTCGGGGATCGTCCCGACCTCACGCAGCACCACGAAGTCGTCCTCGCCGCCGGGCGGCGCGCCCTGCACCACGTTCGGCACGGCCAGGTGCGCGCGCTTGAGCGCCTGCTCGGCCTCGCCCGCCGCGGCCTCGGCGGCCTTCACCTCGGCGGCCAGCTCCTTGGTGCGCGCGAGCAGGGCGGCCCGCTCGTCCCCGGACGCCTTCGCGACCTCCTTGCCGATGGACCGCTGCTCGGCCCGGACCGTCTCGAACCGCTGCACGGCGGAACGGCGCTCCTCGTCGGCGCGCAGCAGATCGTCCACCAGCTCGGTGGACTCGCCGCGCAGTCGCTGGCTGGCGCGGATCAGCTCGGGGTCGTCACGAAGCAGACGCAGGTCAATCACGGTTGTGGAGCCTACCGGTATCAGCGTGCCTCATCGGAGGGGTATATCCCGGTTGTCGGGAGTGAAAACGAACGGCTCGGCCGGTGTGATGCTCAGCTCGAGCGGCTCCGCCATCTCCGGATCGGCCGGCTCCGCAGGTTTCGCCGGCCGCTCCCGGGCCGAGCCGGACAGCCAGAGCGCGATCATCGCGGCGGCCACCCCGGCCAGCGCGCACCACAGGCCACGCCCCAGCGCCACCCGCAGGTGCTCGGCGTCCACCTCGATCGTGTAGAAGCGGGAGATCAGCCGGCTCTGCTCGCCGAGCAGCTGGATCATGGCCAGGAGGAGTGCGAACAGCACCCCACCGGCGCTCAGGCCGGAGAGTCGCGCGTACCGCCGGCCGGCCCGCGGCCCGGAGACCGCCAGCACCACCGTGACGGCCAGCACGAGCAGTCCGCCCACATACGCCGCGCCGCCGCCCCCGAGGTCGAACAGGTCGGCCGGCAGCATCTTGGTCTCGCCCACCTCGTCGGCCCCGTAGACCAGACCGTCGACCGTGGTCACCTGCCACTCCGAGATCAGCGACACGAACGCGGCCACCCCACCGAGCCCGGCGATCAGCGGGGCGACCCGGCGATCCGTCCACAGATCGCGGAGGAATCCACGCGACTGACCGAACTCGACCACGGACCCCGACCCCGTCTCCGACATGCGACCCATCATGGCCCTTGGGTCGTCGGCGCATCCACCGAGCCCCGGATGGGCTAGCGTTTTGTCCATGCCTATTCGTTCTGCCACGGCCCGTTGGGAAGGGAACCTCACCGAGGGTTCCGGCACGGTAAAGACTGGTAAGGGTGGCCTGCAGGGGAACTACTCCTTCAAGTCACGTTTCGAGGAGGGCGAGGGGACCAACCCCGAGGAGCTCATCGCGGCCGCGCACTCCGGCTGCTTCTCGATGGCGTTCTCGAAGGGTCTCGCCGACGCGGGCTTCACGCCCACCTCGGTCGAGACCGTCGCCAAGGTGCACATGGACAAGACCGACGCCGGTTTCGGCGTCTCCCGGATCGACCTCGAGACCGTCGGGGAGGTGCCCGGCATCGACGAGGCCACGTTCCAGAAGATCGCGGCCGACGCCAAGGAGAACTGTCCGATCTCGCGTCTGCTCAGCCCGGGCGCGGCGATCAGCCTCTCCGCCAAGCTGGCCTGATCCGCTTTTCCGCTAGTTCTCCCGTGCCCCGGCGTGGTCCGTCCTTTCCGCGCCGGGGCGCGGTTGGCGGGCGGCCCGCGCCGGTGGCCTTCCTGGTCTCCGGCGCGGTCCGTTCTTTCCGTGGTCTGTTCTTGCCGCGGGCGGCGGTCCGCTCTTTCCGCGCCTCGGTTGCTCTGCCGGCGGATCACGCCCGGCGGCACAATGGTCGGTGTGTCGGTGGAGATGAGTCGGGAGCGCTTCGAAGAACTCGTCGGTGACGCCCTCGACGAGGTCCCGGTCGAACTGCTGTCCCTGATGAACAACGTGGTGTTCCTCGTCGAGGACGCCCCGCCGGACGGCGGCGACGACCTGCTCGGCGTCTACGAGGGCACGGCGCTGACCGACCGCGGCTGGGACTACGCCGGCGTCCTGCCCGACCGGATCACCATCTACCGGCTGCCCACGCTGCGCATCTGCGACTCCGAGGACGACGTGGTCGAGGAGGTGGCGATCACCGTGGTGCACGAGATCGCCCATCACTTCGGCATCGACGACAAACGCCTGCACGACCTCGGCTGGGCCTGACCCGATTCAAAACCCCGCTGTCGTACGCCCGGTCCGGCCCCAGCTGCGCCTCGCGGTCCTGGAAGGACTTCTCAAGCCCGACCGCGCCGTCTCGGCCAGCTCCCAGGAGCGTCTCGCGGTCCTGGGGGCGGGGTTCAGCCGGCTTGGCCGGCGCGGAGGCGGGCCAGCCACGCGGCGGAGTCGGCGAAGTCGGCGTCGGACAAGCCGGCCGGGGCCTGGACCGGGGACTCCGGCTGGAGCCGGTGCCGCGCGTAACTGCCCAGGAACCGGACCTCGGCGCAGATCCGGCGCAGCCCCTGCAACGCCTCGCCCAGGCGGGCCTCGGCGACGTGCCCGGTGCAGTCGAGGAAGAAGAAATACGTCCCGAGTTGCTCCCCGGTCGGCCGGGACTCGATCCGGGACAGGTTGACGCCGCGCGTCGCGAGCTCGGTGAGCACCGCCAGCAGCGCGCCGACCTGGTCGTGCCGGATCGACACGGCCAGCGAGGTGACGTCGTCCCCGGTCGGCGACGGGGGCGGCGCGGGTCGGGTGAGCAGCGCGAAGCGGGTCACCGCCTCGGCCCGGTCGGCCACCTTCTCGGCCAGCACGGTGAGCCGGTTGCGGGAGACGCCGATCGGGGCGCACAGGGCCGCGTCGTACTCCCCGGCCGCCGCGCTGATCGCCGCCGCCGCGTTGGACAGGACGTCGACCACTACCGCGTCCGGCACGTTGGCCTGCAGCCAGTGCCGGCACTGCGCGGAGGCCTGCGGGTGCGCCGCGATGGTCCGCAACTCGGCGAGCGGCTTCGACGTGTCGGCCGCCAGCAGGAACTCGACAGGCAGCAGCACCTCCCGCGCGATCATCAGCGGGCCGCCGGTGACCAACTCGTCCAGCGTGACCGGAATCGCACCGCCGACCGAGTTCTCCAGCGGCACCAGGGCGGCGTCGGCCTCGCCGGACCGCACGGCCTCGAGCGCCTCGGGCACGCTGCGGGACGGGGTGCGCAGCCCCTGCTCGGCGGCCGGGATGGTGCGCAGGGCTGCCTCGGTGAAGGTGCCTTCCGGGCCGAGGTAGGTGAAGCGGGTGGGCGGCGTACCGGGCATTCCGACAGTCTAGGCACGGACAACACCGCTCGGTCCGGTTGCGTCACGCCGGGTGCGGCGCGCGCAGGCACGGGCGACGCAGGCGGGTGCGGCGCGCGCAGGCACGGGCGGGCGCGGAGCGCGCAGGTGCGGGCGGGGTGCGGGGCGTGCAGGCGGGCGCGGGGCGCGGAAGGCGCGGGGCGTGCAGACGGGTGCGGAGCGCGGAGACCTCAGAAGCCGCAGGCGAGCACGCGAATACCGGCCGGAGAACTGGCCTGCACCGTGGCGTTGCAGACGTCGGACCCCGCCGCGACGAGCGCGAGCGTGCTCCCCTGCCCGGTGGCCACCACCATCAGGGGCTCCTGCTGGTCCGCGTTCGTCCCGGCCAGCTTCACCGTGGTGAACGACCACGTGCCGGAGCAGTACGGCCCGCCCTGTACCTGCAGCGTCTTACTCGGAATGCCGGGCTTGCCCTTGATCAGCGTGAGGATCTCCGCCCCGGTGGGCCGGCCGGTGCACTTCGGCGCGTGCGCCGGGGTCGGCGTGGGCGACTTGGTGAGCGGGGCCTGGGTGGAGGTCGGCGCCGTCGTCGTCGGGTACGCGAACGTGGGCGGATACGCATATGTCGGCGGGGCGTACGTCGTCCCCGGGCCGGGGATGCCGGGGGAGAACGGCACATACGTCGGCGGCGGCAGTGCGACCGAGGGCTGTGCGTCGACCGCGGACGGCGGCGGGGCGCTCACCGGCAGCGACGCGGGCGGTGCCGGCGGCGACCCGCAGGCCGCCGTGAGCGCCGTCAGCAGCAGCGCGCCCACGGCCAGGGGGAGGTGGCGGCTGTGCGGGGACACCGGCCAATCGTAGGAGCCGAGCCCGCACCGTGCCAGATCGTCAGCCCGCGATTCGGTGGCCGGCCGCGGTCAGCGTGTTGACCGCCTCGGTCAGGCGCACCGTCGGGACCAGCAGGTAGTCCGTGTCGTAGGTGGAGAACGTGACGATGTTGACCCGGGCGTCGGCGAGTGGCCCGACCAGTGAGGCGAGCACCCCGGTCATCGCCGTGGTCAGGCCGGCCACGCGCAGACATCGCCACGCGGTGTCGGCCTCGGCGTCGGCCGGCGCCCGGCCGGACGGGCAGATGATCGAGATCTCGTCGAGGCCCCAGGTCACCGAGATGACGCTCTTGTCGTCCGGACCCGTGGTCAGGGAGGGGGGCAGGGACGACCCGGCCGACAGGCGGCACACCGCGTACTCCCCTGGTAACAGGTCTAGATCGAGCATGACGGCAGACTACGTTACGGATCGGTAACACCCAATGGTTACCTGATGCGGCGAACACCACACCGCCACGGAGAAACCGGACGTCAGTAGTGCACCGGGGAGAGAAAGGTCAGCGATCCGGCCACCCGCTCGCCCGCCAGCAGCGGCGTGGAGATCGCGTCGACCGTCACCGGCGGCCGGTCGTTGCCCGGCACGACCCGCATCAGACCGCGGGCCAGGCGCTCGCTGCGGACCGCGAGCAACGGCGGGATCTTGTCCGCCTCCGGGTCCTCCAGCGGGCCGGCGCCGGCCGTGAAGTCGACAAGCTCCAGCGTCGTGGTCAGCCGCTTGCCGATCGCGTCGACCGGCTTGCCCAGCCCGAGCAACTCGCTGCAGGACGGCGAGACGGCCATGATCGCACCGCCCGCGTCGACGATCAGGCAGGGCTCGTCGGCCACCGACACGGTGCCCGCCCAACGCTCGATGCTGGTGACGAACTCGGCCTCGGCCGGTGTGCGTGCCTGGGGGACGAACGCTCCCGAGAGGGAGAGCTCAACATGCGCCACCCGCTCCTCCTCGCTTCTGTCGCGTCGAGCGGGGCGCCCCGGAGGCCGGGGCGCCGCCCTCGACGGCGTCGCAAGGAACGTTACCGGCGGGTCGGCCGCTTGTCAGCGGCCGTCTGTCCGTTGCTGTACCACCGGTAGTCGCCGGCCGGCCGGTACGGTGCGTTCGACCAGGTGGCGGGATTCTCGGCGACAGCTGAGAGTTTGCTCGCGGTGGCCGCGGAGATGCGGGCCCCGCCGGCGAGCAGCAGCCGGTCGAGCTCCTTGTCGGTGGCGACCAGACAGTCCTTCGGCAGGCCGTGCACGCTGATCACGCCGGAGCCGACGAAGGTCAGGACCGGGGTGACCGGCACGTTCAGCCCGACCGCGGCGGACAGCGCCTTGGCGGCACGGCGGGCGTCGCGGCGGGCCTCGGCCACGTACTGCGGGCGCTTGCCGTTGATCTGAACGACGTCCCCGGCGATCAGCACACGGGAGCGGCCGTGATCGGCCACGGTCACCGCGTACACGCCACCGGGGCCGATGGCGAGGAACCCGGCCCGCTCGTCGGCGGGGTCGGGCTCGTAGTACGACTGGGAGAGGTCCGTCCGCGGCCAGTCCACGATGTGCCAGGCCGAACCGAGACGGTCGAGCCGGGTGAGGGCACGGGCGCCGGCCGCCTCCATGCGGCGGGCGTCCCGGTCGGCACGGCGGCGACGGGCCCACTCGACCGGCGTCAGACGGGGCTCCAGGGTCTGAGGCGGCGTCGTATGGCCGACCGGCGTGAGTGCCCGGTTGGACGGGGCGGGCAGAGCGGGGCGGGCGGGGAAGACAGTCACTGCGACCTCCGGCAAAAGGTCTATCGGGCTGGCTCTCTGTTTCCAACTACCGTACGTGCTCAAGTCCTCACGGAGAAGGGCGACGGAGTGGAAAGAAAGAGAAAGAAGTGTGGATGAATACCGCATTCACGGACAACGTCTTCTTGCGGATGGTGCATCTCGGCACCTGCGGTCGGCGGTTTCGTCGCACCCTGCCAAGTTATCGCCGTCCTCTGATCGGTGCATGCTCGTCTCAGGATCTAGATCAGAACGTGACCGGGCGATAGCGTTCGGTACGGGCTAACGTCGGACTGGTGTACGTCGACAGTGAAGTCAGCCGCCTCCGCACCGTTCTGCTGCACCGCCCCGCAAAAGAGCTGGCCAGGCTCACTCCGCGGAACAGCGGCTCGCTGCTGTTCGACGGCATCCCCTGGGTCGGCCGGGCGCAGGACGAGCATGATCAGTTCGCCGAGGCGCTGCGTTCCCGAGGTGTCGAGGTTCTCCATCTCGACCGCCTGCTCGCCGAGACGCTCGCCGTCCCGGCGGCCCGCGAGGAGCTGACCGCCGGGGTCCTCGCCGACGCCCGGCTGGGTGACGGACTGCGCGCCGGGGTGGCGGACTACCTCGCCGACCAGACGCCCGAGCGGCTCGCCGAGGTGCTCGTCGCGGGCCTCTCCCACGAGGAGGTCAAGCCGGGCGGCGGCAGCCTGGTCTACGAGATGCTGCAGCCCAACGACTTCGTGATCGACCCGCTGCCGAACCTGCTCTTCACCCGGGACTCGTCGGTCTGGGTGCGCGACCGGGTCGCGGTGACCAGCCTGGCGATGCCGGCCCGGCGCCGGGAGACCACGCTCACCCACGCGATCTACCGCTTCCATCCGCGCTTCTCGGGGACCGAGCTGTTGTACGAGCCGGCGCTGGAGCACGTGGAGGGCGGCGACGTCCTCGTGCTGGCCCCCGACGTGCTGGCGATCGGCGTCGGCGAGCGCACCACCCCGGCCGGCGCCGAGCGGCTGGCCCGCCGGGTGCTGGCGGCCGGCCTGGCGCACACCGTGCTCGCCGTGCCGATCGCCCAGGAGCGGGCCACCATGCACCTGGACACGGTCTGCACGATGGTCGACACCGACGCGGTGGTGATGTATCCGTACGTGGCCGACAACCTGCAGGCGTGGACCATGGCCACCGATTCGGCCGGCGAGCTGGCCGTCCGCCCGCTCCGCCCGTTCCTGGAGGCCGCGGCCGAGGCGATGGGCATCGACCGGCTGCGTGTCATCGACACCGGCCTGGACCCGGTCACCGCCGAACGGGAGCAGTGGGACGACGGCAACAACACCCTGGCCATCGCCCCACGTCTCTGTGTCGCCTATGAGCGGAACGTGGAGACCAACGCGCAGCTGGAGCACGCCGGCATCGAGGTGGTCCGGATCCCGGGCTCGGAGCTGGGCAGCGGCCGCGGCGGCCCGCGCTGCATGAGCTGCCCGGTGGTCCGGGACCCGCTGCCGGCCTGAGCCCGGGACGGGGCTCAGCGAAGGTTCGGCCGGCAGCCGGTCACACCCTGCTCAGCGCAGCGTCAGCTGGCGACCGGTCACGCCCACTCAGCGCAGCGTCAGCTGGCGACCGATCAGGCCCTGCTTCGCCCGGCGTCCGGCGGTGTCGAGCGGCTCGGTGATCGCCAGCGTGTCCTGGTAACGCTTGGCGAAATCGGACAGCGGGGCCTCCCAGTCGCTCGCCTCCGGCTCGCCCGGGACGTCCCAGACCGGGACCAGCAGGCCGTGCGCGCGGAACATCCCGGCGAACTTGGTGTCCTCGCGCAGCACCAGCTCGCCGGCGGCGGAGAGCCGGGCCAGCGCGTCCAGCGCCCGGTCCTCGGTGTCGCCGAGCACCCAGCGGACGTGACCCTTGTCCGGCGTGATCCGGCACCAGTAGGCCGCCCTCGCCGAGGTCAGGCGCACGGTCGGGTAGATCGAGGCGTTCGCCCGCTCCAGCGACGCCTTGACGCTGGCATCCTGCAGCTGGTCGTTGTCCAGCCAGTACTCGAAGCCGTCCTGCATGGTGATCTCGAGTGGGCCGTCGACCAGCACGTCCTGCAGGCGCGGGCCTTCGCCGGGCAGCGCCGGCACCGAGACCGGGTCGCCGGGGGCGGTGCGCAGCGCGGAGAGGATCGCGACGGCCAGGTCGCGCGAGACGTCACCGGACTGCACGTGCCGCTGGAGACCGATGAAGACCTGCCCGTCCTGACGCGACATGGCCGGCCAGGCCATCGGCAGGACCGTGGAGAGGGTCACGGGGCGGTTCCCGTACTCCTCGATGATCTCGGGTTTCAGGGTCAGCGGCGCGGAGGCGGCCGGGACCAGCTCGCGCAGCGCGACCCACTCGGGTTCGTCGGCGAGACCCTCGAACGGGCGGGCGACGAAGATGTCGCGCACCTTGGCCTTGGGCTCGGACTGGGATTTACGACGCTTGCTCACGAGGGACCAGCGTAGGGGGTGGCCCCCGGATTGCCGTGACGCGGGCCACCCCAGGCGCGGCGCAGGCGGACCTCGACGTCCGCGTGCCGTCACCCTCCCGCGGCCGCAGCGGGACGGCCCTAGGCCCGGCGCAGGCGGACCTCGGCGACCGTGCCGCCACCCTCGCGCGGCCGCAGCGATACCCAACCGTGCTGGCGCTCCACCATCCGCCGGACCAGGTAGAGGCCCAGGCCGGCGCCCGGGTGCTGGTGCCGGTCGCCGCCGTCGGCCTGCCAGTAGCGCTCGAACGCCCGCTCCACGTGCTCGGGCGCGATCCCGGCGCCCCGGTCGGAGACGCGGAAGCGCAGCGTGTCGTCGTCGATGCCGGCGCAGAGTTCGACGACGCTGTCCGGCGGGGAGTACTTCTCCGCGTTCGTGGTCAGCTCGGTGAGGATGGTGGCGATGGACTCGCGGTTCCCGTACGCCTCGGGCAGGTCACCCGGCAGGTGCGCGAGCTTGAGCCGGCGCCGCAGGTCCGCGGGCAGCTCGCCGACCGCCTCGCGGAGCGCCTCCACCAGGTCGAACGGCCCCGCCGGAGCGGACCCGAGCACCCCGTCGCTGGCTGCCGAGAGCAACCGGTCGACCAGCCGGGCCAGCTCGCCGGCGCGATTGCCGATCACCCGGACGGCCTCCTTGCGGCCGGCCTCGCCGAGCGTCTCCCAGTGGTTGGTGAGCGTGTCCGCGTACCCTTTGATCACGGTGACCGGGGTGCGCAGCTCGTGGCTGGTGACCGCCACCCAGAGATCGCGGTCGGCCTGCGCCGGCGCGGCCACCGGGTGCACCGGCAGCCCGTCGCCCAGCCCGTAGAGCCGGCCGATCTGACCGGCCAGCAGCTCCAGCACCGCGTGGTGCTCGGCGCCCGGCTCACCGGCGTCGGCCCCGAAGTAGACGTGCAACGAGCCGGCGAACGTGTCCCCGGCCTCGCACCGGGCGCCCAGCATGTGCCGCAGGTCGCCACCCTCGATCTGCCTGGCGAACTCGTCGTTCACCGAGTCGAGCAGGACCAGCAGGGTGCGACCCGTGCTCTCCAGGCGGCGCTCCACCCGGCGGCCGATGGCCGGCTCGCACACCCCGGTGGCCGCGATGATCCGGCCGTGGCCGCCGGCGTACTCCGCGAAGCCGGCGCCGCGGGCGCCGAGCACCTCCTGGGCCAGCCGGACCAGCTGCTGGAGCACGGGCAGGCCGGACTCACCGGCGTTGACGCGGTCGAGGACCGCGATCTGACCCCGGGTCAGCGCTGGGTAGTCGGGACCGTCCGGCATGTCTGCGAGTCTGCCTCGCCCTTCACGTTTGGTGCATCTGTGTCACCGGTCACATTGTGGCCAGGCGATCGAGGACGAACCGGGGCCGGTCCGTGATCACGCCGTCCACCTGGTGTCCCAGCACCAGCTCCAGGTCGTCCGGTTCGTTCACGGTCCAGACGTACGTCCGGTGGCCGGCTTCCCGCATCGCGGACAGCAGGGCGGGACGGCTGCGGACCAGATCGACGCCGGGCCCGGCGATCCGCGAGCCGAACGGCAGCCGCCCCTTGCCGACCATCGGAGGCAGCAGCTCCAGCAGATAGACGGTGGGCACGCCGGGCGCCTGGGCGCGGATGCGGCGCAGCGCGAGCGCCGCGAAGGACATCACCGTCACCTGTACGGCGTCGTCCGGTTTCGGCTCGGCCAACCCGAACCGGCGGAGCATCTTCACCAGCCGGCGCTCCACCTCGGCGCCGTACCTCGAAGGGTGTTTGGTCTCGATCAGCAGGCGTACCGGCCGGCCGCATTCCCGCACCGCCGCCAGCAGCCGCTCCAGGGTGAGCAGCCGGCTCAGGTCGGGCAGCTCCTCGTCGGCCGGATAGCCCGGGTGCCAGGAGCCGTAGTTGAACTCGTCGAGTTGGGCCAGCGTGCGCCGGCTGACCAGCCCCTTGCCGTTGCTGGTCCGGCTCAGGCGGCGGTCGTGGAAACAGACCAGGTGCCCGTCGCGGGTGAGCCGGACATCGCACTCCAGGCCGTCGACGCCCTCCTCCAGGGCGCGGAAGTACGCCCCGAGCGTGTGCTCGGGCAGCGCGTCCGCGCCCCCGCGGTGCGCGAAGACGAGGGGCCGGTACCCGGTCACAACACCCGGGCCGGCTGCCCGTCCTCGCTGACCATCTCCCGGCCGGCCGCCGCCCACGACTTCATCCCGCCGTCGAGGTTGCGCACGTTGTCCCAGCCGTTGTTCATCAGGTAGTTCACCACCTGGGCGGAGCGCCCGCCGGCCCGGCAGAGCACCACGACCTCGCCGTCGGTGGGCACCTCGGCCATCCGGGCCGGCACCTCCATCATCGGAAGGTGGTGGGCGCCGGGCGCGTGGCCGGCGGTCCACTCGTCCGGCTCGCGGACGTCGAGAAGGTAGGCATCGGAGTCGACCTGATCCGGGGTCACGCTGGGTATCTGAGGTCCGAACACGGGCACCAGCCTACGACTCCGGGCGGGTCAGGACTTCTCGACCGGGTTGGCCGCCATCCACTCCGCCATCTTGTCCGCGGACATCGCCTGGAACAGCGCCAGCGCCTTCTCCCGGTCGGAGACCACCACGGACTGCCCGGCGATCGTCTCGCTGCCCTTGTTCGGGCTGGTCAGGAACGTCAGGTTGTCCCCGCGCAGGCTGCGGAACTGCAGCACCATGTCCTTGAGCGAGAAGTCCTGGTCGACCGTGACGGCCTTGGCCACCGCGTCGAGGAACGAGTCCAGTTTGCCGGGGTTGGTCAGCGTGCCGCTGCTCGACGCCTTGTCCATCAGCGCCTTGAGGAAGTCCTGCTGGTGCTGCATACGGGCGAAGTCGCCGCGGGAGAACTGCTTGCGCTGGCGCACCCAGTCCAGGGCCTGGGCGCCGTCCATGTGCATCATGCCCTTCTTGAACACCCGGTACGGCCGGTGGATCGAGGTGACCGTCTGCTCCACCTTCAGGTCGACGCCGCCGAGCGCGTCGGTGACCTCCTTGAAGCCGCCGAAGTCGATGGCCATCACGTGGTCGATGTGCACGTCCGTCAGGCACTCGACGGTGTGCACCGCGCGGGGCAGGCCGCCGAAGGCGAACGATGCGTTGATTTTCGCCCGGGAGCCGTCGCTGCACGCCGCGTCGTTGCTGCGCGGCACGACCACCCACAGGTCACGCGGGATCGAGACGATCTGCGCGCTCTTGTGGTCGGCCGGCACGTGCATGATCATCAACGTGTCCGCGCGCCAGGCGTTGGCCTCGTCGTCCTTGGTGTCCGGATCCCGCGAGTCGCTGCCGACCAGCAGGATGTTGAACGCGCCCTCGACCGTCTTGGCCGGGCGGTCGGCGGAGAGGCCGGAGAACGCGTTCGTGCGCTTGAGATCGTTGTCGATCCCGCTCACGTAGTTGACCGCGAAGATGCCCCCGATCAGAGCGAGCACCAGCACCGCGGCGCCGGCGACCAGGGCGATGCGCCCCCAGCGCGGCCGGATCCGGGGGCGGCCCGGGTAGGTGTGACCCCGGTCGCCCGGTCCCACGGGACGGGGACGGCCCGGCCCGTGCGGCGGGACGGAGGGCCGTCCGGAGGAGTTGCCGCTGGGAGAGATGGTCGCAGACATGCGAACCACATTAGGTCGGAATGACCGTTGATCCCGCCCAGTGCGGCGGTTCGGCACGAACGTGGGAGTTCTTCACCCCGCTGCCCGGACCGGCACGGCGACCGCGCCGGCCCGGCAGCGGGGATCGATCAGTGTGCGCCGTGCCCGGTCAGCGACCGGACCTCGAGCTCGGCGTACTTCTCGGCGTCGTTCTCCTTGCTGAGCACGGTGCCCAGCCAGCCGAAGAAGAAGCCCAGCGGGATCGAGATGATGCCCGGGTTGGACAGCGGGAACCAGTGCCAGTCCTCGTCCGGGAACATCGCGGTGGCCGAACCGGACACCACGGGCGAGAAGAACACCAGCACCACCGCGCTGAGCAGGCCGCCGTAGATCGACCACAGCGCGCCCGAGGTGTTGAACCGGCGCCAGAACAGGCTGTACAGGATGGCCGGCAGGTTCGCCGAGGCCGCCACCGCGAAGGCGAGCGCGACCAGGAACGCCACGTTCAGGCTCTGCGCGAAGATCGACAGCGCGATCGCGATCGCCCCGATCACCAGCGCCGCCACCCGGGCTACGTTCACCTCGTCGCGCTCGGACGCGTTGCCCTTCTTGATCACGTTGGCGTAGAAGTCGTGCGCGGTGCTCGACGACGACGCCAGGGTCAGACCGGCCACCACCGCCAGGATGGTGGCGAACGCGACAGCCGCGATGATCGCCAGCAGCACCGCGCCGCCGGTGTCCCCGCCCAGGTAGTCGATGCCCAGCTTCTGCGCCAGCTGCGGGGCCGCGGTGTTGCCGGCCTTGTCCTGCGCGGTGATCTCCTTGCCGCCCACCAGGGCCGCCGCGCCGAAGCCGAGGGCCAGGGTGAACAGGTAGAAGACGCCGATGATGCCGATCGCCCAGAGCACGCTCTTGCGGGCGATCCGAGCCGTCGGAACGGTGTAGAACCGGGTCAGGATGTGCGGCAGGCCGGCCGTGCCGAGCACCAGCGCGAGACCGAGCGACAGCAGGTCCATCTTGCTGTAGAACGTCTTCGTCGCGTCCCCGGCGGTCTCCACGCCGTACCGCAGGCCCGGTTCGAGGAAGGCGGCGCCCTTGCCGGACCGCGCGGCGGCGTCACCCAGCAGCGTCGACAGGTTGAACTTGTAGTGCGCGAGTACCATGATCGTCATCACCAGGGCGCCGGTCATCAGCATGAACGCCTTGACGATCTGGACGTACGTGGTGCCCTTCATGCCGCCGACCACCACGTAGACGATCATCAGCGCGCCGACCAGGATGATCGTGAACACCTTCGCCGTGGACGCGTCCATGCCCAGGAACTTCTCGTCCGCGGTGATGCCGAGCAGCAGCGAGACCAGCGCGCCGGCGCCGACCATCTGCGCGATCAGGTAGAAGATCGACACCACCACGGTGGAGACCGACGCGGCGGTGCGGACCGGGCGCTGGCGCATCCGGAACGCCAGCACGTCGGCCATCGTGTAGCGGCCCGAGTTGCGCAGGAACTCGGCGACCAGCAGCAGCGCCACCAGCCAGGCGACCAGGAAGCCGATCGAGTAGAGGAAGCCGTCGTAGCCGTAGAGGGCGATCAGGCCGGCGATGCCGAGGAACGACGCGGCGGACATGTAGTCGCCGCCGATCGCCATGCCGTTCTGGAAGCCGGAGAACTGCCGGCCGCCGGCGTAGAAGTCGGTGGCGGTCTTGGTCTGCCGGCTGGCCCAGATCGTGATGCCGAGCGTGATGGCCACGAAGATCAGGAAGAGCGTGATGGTCAGCGTCCGTGAGGTGTCGGACGAGGCCTCTGCGGCGAGCTGCATCAGACCGTCCTCCCCTCGTCCGCGCCGGCCGTGGCCCGGCCCTCGATGTCCTGGTAGATGTCGTCGGCGACGGGGTCCACCTGGCGCGCCGCGAACCGCGCGTAGTACCAGGCGATCAGGAACGTCGAGACGAACTGCAGCAGGCCGAAGAGCAGGGCGACGTTGATGTTGCCGATCAGCTTGACCGCCATGAAGTCCCGCGCGTACGCGGAGAGCAGGACGTACAGGGCGTACCAGAGGATGAACGCGATAGTCGTCGGGAAGATGAACTTGCGAAGGGTCTGGCGCAGTCGACCGAATTCCTCGGAGTTCTGCACCTCGAGATATCTCTCGGGGGTGGCCGGCACGGTGTCACCACCTTCGTTGGCGGGGCGGACTTCTCCGGCACGGTACGAAGGAAAGCCGCCCGCCCCGGGTCACCGGTCGGGGTCTGCGCTGAGTGGCGGTCTGACTGCGCTCAGCGGTCGAGTCCGGCGTAACGGCCCCGGAAGTGCACCAGCGGTTCGGTGGCCGTATCCAACCGGACCGATTCGATGATCGCCTCCACCAGCAGCGCCCAGCCACACGGCCGCTGCGACGAGAGGGTGCAGCCGGCCCATGCCCCGGCGTGCGCGGGCACCGGGCCGTACGGCGTCTCGCGCCAGTCCCCGGAGGCGAACAGCCCACCCGGCGCCGGCATCAGCCCGGCGAACCGGTCGGCCAGCTGCCGGTCGGCCGGCGTCAGCGGGGTCACCGCGAACCGCCCGGCCACCGAGACCGCGTCCCAGAAGTCGCTCTCCTCGTCGATCAGTCCCAGCACCCGTCCCGGGTCGCCGTCGGCCACCAGTGTGGACGAGACGGTCAGCCCGGCCGGTCCGGGCGCGGTCCAGAGCGTGACCGGCGCGGCCAGCCGCCCGCGCAGCCGGCGCACCGGGGACTTGTCCTCGTCGGGGACGGCGAACGGATCGGTGGAGTGGATGGTCATCCGCTTATTGTCCCGATTGCGGATCCTGTACGTCGCTAACGGCTCCAATTGATCAACAGCTATGTTTTTTTGGGGACCTCCGGCGGAAGGGGACGCGCATGCCCCAGGTGGTGTTACGGCCGGGCGACGTCGTTCACGTCGGGGCCGAGGCGAGCGTGCAGTTCTCCGGTGACCGGGCGCTGACCTTCCGGGTCATCCGGGTCGACCCGCGGGTCACCTACGACGGCTGGATCTGGCTGGACGGCTACGTCGTCGGTCCGGCCGGCAACGCGCTGCAGCGGCGGCGGATCTTCGTGCGGCAGGACGGGTTGCGGCCGATCCGGGTCAACCACGTGCCGGCGCCTCGCAACGGCGGTCCGCGGTCGGCCAACCGGCCCTGACCAGCGGGGTGACCGCCCGCCCCGCCCGGCCAGCGGTCCGCCGATCACCCGCGCCCCCCGGTCCGCCGAGCCGGCCGGGGCGGCGGCCCCGGGGGGCGAGACCGGGTCGTCCAGGACCAGCAGGCGCTGAGGCGCCGGGTGTTCCGCGGCGAAAGGGGGTGACGCGGAACACCCGGGCCGGATCAGCCGACCCGCTCGATGACCGCTCGGCGGATCAGGAACTTGCCGGGTTCGCGGACCTGTTCGAAGGCGGCGTTGTTGAGCAGGACGCAGCTGCCCGAGGTGGTCTGCACGGTCACCGTGATGCTCTTGTTGTTGTCCAGGTTCGTCACCTTGAGCCGGGTGCCGACCGGGAACGTCCCGCTGGAGGCGAACGGGTCGCCGGCCTCGCCGGAGAGGGTCACTGTAGAGCCCTTGCAGACGACCTCGCCGGCGCCGGTCCCGTTGTTGTTCGCGGGCGCGGTGGTCGCGGGAGCCGTCGTGGGCTTTCGGGCCGGCGCCGTCGTGGGCTTCCGGGCCGGCGCGGCCGGCGGCGCGGCGATGTTCGCGGTGCAGCCGGCCTGCTGGCGCTGCACGTTGATCAGGTCCACCACGGCCTGCCGGTTCGCCAGGATCGTGTCGGTCTGCGCGTTGGGGTGCGCCCGTTGGTCGGCCATGAAGGAGACGGTGTCGCGCAGCGACTGGTCCAGGCCGTCGCAGGTGGTGGAGGCGCTGCTCATCCCGGTGCCGACGGCCAGCGCGCCACCGGCGAGCGCGGCGATCGCCACCCCGATCGCGACCTTGCGGTTGCGCCCGGTGAGTCCGCTGCCCGGCCGCTTGTACGCACTGCTCCGTGATCTCCGCATGCCCGTCACTACGTGTGCGGGTTTCCGGGGAGTTGAAGCGGTTACCTTAAAGATCCTTAATTCACGACCGCAGCGACTCGGGCGCGTGCAGGCGCAGCATGGTGGCCCCCACGTCGGCCGGCACCCGGCGGCTGGTCAGCAGCGACACCACCACCATGACCAGGAACGCCAGCGGCACGGTCCAGGCCGCCGGCTGCACGACGAACCCGGCGAGCCCGCTCGGCAGATCCGCCCCGAGCACCGTGACCAGCACCGCCAGCACCGCCGACCCGCCGCCGGCCAGGATCCCGGCGGTCGCGCCGGCGTCGGTCAGCCCGCGCCACCAGATGCCGAGCACCAGCAGCGGGCAGAAGCTCGACGCGGCCACCGCGAACGCCAGACCGACCACCCGGGAGACGTCCATGTCGGACACGAACATCGCCATGGCGATCGGCACGGCCGCCGCCAGCACCGTGGCCAGCCGGAAGTCCCGCACCGACCCGGACCGCCCGGAGCGCAGCACATCCGTGAAGATCACCCCGGCCACGCTGGTCAGCAGGCCTGACGAGGTGGACAGGAACGCCGCCAGCGCGCCCGCGGTGACCAGCGCGCCGAGCAGTCGGCCGAGATGCCCGCCGCCGAGCGCGGCCTCCGGGAGCAGCAGCACCACCGCGTCGGTGCGCCCGGTCATCAGCAGCTGCGGCGTGTAGATCCGGCCGAGCACCCCGTAGAGGGTCGGCAACAGGTAGAACAGTCCGACCATGGCCAGCACCACGAGCGTGGTCCGGCGGGCCGAGGCGCCGTCCGGGTTCGTGTAGAACCGCACCAGCACGTGCGGCAGCCCCATGGTGCCCAGAAAGGTCGCCAGGATCAGCGAGTACGTGCCGAACAGGCCGCTCTCCCCGCCGGCCTGCAGCCAGTCCGCGCCGAACCTGGCGTCGACGGTGCTCACCCGTGGCACCGGGTCGCCGGCCGCGAAGCGCACCGTCTCACCGGCGGCCACCGGGCCGATCCCGTCCAGCACCGCGTCGCGCTCGATCACCACGCTGGTCGCCGTGGGGAAGACCGCGCCGGCCGGCGGGGTGACCGCGGGGCGGCCGTCGGACTGCCACTGCAGGATCAGGAAGACGATCGGCACGGCCAGCGCCGTCAACTTGAGCCAGTACTGGAACGCCTGCACGAAGGTGATCGCCCGCATCCCGCCGAACGCCACGTTGCCGGTCACCACCACGCCGATCAGCAGGGCGCCCCAGGCGTACGACCCGCCGGTGACCGTGGCGAACGTCAGCCCCGCGCCCTGCAGCTGGGGCAGCAGGTAGAGAGAGCCGATGAACAGCACGAACGCGGTGGCCAGCCGGCGCAACCGGGTGGACCGCAGGCGCACCTCGCAGAAGTCCGGCAGGGTGAACGCGCCCGAGCGGCGCAGCGGCGCGGCCACGAAGAGCAGCAGGGCCAGGTAGCCCGCGGCGAACCCCACCGGGTACCAGAGCACCTCGACGCCGTACCGCAGGACCAGGCCGGCCACGCCGAGAAAGGACGCCGCGGACAGGTATTCGCCGCTGATCGCGGCGGCGTTCCAGGATGGACTGACGCTGCGCGAGGCGACCAGGAAGTCCGAGGTGGTGCGGGCGAACCGGAGGCCGTAGGCGCCGATCGCGGCGGTCACCAGCAGCACCACGGCCAGACCCGGCACGAGGTACGGATTCACCGCTCCGGCCTGCGGATCACGGCTGTGAAGTCCTGCTCGTTGCGTTCCGCCCAGTGCACGTAGGCGGCGCCGACCAGCACCAGGAACGGGAACGACAGCACCCCGAGCAGCAGCCACGGCAGGTTCATCCCGAAGACGCGCGCGTGGCCGACCGCGGGCGCGACCGCGAACAGCAGCGGCAGCGCCCCGAGCCCGGCCGCGACCACCAGCGACAACCGCAGCGCGAGCGCCAGCTGCGCGCGGACCAGGCCTTTCACCAGCGCCTCGCCGACCGGGGTCTGCTCGGTGAGGTCGGTGCGCGCCGGATCGGCCGGGCGACGCCGGGCCGCGGCGTCGCCCAGCACCACCCTGGTGCGCGGGGGCGGCGGTTCGTCGGCCATGTCCGGCAGTCTCGCCGCCCCCGGGAGAATGTCAATAGCCGAACCGCGATGCCTCGCACTGGTACAGGTTGACCGGCCTCGGGCGGTCGCCGATCAGGTCCCGGGCGGTCGCCCGCCCCAGGTTCCACTCCCGCCACTCGTTCCCGCCCATGCCGAGGCTTATCGTGTTCAGCACGCAGAACCGGTCGTCCGGGTCGTCGATCCCGGTCAGCGCCGGCACCGCGTCCGGGGACAACCCGGACAGGTAGCGGACGTCGACCCGGTCCGCCGGGCGGTCCAGCTGGTTGCGGGCGATCCGCAGGTCCGGGTTCGCCACGGCCAGGCCGATCAGGGCCAGCACGCCCACCGCGATCGCCGCCCGGGGCAGCCACGGCGCGCGGATCCGGATCCCGGCGGCGAGCACCATCAGCAGGACCACCCCGAACCACAACTCGCAGCAGGCGACCAGCAGACGCAGCCGGGTCAGCCCGTAGGTGTCGATGTAAACCTGCATCCGGACCAGCGCCGACGCCACGATGACCAGGGTCAGCAGGGTGAGCGCGCCGAGGACGCAGCGGAACACCGCGCGGTCGCCGGGCGCCTCCCGGGGCGCCCAGCGGGCCGCGCCGGCGAGCACCACCAGGGTCAGGCCGATGACGAAGCAGAGCTGCCAGAAGCCGCCGCGGGCGTATTCGGCGTAGGTCAGTCCGGCCGTGGTCAGCACGTGCCGCTCGCCGCCGAACAGCACGGCGAGCTGCACCGTGACGAACGCGGCGAACAGCAGCGTGAGCAGGCCGAGCGGCACCGCCCACTCCAGGCGGCTGACCTTGCCGCCCTCGGTCTGATCCAGATCGGCCAGGTGCGGCGGCGCGACGCGCAGGTAGAGGGCGCCGGCCAGCACCGGGGTGGCGAGCACGGCCAGGAAGATCCAGCGGAACGCGCTGCCCACTCCGATCTCCGGGATCAGGCTCTCGGACAGCCTCGCGAACGCCGGATCGGCCGAGGCGAACAGCAGCCCGAAGACCGCCAGCAGGACGACCGAGGCCGCCGCGGTGCCGGCGATCCGGATCGGCGCCGGGCCGTCGCCGCTCTTGCGCCGGATCCGGGTCAGGCCGCGGCCCAGCCAGGGCAGGGCATACAGAACCGCGAAGAAACTGATGGCGTACGTCGTGAGCACGGCGCGCATGGAGCGGCCGCCTCCCAGCGCCAGCGCGGACGTCAGCGCGGCGGTCGCCACGCACAGGGCGAAGAGCCAGCCGGCCGCGCGGAACGTGCCCACGCCGAGCAGCGCGATCGTGGCGGCGCCCCAGGCGTACTGGTCCCAGCGTGTCCCCGGGGCCGGCCGGGTGACCAGCGGCGGAGGGCCACCGGTCACGGGGCGGGCGACGAGCAGGGCGATAGCCGCGGCCACCACGCTGACCAGCCAGCCGACGCCGGGCCGGTCCAGCGGCAGGCTTTCCGCGATCACCAGCACGGCGCCCACGAGCGCGGCGACGGTGGGCGTCGAGGCCGGCCGGCCCGGCCCGGGCAGGCGTCCGTTCCACGCCCGGAGATCCGGCCAGGGGCCGTACAACGGGCCGTTTATGACGAATTGTCCCTGTCGAGGAGCTGGGGGTGCCGTGGGCATGGCGTCTCTCGCCTTCTTTGCCGTTTACAGAGGGAGGCGTACGTGGATGTGGCAGCCGCGCCGGTCGGCCGGCTCGACCACCGCGATCGTTCCGTCGTGGAGCTGCACCACCCAGCGGGCGATCGCCAGGCCCAGGCCGGTGCCGCCGCCGGTGGGGCGCTCGCCCCGGGTGAAGCGCTCGAAGACCCGCTCCCGGTCCGCTGCCGGGATGCCGTCGCCCTCGTCGGTGACCGCGATCAGCACCTGCCCGTCGCGGCGCTCGGCGCGCAAGCTGACCAGCCCGCCGGACGGGCTGTGCCGGGTCGCGTTGTCCAGCAGGTTCGCGAGCACCTGGTGCAGCCGCTCCCGGTCGCCGGGCAGCACCAGAGCCGGCGCGGCGACCTCGAAGCGCACGTCCTGGCCGATGCCGTCGGCGTTGACCCTCGCCTCCCGGACCACCTCGTCCAGGAACTCCGGCACATCGATCAGATCGCGGCGCATCGGCACCACGCCGGCGTCCAACCGGGACAGATCCAGCAGGTCACCGACCAGCCGGCTGAGCCGCTCCGTCTGCGCCAGGGCGGTGCGCATGGTCTCCGGGTCGGTGTCGGCCACCCCGTCGACGATGTTCTCCAGCAGGCCCCGCAGAGCGGTGATCGGCGTACGCAACTCGTGCGAGACGTTGGCGATCAGCTCCCGCCGCTGCCGGTCCGCGGCGGCCAGGTCCGCGGCCATCTGATTGAAGGCCTCGGCGAGCTCGCCCACCTCGTCCTGGGAGCGGGTGCGGATCCGGCGGGTGTAGTCGCCGCGGGCCATCGCCCGCGCCGCGACCGTCATCTCGCGCAGCGGAATCGTCGCCCCGTGTGCCATCACCTGCAGTGTGACCAGGCCCAGCGCGGCGGCGATGCCGATCCACAGGACATCCACCCGATAGAAGTCGATGCTCCACAGGAACACCAGCAGGCCCACCCCGCCGGCCAGGCCGAGGGCCAGCGACAGCTTCGCCTTGATCGAGCGCACCGGGTCGAGCGGCCGGGGCAGCCACCGGAACAGCCTGGCGGCCACGTCGTGCGCCACCTGTGGGAGATGGGCGGTCATCTGCCGACTTCCAGGGCGTATCCCACGCCGTGCACCGTGCGGATCAGGTCCGCGCCCAGCTTGCGGCGCAGGCCCTTGATGTGGCTGTCCACGGTGCGGGTGCCGGACGCGTCGGCCCAGCCCCAGACCTCTGCCAGCAGCCGTTCCCGGGGCAGCACCGACCGGGGCGTCCGGGCGAGGTGCACGAGCAGGTCGAACTCGGTCGGGGTGAGGTGTCGCTCGGTCCCGGCCCGGAGCACCCGCCGCTCGGCCTGGTTGATCTCCAGGTCCCCGAGCCGCAGTGTCGGCGGGCCCGCCTTCGGCGCCGCCGCCACCCTGTGCACGCGGCGCAGCAGGGCGTGCACCCGGGCGGCCAGCTCCCGCATGGAGAACGGCTTGGCCATGTAGTCGTCGGCGCCCACCGCGAGGCCGACCAGCAGGTCGGTCTCCTCGCCGCGGGCGGTCAGCATCAGCACCGGGGTGGGCCGTTCGGCCTGGATGCGGCGGCAGACCTCGAGCCCGTCGAAGCCCGGCAGCATGACGTCGAGCACCACCACGTCCGGCGGGTTGCGCCGGGCGGCCTCGACCGCGCTGGGCCCGTCCCCGGCGATCTGCACCAGGAAGCCCTCCGCACGCAGCCGTGCGGCCACCGCGTCGGCGATGGCCCGCTCGTCCTCGACCACGAGAACTCGCCGCTCGGCTGTCGTCTCCATCCCCGCCACCCCCTTCCGCCGGCCGACCGTACCCGCGGCGCCGGCCGGTGCGCCCCCGTGACTCACCGGCCGTGTCGCGTGGCCAGCAGCTTATTGATCGGTCGGGGAGGGCTGGGGGCGGAGTTGTGAACGATCTGTGGAGATGACACCGGGGCGCGGTCCCCGACCGAACCCGGCAGCGCCGGCCCGCGCCGCGCCGGCCCGCGCCGGCCCGCCCACGTTGCGCCGTGCCGCACCGGCCCGCCCACGTTGCGCCGCGCCGCACCGGCCCGCCCACGTTGCGCCGCGCCGGCCCGCGCCGTGCCGCACCGCCTTGCGCCGCGCCGCCTTGCTTCGTGCAGCGCCGCGCGGGCCCCGCGCCGCTGTGCCTCGCGCCTCGCGCCACCCGCGCCCCCGCGCCGCCCCGCCCCGCGCGCCCCCGCGCCGCCCCGCCCCGCGCGCCCCCGCGCCGCCCCGCGCCGCGCGCCCCCGCGCCGCCCCGCCCCGCGCGGCCCAGGCCGCACCGGGAGCGAGGCGGGCACCGCCCGCGCCGGGTGGGCCCCGTGGTGCCTGGTGTGATCAGTAAGGGACATCACCACAAGGGTCCGAGGCGAGCCGCCCGCCGGCGTGACCGCCCGTCACCGTTGGCGGCGGCGCCACGGCGTCACAGCAGCCCAGGTGAAAGCCCGATGCAGGCTTAAGACGGGCTTGTGGTCAGCCCCCACCAGCCTGTGGATAACTCTGTGGGAAAGCCTGTGAGGCTGTGGATAGCCGTGTGGATTAGCGGTTCCAATCGTGCTTGGCGGCGCGAATCAGACGATCTTTCAGCTCCCGGGTGTGCCGGCGGCTGACCGGAAGCTCCACGCCGTCGACGGCTACCACATAACCCGAACCGGTCAGCCGCAGCTCGGTCACCAGGCGCAGCTGAACCAGGTAGGAACGGTGGATCCGGACAAAACCGGCGTTCGCCCAGCGCTCGGCAAGCGTCGCCAGCGACACCCGCACCAGGTGGGAGGCATCCGCGGTGTGCAGCCGGGCATAGTCCCCCTGTGCCTCCACCCACCGGACCGAGGACCGCGGCAGCATCCTGGTGGTGCCGGCCAGCTCGACCGGAATGGCCTGCTCGTCGGGGGTCATCGCCGGCGCGGGGGCGGACCGCGACCCGGCCACCCGGCGCAACGACTCGCCGAGGCGCTCGGCCCGTACCGGTTTCCGCACGTAGTCGGTGACACCCAGGTCGAACGCGTCCACCGCGCCGTCGTCGTAGGCGGTGACGAACACGATCGCCGGCGGATGGGCGAACCGGCGCAGTATCCGCGCCAGCTCCATGCCGTCCAGCCCCGGCATCCGGATGTCCAGGAAGACCGCGTCCACCTCGGTGTCGCGCAGCACCCGCAACGCCTCTGTCGCGTCGCCGGCCCGGTGCACGTGCGTCACCCGCCCGTCCGCGTTCAGCAGGTAGGCCAACTCGTCGAGCGCGGGCGGCTCGTCGTCCACAGCGAGCACGACGAGGCTCATGCGCACCTCCCCGCGATCGGACCGGCGCAGCGGGCCCGGCCAGGATCGCCGATGCGCGGCCAGGCCGGGAGAGTGGGCGTCATGCCCGCACCTGGGGATGGAATTTCGGGACTCGCATGCTCACCTTCGTTCCGGCGCCGGGCGCCGTCTCCACGACCAGGCCGTGGTGGTCGCCGAAGACCGAACGCAGGCGCTCGTCCACATTGACCAGGCCGACGTGCTGGCCGTCCTCGGACTCGGCGCCGTCGCGGCCGAAGACCTCCGGGTCGATGCCGACGCCGTCGTCCTCCACCGAGATGTGGCACTCGGCGCCGGCGTCACGTGCTTCGATGCTCACCATACCGACGCCCGGCTTGCGCGACAGGCCGTGCCGGACCGCGTTCTCCACCAGCGGCTGCAGGCACAGGAACGGCAGGCCGACCGGCAGCACCTCGGGCGCGATCTGCAGTCTGACCTGTAGCCGGTCGCCGAACCTGGCCCGCTCGATGGTCAGGTAGCGATCGATCGAGCGCAGTTCCTCGGCGAGCGTGGTGAACTCGCCGTGCGCCCGGAACGAGTACCTGGTGAACTCGGCGAACTCCAGGATCAGCTCGCGCGCCCGCTCCGGGTCGGTACGCACGAACGAGGCGATCGCGGTCAGCGCGTTGTAGATGAAGTGCGGGCTGATCTGCGCCCGCAACGCGCGCACCTCGGCCCGGGCCAGCCGCTCCCGGGACGAGTCGAGCTCGGCCAGCGCGACCTGCGACCCGGCCCACCGGGCGGCCTCCAGCGTGGCCTGCACCAGACCCGGCGCCGGTGGGCTGTCCGCGACCGCGACCAGGGCGGCCACCGGACCGTCCGGGCCCGGCCGGCCCGCGCAGGAGCCGCCGTTACCCGTCCGCGCCGCCGGGGAGCCGGCCGCACCGGGGCGGCCCGCCGCCGAGCCGGTGGGAGCGCCGATCGGGCCGGGCAGCGGCGCCACCACCGCGCCGCGGACCACGCAGTCGACCCGGTCGCACGGCAGGTCGGAGGCGGTCAGGACGATCGATCGGCCGGCGCTGAGCGCGCGTTGCGCGGCAGCCGTCAACTGCTCGGTGTGGTGGGCGCCGCGACCGTCGTACGCCAAGCAGGTGTCGCCGTCGGTGACGCTCAGGCCCACCGCGCCCACCAGCGTGCGCAGATGTCTCGCGGCCTTGGCCGCGGTGCCCGGGGTGAGCCCGGCCCGCAGCGGCTCGGCGGCCAGCGAGGCGGTGTGCAGCACCTCCCAGGTGGCCCGCTGCATGGTCGTCGCGATGCCGCGCCGGGCCCGCAGCCGCAGCACGGCCACGACGGCGGCGGCGAGCGCCGCCAGCACGGCGACGACCGCGAGCACACTTCCGATCTGCCCGGCCACGGCACAGATCCTGACGGGTCCGGGCCCGTGGCGCCATGCCACATCGCCGTCCTGTGGACAACGCCGGCCGCCCGGCAAGAAACATATGGACAGCCGGGAATCCGGATGATCGGCGCAGATGGCCGCCGCAACCACCAAGCTGGTCGGCATCGACGTCCGCGCCGGGGCCGGACCCGTCGCCTAAGGCTTGTCGGAGGGCGGGTTCAGGATCATCTGCGGCCCGGTTCCGCGGGCGGCGAGCCGGTCCCGCGGGTTGATCAGGTGGCAGCGCTGCAGCGACAGGCAGCCGCACCCGATGCAGCCGGTCAGCTGGTCGCGCAGCCGCTCCATCATGGCGATCCGCTCGTCCAGCCGGTGCCGCCAGCGGCTGGACAGCCGGGACCAGTCGGCCTTGGTGGGTGTCCGGTTCTCCGGGAGCTCGGCGAGCGCCTCCCGGATCTCGTCGAGCGACACGCCGACCTGCTGGGCGATTTTGATGAACGCGATCCGGCGCAGGTCGGCTCGTTCGTATCGCCGCTGGTTTCCCCCGGTCCGGGCGGCGTGCAGCAGGCCCTCCCGCTCGTAATAGCGCAGCGCCGACGGCGCCACCCCGCTGCGAGCGGCCATCTCGCCGATCGTCAGCGTCTCCACCAGGCCTCCCGCGGGCTTGAGTTGAAGTGCACTTCAAGTTGCAGCCTATCCGACATGACCACCGCGCGGCGTCGCCTCACCGGTGACGAGAACCACGCGCCGAGGCGTATTCCACTGTGGACGTGCTTCGAGTGGACGCCGACGAGCCGGACCGGGACAGGTTCCCGCTCTCCAAGGCGTACTACGCGGTGCTGGCCGACCAGGGGTTCATCCCCGAGGACTGGCTCGACCGGCTGGGCCGGTGGAACAGCCGGCTCGGCACGCATCCGGACCGGGTGCTCATCCCGGCGTCGAGATCGGCACCGGGTCGCTCGGGCACGGCCGGGGCTGGCCCGGACGGCGGCAGGCTGCGGGTGCTCCGGCGGGGTGGTCCCTGCTACTGGCGGTCGGGCCGATGCTCGCCGCGACCGAGGGGCTGGACGTCACCGTGGTGGGGTACACCAACACGCCGCGGCCGCTGGACGTCGAGGGGCTGCGGCTGCTCACCGGGGGCCGAGGTGATCGTGGCCGGGCCGTACCTCGCGGGAACGTCGGCGAGGCGCTGCGCGGCATCCCGCACCGGGCGTTGCACCTGGGCGTGGGGCGGGCGGAGGTGCGCGGCTACGGGACCTGGGAGGATCATGCCCGGGCGCACGGCCCGGAGGCGGAGGGCCTGCGCCGCTCGCTGAACGAACTCCTAGGCGGCGCCCAGGAACACCTCGCGCAGCGTCGACTCGAAGTGCCACACCGACTCGGTGTCCGGGAACCTCATCCGGAACCGCTCGCGTACCCCGTCCACCGCGGTGGCGGCCATCTCCAGAGCCGGGCGGCTCAGGTCGGGCCGCCAGGTGACGTTGCTCAGATGCCGCAGGTTCGCGTTCAGGTGCAGGCTCAGCCGGTGCAGCAGCGGCGTCTCCCGGATCACCACGAGGCGGCGGCGGGTCAGCAGGAACAGGTGGTCACCGGCGAGCGGCGCCTGCGGCCGCGTGCAGCGGGCCACCAGGAGAGGCTCCTCGTCGGCGTCGACGCAACGCTCCACGATCGGCTGGTGCCGGCTGGGGATGACCACGAACGTACGCGAAATCACGTCCATGACATGTTTAACGGGCTGTGAACTGCGGAGGCAGCGGCTTGAGCTGCTGAATAAGGAATTACAGCGGCCGGGCTGCCATAGTGTCCCCATGCAGTGGCGAGTCAAGCCGGTCCTGCCGGTGACCAAGCTGATGGGCGCCGTGGCCGTGGTGGTGCTGGCGGTGGCGTTCGCCGGCCGGGACCCGGTTCGGTGGGCGCTCGCCGTGCTGGTCGGCTGCGGGCTGGCGGTGTGGGCGCTGCGCGACGTGCTGGTGCCGGTCCGCCTGACGGCGGACCACGAGGGCGTCACGGTGGTCAGCGGCTTCGCCCGGCGGCGGCATCTGCGCTGGTCGGAGATCGAGCGGGTACGTGTGGACCGCACCGTGCGCCGTGGTCTGCGCAGCGAACTGCTGGAGATCGACGCCGGGGATGCCATCTACCTCTTCGGCGCGCACGAGCTCGGCGCTCTCCCGGAGGACGTCGTCACCCACTTGGCCGACCTCCGAACCTGAAGTCCAGCCCCCGACTGCCAGCCGCTGGCCCCCGGATGTCCCTCAGGAGCCTGGCCTCACCCCTGGTTGCCGGCCGCCAGCTCCGGGCCGGCGTTCACAGGTCCCTGCGGGCTCGGCGACATGCGAGCTGCCGGCGTTCGGCCGTTACGGGAGGATCTGGGCGGTCCGCCAGACCGACAGGGCGATCAACGCGGCCAGCAGCAGCGTGCAGCCGACCGCCTGCTTGACCGTCCGGTGCGGCAGCCGGGCGTAGGCCAGGATCACCGTGGTGGCCGCGCCGACCGCGAGACCGCCGAGGTGGCCGGCCTTGGAGATCTGCGGGACCCCGAAGGTGAAGATCAGGTTGGTGATCAGCAGCGGCATCAGCGAGCTGGTGTCCAGCATGAGCCGCCGGTTGACGATGATGACCGCGATGATCAGGCCGAAGGTGGCCGTGGAGGCGCCGGCCGACGGCTGGTTGGGCGCCTGCAGCAGGTAGCACGCGACGTTGCCGCCGAGACCGGCCAGGAAGTACAGCGTGAGGAAGCGCACCGGCCCGAACCGGGACTCCAGATAGCTGCCGATCTGCAACAGCAGGGTCATGTTGAGCAGCAGGTGCACCACGCCGTAGTGCAGGAACATCGCGGTGACCAGCCGGTACCACTCGCCGTCGGCGACACCGTGGACGGTGCCGTCCGGATACACCGCCCAGCCGATCACCTCGCCCGCGTCGGTCACCGGGGTGCCCGAACCCAGCAGGCCGAGGAAACCGCCGGCGCCGGCGATGGCGCGCGGCCCGCCGAGGATCACCGACGCCACCATCACCAGGACGTTGATCCCGATGATGGTGCGCACGGCGTATCCCGCACGGCCAGCGGTGAGGCTCCCGCCGAAGGCGTTGCGCGCTCGCCGCTGGCTCCTGCGGCCGTCCTTGACGCAGTCGGGGCACTGGTAGCCGACGACCGCGTCGTTCATGCACTTGGGGCAGATCGGCCTCTCGCACCGGCTGCACCGGAGCAAGGTCTCCGTGTCCGGATGGCGGTAGCACACCGGCGTGGTGGAGGGGGCCTCACTCATGGCACCAAAGGTACCGTGAGCGCTCAGGAACGCTCGATTTCCACCCGCTCCACGACGACGTCCTCGCGGGGACGGTCGCCGGGGCCGGTGGGGGTGTTCGCGATCGAGTCCACGACCTTCGCCGACTGCTCGTCCGCGACCTGGCCGAAGATGGTGTGCCGACGGTTCAGGTGCGGGGTCGGGCCGACCGTGATGAAGAACTGCGACCCGTTGGTGCCGGGGCCGGCGTTCGCCATGGCCAGCAGGTACGGCCGGTCGAAGGCGAGCTCCGGGTGGAACTCGTCGGCGAACTGGTAGCCCGGGCCGCCCCGGCCGGTGCCGGTCGGGTCACCCAGCTGGATCATGAAGCCGGCGATGACCCGGTGCGAGATGGTGCCGTCGTAGTACGGCCCGCTGCCCGGCTGGCCGGTGCGCGGGTCGGTGTACGCCTTGGTGCCCTCGGCCAGCTCCACGAAGTTCCGGACGGTCGCCGGGGCGTGGTCCGGGAACAGCTGGAGCCGGATCGGACCGTGGTTGGTGTGCAGGGTGGCGTAAATCGTCTCGGCCACGGGTACTCCCCTCTGCGGTGATGGAAGACATTCTCGTCAAGTCGGATCCTCCCCCATGTGTCTGATCCGGCCGCGCGGGGGTACCCGAGAAGGCAACATGAGCTGGGAGAAACCACAGGAGGTGGGCACTGGTGTTCGCAACGATGCGCCGTAAGCGCCGGACCGCGCGGATGCGCAACGAGCTCGGCCAGAGCATGGATCACTTCAAGCGCGCCGCTTCGATCGCCGCGCAGGAGACCAGCGCGACAGTCGGGCCCCGGTTCAACGCCGCGGTCGAGCGTGTCCAGCCGGCCGCCGAGAAGGCGAAGGGCGCGGCGACGCAGAGCTGGGACAGCGCGCTGGCCACGCTGACCCCGCTGGTCGCCGCCGCCACCGACAATGTGCGGAAGGCCGGCAAGACCAGCAAGAAGACCACCAAGAAGGAGCTCAGGGAACAGCGCAAGCAGGCCGAGAGGCTGCAGCGCCGGGCGGAGAAGGCGATGAGCCGCAAGCAGCGCCGCGGCCGGGGCGGCAAGCTCGCCGGGTACGCGCTCCTGGGCACCGCCGTGGGGGTCGGCGCCGCCTGGTACGCCAAGCGCCGCAATCAGGCGCAGTGGGAGGAGTACGACGCCGCGCCCGACACGTCCCCGGTCGCCGCCGCGGACGACGCCGCCTTCGAGCCGCTGGAGCCGACCGTCTACACGACGTCCAACGGCACCTCCACCGAGCAGGCCGGGAAGATCGACCCGGCGAAGTGACGACAGCCGCTCAGCGCCGGCCGGCCAGCTCCCGATCGAGGAGCGGGCCGGCCGGCAGCAGCGCGACCAGCTCGGCCGGCACGGTGACCGGTTCCACGCCGGCGTAGCCGAGCCGGGGCAGCAGGTCGCGGCTCGACAGTGGACAGGCCCGGCCGTCGTCGGTGACGACGTGGGTCACTCCGCTCGTCGCGGTCACCACCGCGCCACGGCCCCGGGGGACCGGGGTCACGCCGGGTGGGAGCGCCGGGTCGAGCCGTACGCTCGCCGGGCCGTCGGCCGGGCGGGTGACGCACGCCCGTACCGCGAAATCGGCGAGCCCGGCCGGCGGCGGACCCGGCGGCGAGAAGAGATCCGGGCCGGCCGGAACAGCGTCGATCCAGGCCGCGGCGACCAGCGCGGGGGAGCGGCCGAACCACTGGACGGCCCGTTCCGCCGGGAGCCGGCGCCGCGCCCCGCCGCCGACCAGGAAGGTGCGGCCCGTCGGGTCGTGGACCAGCAGCGCGCGTTCCCCGGCCGGCGCACCGGGCGGCGCCGCGCCCACCAGCAGCGAGGTCCGCGCCGCGCGGTCGGTGCAGACCGTCCAGGCGTCCCGGATCAGGTTCTCCGCGGGCGGCAGCGCGTCCGGCGCGCCCGGGATGCCGAGCGTCGCGCCCAACGGCACCCGCGCCAGCCTCGCCTGTGACACCGGTTTGACCTCGGGTTGCTCGCCGGCGGCCAGCAGCAGGCCGGAGGTGTAGTTGAGCACCGGGTGCAGGCGCCGGTCCGTCTCCAGGAAGACGTACCGCGCGCCGGATCGCCGGTCGAGCAGGATCACGGACGGATCGGTGGGGTCGGCGAGACCGCCGCCGGTGACCATCCGGTACGCCGCGAGGCCGCCCGCCACCAGCGCGGCGACCAGCGCACCGGTCAGCACGGCGGCCCCGGCGCGGCGCAGCGGCGGACGGCCCGGGTCCGCGTCGTGCCCGATCAGGGCGGCGGTGAGGCGCTGCAGCTGGACGTCCCGCACGCCGCCAGCCTATCGGCGCACGTCGATCATTCGCCTACAGCCAGCCGTTGCGGCGGAACGCCCGGTAGAGCACCACGGTGACCACCGCGAGCAGCGCCATCAGGCCGGGATAGCCGTACCGCCAGTGCGTCTCCGGCATGTACTCGAAGTTCATCCCGTAGACGCCGGCCGCGGCGGTCCAGGCGGTGGCGATGCCGGCCCAGGCCGCGATCTTGCGCATGTCGTTGTTCTGGTCGACGGTGACCTGGGCCAGGCGGGCCTGCAGGATGGAGTTCAGCAGGTCGTCGTAGGAGGAGACCTGCTCGACCGTACGGGTCAGGTG
Organism: Actinoplanes siamensis; assembly: GCF_016862395.1. Classification (GTDB taxonomy): domain Bacteria; phylum Actinomycetota; class Actinomycetes; order Mycobacteriales; family Micromonosporaceae; genus Actinoplanes; species Actinoplanes siamensis. Next base: position 24,458 of record NZ_BOMW01000052.1, on the reverse strand, counting down.
GTCCTGCACGTCCCGGAAGTAGCGCCGGATCTCCTTGGGCACCACACCCTGGCTGGCGATGATCCCGGCCAGCGGCCGCTGTAACGGGACCACCGCCCGGCGGAACTCCACCAGCTCCCGCTTGAGCTGGTAGACCTGCTGGATCGGGGCGCTGCGGTCGCGGGAGAAGACGCCCTCCTCGATCAGGTCCAGGTCCGCCTCGACCTGCTCGGCGACCACGAGGTAGTGGTCGACGACGCGGTCGGTCACCGCGTAGGCCACCGCCCACGGTCCCTGCTGCAGCAGGTTCGCCCGCTGCTTCTCCAGATCGGCCCGGACCGGGGACATCCCGGAGGCGTCGCCGTGCCGGACGGTGATGACGAACCGGTCGCCGATGAAGATCATCATCTGGCCGGTCTCCACCACCTGGGAGCTCTCGGTCAGCTCCTGGTGCGGCACGTACCGCGCGGTCCGCAGGACCAGGAAGTGCACGTCGCCGAACTGCTCCAGCTTGGGTCGCTGCTCGGCCTTGACCGCGTCCTCGACGGCCAGCTCGTGCAGGCCGTAGGTGCGCGCGATGTCTGTCATCTCGGACTCGTCCGGCTGGTGCAGCCCGAGCCAGACGAACGCGTCGTCGCGCCGGCAAACCTCGGCGAACGCCTGGTCCGGGGTGAACGTGCCGGGGATCCGCTCGCCGGCCACGTAGACGCCGCAGTCGACCACCGCGCTGCCGTCCGCACGGGGTTCGCCGGAGTCGTGCCCCGACTCGGCGGCGCCGAGAAAACGATTCATCGCGCGAGCCGCCCAGGCCCTGGACAACGGCCGGTTACGGCTCCACGCACCGTTCTCGCGCTCGCTCATGCCGACCTCCCCCAGGTGACCCGACAAACCAATCGAGGCTACTTCGTCGTGTCCCGGAAAGGTGCGGCCGGGCGGGCTCCCACGGAGTCGGCGGGGGGTCGGACCCGCGGGGCCCACCCGGACGGAGTTGTGGTTCCCACATCCGTCCGGGTGAAAACCCCGGATCAGCCTCGAACTTCGTCGATGGCCGCGGCGAGCCGGCGGACACCCTCGTCGATCTGGTCGACGGTGACCGCGGAGTACGCCAGGCGCACCGAGCTCCGGCCGCCCTCGAGCAGGAAGTCGCTGCCCTTGACGATCGCGACGCCCTTCTTCATGGCGGCCGGGAAGAGCTTGTCCACATCGACGTCGGAGGGCAGGTCGACCCAGAGGAAGTAACCGCCGTCCGGCTCGGTGAAGGTGGCGCCGGGGATGTGCTCGCGGATCGACTCGGCCAGCACCCTGGCCCGCTCGCCGAGCGCGGCGCTGACCTTCCGCACCGACTTGTCGATGTCGCCGGAGACGCAGAACTCGTGCACGATCGCCTCGGAGACCATGCCCGGGGAGATGTAGAGGTTCGTCGCCTTCTTCGCGATCGCGTCGATCAGCGCGGCCGGGCCGACGAGGTAGCCGACGCGGACGCCGGGACAGACCGTCTTGGTGAAGCTGGAGGCGTGCACGACCAGGTTGTTCGTGTCCATCGACAGCATCGAGGGCAGCGGCTCGCCGCGGAACCGGATGTCCACGTACGGATCGTCCTCGAAGATGATGAACTCGTACTGCTCGGCCAGCGCGAGCAGCGCCTGCCGCTTCTGGGCGGAGAGCGTGAGGCCGGCCGGGTTCTGGTAGTTCGGGATGATGTGCGCCAGCTTCGGGCGGACCCCGGACTCCAGCAGAGCGCGCAGCTCGTCGATGTCGATGCCGTCCCGCTGCAGCGTCACCTGGTGCACCTTGGCGCCCAGGTTCTGCAGGTTCAGCAGCGTCCGGTCGTAGGTGGGCCGCTCCACCACGACGTCGTCGCCCGGCCGCACCAGATGACCGAAGAGGAACGCGTCGGCCTGCAGCGAGCCGTTGGTCACGATCACCTGGTCCGGCGAGACACCGTGCTTGTCGGCGATCCACTTGCGCAGCGGCAGATAACCGACGGACGTGCCGTAGGCGGTCACCCCCGCCGGATCGTTGTCGAAGGCACGGGCGGCGGCGGCCTTCAGGCCTTCCACGTCGACGATGTCCAGCGAAGGAGCACCACGGGCGAACGAGATGAGCTGCTCAGCGGTCATGGTGAACAGCTTAGAAGCAGCCCGGTGAGGCGCCTTCCCGGCGGTCCGTGCACGGCAGGAACCCCTCGAAAGGTAAGTATCATCCTAGTGGGTCTTCAAATGGACGAAAGGGAACATTTCATGATCGGTCTCATCCTTGCCGCCGGTGCCGGACGCCGTCTGCGCCCGTACACGGACACGCTGCCCAAGGCGCTGGTCCCGGTGGACGGGGAGACCACGATCATGGACATCGCTCTGCGGAACCTCGCGGCGGCCGGGCTGACCGAGGTGACAGTCGTCGTCGGTTACCGGGCCGAGGCGGTCGAGGAGCGGAGAGAGAAATTCGAGCGGGCGTACGGCGTGAGCATCGCCCTGGTGCACAACGACCGTGCCGAGGAGTGGAACAACGCGTACTCGCTCTGGCTGGCCCGGGACCACTTCGCGCGGGGTGCCCTGCTGGTGAACGGGGACACCGTGCACCCGGCCGGCGTCGAGAAAACTCTGCTCGCCCAGCGCGGGCCCAGCATCCTGCTCGCCGTCGACAGCGTTAAACAGGTGGCCGACGAGGAGATGAAGACGGTCTTCGACGCCAACGGCCGGCTCGCCAAGATCACGAAGCGGATGGATCCCGCCGAGGCGCACGGCGAGTACATCGGAGTCAGCCTGATCGAAGCGTCCGCCGCCACCGCGCTGGCCGACGCCTTGAGGACGACCTGGGAGCAGGACCATGACCGGTACTACGAGGACGGCTTCCAGGAGTTCGCGAATCGCGGCGGCGCCGTCCGCGCGGCACAGATCGGCCGGGTGGAGTGGGTCGAGGTGGACAACCATGACGACTTGGCGAAAGCCCGGGACATCGCATGCCGCTGCTAGCCCGTAGCGTCCAGTCCCCGCTGCACATCGAGGTGCGCCGGGGCGCGGTGGCCGACCTGGGCCGGATCCTCGCCGACGGCCGCATCTCGGCGGGCGGCGACGTGGCGGTGGTGGTCGGCCGGGGCCTGGGCGGGCGGATCGCCGACCTGCTGCGGCCGTCGCTGCGGTCGGCCACGGTCTTCACCACCGGCGGCGGCACCCTGGACGCCGCGCTGGAGCTGGCCGACAAGCTGCGCTCCGGTCACTACGACGCGGTGGTCGGGATCGGCGGCGGCAAGACCGTGGACACCGCGAAGTACGCGGCCAGCCGTTGGGGGCTGCCGATGGTCTCGGTCGCCACCAGCCTGGCCAACGACGGCATCGCCTCGCCGGTGGCCAGCCTGGTCAACGACGGGGTCAAGGGGTCGTACGGGGTGCACATCCCGTTCGGCGTGATCGTCGACCTGGATTTCGTGGAGACCGGCCCCGACCGGGTCAACCGGGCCGGCATCGGCGACGTGATCAGCAACATCAGCGCGCTGGCCGACTGGGAGCTGGCCCGCGTGGTCCGGGGCGAGCCGGTGGACGGCCTGGCCGCCTCGCTGGCCCGGATGGGCGCCGAGGCGATGCTGACCATGCCGGGCGACATGGGCGACGACGCGTTCGTCACGGTGCTCGCCGAGTCGCTGATCTCCAGCGGCCTGGCGATGGCCGTGTGCGGCAGCAGCCGGCCGTCCAGCGGCGGCTGCCACGAGATCATGCACGCCATCGACTGGCTCCACCCGGCCACCGCCTCGCACGGCGAGCTGGCCGGGCTGGGCGCGCTGTTCTGCACGTTCCTGCGAGGTGACGAGCGACGGTTCGGTCAGATCGCCGACTGCCTGGACCGGCACCAGCTTCCCCGGACGCCCTCCGACGTTGGACTGACCACCGAGCAGTTCGTGCGGGCTGTCGAGTTCGCGCCGCGGACCCGCCCGGACCGCTACACCATCCTCGAACATCTGGCGATGACGCCGGAGGAGACCCGCCAGAGGTTGAGCGAGTATGAGAACGCCCTTGCGCACCGCTGAGCCGCCGACCCCGCCCACCGCGGCCGACTACTACGCGGTCAACCGAGGTGGCGGGCTGTTCAGCGAGGCGCTCAGCCAGAAGATCGGCTCACGGATCGCGGTCCACGCCCGCCGGTACGGCCTCAGCCCGACCGTGCTGACCATCTGCAACCTCGGCCTCGGCCTGCTCACCTCGTTCGTGGTGATCGCCGGCGCCGGCCCGGTGGCCCACGGCCAGGGCTGGGGGTGGCTGGTCGGCCTGCTCGCGCTGGCCGGCTGGCAACTGGCGTACGCGTTCGACTGCGCCGACGGCCAGCTCGCCCGGGTCACCGGCCGCAGCAGCGCCGCCGGCGGCCGGCTCGACGTGCTGTGCGACGTGGCCGTGCAGTCCGCGCTGGTGGCCGCGATCTCGGCGACCGCCAAGGCGCAGCAGCCGCACACCCCGGCGTGGCTGCTCTCCGCGTTCGCGGCGACCTGGATGGTCAATCTGGTCACCTCGGTGATGCAGGGCGGCGGCCAGGCGGCGAGCATGGTGACCAGCCGGTCGCTGCCGATCCGCGCGGTGAAGCTGGTCCGCGACTACGGCGCGGTGATCGCCCTGGCCGGCGTGCTGCTCACCGTGGCGCCGCACTGGGCGGTCTGGTTCGTCGCACTGTTCACTCTGGTCAACGGTGGTTTCCTGGCGGCCAGCATCGCCTTCACCGGCCGTACCGCGCTGCGCAGCTAGACCCCTGTCGTGCGCCTGGACCCGCACCGGGATCGCGGAGGAGGAGCCGAGCTGCCCATCCACCTTGGACACCACGCCACGCGAGTAGTCGCGGTTCCCGGTGATCCCGGCGCCGTTGTCGAAGACGCTGTGTCCGCCGTCCCGGCACCGCCGGAAGTCGTGCCGCCAGGAGAACCCGGTCCGTTCGTCGACAGTGGAATGCGAGCGTCTGCCGCCGATCCGCCAGCTCACCTCGCCGGTCTCCCGGTGGACCCGGTGGACGGTCCGGGTGTGCCGGGCGGAGAGCGGCGGGTGGCCGTCGGCCGGTGCCGCCGATGGTGCCCTCCCACCAGGTCAGGACCGGTTTGTCGCGGTTCTGCCGCGCATTGAGGTCGATCGCGACGGTGGCCGGGCTCGGGGACCTTCCGGAACCAGACCGGGGAGCCGGTCCCGTCGACGATCAGCGGAGGTGGGAAGTCACGCACGCCGACTTCCCGCCTCCGCCGGAAAACTACCTGGACGTACGCTGTGAATCCGCGACCATGCCCGCGTAGACCTCGATCAGCCGCTTCGTGAGCACGTCCGGGTGGAAGTGGCTCAGATAGCGCTCGCGGGCCTCGGGCGCCTTCCGTGCCGCGCCGTCGCGCGCCAGCGGCAGGATCGCGGCCAGCGCCGCCGGGTCCGGCTCGGCCAGCCAGCCGGCGTCCCCGACCAGGTAGGGCACGCCGCCCACCGCCGTGCCGAGCACCGGCCGCCCGGCCGCCATCGCCTCCAGGATCACCGTGGGCAGCACGTCTTCCCAGGTCGGCACGGCCACCACGACCGCCGCGGCCCGCCGCGCCGCGGTCATCCCCGCCCGGTCCAGCGGACCCAGGTAGGTGACGTCGGCGCGCTCGGCGGCCGCCCGCTCGGCCAGCTGCCGCAGCTCGCCGTCGCCAGCGATGCGCAGCGGCCCGAGCGACCCGTCCGGGTGCCGGCGCCACGCGTCGAGCAGCAGGCCCAGGCCCTTCTCCGGGGAGAGGCGGGCGCCGTAGAGGAAGCCCTCGCCGATGGGGTCCGGCAACCCCGGGTCGGGCAGGCCGTTCGGCTTGATCACGATGCGCTCGGCCGGAATGCCGTAGTCGCCCAGGTGCGCGGCGATCTTGTCGGTGAGCGCGATGTAGCGGTCCACCGAGCGCCAGGTCGGGCGGTGCACGGCCAGGGTGGTCGCCATGATCGCGCTCTGTGCGGCGGAACCGCGGTAGCACCGGTGCTTGATCGCCGGCCAGCCGAGCACCTTGCCCCGGCAGTCGCGGCAGTTGTGCCCGTCGCGGAAGTAGAGGCCGGAGGAGCAGACCTGGCGGTAGTTGTGCACGGTCTGGATCACCGGGACGCCGTGCGCGTGCGCGGTCCGGATCACCCGCGGCGACAGCAGCGGATATGGGTTATGGAGATGCAGAATGTCTGGTTTCTCGTTTTCGATGAGCGACGCGAGATCGCGTTGCGCCTCGATGCCGAGGACCGGTGCGACCGGCAGCAACGCCTTCTGCACCGGCGAGAGGGAACCGATCGAGTCGGAGCTCCGCTGGAACGGGAGCACCTCCAGCCCTGCCGCCCGGAGCTGCTCGATCTCGGTGTCCACGATGACGTTCTCCCCGGACGGGATCGCCTCGCGGTACCGGTTGTGTGCGACCACCACCTTCACGGGTCAGAACGCTACCGTGGACCTGTGCCCGAACTCCCCGAGGTCGAGGCGCTCGCTGCTTACCTGCGGGAGCGTGCGGTCGGCCACACCGTGCAGCGCTTCGAGGTCTCCTCGTTCAGCGCGCTGAAGACGTACGATCCCGCTCCGTCCGCCCTGACCGGCCTGCCGATCACCTCCGCCGGCCGGCACGGCAAGTTCCTGGACGTCGGCATCGGCCCCGAGGTGCACCTGGTGGTCCATCTCGCCCGGGCCGGCTGGCTGCACTACCGGGACGCGTTCAAGTCGGCGGCCCCGCTCAAGCCGGGCAGTGGCCCGATCGCGATCCGGGTCCGCCTCGACGACGGGTCCGGTTTCGACCTCACCGAGGCCGGCACGCAGAAGTCGCTGGCGGCCTACCTGGTGCGCGACCCGGGAACCGAGGTGCCGGGCGTGTCGCGGCTCGGCCCGGACGCGCTGGCCGTCACCCGCGACGAGTTCGCCGCCGCCGTCCGCAGCCGGAACGGCCAGGTCAAAGGCGTGCTCGTCGACCAGGAGGTGCTGGCCGGGATCGGCAACGCCTACTCCGACGAGATCCTGCACGTGGCCAGGATGTCGCCGTTCGCGCTCACCGGGAAGCTCACCGACGAGCAGATCACCACGTTGTACGAGGCGATGCGCGAAGTGGAGACCGACGCCGTGCGGCGATCGGTCGGACAACGGGCGGCCGAGCTCAAGGGCGAGAAACGAGCCGGCATGCGGGTGCACGCCCGCACCGGCCTGCCGTGCCCGGTCTGCGGGGACACCGTGCGGGAGGTCGCCTTCGCCGACAAGAGCCTGCAATACTGCGCCACCTGCCAGACCGGAGGGAAGCCGCTCGCCGACCGCCGCCTGTCCAAGTTGGTCCGGTGACGACTGCCATCGTCCGGTCACGCATCGTGCCGGTAAGGATTGCTACCACAACGTCACCTTCTCTCCGGCCGATCCATCGGTATAGTGGCCCGGTCCCTGGACACCGTTGTGACGCGAACGGGTATCGGCGGACCCGCCGACGGTCCCGAGGCCGTGGCGGTGCGTAATCTTTTTCCGGATGCGGGAGGACGTAGGCGGAGTGACGACTAGCCTGCATCGCCCAACGACCGACAGCAGCCGGAGTACGCCCGTGCGGTACGACAGCTTCGAGTGGCCGCAGCAGCAACAGCAGCCACCGAGCAACGGTGTCCCCCGATCGGCGTGGACCCGACAGCACCGCAGGCTCTCCCGCTGGCACCGGCCGTACACCGCGGTCCTGATTCTCCTCGACCTCCTCTCCACCCTGGCCGCCAGCTGGATCGCCGACTTCTCGCTGGAGAAGTCGCGGAGCGGCTTCCAGGGCAAGAGCTGGTGGTTCCTGGAGGGCGGCGACCTCTTCAGCTTCTTCGCCTACGTCGTGCTCCCGCTCGGCTGGCTGCTCCTGCTCTGGACCAACGGCACCTACGACCGCCGTTACCTGGGCCTGGGCAGCGAGGAGTTCAAGCGGATCGTGCGCACCTCGGTCACCGTGGTGGCCGCCGTGTCGCTGCTCGCGTTCGCCACCAAGACCGGCCTGTCCCGTGGCACGGTCGCCGCGGTGTCGCTCAGCGCGCTCGCGTTCATCCTGATCGGCCGGGTCACCGCACGTCAGGTGCTGCACGTCGCCCGCAGCCGCACCGGGCACGGCGCGCACCGGATGATCCTGGTCGGCACGCTGCCCGAGGCGCTCGAGGTCTACACCGCTGTCACCCGCAGCCCGGCCGCCGGCCTGATCCCGGTCGCCATCCACATCACCGACGGTTACGCGGCCGCCCGCGGCATCGAGACGCCGGTCCCGGTCTACACCGGCCGCGACGTGCTCTCGCTGGTCCGCGAGGTGGGTGCGGACACCATCGCGGTCTGCGGCTCGGCCAGCGCCGAGCCCGGCGAGCTGCGCCGGCTCGCCTGGCAGCTGGAGGGCACCGGAGTCGACCTGGTGGTCGCCCCGCAGCTCACCGACATCGCCGGCCCGCGGGTGCACATCCGCCCGATCGAGGGCCTGCCGCTGCTGCACGTCGAGGAGCCCACGCTCTCCGGCCCCGGCTGGCTGGTCAAGAACCTGCTGGACCGGGTCGCCGCAGGCATCGGCCTGCTGCTGATCAGCCCGATCCTGGCGATCATCGCGCTCGGCATCCGGCTTTCCGACCCGGGCCCGGTCTTCTTCCGGCAGACCCGCGTCGGTCACGACGGCCGCACGTTCAAGGTGTGGAAGTTCCGCACGATGTACGTGGACGCCGAGGAGCGCAAAGCCACGCTGGAGGAGCTCAACGAGTCCGACGGCATGCTCTTCAAGATGAAGCACGACCCGCGTATCTTCGCCTTCGGGCAGAAGTTGCGGGCCACGTCGCTGGACGAGCTGCCCCAGCTGATCAATGTGCTGAAGGGCGAGATGTCGCTGGTCGGCCCGCGCCCGCTGCCCGCCGACGACGGCGACTACCTGGGCGACGTCCGGCGGCGGCTGCTGGTCCGGCCGGGGATCACCGGCCTCTGGCAGGTGTCCGGCCGCTCGGATCTGTCCTGGGACGAGGCGGTCCGGCTGGACCTCTACTACGTCGACAACTGGTCGCTGACGTACGACCTGAGCATCCTGTGGCGGACGATCTGGGTGGTGCTGCGGCGCAAGGGCGCCTACTGACAAGCCTCCCGACGACGGCCTGCGACTCGTGTCGCAGGCCGTTTCGCTTCGTGCGGCTGCGAGGCACCGGGCCGGGTCCGCCGGCCGACCGGCGCAGCGCCGCGTCAAGGGGGCGCTCTCGTCGTTCCTGATCCACTTCCCCCGCCAGCCGGCGCCCGGTCGGCTCGGCCAGCAGTTGAACAGCACCGTGGTAGCGGGCGCGCCCGGGCAGTGCCCTTGCGGGATCGGGCCGGGCCGGTCGTCAGGAGAGCGGAGCGGCGTACTTCGAGACCGGCTGGTGGTATCCCGGCTGATCCTGCCGTGATGACCGCGCAGGACTCGAAGCGGCTGGCGTGGTCGGCCAGGCGCTGGACGTGCGGCGCTCGGGAGGCGCCTTCCCGGCCGGCGGGCGAGGACCGCGAGACGATGGGAGCAAATCCTCACGTGCGCCGGATCCGCCGAGATGCCCCCCATGCCCGGGTCGGCGTGGGCGCTGACCTGGGACGGAGGTGGCGGAGGGCGTGGGATTCGAACCCACGAAGAGTTACCCCTTACCGGTTTTCAAGACCGGCGCCATCGGCCACTAGGCGAGCCCTCCCCGCAGTGCGGGCTCCAGTCTGCCAGATGCCCGCTCGATGCTGTCGCTTGTGTCGTACCCGTGAGGCATTGTCGGGGGATGCACGCGATCGTGATCGAGGACAAGCAGCTGCACTGGACCGAGGTTCCCGAGCCGGAGGCGGGCGAGGGCGAGGTCGTCATCGACGTCGCCGCCGCCGGGGTGAACCGGGCCGACCTGCTGCAACGTGAGGGAAACTATCCGCCGCCGCCGGGCGCGCCGGCCTATCCGGGGCTGGAGTGCTCCGGCGTGATCAGCGCCCTCGGTCCGGGCGTCGACGGCCACCACGTCGGCGAGCGGGTCTGTGCGCTGCTGGCCGGCGGGGGTTACGCGGAGCGCGTCGCGGTGCCGGCCGGCCAGCTGCTGCCGGTGCCGGCCGGGCTGTCGGTGGTGGAGGCGGCCGCGCTGCCCGAGGCGGCCTGCACGGTGTGGTCCAACGTGGTGTCCCACGACAAGCTGCGCGCCGGGGAGACGTTCCTGGTGCACGGCGGCGGCAGCGGCATCGGCACGTTCGCCGTGCAGCTGGGCCGGGCGCTGGGCGCGACGGTGCTGGTCACCGCGCGGGCGGCGAAACACGAGCGGCTGCGTGCGCTCGGCGCCGACCTGACCATCGACTATTCCGAGCAGGATTTCGTACGGGCGGTGCACGACGCCACCGATGGCCGCGGAGCCGACGTCGTGCTGGACATCATCGGCGCGAAGTACCTGTCCCGCAACGTCGAGGCGCTCGCGCCGAACGGCCGGATCTCGGTGATCGGCTTCCAGGGCGGTACCCGCGCCGAGCTGGACCTGGGCGCCCTGATGACCAAGCGCGGCACGATCTCCTCCACGTCGTTGCGGGCCCGCCCGCCGGCGGAGAAGGCCCGGATCGTCACCGGAGTCCGCGACCAGGTCTGGCCGTTGGTCTCCGCGGGCCTGGTGAAGCCCGTGATCCACACCACCTTCCCGTTGGCGCAGGCGGCGGAGGCCCAGCGCGTGATGGAGTCCAGCGACCACCTCGGCAAGATCGTTCTGCTCCGCTGATCACCCGATCGGGGGAACATCACTGTAAGGCTATAACCGATAAAGTCTTTTTTGCGGCGAGTCGCGATGGTATGTCGCCTCGGCGAACCCAGCATGGACGGACAACGCGTCCGGCATCCGGGCGCGTCCCGGACTGCTAGCTGGGGGTCACCGTGACGTACACACCGCACCGTTCCACGCCTGTTCGGGCGATCGACCCGGACGACGACGGTGTGGACGAGTGGGCGCTGCGCTGGCGGGCCCGGATCTGGGTGGGCGGCGGCGTCCTCGTCGCCTTGGCCCTGGTGACCTTCGGGGTCTGGGCGGTGGCGACCGCCGACCGGCCCGCCGGCGGCCCCGCGGTGATCCGCGGCCTGCCGCCGGCAGATCCGGTCGACCCCGCACCCGGCGGATTCGGTTTCCGGGTGACGAGCGTGCGCTGCGGCGTCACCGCGGTCGGCCCGGAGGGACTGGAAGAACGCGCCCACGGACAGTTCTGTCTGCTCGATGTCCGGGTAACCAACAACGGCACCGAGCCGGAACTGTTCGACAGCTCCGCGCAACGTGTCCACGATACCGAGGGCGCAGTCTACGCGGTCGCCACCGAAGCGGCGGTATTTCTCAACGACGGCAGTCCGACACTTCTCGGCGAGATCCGTCCGGGCGCCTCGGTGAACGGCGTCCTGCCGTTCGACGTACCGAAGGATTCCCAGCTCACCGAGGTTTCGCTGCGCGGCTCGGGATCCACTCCAGGGATCCGGATGGCGTTGCCCGACGCCGAGTAGTCTGCGGCGTTTATCTTTTCGAGATCCGAGGACCAATTATCTGAATCCGGCCACGCCGTAATTCAAGGTGTGTTGGCATGGTCCACGGAATGCGCAAAGTTGTCCGGGTTCCCATTGCCTTCCTGCTACGGGGGCAATAGTGCGGCGCCACAGCACCGGCCGCGCTGAGATGGGATTCGCGTGAGTGCCCCGGGCCTATTTCGGAGGCAACACTGCACGGTACGTCCGCCCGCCGGGTGCTGACCGCCGGCGCCTTGGCGCTGGCCGTCATCGCACCGGCCGTAGACTCCGCCGAGCCCGCCGCGGAGGCCCGCCAAGCCCCGCCGGCCTCGCCGGCCAATCCGGAGACCACCGGGAACGACGTTGCCGGGCTGACCGCCCGCGCCGTCCCGGACGGTTTCGACGAGCGCCTCTACCAGCAGCGCCAGTCCGCCGCGGCGCGCGCCACCCGGGCTACGCAGCGCCGGGCGGCGGCGACCCGGCCCGCTCCGCTCGCCCCGGTGCGGGTCCGCCCCGCCGCGGCGTCACCGCCGCGCCGTCCGGCGGCGCCGGCCCGGCGGTCGGTCCCGCGCGGTGCGGCCCCGCACCGTGTTGTGGAGAAGACGTCGCTGCGCCGCACCGCGCAGCGGCGGACGATCGTCCAGCGGCGTACCACCGTGTCGCACCGCGGCCTGGTCCGTACCAGCGTGCGCCGCACCGTGGAGCGACCGCTGCGCACCTCCCGCGGGCGGATGGGCGCGGTGCTCGCCTATGCCCGCTCGCAGCTCGGCAGGCGGTACGTCAGCGGCGGCGAGGGTCGCAGCGGTTTCGACTGCTCGGGGCTGACCCGGCAGGCGTACGCCCGGGCCGGGGTGCGGCTGCCGCACTCGTCGCGCGGGCAGGCCGCGCGCGCCCGCACCGTGCCACGCGGGCAGGCCCGTCCCGGGGACCTGGTGGTCGGGCGCGGCCACGTGGGCATCTACATGGGTCGCGGCATGATGATCGACGCGGGGAACCACCGCACCGGCGTGGTGTACCGCAAGGTCTACCGTGGTCTCAAGGTCAAGCGGCTCCACTGATCGCCGGCTGCGCGGCAGACCCGCGGACGTCGAGGGGCCCGAAAACGGCAGGTGGCGCGTCGTCGTCTTCGGACCCCTCGACGTCTGCCGCCGGAGGCGGCGCCGGTACGCGCACCTGTCGCATACCGATCGCAACCGGGCACGGGGATCTCGGCCGCACGCACCCGGTCGGATGTCGGACAGAAGCATCACCCGACATCACCATGCGGGTGCGCACCACCTGTGCGTTTACTCGGAAGAGTGACCTGGGCCGGCAATGTCGGGGAAAGCCGGGCGACACCTGCGGCGGTTACTCTCGGCTCATCGCGGGAAACCCAGACGAGCTATGCCACTTCGCCGGAGGACCCCATGAGTCTTGACCGAGCTCTGGCCCCCGATCCGTACGATCTTCTCCCGCAGGTCCCGTCCTTCACGGTGACCAGCGCTGATGTGACGGACGGGCAGCCGCTCGACGAGTTGTTCGCGCACACCAGCGTCGGCGGGAAGAATCTCTCGCCCCAGTTGGCCTGGTCGGGCTTCCCCGAGGAGACCGGCGGCTTCGCGGTCACCTGCTTCGACCCGGACGCCCCGACCGGAAGTGGCTTCTGGCACTGGGTGCTGGTGAACCTGCCGGTCGCGGTGACCGCTCTTGATCGTGGTACGGATTCACTGCCCGAGGGCGCCTTCTGCGTCCGCAACGACTACGGCGATCTCAGCTACGGCGGCGCCGCGCCGCCGCCCGGCGACCGGCCGCACCGTTACGTGTTCGCGGTGCACGCCATCGACGTCGACGCGCTCGAGGTGACCCCGGGCGCGACGCCCGCCTACGTCGGCTTCAACCTGACCTTCCACACCCTGGCCCGGGCCACGATCCGGCCCACGTTCCAGGTCCGCGGCTGAGGTTCCGCCGCATCGCCCCGCTGCTTCGCTCGGGGGCCGGAGGCAGACCGCCGCCGAGCTGGCCGACGGCCCGGCGGATTGCTCCGGTACGACGATTGTTCCGGGCACAACGCCGGCGTGGCGCCCACGTCAGGGGTCGTCGCGCCGGGGACAGCACGGCGTCAGCGCTCCGGTGTGAGCGCGACGGTGGACCGGTGGCCAGGGCGGCCGCGTCGCTACAGGTCAGCGGCCTCAGCGCTCGAGGGACGCGATGTTGGACCCGTGGCCAGGGCGGCCGCGTCGCTACAGGTCAGCGGCCTCAGCGCTCGAGGGACGCGATGCCGGACCCATAGCCACGGCAGGGTCGGCGTGACAGGTCAGCGGCGTGTGTCGGACCAGGGGTCAGAGCCCTGTCGACCGTGCCGGTCGGCGCCGCGCCGGGACGAACGGTCGGCGCCGCGCCGACCGCACCGGCCAGCACGGCGCCACGGGGTCAGTGCGGGGTGCGCGCCACCGCGAAGACCGACTGCCCGAACGGCGGCCGGACGATCCGCTCGGCCGCCTTGGTCACCGGCAGCACCAGGGAGTCGTACACCTTCACCATCGGCCCCTCCTTCGGGGCCATCTTGAAGATGCTGGTCGCGCCGTAGTAGCCGATCAGACCCAGGGCGTTGGCGTAGTGGATCTTCTCCATCTGCAGGCCGGCCTCGGCGAACGCGGCGCCCAGGGTCTTCTTCGTGTACCGCCGGATGTGGCCGGTGGCGATGTCGACCTGGCTCATCGCGAACATGAACGCCGGCACGATGATGATCACGCGGCCACCCGGGCGGACCAGGTCGCTCATGCTGCGCAGCGCGCCCACGTGGTCCTCGATGTGCTCGAGCACGTTGTAGGAGACGGCGGCGCTGTACTCCCCGGCGGCGTCCTGCGCGGGCAGCAGCATCTGCCGCACCTCGATGCTCGGGTGGCCGGCCATCCGCTCCTTGAGCTGGATCAACCGGTCGGGGTCGGCCTCGGTCGCGGTGAACCGGGGAAGGTGCTCGGCCCACTCGATGGCGTAGTCCCCGAGCCCGCTGCCGATCTCGATGGGGTTGTCCCCAAGGTATGGGAGAGCGAGCTCGACGAACCACCGCCGGTGGTTCACGGCCGTGGCCAGGCCTTCGAGCACTTCGGACTGGATCCGCTGGTCTCCAGTGATGTCTGCCATAGGTGGAGGTTCCCTCATCTTGCCCATCGAGCTGACAGCAGGACCGGTGAAGTTAACCATCTGGCGCGGCTATCCGAAAGTTGACCGCCGGACCGGGCCGATTTTTTGGCCTGATTGAGACATAGGCGGGTCAGGTATGCCGATGGGTTACCCGTCGCGGGTGAGGTTGGTCTCCGCTTGATCCGAGGACACGCGGAAAACACGCCTACATATCGGCTCTATCACGCTGCGGGCGCTCATCGTGGAACTCTTCCCCGCCTCGGTTAGGCTCGCCAACGCTATGACGATTACGGGTATTGAGTCGGCGGACCAGTCGGCCGGCGAGAACGTTCTGCCGTCGCGCCCCGAGACCGCTGCCGACGACCTGGACGCCGAGCTGCGCGCACTCGAGGGCGACGTCACGACGCTCGCCCCGATCCGGACCGCGCCCGCCGGGGAAAAGGCCGATGAGCAGGCCACCGAGCCTGCCCCGCGCCGTCCCTTGTGGCGCCTGGTGACCTGGCGTGACGTCCTCGCCATAGTGAGTTTCCTGGCCGTTGCGCTCTTCGTCACGGCACCGTTGTGGCTCAATCTTGATCATGAGTTACGCGATGATCCGCAGGATCAGGCTTTCTTCGAGTGGATGCTGGCGCACGGTGCCCGCGTGCTCACGGATGGCGTATATCCGTTCTTCTCCGATCGCATGAATTACCCCGATGGGGTGAACATGATGGCCAACACCTCGGTGTTGGCCGTTTCGTTGCCACTGACGCCCGTCACTCTTGTGTTCGGCCCGCATGTGGCGTTCAACGTATTTCTCACCGGCGCATTGGCGTTAACCGGCACGTCGTGGTATTTGGTGCTCTCCCGCAGGCTGGTCACGTCCCGGCTGGCCGCCTGGGTGGGCGCGCTGTTCTGCACGTTCGCGCCGAGCATGGTCTCGCACGCCGCCGGCCACCCGAACATCGTCTCGCAGTTCCTGGTCCCGCTGATCATCTGGCGGACGCTCGAGCTGCGTGTGCCCGGCCGGGCCGTGCGCAACGGCCTGCTCCTCGCCGGCCTGTTGATCTGGCAGGCGTTCATCAACCTCGAGATCCTCTTCATGACCGCGGTGGGCCTCGGCCTGTTCTGCGCGGTGCTCGGGCTGGTCCGGCGCAAGCGTCACCGCGGCGAGGTGCTCGCGTTCCTGCGCGGGTTGAGTGTGGCCGCCGCGGTCACGCTGGCCGCGCTGGCGTACCCGCTGAGCGTGCAGTTCTTCGGCCCGCAGTCGTACCAGGGCCTGTCCGTTTATGTTCGGAGCTTCGGCGCCGATCTCGGGTCGTTCACCGCGTATTCCACGCACTCGGTCGCCGGCAACACGGATGTGCCCCTGAAGCTGGCGCAGAATCCCTCCGAGCAGAACGCGTTCTTCGGCTGGGGCCTGGTGATCCTGTTCTTCGGCCTGATCCTCTGGCTGCGGCGCAGCGCGGCGGTGCTGACCCTCGGCGTTCTGGCGATCCTGTTCGGGGCGATGTCGCTCGGACCGCGAATCTACCTGAACGGGAAGGACACCGGCGTTCCGGGCATCTGGTCCTTCCTGCACCACCTGCCGGTGCTCAACTCGGCAGTCCCGACCCGCTGGGCGATGGCCATCGCGCCGGTCGTCGGCATCCTCCTGGCGCTCGGCTGCCAGCGCGCCGCCGACCTGGTCCGCACCCAGCCGCACACCCGCGGCCCGATCCGCGTGGCGATGATCACCGCGGTGGCGATGGCGTTGGTGCCGCTCGTGCCGGTCCAACTGGACACGGTCCGGATGGACCCGGTGCCCCAGTTCGTCACCTCCGGCGAGTGGAGGCAGTTCGTCGACGACGAGCACACCGTGGTCACCTTGCCGCTGCCGGACAGCAGCTACCCGGACCCGCTGCGCTGGAGCGCCTACACCGGCCAGGACATGCGGATCGCCGGCGCCTACGCGCTGCTGCCTACCCAGAACCCGCAGGACCCGGCCGACCGGACCGCCGCGTTCCAGCCCCCGTGGCGCCCGACCAGCGGCCTGATCTCCTCGGTCCGGCAGGGCAATCCGACGCCCGAGGTGACAGACGCGCGGCGCGAGATGACGCTGGCCGACCTGCGGTACTGGAAGGCCGCGGTGGTCGTGCTCACCCCGCAGACCCGCGACATCGAGATGCTGCGGACCATGTCCGACTTGCTGGGCTTCCGCCCCACCTGGACCGACGGCGTCTGGATGTGGGACGTCCGGCACCTGGTCGACGACCCGGACGCGGTGCTCACCGCCGAGGCGAAGAGCTGACCTGAGCCCGTCGGCGGGCCGGCACGCGCGGGCCGGACCGGGCCGCGGCCGCCGCAATCCCGGCGGCTGGACGAGAGCACGCGGTGGTGGGAAGCGTGACGGCGGAAAATTGGTGGCGGGCCGGGAGCGGGCGGCACCAGGATCTGATCCATGCTCGGGGTCTTCGCCGACGGCGTGCCGGTGGGCATGGCGGCGTTGCGGGCACGGGACTTCCCTGTCGTGCGGGAGGTGAGCACCTGGTCCTGGCTCGGGTTGCCGCACCACGGTCAGGGTCTCGGCACCGCGGCACGGGTCGGGTTGCTGAGCCTGGCCTTCGACCATCTGGGCGCCCGGTACGCCCGCAGCGAGGTCTTCCAGGACAACCACGCTTCGCAGGCGATCTCCCGCCGACTCGGCTACGAACCGGACGGCATCTCTGTCGACGCCCGCGGCGCGCAGTCCCTGATCTCGGATCGTCTGCGGCTCACCCGCGAGTCCTGGCTCCAGCAGGACCGTCCGGCCGTCACGGTCTCCGGTTTGGCCCGGTGCCTGCCCCTCTTCGGCCTGCCGGCCTCCGACTGACGGCCGCGCGCTTCGGCCGTACACCAGCAATTGGATCTTGATCGGCCGCCTGCGGCCGGGACCTCGCCGGCGATCGGCCGGAACGCCGCGGAATCGCGTGCTCCGAGGGAATGCCGGATTGCGGAGAGGTGCGGCGGTAATTCGATAAAGCGAAAACGGGCCGCGGGAGCGAGAGGGTCAGCGCTTGATGCAGCAGCCGGGGCAGAGCTTCGGCTTCGGCAGCGTGAACGCCAGGCAGCAGGTCCTGCGCTGCACGTCGAGCCGGCCGTTCGCGGCCGGGACCAGATCGATCAGATCGCGGATGTCCAGCGCCCCCAACAGCCGGTCGACCGACTCGGCCGGGGAGCCCGCGGCGGCGTCCGCGGAACGCAGCACGCCGTACGCGATGCCGGAGGCCAGCGAGCCGAGCAGCGGCCGTTTGCCCAGGCGGACATGGGTGTGGATGGCGTCCAGCAGCGGCGTCAGGTGTTCGTCGAGGACCGCGCGGCGGAACTCCGCGAGCAGCGTCTCCTCGTCCGGGACGACGACCGCGTCCGGGTGGTTCGTCAGCGCGAGGGAGTCGGTCGGCAGGACCGCCACCGGCGTTCCCGGCCGGATACCCAACGTGATCAACACGTTCGGGTTGTCGAAGCTCATCAGGACGTTACTGGCGGTGATCAACGGGACCCGGCGGGCCGAGGTCCAGCCGAGGACCGCGGGGAGCGCCATCCAGTAGGTGTACGCCTTCCAGGCGAGCGCCGCGGCGGCGTGCGGCTGCGCGTTCCAGCGGCGGCCGGCGTCCGCCAGGAAGGCGCTCAGGGCGGGGCCGGCGAGCTCCGCGGCGGGCCGCCAGCCCGCCTGGTGCGGCACGGTCAGGCCGGGCGCCAGCGACGGCACGTCGATGCCGCCGAACATGGAGCGCAAAGCCGCGGTCACCGGCGCCAGCGGACGCGAGCCGGTGAGTTCCAGCGTGATGCTCACTTGCTCACCAGCTCTTCCACCCCACCGCTCCCTTGCAGTGCCTCAAGGCGACCGAGAGTACTCGGTTAAGGGTAGCCTAACCAACTATTCGACAGGCATCTTTCGGACTAATACCCAATGCAAGGGTTACCTAACGTAGCGTGGCAAGGCTGTCGGATTTGTCAAGGTACCTGTCGGCAACGCGCTACTAGCCCCATCCGGATACCCGGTGCCGTGACACTGAGGGTGCCGTCGCGAAGGGGACATCCGTGATGACCACCTCGCCCATTGAACGGGCCGCAGACCAGTTCGTCACGGCGCTTGCGCAATGGCGGGTCGAGCGTGGAATGACGAAGAAGCAGCTCGCCGCGCGCATGGGCTTCGATCCGTCCTACGTCAGCCACGTGGAGGGACGCCGGCACAAGCCGACAGAGGACTTCGCCCGCCGGGCCGAGGCGGTGCTGGGCGCCGGCGGCGCGATCTGGCAGCGCTTCCAGGAGTACGACGAACTCCGGCACGCCCGTGGCTCCGGTCCGCACCGCGACCCGCCGGTGCCGGCCCAGTGGCTGCCCCCGGGCACCGGCCTGGTGGTGGAGCGCGAGATCGCCGAACTGGCGTACATCGGCGGCGCCTACCGCTGCCGGGTGGTGCGGGCGCTCTACAACGCCGGCGTCGAGCCGGTCACCCGGTACCTCGTGAAGATCGCCGTCGACCGCTACCCGAACGACCCGGCCGGCTCCAACCGGCACCACCGGGAGAACCCGCTGACGTTCGAGGAGATGGACGTCCACGCGATGGCCGGTGAGGGGGACGCCGCCGAGCCGATGCAGTGGCGGGTCAAGCTCGACCGGGACGCGGCCAAGGAGATCTGGCTGCTCTTCGCCAACGAGCGCGGGCAGTTCCCGCTCTATCCCGGCGAGCGCACCACCATCGAGTACGCGTACACGGTCGGCGAGGAGAAGTGGGGCCAGTGGTTCCAGCGCGCCGTGCGGCTGCCGACCCGCTCGCTCACCGTGCGTCTGGACTTCCCGGAGCGCTTCGAGCCCCAGGTCTGGGGCGTCGAGGTCTCCCTGAACGCGGAAGTCCCGGTGCGCAGCCCGCTGGAACGCCGCAACGAGGGAGGTCGCGCCATCTTCGAGTGGTCCACCGATCAGCCTCTGTTGAACGCCCGGTACCGGCTGGAATGGCGGTTCCGCGGCGCCGACGCACCCGTCCACGACGAACTGGCGCCGGCCGAGCCGATGCTGCCGCGCGCCTCGCACCGGATGCGCGGCATCGGCATCGTGCAGCGCGGCTCGGACCTGCTCCGGCAGCGCGCCCGGCACTTCCAGCTGCCCCGGGAGGGCGCGTCCGCCCGGGAGACCGTCACCCGTCTGCTCACCTCGCTGGCCCAGCTGGAGGACCTGCACGAGTTCAGCAAAGGGGTGGGCCTGGCCGCGACCCAGGTCGGGGTGCCGGTGGCGGCCGCCGTGGTCCGCCCGCCGGAGCGTGAGCTGGAGCCCGTCGTGCTGCTCAACCCGCGGGTGGTCGGCGAGTCGCCGGAGACCGACGAGCAGTACGAGGGCTGCCTGTCCTTCTTCGACTACCGGGGGCTGGTGCGCCGGCCGCTGCGCGTGGACGTGGAACACGCGCGCTTCGACGGCACCCGGGTGGTGACCACGTTCGAGCGGGCGCTGGCGCGACTGGTCGGTCACGAGATCGATCACCTGGAGGGCCGGTTGTACGTGGACCGGATGGCGCACGACGCGAAGCTGGTCCCGGTGGCGCAATACCAGCAGACCGGCCGCCCCTGGGACTACTAGCCATTGAAGCTGTCGTACTTGATCCGGACCGACGGCACCTGCAGCTCGGCCAGCTTCCGCAGCGTCGCCCGGACCATGGCGCCGGAGCCGGAGACGAAGAAGTCGTGCTCGTTCCACGGGCCGTACCGGGCCACCACCTCCGAGATGTCGCCGCGCTCGCCGGCGAAGGTCGGGTCGTCGCTGCACGCGGTCACCACCGACAGCCAGGGATAACGTGCGGCCAGGCGATTCAGCTCGGCCAGGTCGTAGAGGTCCTCGCGGGTCCGCGCGCCGAAGAAGACGTGCACCCAGCGGGTCCGGTTGTACCTGGTCAGCTCCTCCAGCAGGGACTTGATGGGAGCCAGGCCGGTGCCGCCGGCCACGAACACGGCGTCCCGGGTCGATCTTCGGTCCAGGGTCATCGAGCCCATCGGCGCGGCCATCTTGATCATGTCACCCACCCGCAGCCTGCGGACCAGGACGCTGGACACCCAGCCGGCGCCCAGCGCGCGGACGTGGAACTCCAGAGTGTTGTCCCGGCGCGGGGCGTTCGCCGGTGAGTAGGTGCGCCACAGCCGCGGTTGGTACGCGGTTGCCTCCAGGCTCAAGTACTGCCCGGCGCGGTACTCCAGCGGCTGCATCGGCAGCACGGTGAAGACCGCGATGTCCTGCGAGCGGCGTTCGTGCTGGACCACCTCCCCGTACCAGTAAGGCGGATTCTGATCAGCGTTGGCGCCGGCCAGCATCCTGGCCGCGATCATGGCGTACGCGTCGGCCCAGGCCTGGTCGTACTCGATGCACCACTGCTCGCCCGCGTGCGCGCGCATCGCCTCGATCAAGGAGCCGCCCACCACCTCGTAATGCTCCGGCGCGACGTGGAACTTCCGGTGGTCCCGGCCAAGCGCGCGCAGATAGTCGTCGAAGCGCTCGGGGTCCTCCAGGGTCTGCACCGCTGTGACGATCGCGCTCAGCAGCCGGGTGCGCTGCACGTCCATCTGCACCGGGAAGAGCTCGCGCAGGTCCGGGTGCGAGAGGAACATACGGGCGTAGAAGTAGCCGGCGACCTTGTCCTGATGTTCCTCGACGAGACTCCAGCTCTCCTTGAGCAAGCGTGCGAGGTCTCCCATGCATTCAGCGTGGTCAGCACAGTCGGGAAGACGACGTACTTGAAGTGCGACTGGTCACGGGTCCCGGCGCGCCTCTGGCCCAAATGACCGAATTTGTGCCCTCGTACAGTTGGCTCCGTGACCCTCGAGCGACAGCAGTCCACCCGATCGGCGTACCCTGCCGAGATAGCCGTCGTCCTGCTGCTGTCCCTCGGGCAGTCGGCGATCTGGTCGGTGGTCTCGCTGACCGCCAAGCTCACCGCGGGCCGACCGCTGGCCAGCCAGACCGCCACGCTGAACCCCACCACCTCGGCCCGGCCGTATCTGGATCTCACCAACCAGGTGCTGGGCATCCTCTTCGACCTGGTTCCCGTCGCGTTGGCGTGGTACCTGCTGCGCCGCGACGGCATGCGGCCGGGCCGGGACCTCGGCATCGACTTCCGCCGGCCCGGCTTCGACACCGGCTGGGGCGCCGGCCTCGCGGCCGGCATCGGCATTCCCGGACTGCTTCTGGTGTACGCCGCGCTCCACCTCGGACTCAGCGCGCAGATCGTCCCGTCCGGGCTGAACGCGTACTGGTGGACGGTCCCGGTGCTGATCCTCGCCGCGATCCAGAACGCGGTGCTGGAGGAGGTGCTGGTGGTCGGCTACCTGATCACCCGGTTGCGGCAGATCGGCCGCCTCCCGGTTCCGATGATCATTGTGTGCTCCGCCGCGCTGCGCGGGTCGTACCACCTCTACCAGGGCTTCGGCGGCTTCCTCGGCAACGTCGTGATGGGTGTGGTGTTCGCGCTGTTCTACCTGCGGACGAAACGGGTGATGCCGCTGATCGTGGCGCACAGCCTCCTCGACATCACCGCGTTCGTCGGCTACGAGCTGCTGCCCGACTCCTGGCTCGACTGGCTGGCGTACCACCCGTAGCGGCGCTCGGCCCGGGTGGCGACCGCCTCCGTCGTGTTGCGGCCGCCCAGCACGGCGCTGAGCAGGCCGGTGCCGGGCAGGTAGCGGTCCGCCAGCCGCAGCCCGGCCCAGGCCGCGCCGCGGCGGTAATCCGGCAGCAGCACCAGGATCTCCGCCGCCCGGTCCGGGTGGGTCGGATCGAGGCCGTACGCCGCGGCCAGGTGCAACACCAGCTCGGCGTGCGTGAGCGCGGCCGTGGCGACAAGAGCGATCGGGGCGTACGTCCCGGACAGCGCGCTCAGCACACCGCGCCGCTCCGCAGCGCGGGTGAACTGGGCGGTGGCGAGCCGGGCCAGGGCCTTCCGGCTGGCGGCCGGGTAGGTGGCGCGGGTGTGGGCGGCCCAGGCGGCGGCTCGCGGGCCGAGGGTCCGGACCGCGGTGTCGGCGAGGAGCCCGAGGGCGTTGCGAGGGTCGGCCAGCAGGCGGGGCCAGAGGTCGAGCAGGAGTTGGTCCGGGGCGGGGGCTGTGGGGTCCCGCTCCTTCTCCGGCTCTGCCGTGCTCACCGGCCCGAGGGCGGTTACCGGCTCGGCCGCGGGGATTTCGGCCTGGGCCTTCGCGGGTGCGCTCTTGCGTGGGCGTTTTGTGGGGATGGCCGGTTTTGTCGAGTCCGTGGATGTGGCTTTGGTGGCGGCGCCGGCGCGCGGGGCCGCCTTCGCCGCGGTTTTCCTGGCGCGCGGCCGTGCCGGCGGTGGGGCAGTGATCTCCGGGCTGTCCGCCGGTGTGGCCGTGCTCACCGGGGTGGACTCGGGCTCCTCGCCGGAGCGGGCCGACCGGGCCGCCGGTTTCGGCACTCGCGGGGCTCGCTTGGCCGCCGGGCGGGACGCCGGTGGGGTGGGGGACGGGTCCTCCGGCGTACCGGAAAGCGGTTTCGAAGAGTGACCTTCAGCACTCGCCCCGGGGCGCGGTGGCTGGAAGGTGACCGACGGCGGCGCCTCACGACGCGACGGCCGCGAGGCCGGCTGCTCCGACTCCGGTGCGCTGAAGGGCGTGCGCGGGTTTCGGGCGCGCGGCGTCTGCTTCTCCTCCATCCTGAGCAGCCTAGTCGCAACCGCGACGTTTCGCCTGTTCGGAGCCGTCGAGGCAGATCTTCGGGAGGTTTGGGGCCGACCTCTTTGTGCGGCCCCGGAGCGGTCCGGTATTCTCAGACCTCGGTGACTCTCACGGGTCACCGGGGAGACTTCGCCTAGTCTGGTCTATGGCGCCGCACTGCTAATGCGGTTGGGGTTTTAAAGCCCCTCCCGGGTTCGAATCCCGGAGTCTCCGCGCGAAAGCCGGGTGTGTATGCTGGCTGAGCACTGAGAGAGCGCCCGTAGCTCAATGGATAGAGCATCTGACTACGGATCAGAAGGTTAGGGGTTCGAGTCCCTTCGGGCGCACAAGATTTAGATGGGCCTGAGCTGCAGAAATGCGGTTCGGGCCCTTCTTGCTGTCCGACCTTGTTGGACGGTGGTGGGTGTCAGTTGGCTGCCACATGGGTGTCATCACTGTCCGTGACGCAGGGAGTTTCGGCGGGCGCGTGACCTGCGGCTTCGCTTCTTAGCGGCGGGTCGCTTCTCCGAAGGTGTTGTTTTTCTTCGCGGCCTGCGGGCCGGTTCTTCGCGGCTTTTCCTTGATGCGTTTGCGGGTGTGCCGGGCCGCGGCCAGGGCCAAGGCGGCGGTCGCGTCGGCGCAGCGGCGCTGGGAGTCGGGTAGCACGCTGGTGTAGGTGTCGGTGGTGACCACGATGCTGGAACGGCCCAGCAGATCCTGAAGCGTCTTCAGATCCGCCCCGGCCTCGTGGACGAGGGAAGCGGCGCCGTGCCGGAGGTCGTGCAGCCGCACCGGTGGCAGCCCGGCGCGGTTCGGGGGTAGCCCGGCGCGGACAGCATGCTTTCGTGGGCCTGTAGGCGCAGTGGCCCCCGCCGGGGCGAATCGGGGATCACCAGTGACCACAACTGCGCTCGGTTTCCTGACGAAGCATCGGGATGCCGTGGTTGCCGAGCTGGCGGAGTGGGTCCGGATTCCGTCGGTCGCCGGGATTCCGGAGCATCTGGTTGATCTGCGGCGGTCGGCGACCTGGCTGGCGGCGGCGTTGCGTGAGACGGGCTTTCCGTCGGTGGAGGTGTGGGACACCCAAGGCGGTCCGGAGGTGTACGCCGAGTGGTGCGCTGAGCCGGGCGCCCCCACAGTCCTGATCTACAGCCACCATGACGTGCGCGCCGCGAAGGACGAGGAGTGGGACGAGACCGCGCGGCGGCCCGGTCGAGAAAGCCACGATCAGCCGCCCAGAAAATCTCGTCTCCGGAGACTAGACATTCTCGGTGGGC
>NZ_BOMW01000051.1 GCF_016862395.1 Actinoplanes siamensis | reverse complement strand
AACGTTTGCATTCGAACCGCCTGTCAGGTCTGACAGGCGGTTCTTCTGTTGCTGGGTTGTCGTTGAGATGCTGGCGTCTGAGCTGTGCCGTTAGGTTTTGACAGGTTGTGGCAGGTCCGGATCGGCCCGGTTGCGAGGCGCAGATCGTCCCCAACGACTGGGCAGTCGGCAACCGCACCCATTCCGGTCCGCTCTCCGCCATCGAAGACGGTCGACGTTGTGCTATCACTCAGGCGAGGGACTCCGAGAGCCATCGTCTGGTGCGACCCTGTCGGGAGAGTCTTAGGGCAGGAGTTGGCGGAGATGGCGAACCGGCGGCGCGTGGCGGCCAATATCAAAGTCCGGCCGCCCGAGGTCGTCCCGATCAGTCCTGAGGATCACCAGCAGGCCGTCGCCGCGCTGACCGAGATGATCGAGCAGTGCTCGGTGAGCCGTACAGCAAGCATCTGCAGGGCGCGGTCCGCGAGCTGCGCTTCCACCTGGGGAGGGCCGCATGGCGGATCACCTACTGGCTTGCTCCGCAACGGCGGATCGTGCTGCTGACGGTGTTTCGCAAGACCCGTGACAGGGAGACAAGCGAGGTCGAGCGCGCCGTCGCCGCCCAGAAATTGTGCGAAGCCGAGCACCGGCCGGCGACCCACCTCTACGACCGTGAAGGGGAATAAAGCCTATCAAGGCACACTCATCGTCCGTGGTAGGCATTCTCACTCGTATAGCTCAGGAAGACGGCCACCGAGGTACCAGCGCTCGTTGGCGGCGCGGCGAGGAACTCCGCGGCCCGGTGGACTCGACGCCGGGGAACAGACCGGGGCCTGGGTTGGCCGTCATGATCCACGAGTTGGAGCCCCGGCCCGTCAGAACCGCAGCGCTGGTGCTGATGGTGATCGGATCAGCCCCTGGCGGCGCTATGGCGGCTGGGTGGTGAGCCGGTCAGGCTGTGCGTCGGCGTACCGCCGGAAACATCACAACCGGCCCCTGAACTGCGGGAACGCGGTTCGGATTCTGCCACGTATGGTCCACCAAAGTCTTAGCAGGTCAGCGGCCCGTCACCGAAATATCGGTGACGGGCCGCTGCTGTTTTGCTGCTCACTGTGGGAGCAGAATGGGAGCGCTGCGGCGGGCGAGGATCGCGCGCCCTCAACGCGACGGGCAGCAGCCACGCGACCTGTGCTGCCTGCGCAAGTCCCCGGTACCCCGCCGTGAGCGCACCCGATCCGGACCGGCGGCCATCGGTACGACCTCGTCGACCTGGAGATCCTCGAACAGCGCGACCGGGGACGTCTACGCCACCTCAGCCCGCGCGGCACTTCGCGGTCGCTCCCGGTGGTCGCCGCCGTGACCGAGCACAGCCTCAGTCGAGTGGTCCGCCGGCGACGTACATGACCTGGCCGGACACGAATCCGGCGGCCTCGCTGGTGAAGAAGGCGATGGCGTTGGCGATGTCATCGGGCGTCCCGACGCGCCGGACCGGGATCTGGGCGGCGTACTCGGCCTGGTAGGCCTGGAAGCTCATGCCGACACGGCCGGCGGTTGCCTTGGTCATGTCGGTGACGATGAAGCCGGGGGCGACGGTGTTGGCGGTGACGCCGAACGGGCCGAGTTCTATGGCGAGAGTCTTGGTGAATCCTTGCAGGCCGGCTTTGGCCGCGGCGTAGTTGGCCTGGCCGCGGTTGCCGAGGGCGGAGGATGACGACAGGTTCACGATCCGGCCGAACCCGGCGTCCACCATGTGCTTCTGGACCGCTCGGGTCATCAGGAACGCGCCGCGCAGGTGCACGCTCATGACGGTGTCCCAGTCGAGGGCGCTCATCTTGAACACCAGGTTGTCGCGGATCACCCCGGCGTTGTTGACCAGGATGGTGGGGGAGCCGAGCACCTCAGCCGTGCGTGCGACGGCGGTGTTCACCTGCGCTTCGTCGCCGACGTCGCAGCTCACGGCGATGGCTGTGCCGCCGCTGGCGGTGATCTTCTCGACGGTGCCGGCGCAGGCGGACTCGTCCAGGTCGATGACCGCGACGGCGTGGCCTTGC
Source organism: Actinoplanes siamensis (assembly GCF_016862395.1). Lineage (GTDB taxonomy): Bacteria > Actinomycetota > Actinomycetes > Mycobacteriales > Micromonosporaceae > Actinoplanes > Actinoplanes siamensis. Next base: position 101,066 of record NZ_BOMW01000051.1, on the reverse strand, counting down.
CCGGACAACCGGATCGCGGTGGCGGCGCCGATGCCGCGGGCGGCCCCGGTGACGATGGCCACGCGCTGTTCGGTGGTTGATGTGCTCATGTCTCCTCCGTCCCGGGGCGTCGCCCGGTGTCGTCGTGCTGGTTGTGCCCGTGTCCCTGTCGCCGGGACGCGGCGGCCGGCGTTCCCGTGGGCGCGGCGCCGGTGTCCTGTCGGGTGTCAGCTGAGCCGTTCGATGATCATGGCCATGCCCTGGCCGCCGCCTACGCACATGGTTTCCAGGCCGAATTGCTTGTCGTGGTACTGCAGGCTGTTGATGAGGGTGGCGGTGAGGCGTGCTCCGGTCATGCCGTAGGGGTGGCCTACGGCGATGGCGCCACCGTTGATGTTCAGCTTGTCCAGGTCGATGCCCAGGTCCCGGTATGAGGGGATGACCTGCGCGGCGAACGCCTCGTTGATCTCGACCAGGTCGATGTCGCCGATGGTCAGCCCGGCGCGGGACAGCGCCTGCCGGGACGCCTCGACCGGCCCGAGGCCCATGATCTCGGGGGAGAGGCCGGTGACGCCGGTGGAGACGATGCGCGCCAGCGGGGTCAGGCCGAGTTGGCGCGCCTTGGTGTCGCTCATGATCACGAGGGCGGCCGCGCCGTCATTCAGGGGGCAGCAGTTCCCGGCCGTGATCATGCCGTCGGGGCGGAAGGCCGGCTTCAGGCCGGCGACGTCATCGAGGGTGACGCCGCTGCGCGGGCCGTCGTCGTGTGTCACCACCGTGCCGTCGGGCAGCGTGACCGGGGTGATTTCGCGCTGCCAGAAGCCCTTGGCGAGGGCTTGCTCGGCGAGGTTCTGCGAGCGTACGCCGAACTCGTCCATGTCGCGGCGGGTCACGCCTTTGAACCGGGCCAGGTTCTCGGCGGTCTGCCCCATCGCGATGTAGGCGTCCGGGATCAGGCCGTCCGCACGCGGGTCGTGCCAGCCCGCGCCGTCGGCGGCGGCGGTTTTCCGGGTACGCGCCTGCGCTGGCGCGAACAGCGGGTTGTGGGTGCCGGGCAGGTCGTCGGAGGAACCTTTGCCGAAGCGGGAAACCGTCTCGACGCCGGCGGAGACGAACACCTCGCCCTCGCCGGCCTTGATGGCGTGCAGGGCCATGCGGGACGTCTGCAGGGACGAGGAACAGTAGCGAGTGATCGTGCAGCCGGGCAGGTGGTCCATGCCCATCTGCACGGCCACGATCCTGGCCAGGTTGTGGCCCTGTTCGCCGCCGGGCAGGCCGCAACCGAGCATGAGGTCGTCGATGTCCCTCGGGTCCAGCTCGGGAATCTTGGCCAGGGCCGCCTGGATGATCGTGGCGGTCAGGTCGTCCGGGCGCAGGTCTTTCAGCGATCCCTTGACGGCGCGGCCGATCGGTGAGCGGGCAGTGGAGACGATCACGGCGTCGGGCATGAGAGCTCCTGGGGAGTGGACGGGGTCGAACGAGGACGGCGACGCTGCTGCGGGAGTAGGGGCGCGGCGCGGCTTCATGCCGTGTGCAGCGACTCCCGCAGGGTCTGCTTGGACAGCTTGCCCGTCCCGGTCAGGGGAAGGGTGTCGAGCAGGATGAAGTCGTCCGGCATCCACCAGGAGGCGATCCGGCGGGACAGGTGCTCACGCAGCTCATCGACCGCCGTGTCCGAGCCGGCGCGCAGGACGACGAACGCGACCGGGCGCTCTACCCAGGTGGGATGGTCCCGGGCCACGACGGCGACCTGTTCGACGTCCGGGTGGGTGGCGATGGCCGCCTCCAGCTCGACCGAGGAGATCCACTCGCCGCCCGACTTGATCAGGTCCTTGATCCGGTCGACAAGCCGCAGGTAGCCTTGCTCGTCGATGCTGGCCAGGTCGCCGGTGCGCAGCCAGCCGTCAGCGGTGAAGCTGTCGGCCCCCGCGTCTTTGAAGTAGCCGGCCGCCACCCACGGTCCGGCGACCTGCAACTCACCGACCGCCCGCCCGTCGTGCGGCCGGGGCTCGCCGGTGTCGACGTCGATGATGCGTACGCTCACCAGCGGTGCAGGCTGGCCCTGCGCCGACGCGACAAGCTTGCGCGCGTCGGGGTCGAGGTCGTCGTGCTGACTGCGCAGACCGCCGATCGCGCCCACGGGGCTGACCTCTGTCATTCCCCACGAGTGGGTGATGGGAACTCCGACGGCCGCCTCGTAGGCCGCCGACAGTTGCGGGGTGACCACCGACCCGCCGCCGAGCAGGAGGCGCAGCGAGGAGCAGTCCCGGTTTTCCAGCGCGGGCAGCAGGCCGGTCCAGACGGTGGGAACGGCGGCCGCCACGGTGACCCGGTGCGCCTGGATCAGGCCGGCCAGGTGCGCGGGGTCGGCCGAGGGGCCGGGCAGCACGAGATCCGCGCCTGCCATGAGCGCGCCGTAGGGCAGCCCCCACGCGTTCGCGTGGAACATGGGTACGACCGGCAGGACCACATCGCGTTCGCTGATGCCGATCAGCCCTGCCGCCAGAGTGCCCAGGCAGTGCAGGACCGTCGACCGGTGGCTGTACAGCACGCCCTTGGGACGCCCGGTCGTTCCGGAGGTGTAGCACAGCCCCGCCGCCAGGTTCTCCTCCGCGCCGCTGAAGGCGGCCTCGAACGAGCCCTCGACGGGTGGGGCCGCGGCAAGCAGATCGTCGTAGTGGTGGAAGCGCGCGTCGCCGGGCAGCGCGTGGTCGGTGCCGTCGGGAAAGATCACCCAGTGCCGTACGCCGGGCAACCGGTCCAGGCACGCCTCGATCAGCGGCAGGTGCCGCCGGTCGAGGAAGACCACGTCGTCACCGGCGTGCTCGATGATGTAGACGAGGTGCTCGGCCGGCAGCCGGATGTTGAGCGTGTGCAGGACGCGTTTGCTGATCGGGACCGCGGCGTACACCTCCAGGTGCCGCCGGTGGTTGGCCGCCAGCGTGGCGACCCGGGCTCCCGGCGCGACCTGCAGCGCGGTGAGCGCGGAGGTCAGGCGGCGTACCCGGCGAGCCCACGCGCGGTAGGGGGTCCGGGTCCCATCGGCGTCGACGACGTGCTTGTGCCCGAACAACGTCTCGGCCCGCTCGAACAGGTGCGCGATCGTCAACGGTCGCGGCTGCATGAGCCCGTCCATGTCCAGCTCTCCTCCCCATCGCCGCGGGAGCGCGGGCGACATCCCGGCCACGGACCGGCCAGCAAGTGGTCGGCCAACCGTAAGAGCGCGGATCGGCACACAGGGAGGTACGCTCCGCCCCCATCTACGGCGTCGCAGGTGGATGAATCATCCACCGGCCCGCCGGTAGCATCGGCCGTCCGAGCCGCCCCTCGACGAAACGATGCCGATCATGAGCGAACGACCAGACGCCGGATCCCGGCCCAGCCGCGAGCGGGAGCTGGCCTCGCTGTACGCCACGGCGAGGTCCCTGACCGCGCTGGGCGACGTCGAGGACGTGCTGGAATCGATCGTCCGGCACGCCCACGACCTGATCGGCACGGACTTCACCTACCTGTCGCTGCTCGGCGACGACGGCACGCTGAGCATCACGGCCAGCGAGGGCACCATCTCGGCGGCCTTCCGGTCGGCGCGCATCCCGCCGCACACCGGGCTGGGCAGCAAGGTGGTCGACACACGCGCCGCTCACTGGGTCGAGCACTACTTCGAGGGCGGGCACCTGCGGCACGATCCCGGCTTCGACGCGGTGGTCGACAGCGAAGGGCTGGTGGCGCTGCTCGGCGTACCCCTGCTGGCACGAGACCGGGTGATCGGTGCCCTGTTCGCCGCCCACCGCAGCCGGCGCCGGTTCCGCACCGACGAGATCGCCCTGCTCAGCGCCTTCGCCGACCACGCCGCGATCGCCCTGGACAACGCGCGGCTGTACGAGCAGAGCCGCGGCGCGCTGGCTGAGCTGCGATCCGCCTACCGGACCATCGAGGAACAGATGGCGGTGATGCAGCGGGCCCAGGCCGTGCACGAGGCGCTGACCGGCGTTGTCCTGGCAGGCGGCGGCCCGCTCGTGGTGGCCAGCGAACTCGCCGGGCAGATGGGCGGCCAGGTCGAGATTCTGGACCGCGACGGCGCCCTGCTGGCCCGCGGCGGCGCCGAAGACCCCGCGAGCCGCGAGCCGGGCAGCGACGAGGTGATCGCCGGCGTCATCGAGCAGGCCCGCCGTACCGGGCGTGCGGCCACCGTGCCCGGACCGGACGGCCGGCGCCACAGCGCGGCGACGGTTCGGGCCGGGGACAGCCTGCTGGGCACGGTGGTGTGGAGCCACAGCCAGCAACCGTCGGCCGTGGACGCCCGCAGCCTGGAACTGGCGACCCACGTCGTCGGGTTGCTGATCCTCAAGGACAACGCGGTGGCCGACGCGGCCGAACGGCTCAGCGGCGAGTTGCTCACCGAACTCATCGTTGCCGGCCCCCAGGTCAGCGCCACGCAGCGTACGCGCGCCCGCTCCCGCGGGGTCGACCTCGACGCTCTGAATGTGGTGGTCATCGCCAGTGCCGACGGTGCCTCCGCCGCCAGCCTGGTACGCCACCTGCACCCCATCGCCCGGCAGGAGGCGGGCCTCGCCGGCGAGCACCTCGGCCGAGCGGTGCTGATCGCCGCGGCCGGGCCGGCCGAAGCGTTCGCCCGGGCCGTCCACCAGCGGCTGCGCGCCGCATCAGGCCAGCCCGTCACGGTCGTCTGCGAACGTGTCACCGGGCACGACTGGGCGCGGGCGGTCTCGCGCGCGGCCGGGTGCACGGCCGTGGTCCGGCATCTGGGGGCGCGGGATCTGGGAACCACCACTGACCGGTTCGCGCTCTACGCGCTGGCTTTCGACGCCGACCGCCGCGACGAGCTCGACCGTTTTCTCGCCGACGCGATCGGCCCGCTGCTGGACTACGACACCAAGCGATCCACCGATCTCGTGGTCACGCTGGACGCCTACTTCGGCAACGACGGCAACCTGCGCCGAACCGCCCAGGCCCTGCAGGTCCATCTCAACACTCTGCTCAAACGGCTCGACCGGGCCGCCGACGTCCTGGGCCACGACTGGCGGGCCGCTGACGACCTTCCGCTGCGCCTGGCCATCCGGCTGGAATGCCTGCGGCGCGCCGTCCTGCGGTAGTTCTTCTTTCCACCACTCCGCTGACAACTGTGGATGGATTTCACCTCTGACGCGGATGGGCCGCTCCTTACAGTGATGGCGACCACATGGGGGATGCGGAGAACCGCTTGACAGAGGAGATCATGTGAGGAATAGAGGAGCCCTCCGCCGCATGCGGTGCGGCAGCCTTCGGGCCGGCAGCACCGGAGACGCGTCGTGACCCGGCCGCAGGCCTCGCCCGACGACCCTGACCAGCTCCACGCCAGCGCCAGCCGCAAGGCGGCGTTGCGCCTGCTGCCAATCCTGTGCCTGGTCTACTTCATGGCCTTCGTCGACCGCACCAACGTCGGCCTCTCCAAGACCGCCCTCGGCGCCGACGTGGGGATCAGCGTCGCCGCCTTCGGCGCCGGCGCCGGCATCTTCTTCCTGAGCTACGCGCTGCTGGAGGTGCCCAGCAACCTGATCATGTACCGGGTCGGGCCGCGCCGCTGGATCACCCGCATCGCGCTCACCTGGGGCACGATCTGCGCTTGCATGATGTTCGTGCAGGGCGAGATGTCGTTCTACATCCTGCGGTTCCTCCTGGGAGCGGCCGAGGCCGGTCTGTACCCCGCCCTGATGTACGTCGTCACCCTCTGGTTCTCCCAGAAGCAGCGGGTGAGCGTGGTCGGGATCCTGTACCTGGCCGTGTGCGCCGGCCTCGGGCTCGGAGCCCCGCTGGGCGGGGCCATCATGGAACTGCACGGCGCCGGCGGGATGTACGGCTGGCAGTGGATGTTCCTCATCGAGGGCCTGATCACCCTCGTGGTCGCCGGCATCTTCTGGCGCATGGTGCCCGACCGGCCTTCGGACGCGAAATGGCTGTCAGCGCGGGAAGCCGCGGTACTCGACGAGCGGGCCGCGGCGGTCGGCGCGTCGGCGCACACCACCTTGAGGGGCAACCTCATGGTGGCGTTCGGACGGCCCTTCATCCTCGCGCTTGCGGTGATCTACTTCGCCAACCAGATCAACAGCGTGGCGATCCAGTACAACTTCCCCTCTATCGTGCAGAGCCTCGGTGTCCGGGGCTCGTTCAACATCGGCGTGGTCAGCGGCAGCATCGGCATCGGCGCTCTCATCGGCGTGCTGGTGATTCCCTGGCTGCACCGCCGGGCCACCGGCGAGCTCACCGTCCTCACCGGCGTCACCGTGGCCACCGCCGTCGTGGCCGCCATCTACACCGTCACCGACGGTGCCGTCGCCCGCATCCTGCTGATCGACGTCGCGATGATGCTGCTCATCGGGGTCCTGCCGCTGTACTGGTCGGTGGCCATGGCACGGATGTCCGGGCTCATGGCAGCCGCGGGACTGGCGTTCATCAACACCGTCGGCCTGCTCGGCGGCTTCACCGGCCCCTACCTGTACGGCTACGCCGAGGGCCTGGGCAGCGAGGCGGGCGGCCACGCCGTACTCCTGGGCGCCGCCGGGCTCGGCATGCTGCTGCTTCCGCTGCTGGCGCTCGCGATCCGCGCCGAGGGCCGCAAGCTCACCGCCACCCCCCTGATGGAGGACGCACGATGATGATCAGACGTGTCCTCACCGGATTCGTCGGCCTGACCCTCGCGGCCGTGTCGATCGCCCCGGCAGCGGCCGCAAGCCGCGACAGCGCCGTGCTGCGGCACACCGACCTCGGCACGATCAAGGGCAACGACCAGAGCCGGTCGACCGGAACCTACACGTGGCTGGGCATTCCCTACGCGGAACCACCCGTCGGCCCGCTGCGTTGGCACGCACCGCTCACGCACCAGCCGTGGAGCGGCGTGCGCCACACCACCGCCTACGGCAACGGCTGTATCCAGCAGGGCCGGCTTTTCAGCCCGGCACCCAGCGGCCCCCATTACGGGCTCGACATCCGCGACGGTCTGGGCCAGCCCGTCGGCGCCGAGGACTGCCTCACCCTCAACGTCTACCGCCCCGCCACCAGGCAGAAGAAGCTCCCGGTCATCGTGTTCGTCCACGGCGGCAGCAACGTGGTGGGCTACTCCGCCGACCCGATGTACGACGGCAATGCCCTCGCGCGCACCGCCAACGCCGTGGTCGTCACCATCAACTACCGGCTCGGCTCCTTCGGATGGCTCGACCTGCCCCAGCTCAAGACCGGCGACCCGGCCAACGACTCGGGCAACTTCGCAACACTGGACCAGATCGAGGCCCTGCGCTTCGTGCACCGCAACATCGCGGCCTTCGGCGGCGACGCCGCCAACGTGACCGCCATGGGCGAGTCGGCCGGTGCCGTCAACGTCTGGGCGCTGCTGGTGTCGCCGCTGGCCAAGGGCCTGATCGACAAGGTGATCCCGCTCAGCGGTGGCCTGCTGTTCGCCACCCCCGCCCAGGCCCGCACCTACGCCGACGCTCTGGTTACCGCGGCGGTCGGAAGCTCCGGGAACCGTGACGAGGACGTTCGCCGCCTACGGCAGCTGCCCGCCGCCGACGTCATCCGCGCCCAGATCGCCCGCGGCGCCGTCGTCGGCGACCCGCCGGCGGTGATCGCCGACGGCACGGTCCTGCCAACCGACTACCACGCCGCCATCACGACGGGAGCCTTCGCCGGCATCCCCGTCCTGGCCGGCAACACCCTCGAGGAAGGCAAGCTGTTCGGAGCCGTCCTGGGCGCCTACCGGCCGAGCGACTACGAACGCTTCACCCGCCAATACTTCTTCAACCCCAACAAACCCTCACCGTACGCGGTGCGCGACTTCATCAACGACCGCTACCTTCCGGTCGACGCCCCCGACGGCTGGAACGCGGCGTCGAAACAGCTGGGCGATGCCATCTTCGCCGGTATCGTCCGCGACTCGATGAACGCCATGCAGGCCGCCGGGAACAAGAACCTGTACTACTACCAGTTCGGCTGGAACCAGCAGCCGGCGCCGTTCGACGCCGTCTACGGCGCCAGCCACGCCATCGACCTGCCGTTCGTCTTCGGCACCTTCGACCGGGGCGTGTTCGCGTTCGCGTTCAGCCGTCGCAACGCCCCCGGCCGGCTGCAGCTGTCCGGGCTGATGATGGACAGCATCGCCGCGTTCGTGCGCACCGGACGACCACACCAGAACGTCCTCGGCACACGGTGGGAACAGTGGCCGCGCAGCCTCGTCCTCGACGCCGGAGACCGGGCCGCGACCGCCGCACCGGGATCGGTCGGCTGACTCGTTCGGGCCGGCCGCCGTGCCGTGCCGGCGTCTCGACCGCGGGTGGCGCCGCAGCCGAGACGCCGGCCACGCGAGGTCGACGGTTTCGAGCATTCGGTCGATGCCGTCACGTACCGAGATGACCTGCCCAGCGCTGCTTTGTTTGGGCAGGTAGAAGGGACACCGGGCGCAGGTCGGGCAGCCTCGGTCGGCGGGCCCCGATCGCGACGGAGCGCAGGTCTGCCGCATCGGCGCGGTCTGGCAACATGGGCTGCATGATCGACTCCCTGAGACTGATCAAGTCCGTACCGGAAGCGTCGTGGCTTCCCTCGGGGAGCACCGCTGAGGTCTGGGTCGGTGCCGACATCGAGGTTCCCGAGCCCGCCGTGATCGTGCGTCTTCTTGTGCAGCGCAAAACCGGAGCCGGGCGGGAGTTGTTCTGCATCCGAACGCCCAAGGGCTTCGACATCCCCACGGTGTTTCTCGGCGGTGAGGACGGCTGGCGTCCGGCGTCGAAGGGGGTCGCCGAACTGACATCGCAATACCTGGTCGGCGGCGCTTCTACTCAGTGTGTCGGTTTTGTTCGGAATGTCGTGCCGGTCCCGGATGAGACGTATCGTTTGCCGGCACCGTTCGCGCACGTGCCCGTCTTCGCGCCACGGGATTCGACAGTGGTCCCGCCGGAGGGTGCCGGAACGTGGATCGGCGCTCCCGACGCTCCCTCCTTTCTGGCAGAACGCCATTGGTGGCCCATCGCATGCGAGGTGTTGGGCTGGTCGCAACGGTAGGGAGCGCTGATCGGGCGAGTTTCGTGTGCTCCCACGGCTTGTCGACTGCGGCGCCGGCCGGCGGCATCGTGCGAGCTGGACCGTGACCTCGATGGCTTTATCCCCCGTTGAGGTGGAACGGCAGGAACGCTGCGGTCGTGACCGCAAAGCGACTGGCGAACAGCGCCGGTGTAACCACGTATACAAACGTGTCCTTGTTAAAGCGATCGTTTGTGTTAAGGTGGGCGTCATGCCTGCCGCCACCACGACTCCAGTCGTGGACCTCGACGCCGCCTTCGCCGCGCTCGGCGACCCGGTCCGCCGCGCTCTGGTCAGTCGACTCGCTCACGGTGATGCGACCGTCGGGGAACTCGCTGAACCCTTCGACCTGACCCAGCAGGCGATCTCGCACCACATCGGTGTCCTCCGGCGGTGCGGCCTGGTAGAGCAACGACGAGAGGGCACCAGGCGGCCCTGCCGGCTGAGAACCGCCCAACTCGCACAGCTGAGCACGTGGATCGACGAGCAACGCCGAGCCTGGCACGACCGGCTCGACGCCCTGGAGCAACATCTGTCCGACGAGGCGGCCCGATGATGCGGGCGCAACTCACCGGCGACGAACTGATCGCCCGACGCCGTCTCGCCACCGAACCCGAACGGATCTGGACCGCTTTCACCACACCGGCAAGCATCGCCGCCTTCTGGGGCGGGTCACATGCGCGGGTACCGCCCGAATCCGTAACAGTTGATCTGCGACCCGGCGGCGAGTTCGCCCTCGACACCTGTGCACCCACCGGCGCCACCCGACGACTTCGATTCGTATACGTGAGCATCACCGCTCCACGTGAACTGGTGTTCGACGAGCCTGTCACCGGACTCCGCACAACCGTGACCATCACTCGCGCCGCCGAGGGCACGGACCTGACGATTCACCAGCGCCGGCTTCCCCCGGAACTGCGGACGGCACAAGCAGCCGACGGGCTCACCTCGATCCTCGACGCGCTGGCCGCGTACCTGCGGCACTGACACACCAGAATGGAGACCGCCATGGCAGCAACCACCCAGCGCGAACTCGTCGAGGAATACTTCGCCGGGTTCCGCGACAGCGATCACTCACGGATCCTGGCGACCCTCACCGACGACGTGGAATGGATCATCCACGGCCACCGAAGCACTCGAGGCAAAGCCGAGTTCGACGGCGAGATCGAGAACCCGGCCTTCGTCGGCAGCCCCGAACTCGAGGTACAGCGGGTCTTCGAGGACGGCCCGGTCGTCGTCACGACCGGCGAGGGCCGCGGTGCCAGCGTTGAGCACGGCCCCTTCCGCTTCGCCTTCAACGACCTGTTCACCTTCCGCAACGGGCTCATCACCCGCGTTGACTCCTACGTCGTCCCGCTGTCCTGAGCTTCACCCGTGAAACCACGGCGTCTCGGATCGCCGTCGACGTGTGAACCGCGCCCACCCGCCGAGCGCCCCCGCACCCCGGACCGCCGGCCGAAACCCGCCGGACGGCCGCCAGGGGTGTCTCGGGCGCGTTGAGGAACCTCTGGCTGGCAGCCAGGGGTGTCTCGGGGGCCGGCGGCGGGGTGCCGGATGTCGTGGGTCAGCGGTAGGCGGCGTGGCCGGTCAGGGCCTGGCCGATCACCAGGGTGTGGATCTCCGAGGTGCCCTCGTAGGTGAGGACCGACTCCAGGTTGTTGGCGTGCCGCAGCGGCGGGTACTCCAGCGTGATCCCGCTGCCGCCCAGGACGGTCCGGCACTCCCGGGCGATGGCCAGCGCCTTGCGGACGTTGTTCAGCTTGCCGACGCTGACCTGGTGCGGCTTGATCGTGCCGGCGTCCTTCAACCGGCCCAGGTGGACGGCGAGCAGCGCGGCCGTGTTCAGATCGACAGCCATGTTCGCCAGCTTCTCCTGGGTGAGCTGGAAGGCGGCGATCGGCCGGTCGAACTGCACTCGGGTGTTCGCGTAGTCCAGCGCCGTCCGCAGGCAGTCCCGGGCCGCGCCGGCGGCGCCGAAGATGATCCCGAACCGGGCCTCGTTCAGGCAGCTCAGCGGGGCGCCGAGACCGTGCGCGCCGGGCAGCCGGGCGGAGTCGGGCAGCCGCACCTCGTCCAGGACCAGCTCGCCGGTGATCGAGGCGCGCAGGGAGAGCTTCTGCTTGATGGTGCGCGTGGTGAATCCGGGCGTCCCGCGCGGGACCAGGAAGCCGCGGATGCCGTCCTCGGTCTGCGCCCAGACGGTGGCGACGTCCGCGATGCTGCCGTTGGTGATCCACATCTTGGTGCCGGTGAGGATCCAGTCGGATCCGTCCCGGACGGCCCGGGTGCGCATGTTGGCCGGGTCGCTGCCGAAGTCCGGCTCGGTCAGGCCGAAGCAGCCGATCGCCTCGCCCGCCGCCATCCGGGGCAGCCACTCCTGCTTCTGCTCCTCCGAGCCGTACCTCCGGATGGAGAACATCGCGAGGGATCCCTGCACGGACACGAAGCTGCGCAGGCCGGAGTCGCCGGCCTCCAGCTCCAGACACGCCAGGCCGTAGGCGACCGCGCTGGTCCCGGCACAGCCGTAACCCTCCAGATGCATCCCGAGCACGCCGAGTTTGCCCAGTTCCGGAGCCAGCTCGCGGGGGAACGTGCCGGCCTCGAACCACTGGGCCACGTGGGGCCGGACGTGCTCGGCGACGAACCGCGCCACGGTCTCCTGGATCTGCCGCTCCTCGTCGCTCAACAGGCCGGCGATGTCGAGCAGCTCGAGCGGGTCGGTGAGGGCCATGCGTCCTCCAGAGGTATGCGGCGCACCGGATTCAGCGATGGTACGGGCGTGCCGGCGTCGCTACGGCGAGGCCCGGCAAACCCGCAGCACCCGGGCGACACGATGGCCGACAGCAGCGTGCTCGACCGGCTGGCCCCGGGTGGTCACGCCGCCGGCCGGCCTCTCGGACCGGCAGGCGTTGCGCGCGATGGTGGAGGAGACCGGGCCGGGTCCGGCGCCGCTCACCCCGGACGTCAACGAGCTGCGCTTCGCCGACTCGGGGCGGCCCCGGATCCCGCCGGCCCCCGCCGCGGACGGGCGGCGGAGGCCGGAGGCGATCGGGGCTGCAGGTTGCGCCGGCCGCTGTCGTTGCGCTGGACGGGTCCGCCGGGCCGCCTGCGCCTGGACCGACCGGCTACTTCTCGGTCAGGTTCGTCAGCGGCGTCGGCTGGCTGATGTTCGGCGGCGCGTTCCACTTCTGCAGCTCGGACGTGTTGCACACGGCCACCTTGACCTTGCTGGTGCCGTCGCCGTGGAAGTCGCTCGCGACGCCGCTGCCCTGGGCGGTCGGCGTCAGGCAGTAGCCCTTGTAGTCCAGGATCCGGTAGCTCGTGCCGTAGTCGCCGGTGTCGTGATAGACGGTCCACTGCAACTCGGGCGCGGCCTGGGCGGCGGTGGTCTTGCAGGACACCACTGTCACATAGATGGTCGCCGAGGTGCTGCCGGGCGACTTCAGGCAGTAGTTGTTGTCCGGGTTGCCGTTGACGCTGTTGCTGCTGCCGTTCGTGTTGTTGACGATGATCGGGCCGGTCGCCGTGACCGCGGGCAGCACCGGTGTCGGGTGCACCCACTGCTGGTTGAAGTCGACGACGCCGTTCGGCGCCTGCTTGCAGAACCAGGCGATCATGTACGTCGAGCCGGTCGACTTGTTGGTCACGTCGAGGCACCGGCTGAACTGCGCGTAGTTGACCAGCTGGTTGGTCCTGTCCCCGGCCATGCCCGCACCCACCCCGGTGGCCGAGCGCCAGATGGTCTTGTTGGCGGTCGCCGAGCAGCTGCCCAGGGTGACACCCTTCTTGATCGAGTCGCCCGGGTAGGTGACGCTCATGCAGAGCGACTCGACGGCCTTCGACGAGTTGGTGGAGTGGAACAGGCTGCTGCCGTCCAGGCTCCACTGGAACGCTGTCTGGATCGGCGACGACGTCGGGCAGGGCCGGAAGACCACCGGGTTGCCACTGGCGTGCGTGGCCCCCGAGTGCAGGCACATGCCCGAGGTCGCGCTGGAGGTCTCCGAGTTGATCAGCTTGAGGTAGAGCTCGGGGGTGTAGCCGAACTGCTGGCGGCTGCTGCCGTCGCACTTGGCCATGACGACGGTGGCGCCGGCCGGCGGCGTCTTGCTCGACCCCGAGTCCAGGCACTGGTTGCCCAGAGTGGACGTGTCGATCTTGATCTGGCCGCCCGGGATGTTGGTGTTGCTGGTGGAGAACACGTACGTCGCGGTCAGGGTGCGGGTGATGCCGTCGCTGACGCCGGTCGCGGTGACGCTCGCGGTGGTGGGCACGTCGTTGGTGGGACAGTCGAGCGCCTTGCCGTCCTCGTCGAAGTACTCGACCTTCACGGTGTACGGCAGGCCCCCGCCGGTCGAGCTCACCCCGGCGTCACCAGTGAGGGCGGTGCAGGGCGGCAGGCTCTCCAGGAAGCCGCTCAGGCTGTCGGGGTCCGCCGCGGCGCGGACCCGGGCCATCATCTGGTCCATGCCCGCCTGGGCGGCGTCGAGCGCGACGTTGCGCGCGCTGTAGTTCTGGGTGGCCTTGATCTGGCGCAGTGTGATCGGCACCAGGAGGGCCGACAACGACATCACCACCGTGATGACGAGCATCGCCATCGGCAGCGAGCCCTCGTCGTCGGAGTTGCGAAGCCGCGTCATCATCCTCATCAGGACGGCCTTCCCTTACTGCACTCGTTGTCGACCAGGATGCCTTTGGCGCTGTCCGCGAACACGGTGTTGCGGTTGGTGTTCTGCGCCGTGAAGAGCACGTCCAGGGGCAGGCTCGTGGTGCCCACCCGGCCGGTGAACCGGAGCCGGATCTGGGTGCGCTCCACCACGTAGCTCTTGCCGACGCCGCTCGTGTTCGGGCTGGCCGTGGCGTACGGGGTGGCGCCGGGCAGGTAGATCGTGAACGGCGGAACGGTTCCGGTCCGGACCAGGTCGGTGGCGATCGTGGTGGGTGTCCCGGGCGAGCCGGGAGTCGTCCAGACCGCCCGGGTCAGCATGCCGTCCTTGAAGGCGAGCTGCCGGCAGTCGGTGCCGGTGGCGTACTCCAGGTACCAGGCGTCGTCCACCTGTCCCACAGGCGATACCCAGGTGGCGTAGCGCAGTTCCTTGTCCAGCCGCCGGAAGCTGTTCCCGATCTGGTCACGGGTGGTGACCAGGCCGTCGGAGCGGTTCACTGTGGAGTAGATCTGCATGAGCGCACCCAGGGTGACGACCATGACCACGGACATCAGCCCCATGCCGACCAGCAGCTCGATCAGGGTGAAGCCGCGATCGTCGGAGGAGTCGTCGAGTTCGTCGCGGTGGCTCATGTGATCTTCCAGACGAAGGTCAGGACACTGCTGCGCGGTGGCGTGGCAGCGGTCGCCGTGGCGGTCACCGTGTAGGCGCCAGCGGTGGTGGGCGTTCCGGAGATCACGCCGGTCACCGCGTTCAGGCTCAGGCCGGGCGGCAGGCCGGTGACCGTCAGCACGGGGGACAGCTTGAGCAGCGACCCGTTCGTGCGCAGGGTCAGCGACGTCGCGGTGCCCTTGACCGTCGTCTGGTCGGGTGAGGTCAGCGTGGGCGCTGTGAAGACCAGTGACGTGTCGGTGTTGACGATCACCACGATCTGCTGGCCGGCGGTCCCGCCGCTGCCGTCGGTGACGGTGATCGTGGGCAGGAACCGGCCGGAGGCGGTCGGCTTGCCGGAGATGGCGCCGCTGCCCTTGTTGATCGTGACACCCGGCGGCAGGCCTGTCGCGCTGTAGGAGTACTTGCCGTCGCCGCCCGAACCGGCCGCGGTGAGGTCGAGCCTCGAGCCCAGGTCGATCGTCTGGCCGGGCAGCGGAGCCAGGGTGAGGGCCGGGCTCACGACGTGCGTGTAGGTGCCCGTGCCGGCGACGTTGTTGGCGTCGGTCACGGTGATCGTCACGGGGTAGGTGCCGGGCGTGGTCGGACTGCCGGTGATCACGCCGGTGTCCGGGTCGATCGACAGGCCGGGTGGCAGGGTCGCCGACGAGGCGCTGACGGTCAGCTTGTCGGTGAAGGAGTACGGAGCCTTCCCGCCGGCGGCGGTGACCGGCAGGCGCACCACGTCGCCGACGCGGCTGGAGGTGGTGGCGGGCATGGTCGGACTGGGCGGCAGGAGCACCTCGAACGTGACCGGCTCCTTGTCGGTGCGCTTCAGGCTGTCGGACACCGTCACGTCGACCGAGGTGCTGCCGACCACTGTCGGAGTTCCGCTGACCACCCCGTTCGAGGTCATCGAGAGCCCCTTGGGCAGCGTGCCCGGCGTGACGCTCCACGAGTTGGGGAGCTGACCGCCGCGGGCCTCGAGCTGGTAGCTGGAGGTCTTGTCCTTGTAGAAGGTGACCAGCTTGGTGAGGACCGTCGGCAGCGGCCGGTGGAAGTCGAAGCTCGGCTCGGAGGCGCTCGAGACCAGCGACGACGTGATGTAGTTGCACACGCCGGCCGGGCAGGTGTTGCCCGGCCAGGTGATCAGCACGACCACCCGGAAGAACTTGAGGATCTTGGTGGTGTCGGACGGGGCCTTGTTCTGGGCCAGCGGGTAGACGCACTCGCCGGTCTTGGTCAGGTAGATTTCGCACCTCCCGACGTAGATGTTCTCCGTGTACGTGGTGCCCTCCACGGTCACGGCCTGCGCCGCGGTGGAGATCGCCGCGTCCGCGCCCGCTGTCGAGTTGACGTCGGTGATCCCCGGGTCCCCGGCGACCTGCATGGTCGCCAGGTACGGCTTGACCACGGCCGGCGCGCCGGCGAACTGCGCCTGGGTGGCCTTGAGGCTGCGGCCGGACAGCAGCGAGCTGCCCTTGAGGCCACGCACCTGCTCCATGGCCGTGTCGGCGAGCTGCACCGCGGCTTGCGCGGTGCGCTGCTTGTTGATGTTGGTGAGGCTGTTCACGAAGAACGGGCCGCTGGCCAGCATGGTGATCGAGAGCAGCGCCAGCGCCATCAGGATCTCCAGAAGGCCGAAGCCTTCATCGCCGGATCTCGGCTCTTCTTCGCTGCTCAACGCGCTCCCCCGGATGCTTGGTGTCGACGAGCCGGCCCGACGCGGGCCGGACGCCGGAGCCCGGCGTCCGGATTTCGCTCGTGCAGCTCATCGGCAGGGGGACAGGGGCGTTTAGCAGTTCGGCGCGGCGTTGCGGGCCGCCGGCCGGGTCCGAACCGGTCAGGAAAGAAGAAGCACGCGGTCCGGCCCGGCACTAGCCTTTCGGCCATGGGAAACCAGCACGTAGCCGACAGTCACGACCTCATCCGCGTGCACGGCGCGCGCGTCAACAATCTCAAGGACGTCAGCGTCGAGATCCCGAAACGCCGCCTCACCGTGTTCACCGGGGTGTCCGGCTCGGGCAAGAGCTCGCTGGTCTTCGGCACGATCGCCGCCGAGTCGCAGCGGATGATCAACGAGACGTACAGCGCCTTCGTGCAGGGTTTCCTGCCGGCGCTGGCGCGTCCCGAGGTGGACGTGCTGGAAGGCCTGACCACGGCGATCCTGGTGGATCAGGAGCGGATGGGCGCCGATCCGCGCTCGACGGTCGGCACCGCCACCGACGCGAACGCGATGCTGCGGATCCTGTTCAGCCGGCTCGGCGACCCGCACATCGGCTCCCCGCAGGCGTACTCCTTCAACGTCGCCTCGATCTCCGGCGCCGGCGCGGTGACCATGGACAAGGGCGGCGTCACCACCAGGGAGCGGCGCAGCTTCAGCGTCACCGGCGGGATGTGCCCGCGGTGCGAGGGCCGCGGCTCGGTCACTGATTTCGATCTTTCCGCGTTGTACGACGACGGCAAGTCGCTCAACGAGGGCGCGCTCACCGTCCCGGGCTACAGCATGGACGGCTGGTACGGCCGGATCTTCCGCGGCTGCGGGTATTTCGACCCGGACAAGCCGATCAACAAGTACACCAAGCGGGAGCTGGCCGATCTGCTCCACCGGGAGCCTACCAAGATCAAGATCGACGGCATCAACCTGACGTACAGCGGGATCATCCCGTCGATCCAGAAGTCCTTCCTGTCCAAGGACAAGGAGGCGATGCAGCCGCACATCCGCGCCTTCGTGGAGCGCGCGATCACGTTCACCACCTGCCCGCAGTGCGACGGCACCCGGCTCAACGAGGGCGCCCGCTCGTCGCGGATCCGTGGCGTCAACATCGCCGACGCGTGCCGGATGCAGATCAGCGACCTGGCCGAGTGGGTGCGCGGGCTGGACGAGCCGTCGGTCGCGCCGCTGCTCGCGAAGCTGCAGCACACCCTGGACTCGTTCATCGAGATCGGCCTCGGCTACCTGTCCCTGGACCGGCCGGCCGGCACGCTCTCCGGCGGTGAGGCGCAGCGCACCAAGATGATCCGGCACCTGGGGTCGTCGCTGACCGATGTGACATACGTCTTCGACGAGCCCACGATCGGGCTGCACCCGCACGACATCCAGCGGATGAACGAGCTGCTCCTGCAGTTGCGGGACAAGGGCAACACGGTGCTCGTGGTGGAGCACAAGCCGGAGGCCATCGCGATCGCCGACCACGTCGTCGACCTCGGTCCGGGCGCCGGGGCGGCCGGCGGGGAGGTGGTCTTCGAGGGCACGCTGGACGGGCTGCGCGCCAGCGGCACGCTGACCGGGTTGCACCTGGACGACCGGGCGGCGCTCAAGGCCGACGTGCGGAAACCTTCGGGACGTCTGGAGGTACGCGGCGCCGACTCGCACAATCTGCGCGACGTCGACGTCGACATCCCGCTCGGCGTGCTGGTGGTGGTGACCGGCGTGGCCGGGTCCGGCAAGAGCTCCCTGATCCACGGCTCGGTCGCCGGCCGGGAGGGCGTCGTGGCGGTCGACCAGGGGGCGATCAGGGGGTCGCGGCGGAGCAACCCGGCGACGTACACCGGCCTGCTGGAGCCGATCCGCAAGCAGTTCGCCAAGGTCAACGGCGTGAAGCCGGCTCTGTTCAGCGCGAACTCGGAGGGTGCCTGCCCGAACTGCAACGGCAACGGCGTGATCTACACCGACCTGGGGATGATGGCCGGCGTGGCGACCACCTGCGAGGTGTGCGAGGGCCGGCGTTTCGACGCGTCGGTGCTGGAGTACCGGGTGGGCGGCAAGGACATCAGCGAGGTGCTGGCCATGCCGGTCGCCGAGGCGGTCACGTTCTTCGGCGCCGGTGAGGGCCGGAACCCGGCGGCGCACCGGATCCTGGAGCGGCTCAACGACGTCGGCCTGGGCTATCTGACCCTGGGTCAGCCGCTGACCACGCTCTCCGGCGGCGAACGGCAGCGCGTCAAGCTCGCCGTGCACATGGCGGAGAAGGGCAGCGTGATCATCCTCGACGAGCCGACCACCGGCCTGCACCTGGCCGACGTCGAGCAGTTGCTCGGCCTGCTGGACCGCCTGGTCGACGCCGGTCGCTCGGTCATCGTCATCGAGCACCACCAAGCCGTGATGGCGCACGCCGACTGGATCATCGACCTGGGCCCGGGCGCGGGTCACGACGGTGGCCGGATCGTGTTCGAGGGCACCCCGTCCGACCTGGTGTCCGCCCGTTCCACGCTGACCGGCGAGCACCTGGCTCAATACGTGAAGTCCTGATCCGCCCGCCGGCCCCGCCGCCGGCTGCGGTCGCCGCGACGACCGCGGGTCCCGCACGACGACCGGGCCGGTCGGCCCGAAGGCCACCCGGTCCTCTCCGGCGCCGGCACTGACCAAGGGCCGACGCGAAGTGATCGGCCCGGCTCACGGCGTACCACATCAAGCTCTTGATCTTGAAGTGCGGAACGACGGGCCGGTGCTCAGTCCTCGCGGGGGACCGTGACCGGGCCGACCCGCCAGATGCGGGCGGCGTAGTCGGCGACCGTGCGGTCCGACGAGAAGAAGCCGCTGTGCGCGGTGTTCAGGATCGACATGCGGGTCCACCGGGCCGGGTCGCGCCAGGCCCGCTCCACCTCCTCCTGGGCGTCCAGGTAGGACCGGTAGTCCGCCAGCGTCAGGTATTCGTCCCAGCCCAGCAGTGAGTCGGCCACCTCCCGCCCCACGCCGCCGAACTCCCCGGCGGCGATCGCGTCCAGCGCCGCCCTCAGCTCGGCGTCCCGCTCGTAGTGCGCGCGCGGGTGGTACCCGCCGATCCGCATCTCGGCCGCCTGGAACGCGTCCAGCCCGAACAGGAAGAAGTTCTCCTCGCCGACCCGGGCGCGGATCTCGATGTTGGCGCCGTCCAGCGTGCCGATCGTGATCGCGCCGTTGAGCGCCAGCTTCATGTTGCCGGTGCCGCTGGCCTCCTTGCCGGCCAGCGAGATCTGCTCGCTGAGGTCGGCGGCCGGGACGATCCGCTCGGCCAGGGTCACGTTGTAATTCTCCGCGAAGACGATTTTGAGGTACGGCGACACGACCGGATCCGCCTCGATCGTCGCACCCACCGCGTTGATCAGCCGGATGATGTTTTTCGCGGCGTGGTAGGCCGGGGCGGCCTTGCCGGCGAAGAGCACCGTCCGGGGCACCCAGTCCCCGGCCGGGTTCTCCCGGATCCGGTGGTACATGGTGATCACGTGGAGCAGCTTGAGCTGCTGCCGCTTGTACTCGTGGAACCGCTTGATCATCACGTCGGTGAGCGAGTCCGGGTCGCCGGCGCCCAGGTCCACCTTGTTCGCCCGCTTCACCGCCCGCCAGCGCTCGGCGAACGCGGCGTCGCCGGCCAGCGGCTCCAGGCCGGCGAGGTGTTCCAGGTCGGTGAGCCAGCTGTCGTCGCCCAGCCCCTCGGTGATCAGATCGGACAGCCGCGGGTTGGCCAGCTTGACGAACCGGCGGGGCGAGACCCCGTTGGTGACGTTCTGGAACTTGGCCGGCCAGAGATCGGCGAAGTCCTGCAGCACGGTCTCCCGCAGCAGCTTGGAGTGCAGCTCGGCGACCCCGTTGACGGCCTCGGTGCCGACCACCGCGAGGTGCGCCATCCGGACCCGGCGCTCGTCGCCCTCGCCGATGATCGACATCCGGCGGACCCGTTCGGCGTCGCCCGGGAAGCGGGCCTCCACCTCCTGCAGGAACAGCATGTTGATCAGGTAGATGATCTCCAGGTGCCGGGGGAGCAGCCGCTCGAACAGGTGCACCGGCCAGGTCTCCAGCGCCTCCGGCAGCAGCGTGTGGCAGGTGTACGCGAACGTGCGCCGGGTGATCGACCAGGCCCGGTCCCAGCCCAGCCCGTACTCGTCGACGAGCAGCCGCATCAGCTCCGGGATGGCGATCGTCGGATGCGTGTCGTTGAGCTGGACGACCGTCTTCTCGGCGAAGTCGTCCCAGTCCTGGTTGCGCAGCCGGAACCGGCGGATGATGTCGCGCAGCGAGCAGGAGCAGAGGAAGTACTGCTGCTTGAGCCGCAGCTCCCGGCCGAGTTCGGTGCTGTCGTCCGGGTAGAGGACCTTGCTGATGTTCTCGGCGCGGACCGCCTCCTGGACCGCCTCGGCGTACTGCCCGGCGGAGAACCGGGACAGGTCGAACGAGGCCTCGCTGCCCCGGGCCCGCCACAGCCGGACGATGTTGACGGTCTCGGTGCCGTATCCGGGCACGAGCATGTGGCTCGGCTCGCCGAGCACGATCTCGCCGGGCACCCAGTGCCTGCGGATCTCCGAGCCGGCGACCGGCTCGGTGTGGCCGTAGAAGCCGACGGTCTGCCGGTCGTCGGCGGCGGTGAACTCCCACGGGTTGCCCTGGAACGCCCAGTCGTCCGGGCGCTCGGCCTGACCACCGTCCTCCACGGACTGCTTGAAGATGCCGAAGTCGTAGCGGATGCCGTAGCCGACCGCCGGGATGTCGCGGGTGGCCATCGAGTCGACCAGACACGCGGCGAGCCGGCCCAGGCCACCGTTGCCCAGGCCCGGCTCCACGTCGAGCTCCTCGATCTCCTCCAGCGACCGGCCGAAGGCCTTGACCGCCTCGGCGGCCACCTCGCCGGTGCCGGAGTAGAGGAGATTCTGCTCCAGCTGCGCGCCGAGCAGGTACTCCGCCGAGAGGTAGTAGACCCACCGTGGGTTGCTGGCGTAGTGCGCGGCCGCCGTGCGAGCCCGGCGGTCGGCGAGGCGGTCGCGGACGGTGAGGGCGAGCGCCTCGTACGCGTCCCGGGCGCTCGCCGACTCGACAGTCGTGCCTCTGCGGTAGTAGAGGCTGCTCAGCAGATCCTGTTGGAACTCGTCCGCGGTGGTGCCCAGTCGTCGCAGACCGATGCCTTGGCGAAGATCCATGCGGCCCATTCTGCCGCCACGACGTTTCCGGCGGCTGACGTTCCCCATTCCGCCCGGACGAGAAGCGCCACGGTCAGTTGACGTCGACGTAGTCGGAGGCGCCGCTCACCCCGGTCGACGCCGCGTCACCGGCGTAGACGAAGCGGAACGAGCCGTCGGCGGACGCCGTGGTGGTGGCTTTGAGTTTGCCGGCCGAGTCGGTCCTGACGCTCACCACCTTGGTCCAGGTGGTGCCCTTCAGCTTGATCCACTGCAGGTTCACCGTCTGACCGGCGTACGGCCGGTAGGTCCAGGTCTCCCAGTCGGCCCGGGTCAGCGTGCCGGTGACGGTGATCGTCCTGCCCTTGGCGACCGGCTCCGGGGTTCCGTCGGCGGCCGTCAGCACGCCGGCCTTCTTGAGCGAGATGGTGGCGGCGCTGCGCAGGTCTGTGGTGAGGGTGCCGTCCGCCGAGGTCGCGAACACCGCGGCGTGCCACTCGCCGGCCAGGGCGTTGCTGTTCAGCACGTACCGGATGTCGAAGTCCCAGAGCCAGGCCGTGCAGCTCCACTTGGCCGGCCGGATCTGCTCGCAGTTGGTGGACGTGGGCAGGATGCCGTCCGGCGTGAGGTCGGAGCCGTGCCACAGCTCCAGGCCGGCGTCGGCGATGCCGGTCGGACCGATCACCATGAACGTCGCGGTCAGGTCGATCCGGCCCTCGGTGCCCAGCGTGACGCTGGTGCCGCCGTTGAGCTTGACGTCGGTGACGGTGATCCGCTCCGCCTGGGTGGCCGGCGCCGGCTGGCCGGTCCGGGTGATCACCTCGTCGCCGGGGGCCACCGGGCCGGCCAGCGCGCGCAGCACCGTCCGGGTCAGCTTGCCGCCCTCGCTGTTGGTGGCGGTGATCCGCAGCGACACGAAGGTGGCGGTGGCCGGCACCCGCAGGGCGGCCGTGTAGTCGCCGCCCGAGGCGGTCAGCGGCAGCTCGGTCCAGGTCGCGCCGTCGTCCGCGGACCACTCCAACGTGCCGGCCGTGGTCGCCGCGCCGGTCTGCCGGGTGGTGGGCGTGATCGTCAGGCCGACCGGGCCCGAGCCGGCCCGGTTGCGGGCGTCCAACCCGGTCGAGCGGACGCCCAGGTCGATCAGCGGCAGAGCGGTGTAGTTGGAGGTGTTGCCCGAGCTGAACGTCCACCGGCTCTGCACCTTCGTGCTGAGCAGCGACTGCGCCAGCTTCCGGGTGGTGGTCTGCTCCAGCTCGTACGTCCTGGCGGCGGCGGCCACGTCCACGGACAGGCTGCTCGAACTCGCCGTCTTGAGCACCTTGCCGCCGGTGCTGAGCGTGGTCGTGGAGTGCGCGTGGTAGTCGTAACCCCGGTTGCCCTCGGCGTCGCCGAACTGCTGGTTCTCGGTCAGCAGCAGCTTGTCCCGGTACCGCTG
Source organism: Actinoplanes siamensis (assembly GCF_016862395.1). Classification (GTDB taxonomy): domain Bacteria; phylum Actinomycetota; class Actinomycetes; order Mycobacteriales; family Micromonosporaceae; genus Actinoplanes; species Actinoplanes siamensis. The sequence continues at coordinate 78,401 of NZ_BOMW01000051.1, read as the reverse complement.
GGAGTTGCCGGACAGGCCGCGGCCGGCCGGCATGACGGGCCCGGTGCCCACGGTGTCGCCGTCCGAGGCGCCGGCCGGCAGGTTGTGGTCGGCGAGCGTGACCTGCTGGCTGCCCCACTCGACCAGCCGGGAGAAGGTCACCCCGGGCGTCACGTACTCCGTGAAGGTGCCCGGCACCCGCACCGACGTGGAGGTGAACGCCCCGGACCGGTCGCCGGCCATCGGCACGGACAGGTAGGCCCCGAGGGTGTCGCGGCCCTGCGCCTTGATCGTGACCGGCTTCTTGGCCAGCGACGACGTCTTGACCGTGAGGATCGGGGAGGACGGCAGCGGGTGCTCCCAGGCGTGGTAGAGGTCGTAGCGGTACGGGCTGGGCTTCTGCGCCGACGATCCGCTCTTCACCAGGATCTGGTGCACCTTGAGCACCGGGCCGGGGACCGAGACGGTGGTGGCGAACGTCCGTACGCCGTAACCACCGGCGAAACCGACCATGTCACCGTTGGGCAGCGCCATCCAGACCGCGCTGCCGTCGTTGCGGGCGGTGCTGTCGTCCGCCTTGATCGCGACCTCCTTGGCCGAGCTCTCGGCCAGGGTGACGGTCTGCGCCTTGCTGGTGACGGTGAACGCCTTGGTGAGCAGGTAGCTGTCGACGGCGTAGATGCCGTACATCGAGGCGGCGTAGTAGTTGCCGGGCGGCAGGCTGACAGTGGCGCTCAGCGAGTTCGCCGGGTTGTCGACAGGCACGTACGTCCAGGTGTCCCGGTTCCACAGCGCGATGGTCTTGTTCCAGGCCGTCCAGTTCTCGCTGGCGACCGTGATGGTGGTGGGATACGTCGCGGCGGCCCGGGCGGCGGCCCGCGGCGCCGGCGCCGCGGCGCCGGTCCGCGCGGAGACGACGGGCGCTGCCTTGCCGAGCTGACGCGCCTCGACCTGGCCGCCGGTGGAGACGAACGAATACGGCGCGCGGCGGTCTCCCGACGCGGGCTGGAAGCGGAACGCCGAGTGGCCGCCGGACGTCTCGGTCACCGCGATCCGGTCGCCGGCCGCTCGTGCCCGCAGCAGCGACTCCTCACCCGCGAACGACATCGCCGGCACGGCGACCAGCGAGGCGCCGAGCACCGCGATCGCACCGATACCGAGTGTGCGCAGCCTCGACCGAGACCACCGAGCCATGGATGTGTTCCTCCCCGTGAATTGTCGGGAGCACTGTACGGCCTGTTCCACAAGTGACGGAAGTAATGGATTGCGATCGCGATCAACCGTTATCCGATAGCGGTGGAACCTTCGACTCAGAGGCACACGGCCGTGACGATCAGGCCACCGTCGACGAGGAACCGGCCCGGCATCTCCTTCAGCGGCGCCTCGATCAGGATCCGGCCGGTGAAGGTCCCCGCCTCCGGGTCGATGTCCAGCGACGCGTCCTCGAAACCCAGCCACCGTCCGGTCACCGGGAACCACGCCTTGTAGATCGACTCCTTGGCGCTGAACAGCAGCCGGTCCCAGCAGACGTCCGGGTGCGAGGTCGCCAGCCCGGCCAGCAGGTCCTGGTCGGCCGGGGTGGCGACGGCGCCGAGCACGCGGGGCGGGAGCGGCGCGTGCGGCTCGGCGTCGATGCCCAGGCCGGCGATGTCAGTGGTGTGCGCGACAGCGGCCGCGCGGAACCCGGTGCAGTGCGTGATGCTGCCGGTGACACCGGCCGGCCAGACCGGCTCGCGGCGCGGGCCGCGCGGGATCGCGGCCGGAGCATGACCCAGAGCGGACAGCGCCTCCCGGGCGCAGCGCCGGGCCGTCAGGGTCTCCCGGCGGCGGCCCGGCGCGGCCTTCGCGACCAGGTGCTCCTCGCCCGGGTAGCACGCCTCGTCCGGATCGTCGGTGAACGCCTCGGACGAGCGCGCGGATGGCGGGAGCAGCCTGTTCAGCATGGACAGGAGTTTCCCACCCGTCGTACGCCGGCAGCGCCGCCACCTGGTCCGCTTCCGCGCTTCGCGCCGGGCGTCTCCCGGGCGCGCACCGCAACGGATACCGCCGAATCCTGGCCAGGCGTCCCATGGGACCGTGCCAACCATGATTCGTGCCGTGATCGTGGACGTCGACGACACCCTGTGCCTGACCGAGGCGGCGTCGTTCGAGCTGGAGAACGACGTGCTCGCCAAGCTGGGGCGCCCGCCGATGTCGCGCGAGGTGCACCGCGCCACCTGGGGCGAGACGCTGCTCGACGCCATGCCGCACCGTTCGCCGGGTGTGGATCTGGACCGGTTCGCCCAGCTGTTCCCCGCGGAACACCAGCGCTATCTGGCCGACGGCCGGCTCGACGTGATCCCGCCGGAGAACCTGGAGGCGCTGGACCGGCTGGTCGCGGAGGGCCGGACGGTCCTGTTGCTGACGTCCCGTACCGAGCGCGAGGTGCGCCACCTGCTGGAGCCCGATCACGTGCTGGCCGGCCGGGTCACCGGGGCGTACCACCAGGGGAACACGCGGTTCCGCAAGCCGGACCCGCGGGTGTTCGACGAGCTGCTCGCGGAGACCGGTCTTGATCCGGCGGATTGTGTGTACGTGGGGGATTCGCCGGGGGACGCGGTGGCGGCCGGGGGCGCCGGGATGCGGTTCGTCGCCTGCCTGCAGAGCGGGGTGCGGCGGCTGGAGGAGTTCGATCCGCGCCACGTGACGGCAGCGGTCGACGCCTTCCCGGAGATCCCCTCCGTGATCGCACGTCTCTGAGGCCGGTCCGCGCCGGCCGGGTCCGAACACTTCGGACACCTCTCCCCCGCTCGCCGTGCCGGGAGCTGCTCCTCGCCGCAGCGCGCGCAAGGTCCCGGCTGGTGCTCAGGGGTGCATCGCCTCGGATGGCGCAGAGGCGTGGAGCAGCCTGGCGGCCCGGCACATCCAACCGGAGTTGGGTTCCGAGCCGGAAAAGACAGCTCCGGTGTGGATCGCCGGTGCCGTCACCCTGCTGCGTGACCCACGATGGCTCGATCCGGGCACTGCCCATCGCGCCGTGCTCACCTCTTTCCCGATCATCCCGGAGAGCAAGCTCGCCGACCCGGGTGTCGCCGCCGTGAACCAGACGACCGCCGACCAGATCGGCTGGCCGGAAACATGCGGCCAAGGGCTTCGCCGGCCACCGAGCCCAGGGGGTGGGTCAGTGCTTGGAGAACGTGGGCCGGCGCCTGGTGGATCGACCTCTGGAGAGTGTGGGTCGGCGGGCTGTGGCAGCGGATCCTCGGCCGCGGCGCCCACCGACAACAATCCGTACGCCTCGCGGATCGCGACGCTGGTCTATATCTGGCGGTCGCGGCCGGCGAAGAAGCCCGCGATGATCTGCGGGACCATCAGCCCCATCATGACCGCCAGCGGTGCTTTCCAACCGTCGGTCGCATCGTGCAGCGCTCCGATCAGGATCGGTCCCGGGATGGCGATCAGGTAACCCACGCCCTGCGCGAAGGCGGACAGCCGCACCACTACGGCGGGAGTGCGGCCGCGCAACGCGATCATGGTCAGGACCAGCGGGAATGCGGTGTTGACGATGCCCAGGAGGATCGCACAGACCCATGGTGCCGATGCGGGGTCCATCCACAGGCCGAAATAACCGGCAACGCCGAAAAGGCCGAGTCCCACCGCAATGCCGCTCTGCGCGCGAACCCGCCCGGCCAGCGCCGAGAGGGCCATCCCGAGCGGCACCCCGAGCAGCGAGGTGGTGGCGAACAACACTCCGGCCAGTTCCGCCGACAGCCCGGCGTCCCGGTAGATCTGCGGGAGCCAGCCGATGATCACGTACGCCGAGGTGGACTGCATCCCGAAGTACACCGCGAGCGCCCAGGCGATCGGCTGCCGGCTGACCCGGATCGGCGCCGCGTCGGTCGACTGGCCGGGCGTGGCCGGCCGTTCCCGGGCCATCAGCAACCACGGCGGCAACGCGACGAGCGCCGCCACCGCCCAGCACGCCAGCCCGAGCCGCCAGTCCCCGAAACCGCCGGTGACCGGCACGGTCGCGGCGGCCGCCGTGGTGGCGCCGAGGTTCAGCGCCACCGTGTACAGCCCGGTCACCGAACCAACCTGGTCCGGGAAGTGGTCCTTCACGATCGACGGCAGCAGCACGTTCACCAGCGCGATCCCGGCCAGGGCGACAGCGCTGAACAGCACGAACAGCGCCGAGCCCGGCGCGAACGGCCGCGCCGCCAAGCCGACCGTGAGCAGCGCCAGGCCCCCGGCGATCACCGGCGCCGCGCCGAGCCGCCTGGCGGCCCGCGGAGCCAGCAGGCCGACGGAGGCGAAACAGAACACCGGCACCGAGGTGAGCAGCCCCGCCGCGGTCGCGCTCATGTGCAGACCGTCGCGGATCTCGGTGAGCACCGGCCCCACGCTGGTCACCGCGAGCCGCAGGTTCACCGCCGCGAGCACCAGCGCGACGAGGGTGAAGATCCGGCCGCGACGCGGACGTGTCACTTGTTCTTCCAGCACTGCCACGGCACCATCATTGCCTCGGCGAGTCGTCACGGCGAATCGGGGTGGATCCCTGTGAGCTGCGCAAAAGCCGGATAAGACATATGCCCCATCCGGCTTTCGGTCGTTACCGCGACAACAGCCCGGGGGAAGCGACACGGTCAGGGTTGAGCGACGCGGCGGGGGGTTGAGCGACGCGGCGGGGGTTGAGGGACACGGCGCGAGGGAAGCGACACGGCCCGGGAAGCGACACAACCGGAGGGCAAGCGATCCCGCGAAGGCCGACCCGAGGGAAGGATCAGGCGGGCGTGCCGGCCTGCTCCCGCTCCACCTGCGCGTTCCACTCCCGCTTGCTCGACTGCCAGCCGTCCTCGTTCATCCCGGTCCGCCAGTACCCCGAGATCGACAGCTGGTCCGTGCTCAGCCCCCGCTCCAGCCGCAGATATCCGCGCAGATCCCGGACGAACCCGGCCTCCCCGTGCACGAACGCCTGGACCCGGCCAGCCGGGAACTCCAGCGCCCGCACCGCCTCGACCAGCGCGGATCCCACCGGGCGACCGGCCCGGTGCACCCAGACGATCTCGGCGTCCGCGGGCGCGCCGAGCTTCTGCTCCTCGTCCGGCGACTCGATCTCGATGAACGCCCGGACCGGCGCGCCCTCCGGCATCCCGGCGAGCGCGGCGCCGATCGCCGGCAGCGCGCTCTCGTCGCCGGCCAGCAGGTGCCAGTCCGTCTCGGGGCTGGGCGAATAGCCCCCGCCCGGCCCCATGAACCGGAACACGTCGCCCGGCTTCGCCCGGGCCGCCCACGGCCCCGCGACGCCGGCGTCGCCGTGCACCACGAAGTCGACCCACATCTCCGGGATCTCCGGCAGCCAGTTGCGGATCGTGTACGTCCGCACCACCGGCCACGTCTCGCGCGGCATGGTCTCCCGGATCGTCCCCATGTCGAAGGGCTCCGGGTACGTTACGCCGGCCTGCGGGAAGAGCACCTTGATGTAGTGGTCGGTGAAGCGTCCCGCGTCGATCCGGGCGATCGCCTCGCCTCCGACCACCACCCGGACCATGTGCGGAGTGAGCTGCTCCACCCGCGTGACCACACCCTCGTGCGCGGGGCGCGCCGGTCGGTTCGCCATGTCTGCACCTCACTGCCGCTGGAAGAATCTCCGGCCGGTAAGGCTACCCTTATTCTGGCCGGACATCCCGTCCTGCCCAGTGACCTTTCGTCCTGCACAGTGACCTTCCGTCCTGCACAGTGACCTTTCTTCTTCCTAGCTGTCCGCCAGAAGCGCGCCCGTGACGCCGTGTTGCCGCCGTCGAAGCTGGTCAGAGGCTCTGCGATGGATGCGGCAAGAGGAACATCTCGCACGTCCGGGCCGCCGGTGGCCGAGCCGATCGATCCGGGGGTACGACGGAAGCGGCGCCCGGCGACACGAGAACTCCGTGTCGTCGGGCGCCGCCCGTGCGTGCCGTGGTCAGGACGAGGTGCTCAGTAACGCCGCGGCCGGCTCCGGGAGTAAGCGAACCCGATGATGCCCACCAGGATCACCACGGCGCCGCCCCCGAAGATCGCCGGGTGCTCGCTCAGCAGTGTGAACGGCCCACCGCTCGACGGGTCCCCGGCCGGCGGTTCGGCGAGCTGCTGACCGGAGGTGCTGGTCGGCGCCGGGTCGTCGGGCGCGCCGACGTCGATGCCGTAGTCGGCCGCGGATCCGGTGTCCACGCTCTCGGTCGTCTGCGGCTGCGGCTTCTCGGTCTTCTCCGGCGTGGCCTTGTCGTCGGAGGTCGTGCCGGCCGAGTTGTCGTCGGAGGAGGACGAGCCGGACGTGGTCGACCTGGTGGCCGGCTTCGTGGTCGGCTTCGTGGTCGGTTCGGCGGTCGCCGGCTTGGTCGTGCTCTTGGTGGTCGCCGGCGTCTCCTCCGCGGTGTCCTTCGTGGTGTCGCCCTTGGTGGCGGGCGCGGTCGGCTTCACCGTGGTCTTGGGCGTGGCCGTCACGGTCCCGGCGTCGTTGTTGTTCCCGGTGTTGCCGCCCTGGTTCCCGCCGGTGTTGTTGTTCCCGCCCTGGTTCCCGCCGTTGTTGTTGTTGCCACCCTGGTTCCCGCCGTTGTTGTTGTTGCCACCCTGGTTCCCGCCGGCGTTGTTGTTCCCGCCGTTGTTGTTCCCACCGGCGTTGTTGCCACCGCCCTGGTTGCCACCGTTGTTGTCCTGGTTGCCGCCACCGCCGCCGTTGTTGTCGCCGCCCTGGTCGCCGCCGCCGGCGCCGGCGCGGACGGTGATGCGCACGGCGTCGATGGCAGGCGTCTGGTTGGCCCGCTCCATCATCGGCGTCCGGTGCGAGCCGTCACCGGCCCACGACGCGCACTGCGCGGTGCCTTCGGTCGGCAGGCCCGGGACCTGGATGGTCACGGTGTCCGGCGTCCTGCCGCCCTTGCTGTCCTCGGTGGCCACGAAGAACGCCGGCACCGGCGCGGGATCCGGCGCCACCCTGGTGCTGGCGAGCATCCGGCACGCGGTGTGGAAGTGCCCGCGGACGATGCCGTTCCGCAGCACGCTGGACTCCACGTAGTACCCGCCCTGGCCGGCCGCGAGGAAGCGGTCCCGGATCAGGTTGCGGGTGCTGACCTTGAGCGTGAACGGCGTGTTCGGCGCGACCGTGACCGGCGCCTGGGTGATCAGCAGGGCGGCGTCGTTGGCGGCCGAGGCCACCTCACCGAACTCGGTGGAGACGCACCGGTCGCCCTTCTGGAAACCGTCGTGCCGGGACAGCTTGCTGTCGATGCAGGTGTCGGTGAGGATGGTCTGCCCGTTGACGACCTTGCCGGCCCCGCTCTGGCCGGCTGCCTTCGTCTGCGGGGTCTCGTCGGCGTGCGACAGCTGGGCGAACCCGATCGCGCCGCCGACGGCGACGATCACGGCCCCGGCGGCGAGCAGCCGGCCGCGCCCCGACCCGACGGCTCCGAGTCCGGAGCGGCGGTGACCCGTGCTTCCCATGACGTGCCTTTCGACTTCTGCGTTCGCCATTGTGTGGCGCCGACGCCCAGACGTTAGGAGCAGGTCTCACAGAAAGCAATTCCGAGACCATATTTAAGGATCTCGCGACCGAAACTTAAAGAAAAAATATGCGAGGTACGCCGACCCGCGGGCATCCTCCGAACGGCTGATGTCCCGGGTTCAACGGGATCCGCAGAAATTGCGCCGACCTGCCCTAACTCAACCACAGCCCACGCGCAGAGTAAACGTCCCGCAACACGTCGACACGATCGGTCATGATCCCGTCCACGCCCATGTCGAGCAACCTGCCCATTTCCGCGGGATCGTCGATCGTCCACACATGCACTTCCCGGCCCATTCCGCGGACGTATTCCAGAAATCGCGTGGTCAGCACCGGGATCGGCCCGGACCGCACCGGGATCTGCACCGCGGCGACCGATTCCGGCAGCCGCAGCGGCATCCTGGTGGCCGATCCCAGCAGCAGCCGGGCCACGCCCCGCATCCCGACCGAGGTGGCCAGCCGTGGCCCGGCCAGCGCGCGCACCCGGGCGAGCCGGGTGTCGCTGAACGACGCGACAAGCACCCGGTCCTCGGCGCGCGCCCGCCGGACGGCCTCGACGGCGGGTTCGGCCACCGCGTCCGACTTGACGTCCACGTTGAACCGGACGTGCGGCCAGGCGTCGAGCACCTCGTCGAGCCGGGGCACCACTGCCGCGCCGCCGACCCGGACCTTGGACAGGTCCGCCCAGGTCAGGCCGGCGACCGACCCCGGGTGCCCGGCCACCCGGTCCAGCCGGTCGTCGTGGATGACGACCGGGACGCCGTCGGCCGTGGCGTGCACGTCTGTCTCGACGTACCGGAATCCGGTCCGGATCGCGCGCTCGAAGGCGGCGGCGGTGTTCTCATCGCCCTCCGCGGCCCCGCCGCGGTGGGCGAAGGCCCGGGGCCGCGGTCCGTCCAGGAAGGCGAAGGAGCGCTGGTGATCCACCTGGAGAGTATGCGGGGATGCTCCAGGGGGCCGTACGAGAGGTGGAGGAGTCGCGTAGCCGCGCGCGCTCGGCGAAGGCGAACGGCGATCACGCAAGGTGCGTGAGACGCCCGCCTTCCGGAAGCGCGAAAGACGATGATCCACGATCGGGTGAATGATCGCGATTTCGTCACGAACGGCCACTTCTGGCCGGGAATGTCGTCCCGAGCATATGCGGATGGCGGGGTGCCGGTTCCGAGCGGACACCGGATCGCGGGTCCTCATCGGTGAGCCCACGATCGGCTCGAAGGGAAGAAATAACTACAACTCGGTCACACGGGTCCAAAGATTGACCTACCTTTGGCCAGGTCTAGTCGGGCAAATAGATTGAAATGGAGCATGTCGTGCGTCTCTCTCGTACGTCGAGACCGGCGCGGGGTGGCCTGCCGGCCTCCACCGTGCTGTCCATACCCGACCCGGTGCGCGCGGCCGCCGTGCCCCGGACCCAGGCCGGCCGGGATCGCTGGGCCGGTGTCCGGGACGGCCGGCTCGGGCGCGCCGGGGCCACCGGTGACCGGTCCGCACGCCGGGACATCTACGACTGGACGGTCGACGCGCCCCACGCGTGACCGCCCGCCGGCGTCGCGCCGCGACGCCGGTCGCCTCTCTCCGGGCAGGCCCCACGGCCGGCCCGATTCGCGAATCCGCACCCATGCGCCCGGCCCGCCGAGGCCGCCCCCACCCTGTTCGATCGGAGACAAATAAATGCCCACGGTCGACCGTGTGCTCCCCGCCGAGACCGCCATCGAACTGACCGCCGTCGAGCCGCCGGCCCGACCCGACCCGGAGCCCCACATCGAACCCGAGCCGATCGTGAGCGTCGTCGTGCCGGCGTTGAACGAGGCCCGCAACCTGCCGCACGTCTTCGCCCGGCTGCCCCAGGTGGACGAGGTCATCCTGGTCGACGGGGGCTCCACCGACGACACCGTGGCGGTGGCCCGGCAACTGCGCCCGGACATCCGCGTCGTCGTGCAGAACCGCAAGGGCAAGGGCAACGCCCTGGCCTGTGGTTTCGCCGCGTGCACCGGCGACATCATCGTGATGATCGACGCCGACGGGTCGACCGACCCGGGCGAGATCCCGAGCTTCGTCGCGGCGCTGCGCGGCGGCGCCGACTTCGCCAAGGGCTCACGGTTCCGGGCCGGCGGCGGCAGCGCGGACATCACCCGGTTGCGCCGGGCCGGCAACAAGGTGCTCAGCGTCCTGGTCAACGTCATGTTCGGCACCGGGTACAGCGACCTCTGCTACGGCTACAACGCGTTCTGGGCGTGCCACCTCGAGGTTTTCGGCCTGGACAGCACCTCGCCCGCGCCGCTCGGCGGGGACGGGCGGCTGTGGGGTGACGGCTTCGAGATCGAGACCCTGCTGACCCTGCGTGCCGCCCGTGCCCGGCTGGCCATCGAGGAGGTGCCCAGCTTCGAGCACAACCGGATTCACGGCGTGAGCAACCTGAACGCGTTCACCGACGGCATCCGGGTGCTGCGCACCATCGCCCGGGAGTGGCCGCGAGGCTTCCGGCGCGCGTCCCGGCAGCTCGCCGGGCGGTCGGCGCGATGAGGGTCGGCGTCGTCTCGAACGCCTACCATCCCGACATCGGCGGGGTGGAGACGCACGTGCGGCGCCTGTGCGCCGGGCTGGCCGCGGCCGGCGACGACGTCGAGGTGCTCACCCAGCACGCCGCCCGGTCCACCGAGACCGTGGACGGCGTGCTGGTCCGGCGTTTCCCGTTGACCGTGCCGGTCCGCGACTACCGTGTCTCGCTGCCGCTCTGGCGGTGGATCCGCGAGCACGCCGACGAGTACGACGTCCTGCACACGCACAGCTACCACGCCCTGGTGTCGTTCGGCGCCGCGCTCGGGCGGCACCGGACCCCGCTCGTCTTCACGCCGCACTATCACGGAACCGGGCATACCCGGATAAGGGCGGCACTGCACCCGATCTACCGGCCGCTCGGCCGCCGGATCGTGAGCCGGGCGGGCCGGCTCATCTGTGTCACCGGCGCCGAGCGTGACCTGGTGCTGCGCGATTTCCCGGAGGCTGCCGGCCGGGTGGTGGTGGTGCCGAACGGGACCGACCCGCGCCCGGTGGTGCCCGGCAGGCGGCCCGGCGTGCGGGTGATCCTCTGTGTCGGCCGGCTCGAACACTACAAACGGGTGGACCGGGTGATCCGGGCGATGGCGCCGCTCGGCCCGGCGTACCGGCTGGACGTCGTCGGCGACGGCCCGGCCGCCTCGGCGCTGCGGCAGATCGCCGGCCGCCTCGGGGTGGCCGGGCGGGTGATCTTCCACGGCCGGCTCGACGACGCCGCGTTCGCCGGCTGCCTGGCCCGCGCCTCGGTGGCGGTCTCCGCGTCGGCGCACGAGGCGTTCGGGATGACCGTGGCCGACGCGCTGGCGGCCGGCATCCCCACGGTGGCCTCGCCGATCCCGGCCCACCGGGAGCTGGCCGCGCTGGCCGGTAACACGGCGTGGATCCGGCTGGCCGACCCGGAGGACGAGGCGGCGCTGGCCGACGCGCTGCGCGCCGCCGCCGCAGCCGGCCGGTCGGCCACCCCGGCGCCGTTGCCGACCTGGGACGACGTGGTCGCGGCGACCCGCGAGGTGTACTCGGCGATCACCGGGCTGCCGGTGTCGTCCACCGGCGTTGGAGCGGGAGGCCGGTGAGCGCGGTCACCGCCCGGCCGGCGCCGGGACTCATCGGGCCGCGCTACGGCGGCCTCCGCTCCCGGACCGCCGACGCGGTCTGGTGCGCGGCGACCCTGACCGTCGCGGGAGCGGGCGGGGCGGCGGCGATCGTGATCGCGTACCGCCGGGCCGAGTTCGGCAGCGGCGGCCAGTTCGGCTGGTTCTGGGCCGGCATGCTGCTGTTCACGCTGCCGGTCTGCTGGTGGGCGGTGCGCCGGGGCAGCTCGGCACGGCTGCGGATGGCCGTGCTGATCGGCTACGGCCTCTTCACCTACCTGCCCAAGGTGCTGCGCCACCCGGGCGGCCCGCTCTACCACGACGAGTACGCCCACTGGGGCCAGGCGCACAGCATCCTGACCGACGGCCGGCTCTTCGAGACGAACCCGATCGTCCGGGTGATCGGCGACTACCCGGGACTGCACGCCTGCGTCGCGGCGCTGGCCGCGCTCACCGGGTTGAGCATCTGGCAGTCCGCGCTGTTCGTGCTGACCACCGCGCACGTGCTGCTCACCCTCGGTGTCGCGGTACTCGCCGGCCAGCTGCGCCCGGACCCCCGGATCGCCGCGGCGGCCGCCATCGGCTACAGCCTGAACAGCTCGTTCCTGTTCTTCGACACCCAGCTCGGGTACGAGTCACTGGCCATCGCCGTGCTGGTCTGGGCGCTGGTCACGGCGGTTCGCGCGCTGCGCGCCACCGCGGCGCCGGCCCGGCTCGGCTGGTCCGCGCTCACGCTGCTGCTGGCCGTCGCGATCACCGCCACCCACCACCTCACCGCCCTCTGGATGACAGGTGTGCTCGGCCTGTTCGCGCTGGTGTGCACGATCCACTCGATCACCGCCCGGCCGCTGATCACCCCGGCCCGGACCGCCTGGGCGCTCACCGTGGGAACCGCGCTGATCGTGGCCACCTGGCTCGGCGCCGTCGCCCCGGACACCGGCCGCTACCTGGACCCGTACCTGGGCCGGGCGCTTACCCAGTTCGGCGGGCTGGCCGGCGGCGACGAGGGCGGCCGCGAGTTGTTCAGCGAGTCGGTGCTGCCCTGGTGGGAGCAGACCACGGCGTACATCGCCCCACCGGTCGCGACGCTGGCGCTGGCCGGCGCGGTCGTCCTGTGGTGGCGCCGCCGCCACACCGACGAGCCGCTCACCCACGCCGGCACCACCGCCATGCTGCTGGTCGGCGCGCTCTACGTCCCGGCCACCCTGCTGATCCTCACCCCGGCCGGGGCCGAGGGCGCCCGCCGCTCCTGGGCGTTCAGCTATCTGGGCCTGGCCATCGTGGTGGCGCCGATGATCGTGGCGCTGCTGGACCGGGCTACCCGGCTGCCCGGCCGGTTCGCCGCAACCGGCCCGATCGCGGCCGGCGCCGGCCTCTCGGCGACCTGCGCGCTGATGCTGGTGGGCAACAACGCGGCCGGGATGAACCCGTCCTACCGGTTCCCCGGGCCGCCGGTCTACGGCTCCGACACCCGCGCCGCCACCCCCGAGGTGCTGGCCGCCGCGCACTGGCTGCTGGAGACCCAGGGCCGGGGGAGCCGCCTGGTCGCCGACCGCTACTCCGGGCTGATCCTGGGCTCCTACGGCGAGCAGCGGCCGACCACCGGCTCGAACACCTTCCCGGCGTACGACCTCTACCGCGCGCGGCCGGGCCGCCCGATCTCCCCGGCGCTGCTGGCCCAGCTGCGCGACTGGCGGTACCAGTACCTGGTGGTGGACCGGCGGATGGCCGAACAGGTGCCGGACATCAACATCTACTTCGAGACGAACGAGCCGCTGCGTCACGACGGCGTGCCCGCCTTCGACCGGGCACAGCTGACCAAGTTCGACGCCATGCCGTGGCTGATCAAAATCTACGACGGCCCGCACCTGGCGATCTACCGCTTCGACTTCGACAGTCTGGGCGCGTCCATGCCGAGCGGCCCGATCAGCGGGGGACACCGATGAAGAACATTCTCCGGCCACTCGTCACCGCGTACGCCAGTCTCCCGGTCCTGCTCCCGGCAGCCGGCCTGCCGTGGCCGGCGCTGCTGCCGGCCTGTCTCCTGGCCTTTCTCGCCATCGGCGAGCTCTGGATCCGGGCGGTCACCGGCCGCTCGGCCGAGGTCGGCCCGCCCGCGGTCCGGGCCGGTCTGGTCGTGCTGGCCGGCCTGCTCACGCTGCCCGCGGTGGCGCTCCTGCTGCACCCGTTCGGAGCGCCGGTCGCGCCGGTCCCGCTGATCGCCGCGTCCGCGCTGCTGGCCACCGTGCTCGCCGTCGCCGGCCTGCTCCGGCTGCGCTTGCGCCGCCGCGACGGCGACGCGGGGCTGGACGACGGCGCCGGCGTCCCGGCCCAGCGCCGCAACGACGAGATCCGGGAACAAACCGGTTCGCGTACGCGGTACGCCGCTCGCACCGCCGTCGCCGTCCTGGCGCCGATCGTGCTGGGCGTGGCGGTGGGCGGAATCGCGATCCGGGCCGTGGAAAGCGGCTCCCGCCCGGTCCTGCCCGGTTATCTCACCGTGGCGCTGAACGGGTGGGCGGCGGGCATCACCCACCCGGTCGCCGTGCCGTCCCACGGGCTCACCGTCCAGGTCCGGGTCACCAACTCCGGGCTGCCGACCAGCACCCAGTGGCTGCGCCTGCGGATCGGCGGCACGGTCGTCGCGTCCCGGCAGGTGACCGTGGCCAGCGGACGGGTCTACGCGCTCAACGTCCTGGTCCCGGCGCTGCCGGCGGACGGATGCCTGCGCCCGGTGGGGATCAGCGTGGGCACGGCGAGCACTGTCTTCTACGCCAAGGCCGCGGCCAAGGACTTCGAGTCCGCGCCCGCGAGATCCGTGCGGTCGTCGACCAGCCGGGGGCGGGACGCGTGCTGATCACCGCGACCCGGCGGGTGGTGAACGACTCGCTGGCCCGCAACAGCCTGCTGATAATGGCGACCACCGTGGTCAACGGCGGTCTGGGCTACGTCTACTGGATGCTGGCCGCCCGCGCGGTCGCGCAGCCGCAGGTCGGCACGGCCACCGCGCTGATCTCGGCGGCCACCGCGATCAGCATGGTCGCCAACCTGGGCGCCGGGCACATGTTCATCCAGCGGCTGCCGGGCAGCGCCACGGACGCGTGGTCCCGGATCGTCGGCGGCGGGCTGCTCGCCGGCTGCACGGTCACCGCGGTGCTGGCCGGCGCCGGGGCGGTGCTGGTCCCGATGGCCGCGGCGAACTTCGGCTTCCTCGACCGGCCGGCCGGCGCGGCTGCGCTGGTCTGCGCGGCGACCGCGATCACCGCCACCACGCTGCTCGACAACGTGTACGTGGCGCACCGCTCGGGACACGGAATGTTCGTACGCAATCTGGTCCTCGCCCTCGGAAAGATCATCGCGCTGGCCGCGCTGCTCGGGGCGGGGCCGCACTCGGCCGGCGTGGTGGTGCTCTCCTGGACCCTGCCGACGATCCTGGTCAGCGCCGCCACCGTGGGTCTCGGGCTGCGCCGGCTCCGGTCCGGCGCCCGGCTCCGGCTCACCGGTCTCGGCGCGGAGCTCCCGCACCTGCGGGCGGCGCTGACCGGCCACCACCTGATCAACCTGACCCAGGCCGGCCCGGCCGCGCTGCTGCCGGTGCTGGTCACCGCGCGGCTCGGCCCGGCCGCCAACGCGCACTTCTACCTGGCCTGGATGACCGCGTCGATGCTGTTCATGGTCTCCCCGGCGGTCGCCTCGGCGCTCTACGCGGAACGCACCAACGCGGTCCGGGTGAGCCTGGCCCGCGCGGCGGCCGTCGTGCTGTCCATGGTCGGCGCCCCGGCCACGCTGCTGCTGCTCGTCGGCGACCGGATCCTCGCCCTGTTCAGCGCCGGGTACGCGGCCGAGGGCGGGACGCTGCTGCGGATCCTGGTGCTCGCCGCGATCCCGGACGCGGTCACCAACCTGGCAGTGGCGCACTGGCGGTCCCGGGGCGAGTTCCGGCTCTGCCGGCGGCTCAACGGGGTCCGCGCCGTCACCTGCCTGAGCCTGACCTGGCTGCTGCTGCCCGGCGCCGGGGTGACCGGCGCGGGCATCGCCTGGCTGACCGGGCAGGCGATGTCGGCGCTGCTGGTCGGCGCTGTCGCGTTCGCACTCGTCTCCCGGCAGAAGGCCTCGGTGCTATGAGAATCCTGCAACTGTCGAACCTGTACGCCCCGATCATCGGCGGGCTGGAGCGCAGCGTCGCGACCAGCAGCGAGGAACTGGTCCGGCGCGGCCACGAGGTCACCGTGCTCACCCTCGCGGCGCGCGGGCTGGCGACCGCGGAGGTGCGCAACGGGGTCCGCGTGCACCGGGTCCGCAGCGTCGCCAACACCGTGGTCGCGGGGCTGAACGAGGACCCGGGCAAGCCGTTCCACCCGACCGTGCCGGACCCGCTGACCACCGCCGACATCGCCCGGTTGCTGCGGACCGAGCACTTCGACGTGGTGCACAGCCACGACTGGCTGATGTACAGCTACCTGCCGCTGCGCCGGGCCCGGTTCGGCCGGCCGCACGTGCACACCGCGCACGACTTCGGGCTCACCTGCGTCCGCAAGATCTTCGCCCGCAACGGCCGGCAGTGCTCCGGACCCAGCCTGCCCCGGTGCGTGAGCTGCGCCTCCATCCAGTACGGCGGGTGCCGCTCGCTGGTCCTGACGGCCGGCCTGCACGCGCACCGGCACCGCGGCATCGACGCGCTCACCGCGATCTCGACCTCGGTGGCCAAGGCGCTGACCCAGGCGAACCTGCCCGGCGACCTGCCGGTTCAGGTGATCTCCAGCCTGGTCCCGGACGGGCTGGACGCGCTGGCCCGGGACACGCCGCGGCCGGACTGGCTGCCGGACGGCGACTACCTGCTCTTCGTCGGCGCGCTCGGCCCGCACAAGGGCATCGGGGTGCTCTTCGACGCGTACCGGCGGCTGACCGCCGGCTGGCCCGGCCCCGGACCGGCGCCCACCCTGGTCTGCCTCGGCACCCGCCGCGACGACACCCCGCCGCCCCCGCCCGGCACGGTGATCCGCCACGATGTGCCGCACGCGCAGGTGATGGCGGCCTGGCGGGGCGCCGCCGCCGGGGCGGTGCCGTCGCTGAGCGAGGGCATGGGCCAGGTCGCGGTGGAGGCGATGCTGGCCGGCGCGCCGCTGGTCTCGTCCACCGCCGGCGGCCTGGTGGACGTGGTCCGGGACGGCGAGAGCGGCCTGCTGGTGCCGCCCGGCGACGCGGAGGCGCTGCACGCCGCGCTGCTGCGGGTGCTCACCGACCGGCCGCTCGCCGCGCGGCTGGCCGACGGGGGCCGGCGGCGCGGCCTGGACTTCACCGCGGCGCGTGTCGTTCCCCGGATCGAGGAGGTCTACCGTGCATGCATCGCAGCCCACTGAGCGCCGGAAGGTGATGGTGGCCGGTTCGGGGTGGCACTTCCTCTCCGGGATCAGCTACTACACCTGCCGGCTCAGCAACGCGCTCCAGGAGCGGTACGACGTGAGCGCGATCCTGATGCGGCGGCTGCTGCCGGCCCGGCTCTACCCCGGGCGGGAACGGGTCGGGCAGCGACTCAGCGACCTGCGGTACGCCGACGGCGTACGGGTCTTCGACGGCGTGGACTGGTGGGGGGTGCCGAGCCTGGCGCGGGCCGTCGCGTTCCTGCGCGCCGAGCGGCCCGACGTGCTGGTGCTGCAGTGGTGGACCGGGGTGGTGCTGCACTCGTACCTGGTGCTGGCGATCGCCGCCCGGCGGCTCGGGATCCCCGTGGTGATCGAGTTCCACGAGGTGCAGGACACCGCGGAGCTGCGGCGCCGGTGGGCGGCCCGGTACGTGCGGGGGGCCATCCGGCCGTTGCTGCGGCGCACCCGGGGGGTGGTGGTGCACTCGGCGTTCGACGCCGACGCGCTCGCCTCGGCGTACGACCTGGGCGGGGTGCCGTCGGAGATCGCGCTGCACGGGCCGTTCGACCACCACGCGGGCGTCGTGCCGCGGACCGCCGCGCCGGCGCCGGGCGTGCGCCGGCTGCTGTACTTCGGGACGATCCGGCCGTACAAGGGGCTGGAGGATCTGGTCGAGGCCTTCGCGGCGCTCGGCCCGGAATACCGCCTGACGGTGGTGGGGGAGACCTGGGAGGGCTGGACCCGGCCGGCCGAGCTGATCGCGGCGTCGCCGGCGCGGGACCGGATCACGTTCGTCAACCGGTACGTGCCGGACGCCGAGGTGAACGGGTACTTCGCGGCGGCCGACGCGGTGGTGCTGCCGTACCGGCGCAGCTCGGCGAGCGGACCGCTGCACATCGCCATGAGCCACGGGCTGCCGGTGGTGGTCACCTCGGTGGGTGGACTGGTGGAGGCGGCCGGGCCGTACTCCGGAACGGTCTTCGTCCCGCCGGGCGACCCGGCCCGGCTCGCCGCCGGAATCAGCGAGGCCGCCGGCCTGATCGGCCGGCGGCACGCTGATCCGTCCTCCTGGGAGCGGACGGTGGACGCCTACGCCCGTCTGTTCGAGCGGATCGGCATCGGTCAGGACAGCACCACGTCGTCGAACCAGACGGTGCCCGTGTTGTCGCCGGACTTGAGGTGAACCTGGAGGCTGGCGGCGCCGGCCGGCGCCGTCGCGTCCACGGTCAGCTTGGTCCAGCCACTGGTGCCGGAGGCCACCGCCTTCGACTGGGCCTGGCCCAGCCACTTGTCGTTGGCGTCGAACCAGCTCAGCGCGAGCTGGTTGGTGCCGGTCACGTTCTGGCCCTTGGCCCACACCTCGGCGTGCCGCTGCTGGCCGGGCTGCACCGGGTCGACCGGCGCGGTGCGCAGCGAGGGCAGGCCGGCGGCCGAGCGGCCGGTACCGGAGAACCGGACCGAACCGGAACCGGAGTGGGCGGCGCCGGCGACGCGCACCGCGGCGCCCAGGTCCTCCAGGAACGGCCGCCACGGCGAGCTGTCCGCCACCGCCTCGAAGCCCAGGTCCAGCACCGAGTTGCCGACCTGCTGACCGGACCAGTAGGTCTTCACCACGGCCGCCGCCGGCTTCGCCGAGCCGTCCGCGCGGTACAGGCCGAACTTGTACTGCGCCGGCAGCTTGGAGACCGCCGAGTTGGACGGGATCGCGCCGGTGGCGAAGTCGGAGAGCGTCCACGGGGCCACCGAGCCGACCCCCGCGACCTTGGCCGCCGCGAACACCCGGGCCAGGTACGCGGCCTGGTCACCCTCGCTGGTGGTGGCGGTGCTCAGGCCGGTCTCGCCGATCACCAGCGGGAACGTGCCGGCCGCGGCCTGCGCCCTGCGGATGTCGGCGAGCGCCCGCTCCGAGTTGCCGTAGAAGTGGTAGTCCAGGTAGTCCAGCGGGGTGGCGGCGAGCGCGGTGCGGATCAGGGTCAGTCCGTTGTAGCCGGTGCCGCCGGAGACCGACAGGGTCAGCGGCATCGTCGGGACGGCCGCGCGCACCGCCGGGACGATCTTCTTGACCCAGGCGACGGCGCTCGCGTTGGCCGGGTCGAACTCGTTCTGCACCTCGACCGAGAGCACCCGCGGGTCGTCCGCGTACGGCGCGAGTACCGCCTTCGCCCAGGCCGCGCTGCCGGCGACGTCGCTGTAGCCGGACCACCAGTCGAACAGGGTCAGCTTCACGGTCAGGCCCCGGGCGTCCGCGATGCTGATGAACTTGGCGAGCTTGACGGCGTAGTCGGTCTTCGGCGCCGGGTAGCCGAACGTGCTCGGGAAGACGATCACGCGCACGTTGTCGGCGCCCAAGGCCTTCGCCTTGGTCAGGTCCGCCTCGATCTTCATGGCGTCGAAGTTGGTCCACATCGCCGACCAGCCGGCGTTCGACGGGTAGTAGTTGATCGTCTTGGCGGCCCGCACCGCGGCCAGGCGCCCGGCCAGCGTCGGCAGGTCGGTCTTGCTGACCGTGCCGGCGGCGAGCTTCTTGGCCGTGGTGACGGCGGTGGTGGCGGCCTTCTTGACCGGGGCGGGGGCGGGCTTGGTCACCGCCGAGGCGGCACTGACCTGGGCGAGGAGGGAGAGGAGCAGCGACGAGGCGACGATGGCGGTACGGCGGCGGCTGGCGGAAGACATATCTGCGGAGGGGCCTTTCAGAGGTTTCTTTTCAGTGGCCCCTCCATTCGGCGTCCCGGCAGGCTGCCGTCAGGCAACGCGTCGATGCAGTGCGGTTGCCCTCCGTTGCGGTTCGGGAGCGTACGGTTCATTTCCCGCCGGCGGGTCGATGGTCGGCCACCGGGTAGTGCCGCGGCGTGTACACCACGGTCCGACCATTTCCCCTGGCCACTGCCTTCGTCTGGGACGACCCGACGATCAGCAGGCAGCGCATGTCGACGGTGCCCGGGTCGAGCTCGCCCAGAGTGGTGACCAGAACCGACTCCTCCGGGCCGCCGACGTCCCGGCCGACCACCACCGGGGTGTCCGGCGCGCGGTGCTCCAGCAGCACCTCACGTGCCCGGACCAGCTGCTCCTTGCGGGTCTGCGACGCCGGGTTGTAGATCGCGATCACCAGGTCGGCGGCGGCCGCGCCGGCCAGCCGGGTCTCGATGATCGACCACGGCTTGAGCCGGTCGGAGAGCGACATGATGCAGAAGTCGTGGCCCAGCGGCGCGCCGGCCCGGCTGGCGACCGCCTGGGCGGCGGTCAGGCCCGGCAGGATCCGCACCGGGACGTCGGTCCACTGCGGGTCCTCGGCGACCTCCAGGACCGCGGCGGCCATCGCGAACACGCCCGGGTCGCCGGAGGAGACGACCGCGACCCGGCGGCCCCGCTTGGCCAGGTCCAGCGCGAAGGCGGCGCGCTCGGCCTCGACCTTGTTGTCGGAGGCGTGCCGCACCTGACGGGGATCGGCCGGCACGCGGTCCACATAGGTCTGGTAGCCGACCAGATCGTCGGCTTCGGCCAACGCCTGCCGCGCCTCGGGGGTGAGCCATCCGGCCGCGCCGGGGCCCAGCCCCACGACGGTCACACCGCCACGCCGGCCCGCCGCGCCGTCCGTGTCGGCTGTGCCGCTTCCGCCGGCCGTGCCGTGCCCGCCCGCCGCGCCGTTCGTATCCGTTGTGCCGCTTCCGCCGGCCGTGCCGTCCCCGCCGGCCGCGCTTGCGGTGCCGTTCTCGCCCGCCGGGTCGCTTCCCGCATGCGTGGCCCCGGTCTCCGCGGTGTGCCCTCTCTCCGACTTCTCCGATTCGTCCGGCGCGGCGCCCTCGACGAAGGCCCGCGCCGCCGGGCTCGGCAGCAGAGCGAGCGAGAAGTACGGCACGGTTTCCGGATCAATCTCGGTCAACCGGCCCACCCGCTCCGCGGCCATCGTCGCCCGTTCCACATAGAACGCGTCCGCCGCCCGCCCCGCCTGCTCCAGCGCCGACCGCACCCCGTCGAAGGTCCGCCCCAGCTTCATCACGGCGGCCGAGTCGGTGGCGGCGAGACGCCGCGCCAGTTCGTCGGGCGGCAGCGTCCCGGGCAGCACGGTGAGCACCTCGTCGCGCTCCATCAGCGGCCGGCCGAGCACCGCCGAGGCCGCGCTCACCGAGGTCACCCCGGGCACGACTGCCGTCCGGTAGCGGTGCGCGAGCCGCTTGTGCATGTGCATGTAGGACCCGTAGAAGAACGGATCCCCCTCGGCCAGCACCACCACGTCACGCCCGGCGTCCAGGTGCGCGGCGAGCCGGGCGGCGGCCTGCTCGTAGAACTCGTCGATCGCCCCCTGGTAGCCGCCGGGGTGGTCGGTGGTCCCGGTGGTCACCGGGTAGATCAGCGCCTCCTCGATCTGCCCGGCCCGCAGGTACCCGGCCGCGATCGCCCGCGCGTTGCTCCGCCCGTGCCGCGCCGCGTGGTACGCCACCACGTCGGCCGCCGCGATCAGCTTGGCCGCCTTGACCGTGACCAGTTCCGGATCGCCGGGCCCGAGCCCGACCCCGTAGAGCCGCCCGGCAACCACGTCGTTAGTCATCGTCCGTTTTCCGCTTCGTCTCGCCGTCCGGCCGCCGGTTCGCCGCCGGGCTTCATTCGATCTCCGAGGCCAGCGCGTTCACCGCGGCCGCGGTCATCGCGCTGCCACCCCGCCGCCCCCGCACGATCAGGTATTCCAGACCGGACCCGGCCAGCGCCTCCTTGGACTCCGCCGCACCGATGAACCCGACCGGGATGCCGAGCACCGCGGCCGGCCTCGGCGCCCCCGCCTCGATCATCTCCAACAGCCGGAACAGCGCGGTCGGCGCGTTGCCGACGGCCACCACCGCGCCGTCGAGCCGGTCCCCCCAGAGATCCAGGGCGGCGGCGCTGCGGGTGTTCCCGATCCGGGCGGCGATCTCGGGCACCCGTGGATCCCGCAGGGTGCAGACCACGTCGTTGCCGGCGGGCAGCCGCGCGCGGGTCACCCCGGACGCCACCATCTCCGCGTCGCACAGGATCGGCGCCCGGCCGAGCAGCGCCTTCCGGGCGGCCACCGCCACCCCGGGGCTGAACCGCACGTCCCGCACCAGATCGACCATCCCGCAGGCGTGGATCATCCGGACCACCACCCGCGCCACGTCCTCCGGCAACCCGGCCAGGTCGGCCTCGGCCCGGATCGTGGCGAACGACCGCCGGTAGATCTCCGCGCCGTCCCGCTCGTACTCCATCAGGCTCTCCTCGCCCCCGCCACCAGGTCTTCCAGCACGCCAACGGCGTCGCCCGCGCCAACCGAGCCCGCCCCAATCGGGCCAACCGCGTCGCCCGCGTCGCCCGCGCCCGCGCCCGCGTCGCCCGCGCCCGCGTCGCCCGCGTTTCCCGCCGCGCCCGCTGTCCCGGCCGGAGTCGTCTCCGTCGGCACCGTGCCGTCGGGGGAGCGCCGCGTCACCTCGTAGCCCCCCGCCGTCGCCTCGACCCGGACATGCCGGCCGGCCGGGCTCCCGCAGGCCCGCGCGCAGCCGACCCAGTGCACCGGCAGGCCCGCCACGAAGCGGGTCGCCGCGTCGGCGTCGGCACGCACGTCCGCCAGGGATCTCGCGCAGCCGGGCCGCCCCGCGCACGCGCTCACCCCGGTCCACCGGGAGCGGTCCGTCACCACCAGGCCCACCGCGGCCATCCGCTCGGTCCAGCCCGCCGCGGCGGCCGCGGTCAGGCCCGGCACCAGCACGCCACGCCACGGCGTGACGACCAGACGCTCCGCGTCCTCCAAGACCCTCGCCTGTACGCCCTCGAGCCGCCCGAGAGGCACCGAAGCCCCGGCCGCGAACTGACCATTCTCGGTCACCACGCCGACCAGCGAGGCTGGCTCCAACCCTCCGGCCGGCGCCGCCCCCGCCGCGCTCCAAGCCCCCGGCGCACCCACCGCGCCCGGCGCACCCACCGCGCCCGGCGCACCCACCGCGCCCGGCGCACCCACCGCGCCCGGCGCGGTCACCGCCCCCGGCGCGCCGACCGGCGTCACGCCGAGCGCCTCGGCCACCCGGGCCGACACCCGCACCGGCCCCTCGGCGAGCTCCCGCAACCGCCACGCGGCCGCCGGACCGGTGCGCTGCTCCTCCCGCTCGGCCAGGAACGCGTGCCCACTCGCGATCAACGCCGCCACGACCCGGCCGGCGTCCACCCGCAGCCCCGTGTCGCGCCCGCCGAAGCGCAGCGTGAACCACCGCCCGGCGCAGGCGCTCCCCGGCGGCGCCGGGGACGGCACCGCGGCCACGTCCGCGGCGAGGGGCACCTCACCGACCGCGAACAGGAACTTCCCCGGCAGGGCGGCCAGCCCCGGGTCGGCGCAGATCGCCGCGTCCAGCCGCGCCACCAGCCCGCGGGTGTGGTCGTCGGCGAGCGGCGGGGCGGCGATGTTGCGTACCGCGTCGTGGGTCGGGGAAGGCAGCAGCCCAGCGGCCCGCAAGCGGACCGCCAACGTCTCCACCCGCTCCGCCTGCAATGCCCTGAGCTGCAGATTCGCTCTTGAGGTCAGCTCCAGCCGGCCGTCGCCGAACTCCTCGGCGAGCTCGCGCAGGCAGCGCAGTTGGACGCCGCTGAGCAGGCCACCCGGCAGTCGGACGCGCGCCAGCAGCCCGTCGGCCGCGGCATGCAACCGCAGCGCGCCGGGACAGGCGTCGGTGTCCGACTGACGGAGGTGAGTCACGGCCCGGATACTACGGGCGGCCTCCGACAGGACCGCATGCTCGGGTCGGCAGCATCACAACTTCGTCAGCGGCGTCACACCGTCCGTCAGCGGCGTCACAATGCGGGCGGCGCCATCGCGATCCGGCCGCGTCCGCCCGTCCAGTAGCGTGTAGCGGGCCAAGTGAATTCGAGCGGCGACGCCGCGGAGGAAGCCGGTGCGAGTCCGGCGCGGTCCCGCCACTGTCACCGGCCCGCGGGAGGGCCGGGAGCCAGGAACTCCGGTCGCCGAGATGTCTACTACCCGGGGCGCGGACCCCGAGGGGGAGCGCACGCGTGTTTCTGCTGCTGTCGACGTCCGACACGGACCTGCTCAGCGCCCGGGCCTGCGGCTCGGCCTGGCGGCTGGGCAACCCGGCCCGCACCTCGGCCGGGGACCTGCCGGCCCTGCTCGACGGGGTCGAGCTGGTCGTGGTCCGCATCCTCGGTGGCCGCCGCGCCTGGGAGGAGGGGCTGGACGCGCTGCTCGGCGGCGACGTCCCGGTGATCGTCCTCGGTGGCGAGATGGCGCCGGACGCCGAGCTGATGAAGCTCTCCACGGTCCCGGCCGGCATCGCCGCGGACGCGCACACCTACCTCGCGCAGGGTGGCAGGGAGAATCTCGCCGCGCTGCACGACTTCCTCTCGGACACCGTGCTGCTCACCGGCAACGGCTTCGCCCCGCCCGTCGAGAGCCCCCAGTGGGGCCTGCTGGCGAGGCCGGCGGCGGCCCCGGAGAAAGCGCCGGACCAGCCGACCGTCGCGGTTCTCTATTACCGCGCCCACCACATGGCCGGCAACACCGCCTTCGTCGAGGCGCTCTGCCAGGCGATCGAGGCGAAGGGCGCCCACCCGCTCCCGATCTTCACGGCCTCGCTGCGCACCGCCCCGCCCGAGCTGCTGGCCGAGCTGCGCAAGGCGGACGCCCTGGTGGTGACCGTGCTGGCGGCCGGCGGCACCCGGCCGGCCACGGCGAGCGCCGGCGGCGACGACGAGGCGTGGGACGTCGGCGTCCTGGCCGACCTGGACGTGCCGATCCTGCAGGGGCTGTGCCTGACCAGCTCCCGCTCCGCCTGGGAGGCCAGCGACGACGGCCTGTCCCCGCTGGACGCCGCGACCCAGGTGGCGATCCCGGAATTCGACGGCCGGATCATCACGGTCCCGTTCTCGTTCAAGGAGATCGACCCGGACGGCCTCTCGGTGTACGTCGCTGATCCGGAACGGTCGTCGCGCGTAGCCGGGATCGCGGTGGCGCACGCCCGGCTGCGGCACGTGCCGCCGGCCGAGCGCAGGATCGCCCTGATGCTGTCCGCCTACCCCACCAAGCACTCGCGGATCGGCAACGCGGTCGGCCTGGACACTCCGGCCTCGACCGTGGCGCTCCTCGAGGCGATGCGCCGGCAGGGCTACCGGATCGGTGACTTCGGGACGTACGACGGCGACAGCCTGATCCACACCCTGATCGCCGCCGGCGGGCAGGACCCGGACTGGCTGACCGAGGAGCAGCTGGCCGGCAACCCGGTGCGGATCCCGGGCGACCGTTACGAGCGGTGGTTCGCCACCCTCCCCGAGGACTTCCGCGACAGCGTCGTGCGGCACTGGGGCCCGCCGCCCGGCGAGCTCTACACCGACGGCGGCGACATCGTGCTGGCCGCCCTCCGCGACGAGAACATCGTGGTGATGGTGCAGCCGCCGCGCGGTTTCGGGGCGAACCCGGTCGCCATCTACCACGACCCCGACCTGCCGCCGAGCCACCACTACCTCGCGGCCTACCGCTGGCTGGCCGACGAGTTCGGCGCGCACGCCGTGGTGCACGTCGGTAAGCACGGCAACCTGGAGTGGCTGCCCGGCAAGAACGTCGGGATGTCCGCCTCCGACGGCACCGACGCGGCCCTCGGCGACCTGCCGCTGATCTACCCGTTCCTGGTCAACGACCCGGGCGAGGGCACCCAGGCCAAGCGCCGGGCGCACGCCACGCTGGTCGATCACCTGATCCCGCCGATGGCCCGCGCCGAGTCGTACGGGGACATCGCCCGTCTCGAGCAACTGCTCGACGAGCACGCCAACATCGCCACGCTCGACCCGGCCAAGCTGCCGGCGATCCGGGCGCAGATCTGGACGTTGATCCAGGCCGCGAAGATGGACCACGACCTCGGCCTGTCGCACCGGCCGGACGACGAGCAGTTCGACGACTTCATCATGCACATCGACGGCTGGCTGTGCGAGGTCAAGGACGTGCAGATCCGCGACGGCCTGCACGTGCTGGGCGCCGCGCCCGAGGGCGAGGCCCGGATCAACCTGGTCCTCGCGATGCTGCGTGCCCGCCAGATGTGGGCCGGCCAGGTGGCGGCCCTGCCGGGTCTGCGCGAGGCGCTCGGACTGTCCGAGGACGCGTCCACCGCGGAGACCGACGCGATCGAGGAGCAGGCGCGGGCGCTGGTGACGGCCATGGAAGAGGCCGGCTGGCCGCACGAGGTGCCCGGCCTGACGGACAACGCGGAGGTACGGCGGGTGCTCGAGTTCGCCGCCCGCGAGGTCGTGCCGCGGCTGGCCCGGACCACCGACGAGCTGACGAACGTGCTGCACGCGCTGGACGGCGGCTACGTGCCGGCCGGTCCGAGCGGCTCCCCGCTGCGCGGCCTGATCAACGTGCTGCCCACCGGCCGCAACTTCTACTCGGTCGACCCGAAGGCCATCCCCAGCTCACTGGCCTGGGAGACCGGCCAGGCGATGGCCGACTCGCTGCTGGCGAGGTACCGCAAGGACTACGGCGACTGGCCGAGATCGGTGGGCCTCTCCGCGTGGGGGACCAGCGCGATGCGCACCGCCGGCGACGACATCGCCGAGGTGCTGGCGCTGATCGGCGTCCGCCCGGTGTGGGATCCCGCGTCGCGCCGGGTCACCGGCCTGGAGCCGATCTCGCGCGAGGAGCTGGGCCGCCCCCGGATCGACGTGACGGTCCGCATCTCCGGCTTCTTCCGGGACGCGTTCCCGCACGTGGTGGGGTTGCTCGACGACGCGTTCCGGATGGTTGCCGAGCTGGACGAGCCGGACAACTTTGTCCGCGAGCACGCGGTGCGCGACCAGGGCGACCACGGGGACTGGCGGCGGGCGACGATGCGCATCTTCGGGTCGCGGCCGGGGGCGTACGGCGCCGGGATCCTGCCCTTGATCGACAGCCGGAACTGGCGGGACGACGCCGACCTGGCCGAGGTGTACGCGGTGTGGGGCGGCTTCGCCTACGGACGTGACCTGGACGGCGTGCCGGCGCGCGGGGACATGGAGAACGCGTACCGGCGGATCGACGTCGCCGCGAAGAACATCGACACCCGCGAGCACGACATCGCCGACTCGGACGACTACTTCCAGTACCACGGCGGCATGATCGCCACGGTTCGCGCGCTCACCGGGCGCGCGCCCGCCGCGTACATCGGCGATTCCACGAACCCGGACGCGACGCGGACCCGCAGCCTCACCGAGGAGACCGCGCGGATCTTCCGCGCCCGGGTGGTGAACCCGCGCTGGATCGCGGCCATGCGGCGGCACGGCTACAAGGGCGCCTTCGAGCTGGCCGCCACCGTCGACTACCTGTTCGGCTACGACGCCACGGCCGGCGTGGTCACCGACTGGATGTACGAGCAGCTGGCCACCACCTACGCGCTCGACGCGGAGAACCAGGAGTTCCTGAAGCGGTCCAACCCGTGGGCGCTGCACGGCATCACCGAGCGCCTGCTGGAGGCCGCCGACCGCAAGCTCTGGGACTCCCCGCAGCCGGAGACGCTGGCCGCGCTCCAGCAGCTTTACCTGGAGACCGAGGGCGACCTGGAGGACAGCTAGTCCCTGCGTGGCTGCCGCGGGAGCCTCACCGCGCCGTGATCCGGATGCCGATGGATCATCGGCGTGCCGTGCGGCTCTCCGCGGCATGCCACCCGGGACGCCTGCCGGTGGCACACCCGCCGCCCTGGTCCACGCCCCGCCGGGAATGCGGATCGCCCTGTCCTTCACGGTCGGGGCGGCCGCGTCATCGCCGTCGACGCGGTCCTCCGTCCGGACGGCTCAGTCGCCGTCGACCCGCTCGGGTCGAGGGGAAGCTGGGTCGGGTCGGGGGGAAGCCGGGTCGCGCCGCAGCAGATAGGTGTCCATGATCCAGCCGTGCCGCTGACGAGCCTCGGTGCGCGTCGTGACGATCTGTTCGGCGACGTCCGCCACCCGCCCCGAGGCCAGCAACTCGTCCTCGGTGCCGACGTACGCGCCCCAGTAGATCTCCGCATCCGGGTACGCCGTGAACGCCTGCTGCGCGTCGAGCATCACCACCACGTCGTCAGCGCCCTCGGGCCACCCCTCGGCCAGCCGCCGCCCGGTGGTCACCTGGAACGGCTGCCCCACCCGGTTCAGTCCGATCCGGTGCTTGGCGGCGAGGGCGGAGACGCTGCTGATGCCGGGAATCACCTCGTATGCGAAGGTCGTCTCCTGCCGGGCGAGGATCTCCTCGAGGATGGCGATCGTCGAGTCGTAGAGCGCCGGATCGCCCCAGACCAGGAACGAGCCGATCTCCTCGTCCTTCAGATGCTCGCCGATCAGGTCCTCGATCACCCGGGCGCGGCGGCTGCGCCAGTCCGCGATCGTCCCGGTGTAGTCGGCCGGGGTGCGGTCCCGATCGGGGTCGCGGCCCTCGACGATCCGCTTGTGCGGGTGCGAGTACGCCCGGATGATGCGTTCCCGCAGATCGATCAGGCTCTGTTTGGCCTCGCCCTTGTCCAGCAGGAAGAACACATTGGTACGGCCGATGGCCTTGGCCGCCTGCAGGGTCAGATGGTCCGGGTCGCCCGCGCCGATCCCGATCACGTAGATCTTCCGCACGCCCCGAGTCTGCCGCACCGCCCCCGGCCGGCCTCGAGCGGCTCGCCCTTCCCCGTGTGAGGGCGAGCCGCTCGCGCGGTCCGGGACCAGCCTCGCGTCCGCGTCACCGCGCCACCCCGGCCGTGATGGGCGGGCCCGCGTCGGCGTGCATGATCACGCGCCCCAGCTTAGTACACATGTTCGAACCGCGCGGGTAGCGCCTGTCACATTGCCGAGGGGGAAGCGCGGACCGGGATTCCCGGTTCTCAGACTTGAGTCACCCACGCTCAAGCAAGGAACGAGGAACCACCCATGTTGCTCACCACTCCGACAGTGCGCGACCTCGAGCGGCTGACCGCCCGGGTCCTGGAGAGCTCGAACCGGACCGCCGGCGCGCGCCTCGACGCGTACCGCGAGGGCGACGCGTTCTACATCGACATCGACCTGCCCGGCGTGGACCCGGCCTCGCTCGACATCACCGTGGACGGCAAGGTGCTTACCGTCCGCGCCGAGCGCGCCCGCGCCGAGCGCGCCCGCGCCGAGCGCGACGGCGTCCGCTACGTGATGGCCGAGCGTTCGGTGGGCGTCTTCAGCCGCCAGGTCCAGCTCTCCGACAAGCTGGACACCGACCGCCTGGAGGCCCGCTACGACCAGGGCGTGCTCACCCTCAGCATCCCGGTCCTGGAGGAGCGTGGGCCCCGCAGGACCGAGGTGGCGGTCTGAGCCTCAGTGATCGAACTGGATCCAGTTGATGTTCATGAACTCGCTGTCGTCCGGCGCGGTGAACGTGAGGTAGACGGTGTGCGTGCCGGTCACCGGCGCCGTCAGCGCCGCGACGTCGGTACGCCACTTCTGCCACCCGCCGGTGTTGCTCACCGAGAGCTCGCCGACGGGGTCGGCGTCCGGGGTGTCCAGCCGGATCTGCACCCGGCCGGATACCCCGGCCTCGGAGGCGACTCGGAACTTCGCCTTCGCCGCCGGCACCTCGCCGAACACGAAGTCGTCGAACCGCAGGTGGTCACCGCGCTTGATCCAGCCGACGTTCTGCCCGCCGCCGGAATCCTCGGTGTCCTGCGCCTGGATGCCGGCCAGCTCGTCGGCCGCCTCGGCCTGCAGCACCGGGTACCGCACCGGGGTGGGCGCCGGCGTGGTCGGCGTGACCTCGGGGGCGGCCGGCGCGGGCGCTGACGAGGGCGGCACGACGGCCGCCGCCGGAGGCGACGACGGCGTATCCTGCCAGCGGCCGATCCCGTAACCGGCGAGCAGGAGGGCGAGACCGCCCAGGCCGATCAGTGCCCGGTTGCGGTTCGTCCAGGAGCGGGTCCGGTAGACGGTCGGAGTGCGCTGATCCACCCGGTCAGGGTAATCAGGCGCCGTGATCCGGAGCCAGGGCCTCGATCATCTCCACCCCCAGCTCGGCCGCCGCGGCCGGATCCGCGTCCGGGCCGCCGATCCGCGGGTCCCAGTTGGGCTCGTAGAACAGCTCGGTGGCGCCGGCCTCCGCGTACCGCCGGGTCGCGGCGCGGATGTCCGCCCACGAACCGGACAGCGGCACCTCCCGATTCTGGTCACCCGGATGGACCACGGCACGGACCACGATCCGTACCGCGGCGGGGTCCTTCCCGGCCTCGGCCGCCGCCTCCCGGACCACCCGGGCGCCGCGCTCGATCTCCGCGAGGCTCGCGCGGCTGCTGCTCACCCACCCGGCGGCGAGTCGCCCGGCCCGCCGCAGCGCCACCTCGGCGGTGCCGCCGAGCAGGATCGGCGGCCCGCCCGCCTGGGCCGGGAGCGGCCGCATCCGGCTCGGCGGAACGCGGTAGTAGCGCCCGTCGAACGCGGCCTCCCCGTCCGCGAACAGGGTCCGCAGCACGGCAAGATACTCCTCGGTCCGGGCACCGCGCGGGTTCGGATCGGCGTTGGTCGCCACGAACTCCGGCTCCGACCACCCGGTGCCCAGCCCCAGGTCGAAGCGACCGCCGGTGAGCCGGTCCAGCGTGCCCGCCTGTTTGGCCAGGTAGGCCGGCGCCAGGTACGGCAGGTTGATCACCGAGACGCCCAGCCGGATCCGCGAGGTCGCCGCCCCCGCCCAGGTCAGCGCGACGATCGGGTCGAGCACGCTCCGATAGCTCGGCGCCAGCTCCTGATCGCGGCCGGCGAGCAGCCGCTGGAACGCCCACAGCCCGTGGTACCCGAGCTCCTCGGCCCGCCGCGCGATGGACGTCAGTGTTTCCGGGCGCGCCCAGGCACCGGACACCGGACAACCGAAACTGATCAGCATGCGAAAAGGCTAGAGCCAGAAGACCGCAACCCGCTCGCCCGGTACGCCCGCCGCCCCGTCCCGTCCCGCCCGCGTCCGGCCGTGACCCGGGGTGGCGCGGCTCCGCCGTACCGGCAGGCAATCGGCGAAGCGCGACCACGCCGGGCCCGGAAGCGGTCAGGCAGACGTCTCCACCGGGGTGTCGGCGCCCTCCAGGAAGAGGCGGCCGGCCTCGGCGGCCGGCACCGGCCGCGAGAAGTAGTAACCCTGGGCGAAGCCGCAACCCATCTCGCGCAACGCCGCGAGCTGCCCGAACTCCTCGATGCCCTCGGCCACCGTGGCCATGCCCAGGCTCTTGCCGAGCCGGACGATGGTGTCGGTCAGCGCCGTGTCGTCGGCCAGGACGCCGAGGCGCTCGACGAACGACCGGTCGATCTTGAGGGTGTCCACCGGGAAACGGCGCAGGTAGGCGAGCGACGAGTAGCCGGTGCCGAAGTCGTCGATGGCCAGCGTGATGCCCAGGGCCTTGAGCCGGACCAACTGCTCCAGGTTGGCCTCGGTGTCGGTCATCAGCACCGACTCGGTCATCTCCAGGCACAGCCGGTCGGCAGGCATGCCGGTCTCGGCCAGCACCGCCGCCACCGTCTCGGTGAAGTCGGGCTGGTCGAACTGGCGGACCGAGACGTTCACCGACATCTTCAGCGGGCGCCCGCCGGCGGCCTCGCTCCACTGGACCGCCTGGCGGCAGGCCTCCTCCAGGACCCACCGGCCGAGCGGCACGATGAGGCCGGTGGCCTCGGCGATCGGGATGAAGTCCAGCGGGTTGATCATGCCGCGGGTCGGGTGCGGCCAGCGGACCAGTGCCTCGAAACCGACCACCTGGCTGGTGTCCAGGTCGACGGTGGGCTGGTAGTACAGGCGCAGCTGGTGGTTCTCGCACGCGGTGCGGAGGTCGTTCTCCAGCTCCAGGCGCTCGATCAGGCCGTCCCGCATCTGCGTGCGGTAGCTGGTGAAGACGCTGCCCCCGGTCGCCTTGGCATGGTGCATGGCCAGGTCGGCGTTGCGCAGCAGCTGCTCCGCGCCGTCCTCGTCCTCCTCGGCCAGCAGCGACGCCTGAGCCAGGCCGATGCTCGCCCGCACGTGGATGTTCCGGGCACCCACCTCGACCGGCAGGTCCAGGTCGTCGAGGATGCGGCGGGCCACGCACTCCGCCTCCTCGCCGGCGGCGCATTCGATCAGCACCGCGAACTCGTCGGCGCCGAACCGGGCCACCAGGTCCTCGGCCCGGACACAGGCCTTGATCCGGTCGGCGATCTCGACCAGCAGCTGGTCGCCGGCCAGGTGGCCGAGACTGTCGTTGACCCGCTTGAAGCCGTCCAGGTCCAGGTGCAGCACGGTCAGGTCGGCGGTCCGCGCCAGGGCGGCGGCGGTCCGGTCGCGGAACAGCGCACGGTTGGCGAGCTGGGTGAGCGAGTCGTGGTACGCCTCGTGGACCAGCTGCTCCTGTAGCTCCTTGCGCTCGCTGATGTCCCTGGTGTTCAGCACGAAGCCGCCCACGTGCGGGTCGTCCACCAGGTTCGTCACGATCATCTCGGACGGGCGGCTCCGGCCGTCCCGGTGCGTGTGCACCACCTCGAGCGTGACCGAGCTGTAGGCCCGGACCGCGACCTGCCGCATCGCCTGGTCCAGCCGGACCGCCGCGTCCGGAGCGAGCAGCTCGGTGAAGTGCTTGCCGCAGAACAGCTCCGGCCGGTACCCGAACACCCGCAGCATCGACTCGCTCTGGAAGGTCACCCGGCCCTCCGTGTCGATCACCGTGACGACGTCCGAGCTGTGCCGGATCAAGGCGTGGAACTGCTGCTCACGAGCGTGGAGCTCGGCGGTCCGTTCCTCGACCCGGTCCTCCAGGGTGCGGGTCAGCTCGCGGTTCTCCAGCAGCGTCAGCACCTGACGGCCGATCAGCAACAGGATCAGGACCGAGTGGGTGTACGCCACGAACGGGCGGCTGTGGCCGTTCACGATGTGGAACGACACGCTCGAGAACAGGGCCGCGGCGACCGCCCCGTACGGCAGCATCACGGCGCCCATCCGGATCCGCGGGCTGAACTCGCTTTTCAGCGGCTCCGCGTCGCGCGGCCGGGTAGCGCCCACGATGACCAGGCCGAACCCGATGATCCAGCCCAGGTCGACGGCTGATCCGGACCGATAGTGGTGGATCATGCCGAGGTAGCAGTAACCGATGTCGGAGATCGCGAAGGCGGCCACGCCGAGCCCGAAGAACGTCAGGTCCGCCGAGCAGCGGTACAGCGCGCGCCGCTGCGGCAGCATGTACCCGATCATGGTGGCGATCACGATGTCGCCGAGCGGGTAGAGCACGGTCAGGTAGAACCCGATCCCCTGGTCGTCCGGCCGGATCCGCGGGTCCACCACGAACACCCAGCCGACCAGCACCAGCGAGGCGGCCACCAGCATCCCGTCGAGCACGCTGCGGGCCCGGTTGGCCAGCGGCTGCGACGTGCTCGGCAGGATCAGCAGGCCGAGCGGGACGAGCAGCAGCATGCCGAGGTAGCCGGCGTCCGCCCAGGACGGGACGTCCAGACTGCCGCCGTACGGGAAGCTCTGGGCCAGCGTGTACGCCTGCCCGAGACCCCAGCTCGCGATGCCCGCGGCGAGCACCACCCAACCCCAGCGGGCCCGGCCGGTGAACAGCCCGGCACGCCACAGGCAGGTGGCCGCCGCCGCCAGCGGGAAGACGGTGAGCGCCCAGGTGGAGATGTCCCTGGTCAGCTCCGGCCCGCCCGCTTCCGCGCCGATCAGCACGACCAGGACGGCGAGGACGGCGGCCACGGCGGCGCAGACCCGTACCCAGCGGCGGGTGTCCACGGATCCATCCGCATTGTTGAGAGTCATACCGGCGCCTCCGGCCTCGAATTGTGATCAACCGGGCTATCGGGCGCTGGTCCGCCGTCATGAGGAACCGCGCGGGTGCAAACCGGTTACCCTCGCCGGCCGGACCCGGTGACCGGCCTTCTGCCGAGCTCGATGTCTCCGGTTCCGCCGGTTAAGGTGATCGGGTGACCGCCGCGGAACTGCTCGCCGCCTCCGGCCGCTTCCCGATCGCGCCCGGCCTGACCGATCGTGAACTCACCGACCTGGAAGCCGAGTTCGGCTTCTCGTTCGCTCCCGACCATCGCGAGTTCCTCGCGGCCGGTCTGCCCACCGGGATCGGATGGCCGGACTGGCGCGGTCGCGACCGGTCGGCGCTGCGCGCCTCGCTGACCGCGCCGGTCGAGGGAGTGCTGTTCGACGTGGCCGAAAATGATTTCTGGTACGAGGGGTGGGGCGCCCCGTTCGGCGACAAGGTGGCCACGGCCCGCGCCGGGCTGATGATCGCGCCCCGGATGATCCCGCTCTACGCGCACCGCTATCTGCCGGCGGCCATCCCCGGCCATCCGGTGCTCTCCATCTACCAGACAGACGTGCTGTGTTACGGCGTGGACCTCGCGGACTGGCTGCACCGCGAGTTCGGCCTGGGCGAGCCGGCGAACCGGCGGGCGCGGCCGACCGTGCCGTTCTGGAGCGCGCTGGCCTCCTGACTTCTCGGGTCTCGCCTCGGCCCGCCGATGCGGCCGGTCGTGCCCTTTCGGAGTTCGCTAGCTTCCCGACTCCTCGCGTCTTGCCCTGGCCCGGCGCTTGCCCTCGTGCATGGCCTGCACCCGGGCCACCGGGATGGTGTGCCCCTCCGCGATCAGCCCGGGGTCGAGGGTCTGCGGCGCCGGCATCCCGGAAGCCCACGGATCGCCGTCTTTCAAGATCTCGATTGCCGTACGGATGGTGAAGTCGCCAGGCGTCACCTCGTCCAGCTCGTCCCAGCCCAGCGGAAACGACACCGGCACGCCGGGCCGGATCCGGGGGCTGTAGGCGGCGGCCACAGTGGCCCCGCCGGCCCGGGTCGCGTCGAGGAACACCTTGCCGTGCCGGTCCTCACGGATGAACGCGGTGGTGGCCCGCTCCGGATCGATCCGCTCGGCGCGGGCGGCGACGGCGCGCTGGGCGGCGGCCACGTCCTCGGGCGCCGGGTCACCGGCCAGTGGGACGAAGACGTGCACCCCCTTGGACCCGCTGGTCTTGACGGCCCCGGTCATCCCGGCCCCGGCCAGCGCCTCCCGGACCAGCCGCGCGCCGAGCACGGCGAGCTCGAACCCGCCGCCGTCCGGTGGATCCAGGTCCATGATCAGATGCGTCTGCCGGTGCGGCGTCCCGGCCAGCGCCAGCGCCGGGTGGTACTCGACGGCCCGCTGGTTGCCGAACCAGAGCAGCGTCCGCCGGTCGTTGCCCAGCGCGTAGGTCACCTCGCGGTGCGAGGCTTCGGCCCACACTGTGGTGCGCGGGATCCAGTCCGGGGTGTACTTCGGCAGGTTCTTCTGCATGAACTGGTCCTGGCCGCGCAGCACCCGGATCACGGACAGCGGCCGATCACGCAGCACCGGAATCAGGCGGTCCGACATGGCGTCGAGGTAGTCGACGAGGTCGCGCTTGGTAGCCCCGGCGTCGGGAAAGATCTCCTGGTCCAGGTTGGTCAGCGGCACACCGTCGCGCTCTTCCTTCGGCTCGGCGGCCTTGCCGCGGCTCACCTTCGGCCGCGCTCTCCCCGGGTCCTTCTTGGCCGGAGCCTTGCCCACGCCGTCCTGCGCCGCCGTGCGGCGCGCGTCCCCCGCTGGTGGCGCGTGGCCCGCTGCTCCGTTCGGTCCCGCCTGGCTCGCGTCTTCCTCTGGCCGCGCGTCGCCCGGGCCTCGTTCCCGTCGCGCCGCCTGCCGGCTCGCTCGCAGCCGATCTCCTCCGGGCTCGTTCTCCAGCTGTGCCTCGATGCGCTCCTCGGCCATGCCGTCCATCATCCACCGACGCCCCGAACGCCGCTGCCGGGCGCGACGTCTATCCGTCGCCCGCGAACCGCCGTGCGATGTCGCGATGCAGGGCGACGGCCTTCGCGGCGTCCTCCGCTGAAACGCTCAGCCCCGGCGCGACACCGGCCCCGGGCGACATCCCGAACAGCGACTCCAGTTGATCCGCGAACTGCCGGTGCTGCTCACCCGCATACTCCCGGCACAGCAGGCACGTCACCCGCTCCGGATGCGGCGAAGTCGCCGCGAAGGCCACCCGCCTCCCGCACCCGGTCTCCACCTCCGCCGGCAGATCCGCGACCAGCCCGAACGTGGACGCCAGCAGATTCCGGACGTCCTTACTCGCTCGCACGAGGTTGCCGTCGACGTGCACATGAGGATCCCAGGCATCGCTCACGGACAGCAGTCTCTCATCATTCATGGATCAACCCCTGCGCCGGCTGTGGTGAGCCGGTGGTGAAAGTCCGGCTCTGCAACTCGGCGATGGCTCGGGCGAGCCACTCCGACATGAGCGTGCGCTCCGCGGGGCTCAGGCCGGGGAGGTCGGCGACCGCCGTGGCGAAGGCCACCGCCAGTGGCAGCACGCCGGGCTCGGCCGCGGCCGGTCGGCCGGTGAGGATGGCGGCGGTGACCGCGTCGAACATCGCCGTGGCCAAGGACAGATCGCGGGTGGCCGGAGGCTGGGACAGCAGGGCCACGATCGTGCCGCTGCCGGCAGCGTGGATGATCTCGGCGGCGTGCGCCTCGTCGACGCGCAGCAGGCCGGCCTCGGCCAGCCGGTGGACCCGGTGGTGCAGCACCTCGCGCCCCGCGGCGGTGGCTGGTGACTTCCGGCCCGGAGTGTTGATCAACAGATAGAGCTCCGGGTTGGCCAGGCCGAACTCGATGTGCTGATCCCACCCGGCGCGCAGCTCGGTCAAGGGGTCGTCAGTCCCGGGACTGGGCTTGGCGTGCACATACTCCACCATCACGTGCTCGGCCAGGGCGTCGAGCAAACCGTCCTTGTCGCGGAAGTGTCGATAGATCGTCGGCGGCTGCACGCCGGCGGCCTGCGCCACCCCGCGCGTGGTGACGGCGCGGGCGCCCTGCTCGCGAAGCAGCCGGCTCGCTGCTTCGACGAGCATCGCGCGGACCTCGCCGCGCGGTTCTTCCTCGAACTCCTCGACCATGAACCAACGATATCACCTCTTGCGTTCCACTGGAATTCCAGTGATAACGTCTTGGGCGTTCCGCCGATAACCGAGGGAGTGCCATGAT
This sequence comes from Actinoplanes siamensis, assembly GCF_016862395.1. Lineage (GTDB taxonomy): Bacteria > Actinomycetota > Actinomycetes > Mycobacteriales > Micromonosporaceae > Actinoplanes > Actinoplanes siamensis. The sequence continues at coordinate 41,937 of NZ_BOMW01000051.1, read as the reverse complement.
CGTCGTGACAGGAGCCACCGGCCGCCTGGGGTCGCGCATCGTCGACCAACTGCTGGAGCGGGTGCCAGCCGAGCGGGTCGCGGTGAGCGTCCGTGACACCGCCAAGGCCGCCGGTCTAACCGAGCGGGGGGTGCGTGTCCGCCGTGGTGACTTCACCGAGCCCGCCGCGCTGGCGCATGCGTTCGAAGCGGCCGAGCAGGTCCTGGTCATCTCGGCCGCGATCCGGGGAGACGGCGCGTTCGTGGCCAACCGTGCCGCGATCGACGCCGCCCAGCGCGCCGGAGCGAGGCGCATCCTCTACACCAGCCACCAGGCCGCGTCACCGGATTCGCTGTTCGGCGCGCAGCCGGTGCACGCAGCGACCGAGGCCTACCTGGCCGGCACCGGTGTCCCCTTCACCGCCCTGCGCAACGGCTTCTACACCAATACCATCCCCATGCAGATCGGCGACGCCCTGCAGACCGGCCGCCTGCTCCTGCCGCAGGACGGCCCGTTCTCCTGGACCGACCACGCCGACCTGGCCGAGGCCGCGGCGATCGCCCTGACCGAGGAGGGCGCCCTGGACGGCGTGACACCTCCTCTGACCGCCCCCGAGTTGCTCGACTTCGCCGACGTCGCGCGCCTGCTGACCGAGCTCACCGGCCGCACCGTCACCCGGGTCGTCATCGGCGACGAGGAGTGGAAAGCCGCTGCCGTCGATGGTGGCTACCCGCCGGTCGCCGCGGAGTTCATGCTGGGCATGTTCCGCGCCGCCCGCCGCGGCGAGTTCGCGGTCACCGATCCGGCCCTGGAGAAACTCACCGGCCACCCGGCCACGTCGGTCCGCACGATTCTGGAGCGTTTCCTGGCCGATGCGTGATGTCTCGCCGGACCGCCGCGGTCGTCAGGACAGTGCCGCCGGTTGTGGTTCGCCGCGCCGGCCGCAGCCCTGCCGAAGTGCGGCACGACGCTGCCGTCGCGCTGCGGGCTCTCGGCCCGAAAGGAGGGGAGCTGACTGCCGTTGATCGGCGTGCCGGGCCGAATCGCTGTCCCGCGTGGTGCGGGGTCGAGGGCGGCTGAGGCTGGTGACCTGACGGCTTGAAGCCTGCTGACAGCCCGCCGGCCTGAGACCCGCTGGCCTGGAGTCTGACGGCTTGAGGCCTGCGGGCAGCCTGGCCGCTTGAGGCTTGCCGGCCCGGAGACTGTCGGGCCGGCGTGTGGCGTCGGTGCGGCTTATCGGCGGATGAACTGGTTGGCGGCTTCGGCCAGGGCGGATTGGAGGGTTTTGGGGTCACGGCTGGTGGAGTAGGCACGCAGCGCCGCGTTCACCGCGCTCTGCCAGGGCTGGGAGCAAGCCGAGCCGTGGGCACAGGACGGTACCGGGGTGGCCGACTTCCAATCGGCCATGGCGGACTGCTGGTACGGGGAGTAGCCAGTGGACACGATGTCGGTGCGGGCCGGGATCGAGCCCTTGGCGGCGTTGAAGGCCTGCTGGCCGGCTGCTGAGCCGACGGTCTTCAGCCAGCACTCGGTGCCGGTGCGGTTGGAGGCGCCGGTGGAGAGGGTGAACGAGTCGGCCAGCCACTGGAAGGCCTTGCCGTTGCCGGGGAAGGCGAACCAGCCGTACCCCGGGAAGCCCTTGGCGGTGAGGTCGGCGGCTTCCCAGTCGCCCATCAGCTGATAACCGGCCTTGCCGTCGATGAGCAGACGTTCGGCCTGGGGCCAGTCGAGCGTGTCCCGATCCAGGTTGCCGTAGTTGAGAAGGACGGTGAAGTCGTTGATCGCCTTGGTCACCGGGGTGCCGCGCCAGTCCGTGTCACCGGTGAACAGACCGGAGAAACGGGCCGGGCCCAGGTCGCTGATCAGGACCGCTTCGAGAAGCATCAGCTGGGTCCAGTCGCGGCCCAGAGCGAGCGGGGCCTCGACGCCTGCGAATTTCAGTTTCGCCAGGTCGGCGACGAAGGTGGCGAGGTCCTTCGGCGGGGCGGTGATTCCGGCGTCGGCCAGCACGGCCGGGTTGGTCCAGACGACGTTGGCGCGGTGGATGTTGGCCGGGATCGAAAAGATCTTGCCGTTGACGGTCAGATCCTCGACCAGGCCCGAAGGGAGGACGTCACGGAGGCCCCAACTGTCGTAGTACGCGGTCAGGTCCTCGACCTGTCCCGCGTCGATGTAGTCGGTCATCTCCGCCCCGGCGTGGGCCTGGAAGGTGTCCGGCGGGTCGTGGCGGGCCATGCGCTGGGTGAGCTCCTGCTTGGCGTTCACACCGGCGCCACCGGCCACCGCTCCGTTCTCGAAGCGCTGGCCGGGGCAGTCCGTGCCGAACCGGCTGACCAGCGCGTCGAGGCCGGCCTTCTCCCCGCCCTCGGCCCACCAGGTGAACACCTCGACGGTGTCGGGTGCGAGAGCATCGTCGTCGATCGAGCCGCAGGCGGAGGCGCCGAGCAGCGCGGCCACTGCGAGAAGGGCCACCATGCGCATGACGCCCAGACTATTACCGAACGGTGGAAAGCGCCGCTCCGGAGGTGGCCATGGGCTGTTGCCGGGTGGCGTCCGGGAAACGAGGCGATCGGAAGCTGCCTGGCCCATGGCTACGGCCGTGATGTCGGAGGTGGGTGAGGGAACCGGGGAGACGGTGCGCAGGTGTGGTGGCCACGGCTGTGACGTCGAAGGTGGATGAGAAAACCGGGGAGACGGTGCGGAGGTGTGGCGGCTACGAACGGGCTTCGGTGGTGGGCCGGGGACCGTGAACTGTGGAAGGAGGCGGTACCCGCTCCTCAGAGGTGGGTGACGCCGGAAGGTCGCGGCGCCCCCGGAACGGGCCGAGCAGGATGATCAGTCCGGAGAGGGCATAGGTTCCGGCCATCACCGCGACGGTGAGGCGGTTGCCGTACGCCGTGGCCAGCATGCCGCCGAGGACCGCGCCGAGCGGGATCGTGCCGTAGTTGACGAACTGCATCCCGGTGAGGACGCGGCCCAGGAACTCTGGGGGCACATAGGTCTGGCGGAAGCTGCCGGTGATCACGTTGGCGACCACCACCAGGGCGGCGACCAGGGCTGTCCCGGCCGCGAACAGGGCCAGGCCCCAGCCGGCCGTCGTGCACGGGATCAGCAGCGCGGAGAACCCGGCACCGGCTTTGCACCAGCGCATGGTGCGGGCCGCGCCGTGCCGGCGTACCAGGAGGGGCACCGCGAAAGCGGCGGCGACGCCGCCCAGTCCCGAGGCGGACAGCAACAGCCCCACCGTGCCGGTGCCGACGCCCACGTCGCGGACCAGGAAGACCACGTTCAGCGCGGTGTATCCGGTCAGCGCCAGGTTGGCCGCGGCGCCGTGCGACATCAGATTGCGCAGGTACGGATCGTGGACCAACCAGTGCACCCCGGCGAGGATCTCGCGCGTGATGTCCTGCCGTGGCACATGGGCGACGGGGCGCTCGGAGCGGCGGATGAGCAGCAGGCCGAGGAACGACGCGGCGAAGCTGGCGGCGTCGATCACCAGGCCGGTGACCGCGCCGGCCACCGCGGCCAGCGCGCCGCCCAGGGCCGGGCCGGCGATCTGTGTCGCCGACTCGCTGCCGTGGGCCAGGGAGTTGGCCTGCACCAGGTCGCCGGCCTGGAACATGGCCGGCAGGTAGCCGGTGTACGCGATCTCGAAGAACACCGAGGCCACCCCGGTGAGCAGGGCGACCGCGAGTAGGTGGGCGACGGTCAGACGGCCCAGCCAGGCGGTCACCGGAACGCTGGCGACCAGCAGCGCACTGGCCGCGTCGGCGGTCAGCAGCACCGGGCGCTTGGCCATCCGGTCGACCCACGCGCCGGCCGGCAGGCCGATCAGCAGCCACGGCAGCCAGGCCGCGGCGGTGAGCAGGCTGACCGTGAACGCGCCGGCGTCCAGCACCTGGACGGCGATCAGCGGGGTCACCACGCTCGCGACGGAGGTGCCCAGCTTGCTGACGGTCAGACCGCCCCAGAGCCTGCGGAAGTCGCCGTCCCGGAAGAGCGACATCACGGCCTCGCCGGGAAGCCGCGGCCCAGCACGAACACCGGCTCCCGGTCGGCGCGCTCCGGCCGGTCGCGGAAACGGGCGATCAGGGCGTTGATCTCCGCACCGAGTTCGGCGAGTTCCTCGGGGGAGAGCCGGAGCCAGCCGTCGGTGGAGAACGCGCTGTCGCCCCACGGCTCGGTGCGCGAGGCGGGGCTGCCCAGCCAGGTGCGCACCAGGTCGATCTGCCGCTGCAGGCCGATCGCGTCGGCGGCGTCGGCGGCCTCCGGCGGGAAGTCCGCCGGGTTCCAGCTGAGCCGCTGGTCGATCATCCGCCACCAGTGTTCCTTGCGGTTGCGGGCCAGCTCGGGCGCTTCCTCGATCAGCCCCGCGTCGGCCAGCACCCGCAGGTGGTGGCTGACGTTGGCGACCGCCTGGCCGGTGGCTCTGGCCAGGGCGCTCGGCATCGAGGGGCCGTCCACCCGCAGCGCGTCGAGCAGGCGGCGGCGCAGCGGGTGGGCGATGGCCTTGAGCGTGGCCTCGTCTCGAATCTCAGCCATGCCCTCAGCATGCAAAGTAAAGAGCTGTTGCGCAACAGCTATTTACCAACCTCGGGCGGGCGGCCTCACACCTCGGCGGTCAGCTCGAAGACCTGGCTGGCCGGATGGCCGGCGCGCTCGTGCACGCGCATCACGGCCTCCTTGCTGGGCCCGGTGCTGAGGCAGAACACCTTCCCGGCCTCCGGGGCCAGCCAGGCGCGCTCGAAGTGCACGCCCTCCTCGCCCTCGATCTTCAGATCGGCGTCGTGTTCCGCGTTCAGTTGTTCCGCGGTGACGTCGAAGAATCCGTCGTGGACGTCCATGAACTTCGCCATCGGAATGTTCCTTTCCGCAATGCCGCTTTCCGCAATGCCGGAAGTGCGGCGAGAATCTGACACCTACAGCCTGCTCCGGCAGGGCCGGGGCCGGGGCCGGTTCGCCGGCGGGCCACCGCGACTTCGGTGCTGACCAAGCGGAAACCGGGAGTGGCGCGGCCACGCGGAGGACCGGGAAATCGCGGAAGATCTGCTGATTCCACCGGGCGGGCGCGGCGTTTGTCCCGAGTGCTCCCGGACGAACTCGTGCGACGCGGTGCGCTCGGGCCGCCGAGTGGCCGGCCGTGGTCGAGCCTTCGAGCTAATTCCATCGTGGTCCGTCAAAAGGAGAATAGCTCGCTGTCAATCACGCTCGGCACAATCTCCGGCATGAGCGTACCGGGGAACTCCGTCATCCTGCTTCTCCTGCTCAGCGCGTTCGTGGGCTGCGTCGGATACGCGATGGGCCGGCTGCACGAGCGGCGGCAGAGCGGGGAGGAACGGGAAGAGGCGTATCGGGACGGATACGATCACGCCGCCCGCAGTGTGTTCAGTCTGGCGGCCCGGGTGGCGGGTCCGCGGCGTCGCGGGGCGGTCCGGGCTTCGGCCGCGGTGGCGGGGGACCCCGCGCCGGTGGCCTCCGCGACCCCCGCGCCGACGGGGAGGACGTCCTCGCGAACGGAAGGTCCGGTCGCGGCGGGCCCGACGTCCGGCCGCCGCGGGCCGGAACGCGCCGCCGGGCCGTCCTCCTTCGGCTTTCCGGCGCCGACCCCGCACGTCGTGCCGGGCCTGCCGGAGCCGGCGGCGGAGGGCGGGGTGCGCTACTCGTCGCTGCCGGATCCGAGCGGGGCGCCGGGGAGCGCGTGGTCCCCGGTGCCCGCGCCGCGGCACGCCGCCGCGGCGCCACCGGAGCACCCGGAGAACGTGGGGCGGCACACGCTGCCGGACGAGCTGGTGCGGGCGGCCACCTACAAGCTGGCCGCGGACCGGACGGCGCGGGCCAGGATCCCGTCCCAGCAGGAGCGGCCGTCGGATCCGGGCCGCCCGCCGGTGCCGCGTCCGCGCGGGCGGTGACGGCGTACGGCCGTACCCCTCAATCGTCTTCGGAGAGAAGCTCAGCGCCGGAACCCTCATCCCGGCGGCCCAGCAGTAGCAGGATCTCGGTGAGCGGGCCGGCGCCGGGCGGCACCGGCATCGCCGGGCCGAAGGCGGCGCCGGGGCGCAGGCGGTCCGGGCCGGTGGGGACGGACCTGGCGATCGGCAGGGTGGCGGCGAGGATCTCCGCGGGCGGGCTGAACGGCAGGCCCAGGCTCGTCGCCACGTCCCAGCCGTGGACCACGTAGTCGACGAGGTGGAACGCGACGGCCAGGCGGCCCGGGAAGCTGTGGTCCGGGCTCAGCTCGGGCAGCCGGAACGGGCGCTCCAGAAGATCAACGGCGGAGAAGGCCTGGAGTACGTCCTCGGCGGCTTCGGCATACCTGTCGGCGAAGTCGGCGCCGGGCCGGGTGGGCGTCCAGACGCCGAGGTCGGCGCCGTGGCCGCGGGCGGCCGCCGCGAAGCCGCGATGTTGGACGGTCATGTGCGCGATCAGGGCGGACAGATCCCACTCGGCGCAGGGGGTCGGGCGGGCCAGGTCGGCCGGGGTGGCCCGGACGACCAGGCCGACGGTGTCGCGGACGGCGGCGGCGTGCAGAGGTCGCAGGTCTCCCGTAATAGTAAGCATATGCATACGATCTAACTCCGCTTACGGTTCGTCAAGGCCGCGGGGCGTGAAAAGCTGCGCGGATGGCGAGGGACGATCTCGGCGCGATGGTGGCCCGGCTCGGGCGGCGGCTGCTCGCGATGGAGCAGCCGATCCTGGCCCGGCACGGGGTCTCGATGTGGGCCTATGTGGTGCTGAACGGGCTGGCCGGCGGGTCGGTGCGAACCCAGGCGGCGCTCGCCGCGCGCATCGGGGCGGACAAGACGCGGCTCATCCCGGTCCTCGACGACCTGCAGGAACGCGGGCTCATCGAGCGGGAACCGGATCCCGCCGACCGGCGGGTGCGGCTGCTCGCGCTGACCGATTCCGGTCGTGAGGTGCACCGGGTGGTGCGGGACGAGATCCGTACCGCGGAGGAGGCCCTTCTGGAAGGTCTGGCCCCGGCGGACCGGGAGGCCTTCGTGCGGGCGCTCGTCACGCTCTCCTGAGCTCAGAGGCGGGCGGCGGCCACCGCCTCCTGCAGGCCGCGGGCGGCCAGGCGGTCGGCGCGCTCGTTCTCCGGGTGGCCCGCGTGGCCCTTCACCCAGTGCCAGCGGACCTCGTGCCGGCGGACCGCGGTGTCCAGGCGCTGCCAGAGATCGACATTCTTGACCGGCTGGCGGGAGCTGGTCTGCCAGCCGTTGGCGCGCCAGCGGGGCAGCCACTTGGTGATGCCGTCGCGGACGTAGACGCTGTCGGTGTAGATGTCGACGACCAGCGGGGCCCGGTTGAGCGTCTCCAGGGCGCGGATCGGGGCCATCAGCTCCATCCGGTTGTTGGTGGTCGAGGTGGCCTCGCCGCCGCACAGGTCCTTCTCCGCCGTGCCCCAGCGCAGCACCGCGCCCCAGCCGCCGGGACCGGGATTCGGCACGCAGGCCCCGTCGGTGTAGATCTCGACGACGCGGCTCCGCTCACTCATGCCGCGAACCCTATCCAAACCCGCCCTCCGGTCCGGCCCGTGCCCGACCCGGGGAACCGGCCCAAAGTACGGGTGAGGGGGTCGTGGGCAGGGGGCGGCGGGGCCGCCGGGAGGGGAGCGCGGGTGCCGGGCATCGAGGAGGTGGCGGGAGTGAACGGGCGCTGGCGAGGGCCGCACGGCAGTGAGGGAGACCATCCACGGGCCGCCCCGGGCGGGGCGCCCGCCCGGCCGCCGTATCGTGGCCGGAGGCGGATCGGATGGGCGGAGCTCATGGTGGGTGGCGACGTGGCCGCGGTTGAGGTACGAGACGTCGTGGTGCGCTACGGCGACACGACGGCCGTCAGGGGCGTCTCGCTCCACGCCCCGCGCGGGCGGGTGCTGGCGCTGCTGGGGCACAACGGCGCCGGCAAGACCAGCCTGCTCCAGGTCTGTGAGGGGTTCCGTGAGCCGGACGCCGGCACGGTCCGCATCCTCGGCATGGATCCGATCGCCGAGCACGACGCGCTGATGCCGCGCCTGGGCATCATGCTGCAGTCCGGTGGTGTCTACCCGTGGGCCGCCGCGGGCGAGATCCTGCGGCTGTTCGCCTCCTTCGCGGCGACTCCGCTCGATCCGGACATGCTGCTCGACCGCCTCGGGCTCCGCAAGGTGGAGAAGACCCGGTTCCGCCGGCTGTCCGGTGGTGAGCAGCAGCGACTGAGCCTCGCGGTGGCCCTGGTCGGGCGGCCCGAGCTGGTGTTCCTGGACGAGCCGACCGCCGGCATGGACACCGAGGCGCGGCACACCACCTGGCAGTTGATCGAGGAGCTCCGCGCCGACGGCGTCTCCGTCCTGCTCACCACCCACCTGCTCGACGAGGCCGAGCGGCTCGCCGACGACGTGGTGATCATGCGCTCCGGTGAGGTGGCGGCCACCGGCACGCCGGCCGAGCTGACCGCGGCGGCCGGTATCGACCTGCTGGAGGTCCGCGCCAACCCGGGCCTCGACCTGGCCGCCCTGAAGACCCGCCACGAGGTCGCCGAGACCTCCCCGGGGGAGTATGCGATCACCGGCGCGCTGGACACCCGGGCGCTGGCGGACGTCCTGGCCTGGTTCGCCGCGGCGGACGCCCACGTCACCGCGGTCAGCAGTCGCCGGCGCACGCTGGAGGACGTCTACCTCTCGCTGACCAGTCAGAATCCGGTCGGAGCGGCGCAATGAGCATCACCACCCGGGCCACGCCGCGGCCCCGCGCCGTCCGTGGGCCAGATCCCCGCCCGACCAGCACGGTAGGAGTTGTGCAGTGACCGCCGGAACCTTCGCGCCGGCGCCCGGCCGGGCGCCGATGCGCACCATCATCGGCACGCAGATCCGGATGGAGCTGCTGCTCACGGCGCGGCGCGGCGAGGCCGTGGTGCTGGCCATGGGCGTTCCGCTGCTGGTCCTTCTCGGCGCCGGCCTGACGCATGCCACAAACCTTCCCACCGGCGACCGGCTCGGTTTCGTGGTCCCGGGCGTGCTCGCGCTGACCGTGATGTCCACAGCCTTCACCGGGCAGGCGATCACCACGGGCTATGAGCGCAGTTACGGCGTTCTCAAACGCCTCGGCGCCTCTCCGCTGACCCGGCCGGGGCTGCTGCTCGCCAAGACCGCGGCGGTGCTGGTCCAGATCGTGCTGCAGGTGCTGTTCCTCGGGCTGGTCGGTGTGCTGGTCGGCTGGCGCCCGCAGTTCGGTGACATCCTGCCGGCCGCCGGGGTGACCGTGCTGGCCGCCGCCGGGTACAGCGGGCTCGCGCTGCTGCTGGCCAGCGTGCTGAAGCCGGAGACGACGACAGGTGCGGCGACGCTGATCTACGTGCTGATGCTGTCGGTCGGCGGGATCATGTTCGCGGCGCCGGATCTGGGCCCGGTGGGCTGGTTCCTGCTGCCACTGGCAGCACACGCTCAGGCGCTGCGGGACACGCTGACGGACGGCGCGAGCATTCCACTGTCGATCTGGCTGGCGCTGGCGACGTGGGCGGTGGTCTGGCCGGCCGTGGCGGCCCGGAAGTTCCGCTGGGAGTGACGGCCGGCGCGGTTTCACCGGGCGGTTGACCCCGGGGCGCGGTCGGGGCACCGGGTTTCACCGGCATCATCACGCTGATCCAGGCCGCCGGCCCGGAGCTGCGCGACGAGCTCCTGGCGTTCGCGGTCCGCACCCCGCGGGAGAATCTGGGCCGCCCGTGACGCCCTGTCGCGGACCAACCCAAAACCGGTCGGCAACGCGCCGCCCTGCAACTGCTGCGGACCGCCCGCCGCGCCGCCGTCGAAGCCAGCGCTGACGCTCAGCAACAGCCGCATGCCATGGTCATCACCGCACCGGAGCAGCTACGTGCCCGCTTCCGCGGGCAGAGCACCCGCATCGTGCTCAGCACTGCCACCCGCCTGCGCCCCGCCACCGCCGACGACGTCGAGGTGTTCACCAGCCTGAGCGTGTTACGCGAGCTCGCTCGCCGGGTCCGATTCCTCGGAACAACGCGCCCTCAACCCCTTGACGCGTCATAGGAGCGTCCTCGATCCCCCAAGACACCCCTGGGCCGCAGCCGTGAAGAGCGAGAGGTCTCCCGGAGCGGCGCGGGCACCTCCGACACTCAGCCGGCGGGTGTGGGCCGGTCGTGAGAGGTCTCCGGGGTTGCCGGAGTCGTCCCCAGGGAGCAACTGGGCCGGGAGCGCGGCGGGGGAACGCGGCGCGACGGGCTCGCGGAATCCGGAGAGTCCGGGCGGGAGCGGCGGCCGGGACCACAGCGGACGTCCGACATGAAGTACGTGATCGTCGTCGATGGATGAATGTGGACGCTTCGCGTTCGTGAACGTTTCTCCGCCGGAAAAAGGCGTTCCGCCGAATAGAGCCCGTTATGCCGGTTAGATTACGGATAGCTCCGCCTCACGTGGCTGTTCGTCTGCGTGTTCGCGCTGCTGAGGGCCGGTATTCCCGGTGCCCCGACCGCCCAAGGTGCGGTACCCGAACAGGCGACCTCATCGGCCTCTGGCGCTGGAGGTTGCCCAGCCGCCTAAGGAGACAGGAAAGAATGCGTCATCGACCCATCCAAGCGGCGCCGCGAGAGCGGGTGCCGATCGCTCTATGGGGATCCACGCGAATCCGGCAGGTTCTGGCGTCCGTCGCGGTGTCGGCCGCGGCCCTGGTCCCGGCGACGTTCGTTGCGTCACCGGCCTCCGCCGCCGCCATCCCGAACCTCACCATCAGCCCCGCCGGTGTCTGGGAGGGAGGAACGGCGAGCTTCACGGTGACCTACACCGGCACCACGTCGTCGGGCGCCGTCACCTTCGACACCGCCGGCAGCGCCGAGAACAGCAACCTGACGGCGACCAAGGGCACCGACTTCACCGGTACGCCCAGCGTCGCCTCGTACACCTTCCCCGGTACGGCCGCCGGCGGCACCAACAGCATCACGGTGACCGTCGACACGACCGCTGACGCTTCGGCGGAGTCCGACGAGACGTTCCAGCTGACCGCCACGGCCGGCAGCAACACCTCGACCGGAACCGGAACGATCTGGGAGCCGGACCCGAACAACGAAATCACGCTCGCCGGACCGTCGGCGGCGGTGCCGGAGACAGCCGTCGGTGGCAACCAGCCGACGGTCACCATCACCGCCACCTCCACCAACCCGCAGGACCACGACGTGGTCATCCCGGTCCGGACGGCGAACGCGGTCCTGGACCTGGACAACACCCCCGGCCCGGACACACCGAACTTCACCACCGCGTGGGCCACACCCTCGGGTAACGCGAACCGGGACTACACGGCGCTGCCCGCCGACGCGGTCATCACCATCCCGGCGAACCAGACCAGCGGCTCGACGACGGTGACCCTCTGGGACGACACCTCCGACGAGAACGACACGCAGTACTTCAACGTCGAGCAGGACCCGGACCGGGCCACGCTCGGCGGCGCCGTCGTCAGCGCGCAGAGCGCGGTACGGATCGGCATCAAGGACGACGACGCCCTCCCGGTCGCCACCATCGCCGACGCCACCTCGGTGGTCGAGGGCAACCGTCTGGTCTTCCCGCTGAACCTCACCAACCCGTCCGAGAAGGGCGTGCCGCTCGACGTCACGGCGGCCGGTGACACCGTCGGCGGTACCGCCGGCGCGGCCAAGGTGGACCCCACCGACGACGGCACCGACACCGACGTCATTCTGACCACCGCGCAGGCGCACACGACCATCCCTAAGTACGCCTCCACCAGCAACCTGTCGTTGACCACCACGACGAACCCGACCGGCCCGAACGCGTTCGAGGGCCCGGAAGGCGTCAAGGTCACCATCGCCGAGCCGGTCAGCGGCGCGACGTCGAAGCTGGGCGCCAAGACGACCGCGACGGGCATCGTCACCGATGTCGGTCAGATGAAGACGGTCTACTACGGCGTCACCTCGGGGCCGACGAACAACACCGACCGGGCCTTCATCGAGGGCAGCAACGGCCCGGTGGAGCGGAACATCTTCGTCAAGTTCGACACGCCGGCCCCGCAGGCGGCGGTGCTGAACTACACCTTCGCCGACGGCACGGCGAAGAACGGCGAGGACTTCACCGCCACGGGCGGCTCGGTCACGCTCCCCAAGGACGCGACCGAGGTGAAGATCCCGATCACCATCAACGGCGACCGGACGGCGGAGCCGAACGAGGACTTCAACCTCGTGGTCACCAGCCCGAGCGGCGTGGTGGACGAGGCTTTCCTGGGTGAGCAGAGGTTCACCATCACGGACGACGACGCGGCGCCGACCTGGACCACCGAGGACATCAAGGTCCAGGAGGGCAACACCGGCACGACGCTGGCCCGGGTCCCGATCCGGCTGAGCGCGGCCGCTCCGGCAGACCTCACGTTCACCGTCGCGTCCGTGGCCGACGCCGGGGCCGAGGACAACACCACGACGTACGGCTCCAACGACTACGACACGCCCACCGCCACGACCGTGACCGTCAAGGCCGGCGAGACGGTCGGGTACTACGACGTCCCGGTCAACGGTGACGACATCTACGAGCGCGACGAGGCTTTCACCGTCACCTTCACGCCACCGATCTCGGGCCTGACGCCGTCGCCGGCCACCACCCGGACGCAGTCGCGGGTGACCATCGGCAACGACGACGCCATGCCGAAGATGCAGTTCTCCCAGGGCACCGTCGCCGAGGGCGGGTCCATCCCGATCACCGGCACCATCGTCGGGACCTCGCAGTACCCGTACGACCTCGGGGTCACGGTCGGCGGTGGCGCCACCAACCCGGCGACCGCGGGCGCCGACTACCAGCTGCCGGACAACCTGGCGAACTGGACTCTGCACGTCAGGCCCGGGGAATACGGTGACCTGGCCGGTTCGCCGTTCTTCATCACCAACCCGCCGGTCATCAGCGTGCTCAACGACACCATCGACGAGCCTACCGAGACGCTGGACATGACCGTCAACGAGACGTCCTCGATCCTGACCGGCTTCGCCACCTCGGCGACCACCGTGAAGATCGCCGACGACCCGCTGGACCTGCCGCCGGCGGCGACCATCCAGGCCGAGGTCACCGCCGACGAGGTGGATGGCACCGCCACCGTGCCGGTCAGCATGACCTTCACCGGTGACGCCACGTCGACGGTGCAGACCGTGACGATTCCGTACTACACGGCGGACGGCACCGCCAAGGTCGGCCAGGACTACAAGCTCGCCAAGGGCACCCTGTCGATCCCGCCGGGCACCATGAACGCCGTCATCAAGGTGCCGCTGATCAACGACCCGAACGTCGAGCCGGACGAGTTCTTCTCGGTCCGCCTGGGCACCCCGCAGCCGCTGGGCGCCTCGGTGATCAACGGCGACTCCACGGTCACCATCAAGTCCGACGACACCACCGTCCCGGTCGCGCCGACCCTGACCCTGACCGGTCCGTCGAGGGGCGCCGGCTCGGTCACCGCGTCCGGCAAGGCCACCGCGGGCACCACCGTCACGCTGTACGGCGCGGCGCTGCCCACCACCGCCAAGACCGGCATGAAGGCGGTGGCCACCACGACCGCCACCTCGTCGGGCACCTACAAGTTCTCGCCGCGGGCGATCAGCACGGGCTGGGCGTTCTACGTCAAGACCTCGGCCGGCTCGACCTCGGTCAAGACGGTCAGGCTGACCCAGTCGCCGTCGCTGAGCGTGTCCACCAGCAAGGGCAAGCTGGCCGTCACGGTCATCGGCAACCCGAAGGCCTCCGGCCAGACGGTCACCATCCAGCGCAAGAGCGGCAACAGCTGGGTGAAGGTCGGCTCCGGCAAGACCACCTCCACCGGGTTCAAGGGCTCGTGGAGCTTCCGGTCGGGCACCAAGCTGACGGTGCGGGCGCTGGTCTCCGGCAACACCAGCACGGGGATCAACGCGGGCTACTCCGCCAGCAAGTCGATCACCATCAAGTAGGCGTCATCTGACCCGAGACGACGGGGGCGGCCACGCGGCCGCCCCCGTTCCCCGGTGTCAGTCGACCTCGGCCACCGCCTGGGCGAACTGCGCCGAGTACAGCCGCGCGTACGCCCCCTCCGCCGCGATCAGCTCCTCGTGCGTGCCCTGTTCCACGATCGACCCGTTCTCCATCACCAGGATCAGGTCGGCGTCCCGGATGGTGGAGAGCCGGTGTGCGATCACGAAGCTGGTCCGGCCGGTCCGCAGCGTGTTCATCGCCCGCTGGATCAGCACCTCGGTGCGGGTGTCCACCGAGCTGGTCGCCTCGTCCAGGATCAGGATGCTCGGCTCGGCCAGGAACGCCCGGGCGATCGTGATCAGCTGCTTCTGGCCGGCGCTGACGTTCGATCCCTCCTCGTCGAGCGTCGTCTCGTAGCCCTCCGGGAGCATCCGGACGAACCCGTCGACGTGTGCGGCCTCGGCGGCCCGGACGATCGCCGCCTCGTCGTGGTCGTCCGCCCCGTACGCGAGGTTCTCCGCGATCGTCCCGCCGAACAGCCAGGTGTCCTGCAGCACCATCCCGATCTGTTCCCGCAGCTGCTCGCGGGGCATGGTCGCGATGTCCACCCCGTCCAGGGTGATCCGGCCGCCGGTCACGTCGTAGAACCGCATCAGCAGGTTGACCAGTGTGGTCTTACCGGCCCCGGTCGGCCCGACGATCGCGACGGTCTGCCCCGGTTCGACGGCCAGCGACAGGTTCTCGATCAGCGGCTGGTCCGGGGTGTAGCGGAACGACACGTTCTCGAACGCGATCCGGCCCTGGACCGGCGGCATCTCCAGCGGCGCCGGGTCCGGTGTCTGCTCGGGCGCGTCGAGCAGGGCGAACACCCGCTCGGCGGAGGCCACCCCGGACTGCACCAGGTTGGCCATGCTGGCCACCTGGGTCAGCGGCTGGCTGAACTGGCGCGAGTACTGGATGAACGCCTGCACCTCGCCCAGTGACAGCGAGCCGGACGTCACCCGCAGGGCGCCGACCACCGCGACCAGCACGTAGTTCACGTTGCTGATGAACATCATGGCCGGCTGGATCATGCCGGAGATGAACTGCGCGCGGAAACTGGAGGCGAACAGCTGGTCGTTGTGCTCACGGAAGGTCTGCTCGGCCTCGTGCTGCCGGCCGAACACCTTGACCAGCGAGTGCCCGGTGAACATCTCCTCGATGTGCCCGTTGAGCCGGCCGGTGGTCTTCCACTGGGCGACGAACTGCGGTTGGGCCCGCTTGCCGATGAACGTGGTCAGGAAGAACGACACCGGAATGGTGACCAGCGCGATCAGCGCCAGCAGCGGCGAGATCCAGAACATCATCCCGAGCACCCCGACGACCGTCAGCAGCGCCGTGATGAGCTGCGCGAACGTCTGCTGCAGGGTCTGCGCGATGTTGTCGGTGTCGTTGGTGGCGCGGCTGAGCACCTCACCGCGCGCCTGCTTGTCGAAATAGGAGAGCGGCAGCCGGGACAGCTTCGCCTCGACCTGGTTGCGCAGGTCGAAGACGGCGGTCTGCACCACCCGCGCGGTGATCCGGCCCTGGAACACGCCGAAGACCCAGGCGAACAGGTAGACCACGACCACCCAGGCCAGCACCCGCAACAGCTTGTCGAAGTCGATGCCCTGGCCGGGGATCACGTCGTTCATCCCGGCGAGCAGGTCGGCGACCTTGCCGTTGCCCTGCCGGCGCAGCCCCTCGACGGCCTCCGCCTTGGTGACGCCGGCCGGCAGCATCCTGCCGACCACGCCGTCGAAGATCACGTCGGTGGCGTGGCCGAGCAGCCGCGGGCCCAGCACCGACAGGAAGACCGAGGCCACACCGAAGAGCAGCACCAGGCCGACCAGCGCGCGCTGCGGCGCGAGCATCTTGAGCAGGCGCTTGGTGGAGCCCTTGAAATCCTGCAGCTTCTCCGGCGGTCCGCCGGCTCCCATCATCATCCGGGCGGCCGGCGGGCCGCCCACCGGCCGCGCGGGCGGGCGGTTGGGCGCGGTCACGCTGTGCCTCCCCGGGCGCGCTCGCCTGGCCCTTGCTTCGCTGCGGTGCGGTCGGTCACGCCGCGGCCTCCTGTTCGGTGAGCTGGGACAAGACAATTTCGCGGTACGTGGGGTTGCCGTCCATGAGTTCCTCGTGCGTGCCGGTCCCCACCACGCGGCCGTCGTCGAGCACCACGATCCGGTCGGCGTCCCGGATGGTGCTGACCCGCTGCGCCACGATCACCACTGTGGCGTCCGCGATGTACTCGGTGAGCGCGGCCCGCAGCGCGGCGTCCGTCGCGTAGTCGAGCGCCGAGAACGAGTCGTCGAACAGGTAGATCTCCGGCCGGTGCACCAGCGCCCGCGCGATCGCCAGCCGCTGCCGCTGCCCACCCGACACGTTGGTGCCGCCCTGCGCGATCGGGGCGTCCAGCCGGCCGTCCATCTTCTCCACGAAGCCCTTGGCCTGGGCGATCTCCAGGGCCTCCCAGAGCTGCTCGTCGGTGGCGTCCGGATTGCCGTACCGCAGGTTGGTGGCGACCGTGCCGGTGAACAGGTACGGCCGTTGCGGCACGATGCCGACCAGCCGGGAGAGCAGGGCCGGGTCCAGCTCGCGGACGTCCACACCGTCCACCAGCACGCTGCCCTCGGTGGCGTCGAACAGCCGGGGGATCAGGTTGAGCAGGGTGGTCTTGCCGCTGCCGGTGGATCCGATGATCGCTGTCACCTCCCGGGGGCGGGCGATGAGACGTACCTCGGAAAGCACCGCGGCCTCGGCCCCCGGATAGCGGAAGCTGACCTCGCGCAGCTCCAGCTCGCCGTGCCGGGTCACCTCGGTGACCGGCGCCGCGGGCGGCGTCACCGAGGTCGCGGTGGAGGTCACCTCCTGGATCCGCTCGGCGCACACCTCGGCCCGCGGGATCATGATGAACATGAAGGTGGCCATCATGATCGACATGAGGATCTGCATCAGATAGCTGAGGAACGCGGTGAGCGCGCCGACCTGCATCGCGCCGCTGTCGATCCGGTGCCCGCCGAACCAGAGCACGGCCACGCTGGACAGGTTCACGATCAGCATCACGGTGGGGAACATCAGCGCCATGATCTTGCCGGCCCTCAGCGAGACCTGGGTGAGGTCGTCGTTCGCCACCTCGTAGCGTGCCCGCTCGCGATCGTCGCGGACGAACGCCCGGATCACCCGGATGCCGGTGATCTGCTCGCGCATCACCTGGTTGACCCGGTCCAGCTTGACCTGCAGGCCGCGGAAGAGCGGCCGCATCCGGCTGATGATCAGGCCGACCACGCCGATCAGGATCGGGATGATCACCAGCAGCAGCGAGGAGAGCGGCACGTCCTGGCGCAGCGCCAGCACGATGCCGCCGACGCACATGATCGGCGCCGAGACCATCAGCGTGAAGGTGAGCAGCACCAGCATCTGGATCTGCTGTACGTCGTTGGTGGTCCGGGTGATCAGCGACGGCGCGCCGAACTGGCCCACCTCGCGCGCCGAGAACGTCTGCACCCGGCTGAAGATCGACTCACGCACGTCGCGGCCGACCGCCATCGCGGTGCGCGCCCCGAAGTACACAGCCACGATCTGCGCCGCGATCTGCAGCACGGTGATGCCGAGCATCCCGCCGCCGACCCGCATCACGTAACCGGTGTCCCCCTTGATCACGCCGTTGTCGATGATGTCGGCGTTCAGGGTCGGTAGGTAGAGCGTCGCGAGCGTCTGCAGGAACTGGAAGAACACGATCAGGCCGATCGTGTTCCAGTACGGCCGCAGGTGCACGCGAAGCAGTCTCATCAGCACGTCGCTTGCTCCCCCGAATCTTCTGGTTTGTCGTGCAGGATGCCGTCCAGCAGCAGCGACGCCAGCTCGGCGCCGTTGAACTCCTCGCCGTCGCCGAACGGGCCGAACGTGTTGGCGCCGCAGTAGAGCAGCAGCAGCCGGGCCGCCTTGGCCGGCGACACCCGCAGCCGGGCCGCGTCCGGCTGGAGCACCTCGGTCACGGCGGCCAGCAACCGCCCGCGGGTCGAGCTCATCCGCTCGCGGGCGTCCGGGCTGCTCTCGCCCGTGATGATCAGGCGCCGGGCCGAGTGCATCAGGCCCGCGTTCTCGGTGAACCGGGTGTGCACGATGTCGGCCGCCCGCATCAGCCGGGACCGCAGGTCCGCCGAGCGGTCGATGGCGGCCAGCGCGTCCAGCGTGGGCTGCGGGTCCAGCGCCTTGACCACCGAGCAGACCACCAGCTCGTTCTTGTTGCTGAAGACGCCGAAGATGGTGCCCTCGGCGACCCCGGCGGCGTTCGCGATCTGCCGGGTGCTCACCTCGACACCGTGTTCGTGCAGCAGCGGGATGGTCGCCGCGATCAATGCGGCCCGCCGCTCGTCCGGCGCGAGGGCCGGTTGACGTCTGCGTCGGTTCTCCACGACGGACACAGTAATGAGCGAGCGCTCACTCATCCACTGACTTTTGTCATGGGCCTGTCGTCGAACCGCGAACGGCATACCGGCGTATCAAGGGAACGTGAGCCAACCAGCCAAGCCGTACCGCCGGGTCGTCCGTCAGGTGACCACGGGTTTCGCCGCAGTCCTCGTCTTCCTCGCGCTGGTCCTGCCGGACCAGATCACCCGGCTCCCGCCGGGCAACCACTGGTACACCGCGCTGGTCCGGATCCCGGTCGAGGCGCTGGTCGCCGGTGTGGTGCTGCTGGTCGCGCCGCCGCGAGCGCGCCGCTGGCTGGCCGCCGGCCTGGGCCTGGTGCTCGGCGCGCTCACCGTGGTGAAGCTGATCGACATCGGCTTCTTCGCGGTGCTGGCCCGCCGGTTCGACCCGGCGCTGGACTGGACGCTCTTCGACGACGGCTTCAACTTCCTGATCGACTCGGCCGGCAAGGCCTCCGCGGTCGGCGTCGCGGTCGGCGCGATCCTGCTCGCCGTGCTGCTGATCGCCGGGATGGCCTGGGCCATGCTGCGGCTCACCACGGTCGCTGTGGGACACCGGCGGCTCGCCGCGGGCACGCTGGGCGTCGCCGGAATCACCTGGATCGCCCTGTTCGCGATGAGCTACCAGCTGATCGGCGGCATCCCGGTCGCCTCGACCGCCGCGGCCGACCTGGCCCGGGACACCGCGCTGGCGCTGCCCGAGGACCTCGCGGACAAGCGCAGGTTCACCCAGGAAGCGCTCAACGACGCGTACCGCGACCAGCCGGGCGACCAGCTGCTCACCGCGCTGCGCGGCAAGGACGTGGTGATCTCCTTCGTGGAGAGCTACGGCCGGGACGCGGTGGAGAACCCCGAGTTCAACGGCGCCGTGCTCACCGCGCTCGCCGGCGGCGACAAGAAGCTGGCCGCGGCCGGGTTCGGCGCTCGCAGCGGATTCCTCACCTCGTCCACCGCGGGCGGCGGCAGCTGGCTCGCGCACTCCACGTTCCTGTCCGGCATGTGGGTCGACAACGAGTCCCGCTACCGCAGCCTGATGGCGACCGACCGGCTCACGCTGACCCGGACGTTCAAGAACGCCGGGCACCGCACGGTGGGCATCGAGCCGGGCGTCATCTACGCCTGGCCGGAGGGCCAGTTCTACGGGTACGACCAGGTCTACGACAAGGCCGCGCTCAACTACCACGGCCCGCAGCTCAGCTGGTCACCGATGCCCGACCAGTACGCGTTGTCGCAGTTCCAGAAGTTCGAGTACGGCAAGCCGGGCCGCGGCCCGCTGCTCGCCGAGATCACCCTCACCTCCAGCCACACCCCGTGGGCGCCGGTCCCCGGCATGCTCGACTGGGACCAGCTCGGCGACGGCAGCGTCTACGGCCCGCTGGTGCGGAGCGCCCCCACCGCCAAGGACGTCTGGAAGGACGACAAGAGGATCCGCACCGAGTACGCCCGATCGATCGCCTACTCGGTCGACAGCCTGGTCGACTGGGCCGCCAAGTACGGCGACGACAACCTGGTCATGGTCTTCCTCGGCGACCACCAGCCGGCCTCGGTGGTGGTCGGACAGAACGCCGGCCACGACGTGCCGATCACCATCGTCGCCAAGGACCCCAAGATCTTCGACCGGATCTCGTCCTGGGGCTGGACCAGCGGCATCAAGCCGGCCGCGGACGCGCCGGTGTGGCCGATGAACACGTTCCGGGACCGCTTCCTGGGTGCCTTCGCGGCGTCTGATGGCCACGCTGGCGCCTGATGGCCTGGTCACCGACGGGCGAACTGCGTTGTGGTTCCGGTAGGGCCGGTTGGGGTGGTCGGCTGGGAACGGTGGGAGCGGGGTGGCGGTGGGTTGACCGGGTCAGTCCTCGACCCGGATCACCTGGGTGGCGGGGAGGCGGGGGGTGTGCGGGGGAGCGGTCCGGGCCGGGTCCTGCAGGCCGAGACGCAGCGCCAGGTAGGGAACTCCGGCGCCGCCCAGCATCCGGCGCAGCGCGTCCCGGGTGAACGGGACCTCCACCGGCCCGCTGAACGGCAGCACGGTCACCGCGTGCTCGGTGGCGGCCAGCCACAGCCGGCTCAACGACTCCCCGCCGCGCAGCCAGTCCGGCTCGGCGTCCCCGGTGCCGTACAGCACGGCGTACGTCGCGCTCCGGTCGTGCCCAGCGCCGGCCTCGACCGTCCCGGCGGTCTGGAAGTCGCGCTCCGCGACAGTGGTCAGCGGCATCTCGGCGGGCAGCGCCGACGACGGGATGCCGGTGCCCTCCGGCCGCTCGCCGCCCACCCAGGTGGCCAGCTCGGCCCGCGCCCGGTCGTCGGCGGCCTCGGCCGCCTGCGCCCGCTCCACCGCGACGGCCAGCTCGAGAACCTGGTCCCGGCCCAGCACGTGCAGCCGCGCCCCGGCCTGTTCGGCCGCCTTGACCAGCTGGTCCAGCACGTCCTCGGGCACCGCCTCGTCGCGGACCGTGCGCCTGTCGGTGCGCCGCACCTGCAACATCTGCAGATGCCGCGTCGCCTCCGCCTCGGCGGTCCGCCGCTCCCCTGGCGTGATCACCGCGAGCGGCGCGTCCGGCGCCAGCGAACCGACCCGCTCCACCGTGTGCGCCCAGCCCTCGGCGTCCAGCGCGACCCGGGCGTGGTGCAGCGCCGCCCCGCAGCTGATCAGCAACATCCGGGCGTCCGGGTCCTGGGCGCGCAGCTGGCGCTCGGCCACCGCGAACAGCTCCAGCCGGTCGGCCCGGACCACCCAGCGCCACGGCTGGGTGTTGTGGATCGAAGGGGCGAGCCGTGCCGCGTCCGCCGCTCGCACCAGTGCCTGCTCGACCTCGCTCATACCTCAATGTTGCCCCGCGGGGGCACGACCACCTAAGGCCGAAGGGCTCTATTTCGCGGCCTCGCGTCGTACCCGCGTGATCGCCGGACAGGACCCGGCCGGCTTCGGCACTCTCGTCATCGACGGGCAAAACGCGCGTCGGTCGTGGTTACTTCCGGGAGCTGGTGCCGCATGTTCGCCGAACCGTCCCTGACGCATCGCAAGGAGGACGGCCACGAGGTTCCGCTGCTGCTCTGGCGGTTCCCGGAGCCGGTGCTCGCCGCCTCCAGCGCGGTCCTGGGCGGCGGCGCCGGCCTCCGCGGGTGGCTGATCAACGCCAGCGTCCCGATGTCCTACGCCCGCCCCGACCCGGAGGCCCACCTGACCGCTCTGGCCGCCGGACTGAACCTCACCGGCCCCGGCATCGGCCTGCTCACCGGCGTCGACGTGCACGACGTGGTCGCCGCCGTCGAGGACGGCGTGCACGTCTACGCCACCGTCGGCCTGGGCGCCCCGATCCGTGCCGCCGAGCCAGGCGTCACCGGTCACGGCCACCACCCGGGCACCGTCAACATCGTCGTCTGGGTCCCGCAGCGCCTGGCCGACGGCGCGTTGATCAACGCGGTGGTCACCGCCACCGAGGCGAAGACCCAGGCCCTGAGCGACCTGGGCCTGACCGCCACCGGCACGGCGACGGACGCCGTCGCCGTCCTGTGCCCGGCCACCGGCGAGCCGGCCCCCTACGGCGGCCCGAGGTCCCACTGGGGCACCCCGCTGGCCCGCGCCGTCCGCGACGCCGTCCACGACGGCGGCGCCGTCAACCTGGCCACCGGCCGCTCCTGGTCCGACCGCGCGGCCGGCCCGCCCCGGTGAGCCCACCGGGGCTGGTGGTGTCCGACCAATCGCGACTGGATCCAGGGGCAGTGCCGAGTGCCCGGGGTGTGTGCCGCGCGACCCTGGCCGCGACCAGGTCAGTGGTACGTCAGTTCGCCGACCTCCAAGCGGGTCGTGACGCGGTTCTCCGGTGGGGCCAGCGGGCACGCCCACCGGGGGTCGTACGCGCAGCTGGGGTTGTAGAGATAGTTGAAGTCCAGCCGGACCCGGTCGGAGCCGAGCCACTGGACGCCGCGGCCGTGCGTGCCCTTGACGGTGTCGGTGAGGTAGCGGCCACCACCGTACGTCTGATCGCCGCACGTGCCGTCGCGGAGCGGGAGGAACAGGCCGCCGCCGTAGGCGGCGATCCACCAGAGCGTGAGCTCGCCGAACGGGGTCCGCAGGATCCCGGCCCGGGTGTACCGGACGACGCCGTCCGGGCCGCCGGTGTCGATGGCCAGCTCCCCGTCCGCCGGCCGCAGCGGCACGTCGACGATCGCCGCCTCGTCGGCCGGGTAGTACCGCAGGCCGTCGAAGGTCGCACGTTCCCCGGGCGGGATCGGCGACTGCGGATGGGTGGCGAACAGCTCGTCCCGGCGGGTGCGGAAATCCGACAGATCGCCCGCGCCGAGGTACATGCGGGCGACCGCGGCCCGGAAATCGGCCAGCTCCAGTGACTCCATGCCGGGAACGGTAGCCGCGGATCACCGCAGCTCACACCGGCGTGCTCGGGTGAATGAAACGTTGCGCGGGTCACAGCCCGGCTGCATTCTGGTGGGCGTGCCGGAACGGATTAGCGAAGTCGCCGCCCTGTTGGCCGAGGTGCTGACGCCGCGGGCGCCGCTCACCGTGATCGTCGACGGCGGCGACCCGGGCGCGGCGGCCCACTTCGCCGCACGGCTCGCCGCGGCGTTCCCGCCCTCGGCCCGGGCCTGGAACATCGACGCCGTGCTGGGACTGATCGGGCCGGGCGGAGGCGGCTCCGGCTCGGCGCTCAACGTGCTGGAGCCGGCCACCGACCAGATCCTGGTCTACCTGCGGGGCGGTCCGCGGAACCGGTTCATCGCGGGGGACGGGGAGCGGCGCGCCCAGGTGGTGATCGACCACCGGGACCCGGACTGGCCGGTGATCCGGCACGTGCACCCGTCGCTGGCCGACCCGGACCGGTGGTACCTCTCGGAGAGCCGGGCGTTCTTCACCGCCCGGGCGGCGAACTGGGACGTCAAGTTCGGCGACGACCTGCCGGCGTACGCCGAGGCCGTCCAGCAGGCCGGGGTCCGGCCCGGCGACGTCGTGCTGGACGTGGGGTGCGGCACCGGGCGGGCGCTGCCGGCGCTGGCCGGCGCGGCCGGGCCGACCGGCCGGGTGATCGGTCTGGACTTCACGCCGGGCATGCTGGCCGAGGCGGCCCGGGCCGGCCGGGACAGCGCGGCCACCCTGGTCGTCGCGGACGCCCGCCGCCTGCCGGTCGCGGACGCCACCGCCGACGTGATCTTCGCGGCCGGGCTGGTGAACCACCTGCCGGATCCGGTGGCCGGTCTGGCCGAGCTGGCCCGGGTGACCAGGGCCGGCGGGCGCCTGGCGATCTTCCACCCGGTGGGCCGGGCGGCGCTGGCCGCCCGGCACGGGCGCACGCTGCGGCCGGACGAGCCGCTCGGGGAGACCCGGCTGACTCCGTTGCTGGCGGCCTCCGGGTGGGTGCCGACCTCGTACGAGGACGGCACGGACCGCTTCCTGGCCCTGGCCACCCGTCTCTGACCGTCCCCCGCATCCGGATCGACATTCACCACAGTGGGTACGACGACGCCCCGCCCCGGGGAAAAATCACGTGCTCCCCGCCACGGCGCCGAAGCTCGCCGATCTCGCGTGCGGCATGCGAGGCTGGCACCGGCAAAATGAGGCCGGGACCGCACGAGCGGGAGCGAAGGGGACGCGAATGGGCATGATCGAAGTGGTCGGCCTGGTGCTGCACCCGCGGCGGGACTGCGGTTCGGCCGTCGACGCGATCGTGAACTGGGCGGCAGCCCGCGGGGTGACGGTGCTGGGCCTGCCCGACGAGATCACCCGGATCGACTGCAGCGCGGTGGCGGTGTCCGCCGAGGACATGGTGGAGCGGGCCGGCCTGCTGGTCAGCCTGGGCGGCGACGGCACCATGCTGCGCGCGCTGCGGCTGGTAGAGGGCCGCAAGACACCGGTGCTCGGGGTGAACGTGGGACGCCTGGGCTTCCTCGCCGAGGTCGACCTGCCGGATTTGAAGGACGCGCTCTCCGCCATCGACGAACATTCGTACCGGATCGAGTCGCGCACCGCCGTGCGCACCACCCTGCCGGACGGGCGGACGGTGACCGCCTTCAACGACATCGCCCTGGTCCGGGTGCCCGGTCACGGGCTGGCCGCGGTGGGGATCAAGGTGGAGGGCAAGCGCTTCGTCAACTACGCGGCGGACGCCGTGATCGTCTCCACCCCCACCGGCTCCACGGCGTACAGCTTCTCCGCCGGCGGCCCGATCGTCTCGCCGAACGTGGAGGGTCTGATCGTCAGCGCCGCCGCCGCGCACTCCTCGTTCAACCGCTCGCTGGTGCTGGACACCTCCGAGCATCTCCGCCTGGACGTGCTGACCACCAGCGGCCGGCTGGCGATCGAGGTGGACGGGATCATCGAGGGGTACGCCGAAGCCGGCGCCTCCATCGAGATCGAGCCGATCCCGGCCGCCGCTCAGGTGATCCGTTTCGGCCGCACGTCGTTCTACGAGCGGGCCCGGCGCAAGCTGCGGGTGGAGGGCAGCGCCCAGGCCGGCGACTACGACGCCGGTGACGCGGTCGTGGTGGACAGCTTCGAGCGAGACCGCTACGAGATCGTGCTCGGCGGCGAGGTCGCCGGGGCGCTGCACTACCGCCGCCACGGGGACCGCATCGAGCTGCTGCACACCGAGGTCGACCAGGCCTTCTCCGGTCGTGGCCTGGCCGGCCGGCTGGTCTCGGCGGCCCTGGCCGACGCCCGGGCGCGGGCCACTCCGGTCACCGCGACCTGCCCGTTCGTCGCCGGCTATCTGGAACGCCACCCCGAGTACAACGATGTGAGCTGAGGTAACCAGACATGGGCCAACCCGCGATCCTCACCGTCGACGACGATCCCTCGGTGTCCCGGGCCATCGCACGTGACCTGCGCCGCCACTACGGCGACCACTACCGGATCATCCGGGCCGGCTCCGCCACCGAGGCGCTGGACGTGTTGAAGGAGCTGAAGCTGCGCGGCGGGCGGGTCGCCGTGATGCTCGCCGACTACCGGATGCCGCAGATGAACGGCATCGAGTTCCTGGAGCAGGCGATGGACCTGTTCCCGCACGCGCGGCGGGCCCTGCTCACGGCGTACGCGGACACCGACGCCGCGATCCAGGCGATCAACCTGGTCGACGTCGACCACTACCTGCTCAAGCCGTGGGATCCGCCGGAGGAGAAGCTCTACCCGGTGCTGGACGCGCTGCTCGACGCGTGGCAGGCCAGCGGCGAGCCGGAGCTGCCAGACATCCGCCTGGTCGGGCACCGGTGGAGCGAGCCGTCGTTCCAGATCCGCGATTTCCTCGCCCGCAACCTGGTGCCGTACAAATACTTCGGCGCCGACGATCCGGAGGGCCGCCGCCTGATGGAGGCGGCGGACGCCGGGCCGGAGTCGATCCCGCTGGTGGTCACCGCGGACGGGCGAACGCTGCCGCGCCCCAGCGTGCAGGAGGTGGCCGAGGCCGCCGGCCTGTCCACCAACCCGGGCCGCGACTTCTACGACCTGATCATCGTGGGCGGCGGACCGGCCGGGCTCGGCGCCGCGGTCTACGGCGGCTCCGAGGGCCTGAAGACGCTGCTGATCGAGCGGCAGGCGGTGGGCGGCCAGGCCGGCCAGAGTTCCCGCATCGAGAACTATCTGGGCTTCCCGGACGGCATCTCCGGCGCGCAGCTCACCGACCGGGCCCGCCGGCAGGCCGACAAGTTCGCCGCCGAGACGCTGAACACCCGCGAGGTCGTCGGCCTGCGGGCGGACGGCTCGGCGCGGACCCTGACGTTCGCGGACGGCGGTGAGGTCTCGGCGCACGCGATCCTGCTCGCCACCGGCGTCTCGTACCGGCCGCTGCTGGCCGAGGGGGTCTCCGGCCTGACCGGGTCGGGCGTCTTCTACGGCTCGGCGTCGACCGAGGGACCGGCCTGCGCCGGCAGCGACGTCTACATCGTCGGCGGGGCGAACTCGGCCGGCCAAGCCGCGCTCTTCTTCGCGAAATACGCACGGAAGGTCACGCTGCTGATCCGCGGCGACTCGCTGGAGTCGTCGATGTCGTACTACCTGATCCAGCAACTGGCCCAGGTGGCGAACATCGAGGTGCGCACCCGGTGCGAGGTGATCGGCGCGCAGGGCGACGGTCACCTGCAGGCGATCACCATCTGTGACAGCAAGGACGGCACGAAGGCCACCGTCGAGTGCGGTTACCTCTTCGTCTTCATCGGGGCGGAGCCGCGGACCGAGTGGCTGGGCGACGCGGTCGCCCGGGACGAGAAGGGCTTCATCCGGACCGGATCGGACCTTCTCACGAACGGGGAACGCCCGCGGGGATGGGATCGGGACCGCGATCCGTTCTATCTGGAGAGCAGTGTTCCCGGCATCTTCGCCGCCGGCGATGTCCGGGCCAACTCGATCAAACGGGTGGCCTCGGCGGTCGGTGAGGGCGCGATGGCCGTCGCGCTGGTCCATCGTTACCTGGAGGCGCAGTAGCCATGACCACGGAGACCGAAGAGATCCGGCTCTCTCCCTGCGAGCCGGGACGGCTCACCCCGGCCGAGCTGAAGACCCTGTTCCTGTTCGAGAAGCTGACCGACGACCAGCTCGCCTGGATCGCCGACCACGGCTGCACCATGCGGGTGGCCGGCGGCGGCCTGGTGCTGCGCGAGGGTGACCCGGCCACGCAGTTCTTCGTGCTGCTCAGCGGCACTGTCGCGTTGAGCCGCCGGGTCGGGCAGGACGACGTGCAGACCAGCCGCACCGAGCAGCGCGGCGTCTACATGGGCGCGACCAACGCGTACCTGCGCGACGACGGCGTGCCGCGCAGCTACCTGGGCAGCATGCGGGCGCTCTCCGACTCCGAGTTCTTCGTGCTCTCCGCCGAGGACTTCGGCTGGATGATGCGCGAGTGGTTCCCGATGGCGATCCACCTGCTGGAGGGTCTGACGCTGGGGATGCGCAGCTCGCAGGCGGCGATCGGGGAGCGGCAGCGGCTGCAGGCGCTCGGCGCGCTCTCGGCCGGCCTGATGCACGAGCTGAACAACCCGGCCGCGGCGGCTTCCCGGGCCACCGGCGCGCTGCGCGAGCGGGTCGCCGGCATGCGGATGAAACTCGGCAAGCTGGCCAAGGGCAAGGTTCCGCCGGACCGCCTGATCGCGCTGCTCAACCTCCAGGAGGAGGTGATCGAGCGGGCCGCCAAGGCGCCGGTGCGCACCGCCATGCAGATAGCCGACCTGGAGGACGAGCTCGGCGACTGGATGGACGAGCGTGGCATCGGCAACGCCTGGGACGTGGCGCCGGTCTTCGCCCAGGGCGGCATCGACACCGAGTGCCTGCTCGAGGTGGAGTCCCGGCTGGAGTCGCCCGACCTGCTCGACCAGGCGATCCACTGGATCGGGTACGCGCTGGAGACCGAGCAGCTGATGAGCGACATCGAGGACGCCACCAGCCGGGTGTCCTCGCTGGTCAACGCCGCCAAGCAGTACTCGCACCTGGACCGGTCGGCACACCAGTGGATCGACGTGCACACCGGACTGGACAGCACCCTGGTGATGCTCTCCCACAAGATCACTGACGGCGGCATCAAGGTGGTCAAGGAGTACGACCGGTCGCTGCCGCAGATCCCGGTCCACCCCGCCGAGCTGAACCAGGTGTGGACCAACCTGATCGACAACGCGGTGCAGGCGATGGCCGGTTCCGGGACGCTGACCATCCGGACCTACCAGGAGGACGAGCGGGTCGTGGTCTCGATCGGGGACACCGGCCCCGGTGTGCCCGACGGGATCAAGAAGCGGGTGTTCGAGCCGTTCTTCACCACCAAGCCGGTGGGGGAGGGGACCGGGCTCGGGTTGGACATCTCGTACCGGATCGTGGTCAACGGCCATGGCGGCGACATCTCGCTGCAGTCCCGGCCGGGTGACACCAGGTTCCTGGTGCGGCTGCCGCTGAGCGAGCCCGCCTCGGCGTGAACCGGGCGGAGCCGTTCGTCCTCGGGCCTGCGGGACGGGCTCGGGAGGTGCCTCGTGCGCGCGCTCCCTCCCGGCGGCTGACCCCCCGCCCCTCGTCCCCGGCTGCCACCAGAGGTGTCTGACGGTTGCTGAGGGGCGGTCCGGTGGCCAGCCGGCGGGTGCCCGCCGGTGGTGAGGCGTGTCTGGTGACGGCTGCGGCGCCTCTGGGGGTCGGCCGGCAGGTCCGGGCAGGGCGTGAGGGATGTCGGGTGGGGCGCCCGATAAGCGCCGGACGCCGGAAAAGGGCCGAGCGTTCGGATAGTGCGAGGCGCCCGGGAACGCCGGGCGGCCGGACAATGGGGCGCCCGGAAAAGCGCCGGCGCCGGGAAGCGCCGGGAAGCTCAGGGAAGCAGTCCGCGGATGTACGCGGCCTGCCCGGCATGCTGAGCATCGTCGTCATAGACGCTGATCAGCCGGACCCCCAGGGTGACCGGCGGATCCCAGTTCCGGTCCACCACCCGGTCCAGGTCCGCCTCGCTCAGGCCGCGCAGGAACTCCCCGGTCCGGTCGTGCACGGCCCGGTAGTACTCGCTCAGCGCCGCCGCGCTCTCCGGCCGCACCGCCGCCACATCGGCAGCCGTGTGCCCGTAGCCGGTGTCGGAGGGGTCGGACTTGCGCCCGAACCGGGCGGCCCAGTCGCCGGTGACGTACACCTGCTCGGTGTCGAGGACCTCGGCGAGGTGGCTGTCCTGCACCCGGGTGAGGTGCCAGACCAGCCAGCCGATCGAGTTCGCGCCGGGCTTCGGCGCCCAGTGGAGCTGCTCCGGGGTGAGGCCGCGGATCGCGGTGTCGACCAGGTCGGGCAGGCGGCCGTACGCCTCCTCGAGAACGCCCTTGGCGTCCATCTCGATCTCCTTCCTACTGCTGCGGTTGTTCTGCGGTGCCCTGCTGCTGATTCGGGCCGCCGCCCTGCTCGGAGCCGCTGTCGGTCCCGGTGCCCGTGCCCGTGTCGCTCCCGGTGCCGGTGCCCGTGTCGCTCCCGGTCCCCGTGTCGGGTCCGGTCTCGGTGCCGCCGGTCGGCGTCGGGTCGGCCGGGGCGCCGGTGGTCTGCTGCTGCGGCTCCGGCGACGTCGTGGCGGTGTCCGAGCCGGCCGGCGCGGTGGTCGTGGCCCTCGTCGGGCCGCTGGTGGCAGGCGTGGCCGACGGCGCCGGTTTCGGAGCGACGTCGCCGGAGTGGTCGCCGGTCCAGTTGAACACGGTGGGCGCCCCGCTGTCCCGCCCGCTGGTGGCATCGGCAGCCGAACGTCCGGCCAGCAGCTCGGCCGCGGTCAGCGTGCCCATCGCCAGCACGAACAGCGCCCCGGCCACCAGCCCGACGCGCTTCCAGCGGATCTTGCGAGGGGTCCCGGACGGCGCCACGTCCTCGGCCGGCGCCGCTGTCACCTCGGGCGTCCCGACGGCGGCCGGCGCGGTCACGAACGCGGCCTGCAGCTTCTTCGTGCCCCGGTCCAGGTAACGGTGGTAGATCTCGGTGCCGACAGAACTGACCAGACTCGCCACCGCGGCGCCGACGAGCGTGCCGGCCACCCCGAGGAAGGAGCCGACCACCGCGGCGGAGACCGCCGCGAGCGTGCCGGCGATGGTCTTCGGAATGTCGATGCCGGCCCACTTCCGGGGCTGCGCGTGCTCGGTCATGTGCCTCCTCTCAGTCGCGCCAGCTTTCCGCCTTAACCGCACGGCTGAATGCCAAACCCCGCCGCTCGGCGAGCGCCACCCGCAGGGGCCGGATGACGATGCCTTCCTCCTCCTCGAGGCGGCGACGGGCCAGTTTCCGGGTGCGCAGGATGCCGGTCAGGCCCACCGCGGCGACGAGGAACTGCACCGACATGGCGACCCGGAAGTCGGCGATGTGATAGTCCGCACTGCCGCCGGTGCGGGCGTCCAGGATCAGGCCGACCAGCTCGATGGTGAGCAGCGAGGCGACGAACCCGCCGACGTTGACGACCCCGGTGGCGGTGCCGAGGCGGTGCGGGGGATTGAACGTGCGCGCGTAGTCGAACCCGATCATCGAACCGGGGCCGCCCGAGCCGAGCGCCACGACCAGCAGGATCAGCACCGGCAGCGGAGCCCGGCCGGGCCAGAGCAGGACCAGCGCCCAGGCGCCCAGGTTGAGCCCGACGATGCCGAGCACCAGCAGCGAGCGGCGCAGCGGATAGCGCTGCACCAGCGCTCCGAGCACCGGGCCGGTGGCCATCCCGACCAGCACGAACAGGGTGAGCAGCGTGCTGGCCGTGCCGCGGCTGAGGCCCTCGCCGGCGATCAGGAACGGGACGCCCCACATCAGCGCGAAGACGGTGCCGGTGAACTGGGTGGTGAAGTGGGTCCACAGTCCCAAACGGGTGCCCGGGTGCCGCCACGCGTGCGCCACGTCGGCGCCCAGCTTGCGCAGGTTCACCGGGTCGCCGCTGGTCATCCGGCGCTCCGGGGTGTCGTGCAGGGCGGCGACCGCCGCCAGGGTGACGAGGACCCCGGCGCCGGCCGAGGAGAGGAAGGCCGCGGTCCAGCCCGGTCCGGCGAGCAGAGCGGCCAGCGGTACGGCGGAGAGCACCTGGCCGAGCTGCCCCACGATCCCGGTCAGCTGGGTCAGCAGCGGGACCCGGCGGGCCGGGAACCAGTGCGGGACCAGGCGCAGCACGCTGATGAAGGTCATGGCGTCGCCCGCGCCGACCAGGACCCGGGCCACCACCGCGCCGGTGATCCCGTCGGCGAACGCCAGGAGCGCCTGCCCGGCGGCCATCACGAGCGCGCCGGAGACCACCAACCGCAGCGATCCGAATCGGTCGAGCAGGAGCCCCACCGGGATCTGCAGGCCGGCATAGACGAGCAGTTGCAGCACCGCGAAGCTGGCCAGCGCGCTCGCGCCGACGTCGAACCGGTGTTGCGCGTCCAGCCCGGCGACGCCGAGCGAGGTGCGGTTGAGAACGGCGATGACGTATGCGGCTAGGCCGGCGGCCCACACCGCCCAGGCCCGGGCTCCGGGTCGCAGGGACATGTGGCGCCTTCCACTCGGGCGGTCTCGAGGTACGTATTCCAGCCTTCTCCGCAGGTCCCCGAGCTGCAACGTGCGCTTGCCCACTGATCCGGTTGTCTGTAACCCCTATGGGGGTATATATTGATAACCCCAACCCTGCCGGAGGTGCGCGCGATGCCGAAGATCAATGTCTATCTGCCCGACGAGCTGGCCGACGCCGTCAAGGCGACCGGCCTCCCGGTCTCCGCGATCTGCCAGCGGGCCCTGGAGCAGGCGGTCCGCCGGGTCACCGCGATCCGGGAGACGTCGCTGGCCGAGCTGTCCGGCGCCGACCTGGAGGAGCGGTTCCCGCTGATGACCGGTCGCGGCCGGACCGTGCTCGGCCTGGCCGTCGCGCGGGCCGGCGCCGCGTCCCGGGCGTCGGTCAGCAGCGGCGACCTGCTCGGCGCGATGATCGAGGAGGGCGCCAACCTGGCCGTGCACGTGCTCCAGGCGCTCGAGATCGAGCCCGCGCGCCTGGCCCGCGACCTGGAGCGCGAGCCGGACGACGAGGCGGCCGGGCCGGGCCGGGGCGTGCGCTTCAGCGTGCCGGCCGCGGGCGCGCTGGAGCTGGCCGTGGGGGAGGCGGTCGGCCTCGGGCACAACTACGTGGGGTGTGAGCATCTGCTGCTCGGGCTGGTCGCCGAGCCCGACGGGGCGGCCGGCCGGGTCCTGCGCGCGGCCGGCGCCGAGCCCCGCCTGACCCGCCGGGCGGTCGCCTCGGCCCTGGCCGGATACCGACACCTGCAGGCCAACGCCGCCGCCGCGTCCGGCTACTCCCAGCTGCGGTCGACCAGCGGGGCCGCCGCGGCGCCCGACCCGGCCCAGCTCCTGGCGGCCGCCCTCCAGCCGCTGATCGAGCGCCTGGAACGGCTGGAGCGGCTGGCCGAGCGGGCCGATCCGGCCGGGCAGTCGTGAGCCGGGTCGTCGCGGCGTGCGCGGCGGCCCTGCTCTATCCGATGATCGCGCTGGCGCTGGTCGCCTGCAGGTGAGTGGTCAGCCAGGCGATCGTCTCCCGCAGGTACGCGGCCCGCGACGAGCGGCGCAGCAGTTCGTGGCCCTCGCCGGGGAAGAGCAGGTAGCGGTGCGGCACCCCGCGCGTGGCCAAGGCGGCCACCACCTGCTCGGCCTCGACGACCGGGACGTTCGTGTCGTTCTCGCCGTGCACGACCAGCAGCGGGGCCCGCAGGCGGTCGATCCGGTGGATCGGGGACAGGTCGCGCAAAAGGGCGGCGTCCGCCACCGGGTCGCCGTACTTGCTGATCGCGGCGGCGGCGATCCACGGCTCGGTGTGCTCGTAGAAGGTCGCGAAGTCGGACATCCCGCAGACGTCGACGCCGACGTCGAAGAGGTCCGGGAAGGCGCACAGCGCCGCCAGCGTGAGGTACCCGCCGTAGGACCGGCCCATCACACCGGTCCGGCCGGCGATCCCGGCCGCGCGCAGATGGCGCACGCAGGACCGGACGTCCTCGATCGCGTCGTAGCGCAGCGCGAGGTTGTCCGCGTTCACGAAGCCTCGCCCGAACCCGGACGACCCGCGCACGTTCGGTGCGAAGACCGCGATGCCCTGCCGCGCCAGCGACTGGAACAGCGGCCCGTGGCCCGGCCGCTCCTGCGCCTCCGGCCCGCCGTGCAGCCAGATCACCGTGGGGTACGGCCCGTCGCCGGGCGGGGCGAACAGCCACCCGGTCAGCGTCAGCCCGTCGTGGGCGGCGAACTCCTCCAGCGTCGGCCGCACCGCGTCGGGCGCGGCCGGCTCGGCGGAGATCGCCCGCAGGCCGGAGCCGTCCCGGTCGCAGGCCCAGACCCCGTGCGGCTGTCCCGGCCCCTCCGCGGTGAACGCCAGCGTCGACCCGTCGAAGCTCCAGGTCAGGCCGGAGGCCACCGGGCCGGGCAGCGGCACCCGGGTGGCCGAGGACGAGCCGTGGTCCAGATCGAGCAGGTCCAGTGCGGACTCGCCGCCGTGGACGTTCCAGAGCACCGCGGCGGTCCGCCCGTCAGCGGTGATCGCGAAGGACTCCACCTCGGCGAGATCCGCGGCGAGCGGGTCGCACGTCCCGGAGGCGAACCGGACCAGCGCCGGGAACTCCCCGTCCTCGCCCCGGGCGTAGACGCAGCCCCCGCCCGGGCTGAAGACCGCCTGCTCGCCGCTGGTGACCCGCTCCTCCGTACCGGAGACCAGGTCTCTGAGGAGGATCTCGCGCGCACCGCGCGGCCCGCGCCGCAGCAGCGCGAACCGTCCCGCGGGGTCCACGTCGCACAGCGACAGCAGCTCTCCGGAGGCGATCACCGTGCGGGTCCCGGTGACCACGTCGATCAGCACCGCGTCCGTCAGGTTCTCGGTCAGCGCGAGCACCGGCCGTCCCGGCAGCCAGCGCATGTTCTCGGCGGTGTCGCTGCCGAAACCGGCCACCTGGTGGCGGTCCGAGCCGTCCGGCCGGACCAGCCAGACCTCCTGCCGGGGCCCGCCGCCGGGCGCGATCTGGCAGGCCAGCCAGCCGCCGCCGGACGACCAGGCCACCGAGGTGACCGGCTCGTCGCCGCCGAGCAGGAAGGCCAGCTCGCTGCCGACCGGCTGGACCCAGACGGCAGGCGTGCCGCCGCGGTCGGAGACGTACGCCGCGTGCCGCCCGTCCGGCGACAGCGCCACCGACCAGTTCCCGGCGATCTCGGCGGCCGGCCGGAGGAAGACCGGCAGCACGGTGACGTCGGCGCGGTGGAGCTGACCTGCCAACACGTACCTCCTAGAGATTTTTGTCCTGCAACCACATCTCCAGCAGCGCGAGCTGCCACAGCTGGTTCGCCCCGAGTGTCGTTCGTGGCGTGTTCGGGTCGGCGAGCAGGGCCCGCACGTATTCCGGCCGGAAGAGCCCGCGGGTCCGGGCCGCCGGCGCGTACAGCGCGTCGCGCACCCTGTCCAGCATCGCCCCTTGCAGGTGCCGGATACCCGGCACCGGGAAGTAACCCTTGGTCCGGTCGATCACCTCGTCCGGCACGAGTCCGCGGGCCGCGTCCTTGAGCACCCCCTTGCCGCCCGCCGCGAGTTTCAGCTCGGGCGGGCAGGCCGCCGCGAGCTCCACCAGCTCGTGATCGAGGAAGGGTACGCGCGCCTCCAGCCCCCACGCCATGGTCATGTTGTCGACCCGTTTGACCGGATCGTCGACCAGCATCACCTGCGAGTCGATCCGCAGCGCGGCATCGACAGCGGTGGTCGCCCCCGGGCGCGCGAAGCTGTGGGCGACGAACTCCCGGCTGACGTCGGAGTCGACGTGCCACCGCGGGCTCAGCTGCCGGGCCAGCGAGGCGTGCGGCCGGTCGAAGAACTCCTTCGCGTACGCGTCGACGGCGTGCTCACGCGGGACACCGGCGAGGGGCGGATACCAGCTGTAACCGGCGAAGATCTCGTCGGCGCCCTGTCCGGACTGCACCACCTTGACGTGCTTGGAGACATCCTCGCTGAGCAGGTGGAACGCGACGCAGTCGTGGCTGACCATCGGCTCGCTCATCGCCGCGACGGCCCGGTCCACCGCGGGCAGGAACCGATCGTGTCCGATCATGATCTGGTGGTGCTCGGTCCCGAACCGCTTGGCGATCAGATCCGAGTAGACGAACTCGTCGCCGCTCTCGCCGCCGGCCGACTCGAACCCGATGCTGAACGTGGTGAGCCCCTGCTGGCCCTGACCCGCCAGCAGGGCGACGACCAGGCTGGAGTCGAGGCCGCCGGAGAGCAGTACGCCGACCGGGACGTCGGCGACCATCCGGCGCCGCACGGCGAGATCCAGCTTCTCCCGCACGGCCGCGGCCCACTCGCCGGGGGCCATCGATGTGGTACGCACGAAGTCCGCCGTCCAGTAGCAACGGTCGGTGACCGTCCCGTCGGCCTTGACCACCCGCACCGTGGCCGGCGGAAGTTTCCGGATCCCGGACAGGATGGTGCGCGGCGCCGGCACCACCGAGTGGAACGTCATGTAGTGCTGCAACGCCACCCGGTCGATGATGGTGTCCACCCCGCCCGCGGCGAGCAGCGCCGGCAGCGTCGACGCGAACCGCAGCCGCCCCGGCGACTCGGCCAGGTAGAGCGGCTTGATCCCGAGCCGGTCCCGGGCCAGCGTGACGGTCCCGGTGTCGTGCTCGGCGATCGCGAAGGCGAACATGCCGAGGAAGCGGGTGACACAGTCGGCGCCCCACCGGTGATACGCCTTGAGGATCACCTCGGTGTCCGACGTGGAGGCGAACGTGTAGCCGTGCCCCCGCAGCTCCTCGCGCAGCTCCCGGTAGTTGTAGACGCAGCCGTTGAAGACCACGGTGAGCCCCAGGCCGTCGTCGGTCATCGGCTGCCGGGCGTCCTCGCTGAGGTCGATGATCTTCAGCCGTCGGTGTCCGAAGACGATCCGCCCGTGCTCCCAGACGCCCGCCCCGTCCGGCCCGCGGGACTCCAGGCACGGAAGCATCCGGCGCACCGCCTCGGCGTCCGCGGGCCGCTCCCCGTACCGGATCTCACCGGCGATCCCACACATCTCATCGACCTCCCAGTAGCCAGGTGTCCTTCGAGCCCCCGCCGCGCGACGAGTTGACGATCATGGAGCCGGCCGGGGCGACCCGGGTCAGCGCGGCCGGCGCGACCACCGACCCGCTCTCCGTGCTGAACACGAACGCGCGCAGGTCCACGTGCCGGGGCGCGAGCCGGTGGCCGTCGAAGACCGGGTGGGTGGAGAGCTCGACCAGCTCCTGCGCCACCCAGCGGTGCGGGGCGGCGCGGATCTGGCGGCGCAGCGCGTCCAGTTCGCCGGCGGTGGCGTGCGGGCCGATCACGATGCGGTCGCCGCCGTACCCGTCGACCGGCTTGCAGACCAGCTCGCCGAGCCGGGACAGCACCTCGTCGCGCTGGCCGGGGAGCCCGCACAGGTACGTCGGCACGTCGGCCAGCAGCGGTTTCTCACCCAGGTAGTACTCGATCATCCGGGACACGTACGCGTAGACCGCCTTGTCGTCGCCGATCCCGTTGCCCAGCGCGTTGGCCAGCGTGACGGTCCCCGCGTGCAACGCCGCCACCAGGCTCGGGCCCAGCGGCATCCCGTCCGCGCCGGGGGAGTGCACCAGACTGTCCTCGCCCATCCGCAGGTAGATGACGTCCACCGGGTAGCGCTTGCCGTCGCGCAGCCGGTGCACCCGGCCCTCGTCGACGAAGAGCTCGGTGCTGCGCACCACCGGCACGCCCATCGCCTCGGCGAGCATCCGGTGCTCGAACCAGGCCGAGTCGTCCGGGCCCTGGCTGAGCACGACCAGCGCCGGGTCGTCGCCGGGGGCCGAGGCCAGCAGCGCCTCCTTGAGCAGCCGCGGCGTGTCCTCGACCGGGATCAGGCCATCCGGCCGGGGCAGCTCGGGCAGGATGCTCTCGGTCAGGCGGCGGTTCTGCATCGCGTACGCGATCCCGGACGGCACCCGCAGGTTGTCCTCCAGCACACACCACCGCCCGCCCGCGTCCCGGACCAGGTCGACGCCGGCCACCTGAGCGCGCACCCCGGCCCGGGACGCCAGCGCCCCGCTGGCCCGTAGCTCGGGCGAGCCGTCGATCACCCACTCCGGGACGATCCCGTCCGCGACGATCTGCCGGCCGTCGTAGACGTCGGCGAGGAACGCGTTCAGCGCGCGCGCCCGCTGCACCAGACCGGCCCGCAGCGAGGCCCAGTCGCCGGCCGGGACCACGCGCGGGACCAGGTCGAACGGGAACAGCCGGGTGGCCGCCTCGCCGGCCACGCTGAACGTCACGCCGTTGGCGCGCTGCTCCTCGTCCCGGGCGTCCTCGCGGTGCCGCAGGCCGGCGGCGCCGAGCGCGGTCAGCACCGGGACGATACCGGTGTACTCCGGCGCGACCAGGCCGGGAAACGCCTCGTCGCCCTCGGCCGCGTAGGGGGTGAGCCGCGTGGGCGCCACCGGGCCGCTCGTCACGGCGCCGCCGCGGGTCTCGGCCACCAGCAGGTCGACCACGTCGGCGATCCGGCCGCGCCGGGCCAGCGCGCGCCGCTGCCGGGACGCCGAGCTGCCCTGGCTCAGCGCCCGCACCGACAGGTCGACGACCTGCTCCCAGTCGCCGAGCGCCTCCAGGTCCGGCCGCAGCTCGCCGACCAGGTGCTCGACCGCGACCGCGGCCGGCACCGGCACCGGCGAGCGGGGCAGGTCGAGCAGCTCACCCTCCAGGCCGGAGCGCGCGGCCCGCCACATCGCGGCCCGGTGCAGCGGCGGCCGGGGCCCCGGCAGCGGCCTGCCCTCCCGGTGGTCCCGCCGGGCGCGCCGGACCAGCGCCCGGAACAGGCCGGCCAGCAGCACCACGGTGTCCACGTCCGGGCAGGCGTCGGTGACCCGCAGCTCCACGGTGGGCACGTGCGCGGACGGCCGGACGTCGAAGTAGACCATCTTCGGGTCGCTGATCGTCCCGGACGCGATCAGCTCGTTGACCAGCATGTCGAACTCGTCGGCGGAGCGCAGCGGGCCGCTGTCGCCGGCGGTCGGCCACCGCGTCCAGACCAGCGAGCGGGCGCTGGCGTACCCGGAGTCCTCGCCCATCCAGAACGGCGAGCTGGTGGAGAGCGCGAGCAGCACCGGCAGCGCCGGGGCCACCCGTTGCGCCACCGAGACCGCCTCGTCCCGGTCCGGCACCCCGACGTGCACCTGCGCGCCGCAGATCAGCTGCTCCCGGACGAGCATCTGGTACTCGGCGAGCATCCGGCGGTACCGGCTGGTCGGGGTGACCGCCAGCGCGTCCAGATCGACCAGTGGGACCGTGCCGGCCGCGACCAGGCCGAGCCCGAGCGACCCGGCGACCTCCAGCGCGGTCCGGCGGCGGGCCGTGATGCCCTCGCGCAGACCGTCCAGCGTGGTGCTGACCGGGGTGTTCGTCTCCACCACCGATCGGTGCAGCTCGGCGGAGAAGTGCTCGGGGTCGAGCCGGTCGAGCACCTCCGGCGCCCGGGGCACCAGTTCCCGGGTGGCCAGATCGACGACGTGGAGTTCTTCCTCCACACCGAGAGTGAGCGCCGAGGGGACGTCGGAGGTGGGGGATTCGAGTGCCGGGAGGGACTCCGTCATCGCGACCGCCTTTGTCTGGTGAAGTCCGCTTAGCGTTTCCATCGGTTGTGGCAGATCTGTGACGTGCCCATTTCGTGCTCTCGCCAAGCATGGTGATCGCTGCCCTCGCCACCGGTGCCGAGGAGGTTTCGTCGCTACCGGTAACCTCCTGTGTCGGCACCCACATCCAGCGGAGGTCCTGATGGGCAGCGTCGTCGTCATCACCGGTTCGGCCGGTCTGATCGGTTCCGAGTCGGTCCGCCACTTCGCCGCCCTCGGCATGGACGTGGTCGGGGTCGACAACGACATGCGCGGCTACTTCTTCGGCGCCGACGGTTCCACCAAGTGGAACCTGGAGCGGCTGACGAACGAGATCGGCCCGAAGTACACGCACCACTCGCTGGACATCCGGGACCGCGAGGGCCTGGACAAGCTCTTCGCCGAGTACGGCAAGAACATCGGGCTGGTCATCCACGCCGCCGCGCAGCCCAGCCACGACTGGGCGGCCCGGGAGCCGTTCACCGACTTCGACGTGAACGCGGTCGGCACGCTGAACATGCTGGAGGCGGCGCGCCGGCACGCGATCGACGCCCCGTTCATCTTCACCTCGACCAACAAGGTGTACGGGGACACGCCGAACTCGCTCCCGCTGGTGGAGAAGGAGACGCGTTGGGAGCTGCCCGAGGACCACAAGTGGTACGCGGGCATCGACGAGACCATGACGATCGACAGCAGCCTGCACTCGATCTTCGGGGCCAGCAAGGTCGCCGCCGACGTGATGGTGCAGGAGTACGGGCGGTACTTCGACATGCCGACCGCGGTGTTCCGGGGCGGCACGCTGACCGGGCCCGGTCACTCGGCGGCGGAGCTGCACGGCTTCCTGGCGTACGTGATGCGTTGTGTCATGGAGCAGCGCAAGTACCGGATCTTCGGATACAAGGGCAAGCAGGTCCGGGACGCCATCCACTCGCACGACCTGGTCTCCGCGTTCGAGGCCTTCCACCAGGCTCCGCGGGTCGCCGAGATCTACAACATGGGCGGCGGCCGCACCTCCAACTGCAGCGTGCTGGAGGCGTTCCAGCTGGCCTCGGAGATCGCCGGGCGGCCCGCCGACACCGAGTACGTGGAGGAGAACCGGGTCGGCGACCACCAATGGTGGATCAGCAGCACCGCCCGGTTCGAGGAGCACTACCCGGACTGGAAGGTCACCTATGACGTGCCGATGATCCTGCGCGACATGTACGAGTCGAACAAGGATGTCTGGAAGGCCTAGAGCCGATCTTCTCCACGAAAAGGGCCGCAAGGCCCTTTTCGTATTTCTGGGGGTACTTTTCAGGCGATGCCGCACATCCTGTGCGATATTCCGGCACGACGCTGAGAATCCGGCGGCAAATGCCTGTGTTTTACCTGTAAGTGCACGTCAGATAACCCCGCGTTAATAAGTTCTAGGTATTTTTACCTAATGTCCGACTTGACGCAGTTGTTGCGCCGGGACTTGCCGGCGTCCATCGTCGTGTTCCTGATCGCCATCCCGCTGTCGCTCGGTATCGCCGCGGCGTCCGGGGCCCCGCTGCTGGCCGGCCTGGTCGCCGCGGTTGTCGGCGGCATCGTCGCGGGCGCCCTGGGCGGCGCTCCGTTGCAGGTCAGCGGACCGGCCGCCGGTTTGACCGTGATCGTGGCGGGAGCCGTGGCGGACTTCGGGTTCGCCGGCACCGCCGCCATCGTGGCCGTCGCCGGAATCGTCCAGATCCTGCTCGGTGTGTCCCGCCTGGGGCGTGCCGCACTCGCCCTCTCACCCGCCGTCGTGCACGGCATGCTGGCCGGCATCGGTCTGGTCATCGCGCTCGGCCAGGTGCACGTGCTGCTCGGCGGGTCGCCGCAGAGCAACGCCTGGCAGAACCTGCGGGAACTGCCCGCCCAGATCGCCGACCACCACGGGATGGCCGCCCTGCTCGGCCTGCTCACCGTCGCGATCCTCGTGCTCTGGCCACGCTACGTGAAGATCTCCGTGCTGCCCGCCGCCCTGGTCGCGGTCGTCGGAGTCACAGCGCTGGCCTGGGTGCTCGGCGCCGAGGTGGTCCGGGTCAGCCTCCCCGAGGAGCCGCTGGCCGAGCTGATCACGCCGGTCTGGCCGGACGCGCCGCTGCACGAGATCACCGTCGCGGTGCTGACCATCGCGCTGGTCGCCAGCGTGGAGTCGCTGCTCTCCGCGGTCGCGGTGGACCGGCTGCACGACGGCCCGCGCGCCCGGCTGAACAAGGAACTCGTCGGCCAGGGCGCCGCCAACATGGTGTCCGGCATGTTCGGCGGCCTGCCGGTGACCGGCGTGATCGTGCGCAGCTCGACGAACGTGGCGGCCGGCGCGCGGACCCGCGCGTCGGCGATCCTGCACGGCGTGTGGATCGCGGTGTTCGTGCTGCTCTGCGCGTCGCTGCTGGAGATGATCCCGATGGCGGTGCTGGCCGCCGTGCTGATCGTGGTCGGGGTCCGGCTGATCAATCTGGCCCAGATCCGCACCTACGCGCGGCATCGGGAGCTGCCGACGTACCTCGTCACGGCTCTGGGCGTGGTCTTCATCGATCTGCTCACCGGCGTGGCGCTCGGCATGGCCACGGCCGCGGCGCTGATCCTGTGGCGCCTCACCCGGTGCGAGATCCGCACCGTGCAGCGCGCGCCCGGGGAGTGGCTGGTCATCATCAGCGGCACGCTGGCCTTCGTCGAGGCGGCCCGGCTGTCCCGGGAGTTCGGTGTCATCCCGCCCGGCGAGGACGTCGAGGTGGAGATGCACCTGGACTACCTGGACCACGGGGCGTTCGAGGCGATCAAGCACTGGGAGGAGGCGTACCGCAAGGCCGGCGGCCGGGTCCGCATCCGCGAGGTGCACGATTCCTGGTTCCACCGGGCCACCTCCGGGCGGCTCGGCGGCGGCAAGAGCACACCGCGCCTGGTCGGCTCGTGGTCCCGCTGGCAGGGCATCGACCAGGAGCGCCGGGACGCGATGGCGGCCGGCATCGCCGAGTTCGAGCGCAGCGTCGCCCCGATGGTCCGGCCGCACCTGGCCGAGCTGGCCCGTGACGGCCAGCGACCGGAGCAGCTCTTCATCACCTGCGCCGACTCCCGGCTGGTCCCCAATCTGATCACCGCGAGCGGGCCGGGTGACCTGTTCTGCGTCCGGAACGTCGGCAACCTGGTCCCGCCGCACGCCGCGCCGGGCGACGCCTCGGTCGGTGCCGCCGTCGAGTACGCGGTCGAGGTCCTCGGCGTCACCACGATCACGGTGTGCGGGCACTCGGGCTGCGGCGCGGTGCGGGCGCTGATGTCCGGCGCGGCGCCGCCGGGCTCGTCGCTGGGGGACTGGCTGGCGCTCTCCGGGGTCGAGTTCACCGACGGCGAGGACGAGGCGCGCTGCTGCATCGACAACGTGGTGCAGCAGCTGGCGAACCTGCGGACCTATCCGGTGGTCCGGGCGGCTGAGGCCGCCGGGCGGCTCCGGCTGGCCGGCATGTTCTTCGACATCGCCGAGGCCCGGATGTACGAGGTCGACCCGGTCCTCAACGT
Organism: Actinoplanes siamensis; assembly: GCF_016862395.1. Lineage (GTDB taxonomy): Bacteria > Actinomycetota > Actinomycetes > Mycobacteriales > Micromonosporaceae > Actinoplanes > Actinoplanes siamensis. Next base: position 23 of record NZ_BOMW01000051.1, on the reverse strand, counting down.
GTACCGACCGGTCCACACGCCGG
>NZ_BOMW01000050.1 GCF_016862395.1 Actinoplanes siamensis | reverse complement strand
GCGGGATGGGCCTTTCTTCATGCCCAAAAACGACCTGCTGTTGGTCGCTGCCGGGCGGCGAGCGGCGCTCCGGCAGGAGACCGTGCGCGGAGCGTTGCGATGGTGGGGGCGTGCGCAGGCGACCCCGGCTACGTGTGTGCGGCGGGTCTCGGCGCGGCTGGGTGCGCGGATCGACGCTCGGCTAGGTGTGCCGGCGATTGAGGGGACGCGGCGGGGTGTGCGCGGGTGTGAGCACGCTCGCCGGCTACGCCTACACCTACGACGGGACGCGGCGGGGTGTGCGCGGGTGTGAGGTCGCAGCTGCCGGTGCCGGCGGGCGTGGGCGCGGGGCTGCGGGTGCGGGGTGCTCGCAGCGGGGCCGGGGCTTCGGGGCGTACGTCAATCGCGGGTTTGAATTGCTTTCCTCAATTGGCGCATCAGCGGGGCGGCTTCGGATTCGGAGCGGCCCGGGAACATTGCCAGGGCCAGGCTTCCGTGGTCGGCCCAGCCGCAGACCGGCATGTCCTGGCCTTCGGACTTCGTCGTCCCGCACTTCATCGAGCCGCCCAACGGGCCGGCGTCGACGTCGTGCAGGCCGGCGACCGCTCCCTCGTCGTCGGCGAACAGGTCGAACGACGTCTTCAGGTCCTTGTCCGGGCTCCAGATGAGGGCGGTACCGCCGAAGATCAGGACATCCTTGTCGCCCGGGCCGTCGTAGGCCCCGCCGACCGTGTCGTCCAGGTCCACCTCGGCGGCGAGCGCGGTCTGCAGGTACGTCGTGGCGGACTCGGCGTTGTCGCTGGTGCTCAGGGTGAGCTCGGCCACCTGCGCGGGCAGGTTCAGGGTGACGTCGCGCTGCGAGTGGATCTGCCAGTAGAACCAGCCGAGGGCGGCCACGCCGGCGACGACGGCCGCGAGCAGAGAGCTCAGCAGGATCGTTCGGGTGCGGCGGCGGGCCGGGCTCAGCCGCTCGGCGTCGGGGCGCCCGCCGGCTTCGCCGGTCTCCTCGGTGAGGAGGGTGAACGGGGCCTCCCGGATCTCGATCGGCTCGACGGCCACTTCCGGCGCGCTGACCGCGGGCTGATACGGCGGGGGAGCGGCGGCGGTCGAAGACGATGACCCGCCCGGGGGATCCGTGCTCGGGACGGCCGGAGAGTCAGTGGTGTCGGCAGGGGCCGAGGGGGTCTCCTGGGCCGGCTGGGAACCCCCGGGTGAGCCGGCCGGGGCTGCGGGCTCGGGTGTGGGGGCAGCGGGAGGGGGCGTCTGCTGGCCGCGGTCCGACATCCGGCGAGCCTACCGTTATCCACAGGTGGCAGTGCGAATACCGGACCCCGCCCGCGAATCCGTAGAATTGCCGGGTGACCGATGCAACCGATACCCGCACTCCCGACAGCCGGCCCACCGGTGGCCTCTCCGCTCAGTACCAGCCGGGCGACGTAGAGCAGTCGCGGTACGAGCGGTGGGTATCGGAGGGCTATTTCACCGCCGACCCGAAGAGCGACAAGCCGCCGTTCACGATCGTCATCCCGCCGCCCAACGTGACCGGCTCGCTGCACGTCGGCCACGCCCTCGACCACACCATCCAGGACACCCTGGTGCGCCTCAAGCGCATGCAGGGCTTCGAGGTGCTCTGGCTGCCCGGCATGGACCACGCGGGCATCGCCACGCAGAACGTGGTGGAGCGCAAGCTCGCCGAGCAGCAGCTCTCCCGGCACGACCTGGGCCGGGAGAAGTTCGTGGAGAAGGTCTGGGAGTGGAAGGCCGAGTCCGGGGGCGCGATCCTCGGGCAGATGCGCCGGCTCGGTGACTCCGTCGACTGGTCCCGTGAGCGTTTCACGATGGACGAGGGGCTCTCCCGGGCGGTTCAGACGATCTTCAAGCGGCTGTACGACGACGGCCTGATCTACCGGGCGAACCGGATCATCAACTGGTGTCCGCGTTGTCTCACCGCCCTCAGCGACATCGAGGTGGAGCACACCAACGACGAGGGCGAGCTGGTCTCCATCCGCTACGGCGAGGGGGAGAACTCGATAGTCGTCGCCACCACCCGTGCCGAGACGATGCTCGGTGACACCGCGGTGGCCGTGCACCCCGACGACGAGCGGTACAAGCACCTCGTCGGCACCGAGGTCGAGCTGCCGCTGACCGGGCGGCGGATCCCGATCGTCGCCGACGAGCACGTCGACCCGGCGTTCGGCACCGGCGCGGTCAAGGTGACCCCGGCGCACGACCCGAACGACTTCGAGATCGGCCAGCGGCACGGCCTGCCCAGCCTGACCGTGATGGACGAGCGTGCGGTGATCACCGTGCCGGGTCCGTTCGAGGGCCTGGACCGTTACGAGGCCCGGCCCGCGGTGGTCGCCGCGCTGCGCGAGCAGGGGCGGATCGTGGCCGAGAAGCGGCCGTACGAGCACTCGGTCGGCCACTGCTCGCGGTGCAAGACCACCGTCGAGCCGCGGCTGTCGCTGCAGTGGTTCGTCAACACCGGCCCGCTGGCCGAGGCGGCCGGGGACGCGGTCCGCGACGGCCGGGTCCGGATCGAGCCGGCCGAGTTGTCCAAGCGGTATTTCGCCTGGGTCGACAACATGCACGACTGGTGCATCTCGCGCCAGTTGTGGTGGGGTCACCGCATCCCGGTGTGGTACGGGCCGGCCGGCGAGGTGGTCTGCGTCGGGCCGGACGAGGAGCCGCCGGCCGGCGAGGGCTGGCGCCAGGACGAGGACGTGCTGGACACCTGGTTCTCCTCGGGCCTGTGGCCGTTCTCCACGCTGGGCTGGCCGGAGCAGACCGCCGAGCTGGAGAAGTTCTACCCGACCAGCGTGCTGGTGACCGGTTACGACATCCTCTTCTTCTGGGTCGCCCGGATGATGATGTTCGGCCTGTACGCGATGGACGGCAAGGAGCCGTTCCGCGTGATCAACCTGCATGGCATGGTGCGCGACCAGTTCGGCAAGAAGATGTCGAAGTCGTTCGGCAACGTGGTCGACCCGCTGGACTGGATCGAGCGGTACGGCGCCGACGCCACCCGGTTCACGCTGGCCCGCGGCGCCAACCCCGGCTCGGACGTGCCGATCAGCGAGGAGTGGTGCCAGGGCTCCCGCAACTTCTGCAACAAGCTGTGGAACGCCACCCGGTTCGCGCTGATGAACGGCGCCACCGTGGCGGGCGGCCTGCCGGCGCCGGGCGAGCTCAGCGCGATCGACAAGTGGATCCTGTCCCGGCTGCAGCACACCATCGCCGAGGTCAACGACCACTTCGAGGCGTACGAGTACGCCAAGGTCTGCGACACCCTGTACCACTTCGCCTGGGACGACGTCTGCGACTGGTACGTCGAGCTGAGCAAGCCGGTGCTGGCGCAGGACACCCCGGAGGCGGCGCGCACCCGGCGGGTCCTCGGACACGTGCTGGACCAGCTGCTGCGCCTGCTGCACCCGGTCATCCCGTTCGTCACCGAGGAGCTGTGGATCGCGCTCACCGGCGGCGAGACGGTCGGGCGCGCCACCTGGCCGGTCGCGGTCCAGGAACTGGTCGACGACGCCGCCGAGGAGGAGCTGGCCGCCCTGCGGAAGGTGGTCACCGAGGTCCGGCGGTTCCGTTCCGACCAGGGGCTCAAGCCGAGCCAGCGGGTCTCCGCCGCGCTCACCGGCCTGGGCAACGTCGGGATCGACACGCACGAGCCGCTGATCCGGTCGCTGGCCCGGCTGGACGCGCCGGCCGCGGACTTCACCGCGACCGCCACGCTGGCGGTGACCGGCGGGGTCACCGTCGACCTGGACACCCGCGGGGCGATCGACGTCGCCGCCGAGCGGGCCCGGCTGGAGAAGGACCGCGCGGCCGCCGAGAAGGAGGCCGCGCAGTGCCGGGGCAAGCTGGGCAACGAGGCGTTCGTCGGGAAGGCGCCGGAGCAGGTCGTCGCGAAGATCAAGGACAGGCTGGCGACCGCTGAGGCGGACCTGGTCCGGATCGCCGCCGCGCTCGAGGGGTTGCCGGCGTCATGAGCGAGTATTCCGAGGTCGAGGCCGCGCTCGAGGAGCGCGGTTTCACCCGCATGGTCTTCGACATGCAGAAGATCCGGGACCTGATGGACGTGCTGGGCAGCCCGCAGCGGGCCTACCCGGCGATCCACCTGACCGGGACCAACGGCAAGACCAGCACGGCGCGGATGATCGACGCGCTGTTGCGGGCCTGCGGGCTGCACACCGGGCGGTACACGAGCCCGCATCTGGAGACCGTCCGGGAGCGGATCAGCCTGGACGGGGAGCCGGTCTCCGAGGAGCGGCTGGTCGCGACGTACCAGGAGGTCGCGCCGCTGGCCGAGCTGATCGACGCGCGCAACACCGAGCCGCTCACCTACTTCGACATGACCACGGCGATGGCGTACGCGGCGTTCGCCGACGCGCCTGTCGACATCGCGGTGGTCGAGGTGGGCCTGGGCGGCGAGGAGGACGCCACCAACGTGATCGACGCGGGTGTCTGCGTGATGACCCCGATCGGGCTGGACCACACCGAGTGGCTCGGCGACACGATCGAGGACATCGCCTGGGCCAAGGCCGGGATCATCCACAAGGGCGCCACCGTGATCACCGCGCTGCAGACCGAGGAGGCCATGCGGCCGATCCTGGAACGCTGCGCGGAGATGGGCGCCACGCTGGCCCGCGAGGGCAGCGAGTTCGGGGTGGTCGAGCGGATCCAGGCGGTCGGCGGCCAGGTGCTCGTGCTGCAGGGGCTGGGCGGCGTCTACGAGGAGATCTTCCTGCCGCTGTTCGGCGCCCACCAGGCGCAGAACGCGGCGCTCGCGCTGGCCGCGGTGGAGGCGTTCCTCGGCGCCGGTCCGGGCAAGCAGATCGACATCGACCTGATCCGGGAGGGCTTCGCCCAGGTGGACTCGCCGGGCCGGCTGGAGCGGGTGCGCAGCGCGCCGGCGATCCTGCTGGACGGCGCGCACAACCCGCACGGGATGGCCGCCACGGTCGCCGCGCTGGAGGAGGAGTTCAGCTTCCGGCACCTGGTCGCGGTGCTCGCGGTCTTCGCCGACAAGGACGTGACCGGGCTGCTCGACCTGCTGGAGCCGGTGGTGGCCCGGATCGTGGTGACGCAGAACAGCTCGCCGCGCTCGATGCCGGCCGGTGAGCTGGCGCAGCTCGCGATCGGCGTGTTCGGCGAGGACCGGGTGACGATCGCGGAGAACATGCCGGACGCGATCGAGGAGGCCGTGGTGCTCGCCGAGGAGGACGCGTCCGGCGAGCTGAGCGGGGTCGGCGTGCTGATCACCGGCTCGGTGGTGACCGTCGCCGACGCGCGGAAGCTGCTGAAGCGATGACCGGGCCGGAGGAGCACGCCAGGCGGCCGGAGGGCGAGACGGGTGCCGCGACGCGGCGTTCCGGACTGCGGAACCCCGAGGCGGCGGTACGAGGGCTGGGCGCGGGCACGCTCGCGCTGGAAGCGATCGTGCTGCTCCTGGCGATCCAGCCGATCCGCATCCTGGGCGCCGACCTGAGCGCCTGGGGGATCGGCATCGTGATCGTCCTCGCGGTGCTCGCGGCGGTGCTCGCCGGGTGCATGCGGCAGCGGTGGGGCTGGAACGCGGGGACCGTGCTGCAGGTGCTCCTGCTGGTCAGTGGGCTGGTGGTGCACTGGTCGCTGGCCGCGCTCGGGGTGATCTTCGGATTGGCGTGGGCGTATGCGACGTACGTACGGAAATCTATTCTGAGCTCTTGAATTGTCCGTCGAGGGGGAGTCACCGTGGTGGCTCCCCCTCGACGCGTCTCTAGGCCTCGGAGTCCGGGCGGATGGCCCGCCACTGGGTGATGGCGATGTTGTGGTTGTCCGGGTCGCGGAACGTGGCGGACCAGAGTTCCAGCTTGTCGCCGCGGTTCACCGGGCGCGGAGAGTGGACGAACTTGACGCCCTTCGCCCTGAGCTCGTCGTGGACCGCCTCGATGTCGCCGACCTCCAGGTTGAGGTAGATCAGGCGGCCGGCCTCCGAGGAGACGTTCGGGACGGTGCGCAGCACCACGCGGGTGTCGCCGGAGGCGAGGACCGAGCTGCCGTCGCCGGTGTCGATCTCGTAGAACCCGAGGGTGTCCCGATAGAAGTCGATCGAGCGGGCCAGGTCGGTGACCAGGATCGTGATGCCTACGCCGTGGATCGCGCCGGCCGGGCCGGGGCGGGCGCTGGGGTAGGCGGTGATCACTTCGGCGGCGCGGTCGTCGGGTTCCTGACGGCCGGAGAAATCGCCCCAGGGGCTGCCGCTGGGCTTGGCGGTCTGGTCCGGCGGGGCGGCGGAGAACTCCGCTGCCGAACTGTTGCCGGGCTCGGCCGCCTGGGTTTCAGCGGCCTGGAAGGCTGCCGGAGCGCTGTCGGGTCCGGTTGTGGGCGCCTCGGTGGCCGGGAAGGCTGCCGGCGTGTCGCGGGAGGCCGGGGTTTCGCCGGCCGGGGGAGCGACGATGCCGGCGGCCACGGCCGGGTCGGCGGCTGCGGTGGCTTCCGGAGGTGTGTCCGGATTGTCGTCCAGCGGGAGGTCGACGTCGTCGACCGGCCGGACCGGGGCGGTCGGGCGTGGGGTCGACGGCTTCGGCGCGGTGGGGAACGGGCGGTCCGGCTCCGGCGCGGTCGGTGGTGCGGTGAGCGGGGTCGGCGCGGGGCGCGACGTCGCCGCCGGAGGCTCCGGGATGGTGTCGGCGACGCCCGGCTGGGTGACGAAGCGGGTACGGCCGGAGTGGGTGGGCCTGCGCTCCGGCGCGGTGGTGGGGGCCGGCGGGACCGGCTCGTCCAGCGGCACGTCGATGACCGGATCCGGGTCGGTGGTCGACTCGGTGGAGGTGCGCTGGGCGGGTGGCCGGCCGGGAGCGGTCTGCGGCCGCGCCACCGGGGCCTCGACCGTCGCGGTCGACGTGCTGGAACGGCGCTTGGGGCTCGGCCGGGAGCCGGGCGGGCGGGTCCCGGCGGCTCGTGCGGTCGGCACGGCCGCGCCGGTGGCCGGGCCGGCGGCGAACGCGGCGGCGACCGGCGCCGACGAGGCGCCGGACGCGGCCGGACCTGTGGGCGTGCTCGGCGTGGCTGGACCCGACGGGGCGCTGGACGTGGCCGGGCCCGAGGGGGCACCCGACGCGGCTCGGTCCGAGGAGGCGCCGGACGTGGCCGGGCCCGGCGGTCGGCTGTCGGTGGCCGGGGCGGAGGAGGCGGCCGCGCGGGGCGGCGGCGGGTAGTCCGAGCCGGTGGGGATCGACGGGGCTCGCCCGGGCGAGCCGGGCCCCGGCGGGGGCGGGTAATCGAATTCGGCCGCGCGGCCACGTGATCCGGGCCCCGGAGGGGGCGGGAAGTCGTCGTCGAAGGGCTCCGGCGGGGCCTTGGCGCCCGGAGCCGGGGGCGGCGGGAAGTCGAACGAGTCCGAGTCGTCGACCGGCCGCCGGGCCGCTGAGGGACCGGGCGGTGGCGGATAGCCGGCCGGGGTCCAGGCCTCCGAGGAGGCGCCCGAGCCGGGCCGGTCGGTGGCGGTGCGCCCGGTGGCCGGCGCGGCACCGGCCTGGTCCGCGATGTCGGCGGACCGCACGGCATCGGCCGGCCCGGTGGCGGTGGCCGCCGTGGCGGAGGCCGGAGCCGGCGAGGCGGGAGCCGTGGCCGGGGCGGAGGCCGGCGCGCCGGGAGCCGAGGCCGGGGAGGCGGGGGCCGCCGCCGCGGCGGACGCTGTCGTGGCGGCCGGGCGGGGCTCGGCCGACGGCGGGTCGAGGTCGATCGGGTCGAAGCCGACCGGATCGGTGGCCGCCGTGTCGAAGTCCGCCGCGCGGGGGCCGCTGCCGGCCCGCCGGGGCAGCTGGCCGGCCTGCTCCCCGCCACCGACGACCTGGCCTTCCACTATCGGCCCGTGCGGGGTGTCGCGGACCACCACGGGGGCGGTCACGTGCCTCTCCTGGTACGCCGCGGCCGGCTCCTCGGTCGCCCAGTCGTCGGACCGGCTCTCCCAGGGACCGGGAGCGACACTGCCCAGCACGTCGTCGTCCTCGGCCTCGTCGGCCGGATCGGGTCCGAGATCGAAATCGGTCTGACCGGGCGGCGGTGGGTCGCCGGCCGGGCCGACGTCCGCCGCGTCCTTCCAGTTGATCCGCACCCGGCGGGTGTCGTCGACGTCGACGGTGATCGGCACCGTGGAGCCGATCAGCGGCCACTTCGCGACCGGCACCCGGCCGTCCCGGATCACCTTGTCGAAGGTGCCCAGGCCGGGCGCGACCACGATGGCCCGGATCTCGGCACGGCCGTACGCCCCGGCGATCGGCGGCGCGGTAATGTCCAGGATCTCCGCGGTGCCGGCGACCGTGGCGCGGCCGCCTCTTCGCACATTGCTCACCATGGCGAGCGCGACGGCTATCGCCAGCACGACGAGGCCGAAGATCGCTACTGCCCAGCTGGACATGCCGAGCCCGAAAACGATCACGAAGACCGCGAGCGTGCCCATGACCGCCGCCACCAGCTTGCGCGCCGGGGCGATGGGCCGGCCGGTCTGGTTCGCCACTGTGGACCTCCCGGTTTGTTCCCCGTCAGGTTATGGCCCGCCGGTCACTCTGCGAAAGTGCGGCGGTACCGGCATCGCCGCTCGCCGTCCCGGCGGTACCGATAGGCTGAACATCAGGCGTGTCTTCTCCGGAGAGGAACCTACGTGTCCAGCAACACCGAGCGTTCGCTCGTGCTCATCAAGCCCGACGCGGTCCGCCGCGGCCTGCTCGGCGAGATCCTGTCTCGCTTCGAGCGTAAGGGCCTGGTCATCGAGGCGCTGGAGTTGCGCACGATGGATGGCGAACTCGCCGACCAGCACTACGCCGAGCACGTCGACAAGGCGTTCTACCCGCCGCTGAAGGACTTCATGACCAGCGGCCCGCTCGCCGCCCTGGTGCTCTCCGGCGACGAGGTGATCGACGTGGTCCGCGCCATGATCGGCGCGACCGACGGCCGCAAGGCCGCCGCCGGCACGATCCGCGGCGACCTGGCGCTGTCCAACCGGGAGAACCTGGTGCACGCGTCCGACTCGGCGGACAGCGCCAAGCGCGAGCTGGCGCTCTGGTTCCCCAACCTGTGAGCCGGGGGCCTGTCCGGCACTGATCAGAAGTTCAGGGCACGGCCACCTCGGGGCCACCTGGGATCGATAGGCATCAGGGCAGGACTGCGATCTCACGAAGGAACCTGTCGCGCGCCGGGTGGCCGGCGGCGTGGCGGGGGCGCTCTTCGAGGCCCCCGCCTTCTCCAGCGCCGGCAGCCGCCCGGTGATCACCCACGGCGTGCAGAGCGGCGACACCGCCGCGGACTCCGCGGTGGTCCGGGCCCGGCCGGGCCGCCCCGGCCGGCTCTGGGCGCAGGCCAGCCGCCGGCCCGACTTCCGCCGCTCGCGGGTGGTCCGAGGACCGCCGGTCACGCCGGACACCGACTTCACCGGAAAGGTGTGGCCCGGGGGAATGCGGATGAGGGAATCCCGGGGTGGCCGGTATCGTTGTCGGGACGCAGGCGGCGAACCGGCCATCACCGGGGAGCCTCCGGAAGAACGGGCGCGAGCCCCAGTAGAACCGGGCGGACCGGCACGCGCGGCAGCCGGCGAATGAGCGGGTCTCCCGGCGGAGGCCAAGCGAGGTGGTACCGCGGGCCTTGACGAAAGGCTCGTCCTCGCAGTCATCCGGATGACTGTTTGAGGAGCCCCGTATGTATCCCCAGCACACCGGCGCGACGGGCGTCCCGGCCTCCCCGGATCTGCCCGCGGTCGAACGCGCCGTCCTGGAGCACTGGGCCGCCGACCGGACCTTCGAGGCTTCGGTCGAGAAGCGCCCGGCCGGCGAGAACGGCGCCAACGAGTACGTGTTCTACGACGGCCCGCCGTTCGCCAACGGCCTGCCGCACTACGGGCACCTCTTCACCGGCTACGTCAAGGACGTGGTGCCGAGGTATCAGACGATGCGCGGCAAGCACGTGGAGCGTCGCTTCGGCTGGGACACCCACGGCATGCCGGCCGAGATCGAGGCCGAGAAGCAACTCGGCATCACCACCAAGGCGCAGATCGTCGAGCTGGGCATCGACAAGTTCAACGAGGCCTGCCGCACCTCGGTGCTCGCCTACACCAAGGACTGGCAGGGGTACGTCACCCGGCAGGCCCGCTGGGTGGACTTCGAGCACGACTACAAGACCCTGGACCCCAGTTACATGGAGTCGGTCATGTGGGCGTTCAAGACGCTGCACGACAAGGGTCTCGTCCACGAGGGCTTCCGGGTGCTCGCCTACTGCTACCGGTGTGAGACGCCGCTGTCGAACACCGAGACGCGGATGGACGACGTCTATCGGGACCGGACCGACCCGGCGCTCACGGTGAGGTTCCGCCTGGAGACCGGCGAGGACATCGCGGTCTGGACGACCACGCCGTGGACGCTGCCTTCGAACGTGGCGCTCGCCGTCGGGCCCGACATCGAATATGCGGTCCTGTCCGACGAATCCGGGCAGAAGCTCATCGTCGGCGCCGGCCGGGTGGCCGCCTACGCCAAGGAACTGGAGGGTTACTCGCCAACCGGCACGGTGCTCGGCAGCGAGCTCGTCGGGCGCCGCTACACGCCGCTCTTCGACTACCTGGTCGAGCCGGCCGGCGAGAACGCCTTCCAGGTGCTCGGCGCCGACTTCGTGACCACGGAGGACGGCACCGGCGTGGTGCACATGGCGCCCGCCTTCGGTGAGGACGACCAGAACGCCTGCACCGCGGCAGGCATCCCGACCGTGGTCACCGTGGACGAGCAGACCCGGTTCACCTCGCTGGTCCCGGACTTGCAGGGTGTGCAGGTCTTCGACGCCAACAAGCCGGTGATCGCCACGCTCAAGGAGCGCGGCGTGGTGCTGCGGCACGACGGGTACACGCACTCGTACCCGCACTGCTGGCGCTGCGACACCCCGCTCGTCTACAAGGCGGTGTCGTCCTGGTTCGTCGCGGTGACCAAGTTCCGGGACCGGATGGTCGAGCTGAACCAGGAGATCACCTGGACGCCGGCGCACATCAAGGACGGCTCGTTCGGCAAGTGGCTGGCGAACGCGCGGGACTGGTCGATCTCCCGGAACCGGTTCTGGGGCTCGCCGATCCCGGTGTGGAAGTCGGACGACCCGCAGTACCCGCGAGTCGACGTCTACGGCTCCTACGAGGAGCTGGAGCGCGATTTCGGGGTCCGGGTCACCGACCTGCACCGGCCGTTCATCGACGAGCTGACCCGGCCCAACCCGGACGACCCGACCGGGAAGTCGACCATGCGGCGGGTGCCGGAGGTGCTGGACTGCTGGTTCGAGTCCGGGTCGATGCCGTTCGCCCAGGTGCACTACCCGTTCGAGAACAAGGACTGGTTCGAGCACCACTACCCGGGTGACTTCATCGTGGAGTACATCGGGCAGACGCGGGGCTGGTTCTACACCATGCACGTGCTGGCCACGGCGCTGTTCGACCGGCCGGCGTTCCGCAACTGCCTGAGCCACGGCATCCTGCTCGGCGAGGACGGGCGCAAGATGTCCAAGTCGCTGCGCAACTACCCGGACGTGTACCGGGTGTTCGACACCTACGGCTCGGACGCGATGCGCTGGATGCTGATGTCGTCGCCGGTGCTGCGGGGCGGGGACATGCCGGTCACCGAGACGGCCGTCCGGGACTCGGTGCGGCAGGTCCTGCTGCCGTTGTGGAACGTCTGGTACTTCTTCAGCCTCTACGCGAACGCCTCCCACCATGTCGCCAAGTTCCGGGCAGACTCGACGCACCTGCTGGACCGCTACCTCCTCGCCAAGACGGGGGAGCTGGTCACCGGCGTGCAGCGCCAGATGGACGAATACGACATCTCCGGTGCCGCGGCAACTGTTCGGAACTATCTGGACGCGCTGACGAACTGGTACGTCCGCCGGTCCCGGGACCGGTTCTGGGCGGGCGACGCCGATGCCTTCGACACCCTGGCCACCGTGCTGGAGACGCTTTGCCGGGTGGTCGCGCCGCTCGCGCCGCTCACCGCGGAGGAAATCTGGCGCGGTCTGACCGGGGACCGGTCGGTGCACCTGACCGACTGGCCGTCGGCGGACGCGTTCCCGGCCGACCACGACCTGGTCGCCTCGATGGACGCGATCCGGGACGTGGCCTCGGCGGCGCTCTCGCTGCGCAAGGCCAAGGCGCTGCGGGTCCGGCTGCCGCTGGCCCGGCTGACCGTGGCGACGCCCGGCGGAGGGCTGTTGGACGGGCTCGGCGACCTGCTCAAGGACGAGGTCAACGTCAAGGACGTGGTCTTCACCGACGACGTCGCGGCGTACTGCGAGCAGGTCCTCACCGTCGTGCCGCGGGCGCTCGGCCCGCGCGTCGGCAAGCAGGTCCAGCAGGTGATCAAGGCGGTCAAGGCGGGCGAGTGGGAGCTGGCCGGCGGCGCCCCGGTCGCGGCCGGCGTCACCCTCGCCGAGGGGGAGTACGAGCTCAAGCTGGTGGCCGCGGACCCGGAGAACTCCGCTGCGCTGCCGGCCGGCGGCGGCGTGGTGGTGCTGGACACCACGGTCACCCCGGAGCTGGCCGCCGAGGGACTGGCCCGGGACGTGATCCGGGTGGTGCAGCAGGCCCGCCGGGACGCGGACCTGGACGTCTCCGACCGCATCGCGCTCGTGGTGTCCGGGTCGCCGGCGGTCCGGGAGGCCGTCGAGGCGCACCGGGAGTTCGTCGCCGGTGAGACCTTGGCCACGTCGCTGAGCTTCGCCGAGACGGCCGGTTTCGGCGGCGAGGTGGGCGACGGCGAGCGGATCACCGTGGCCGTCACGCCGGTGTGAGATAACCGACTGGCCCGGATGTTCGCCTGACGCGGCGAATGTCCGGGCCTGGCGCAAGATCAATAGACCACGGCGGGCCCGCGTCCGTTAACCTCTCCTCACCCCTCAACTTGTTTTGCACTGGTCATCGGAGGACGAGTTGCCGCTGCTCTACTCGATCGGCAAGCTCACCGTCGGCAACGCGCTGATGGTGGGCTGGAAGCCGCGCATCGAGGGCCTCGAGCACGTGCCGAAGACCGGCGGCGCGATCTTCGCCGGCAATCACCTCTCGGTCGCCGACGAGCTGTTCCTGGGCGCCGCCGTGCCGCGGCACCTGGCGTTCTGGGCCAAGTCGGACTACTTCGTCGGCAAGGGCGTGAAGGGCTTCTTCTCGCGGAAGCTGATGGAGGGCCTCGGCGCGATCCGGGTCGAGCGGGCCGGCGGCCGGGCCGCGCTGACCGCGTTCGACGCCGCGATCCCCGCGCTCAAGGACGGCGATCTCGTCGCGGTCTACCCGGAGGGCACCCGCTCACCGGACGGCCGGCTCTACCGCGGACGCACCGGCGTGGCCCGGCTGGCCACCGCGGCCGGCGTGCCGATCATCCCGGTCGGCATGATCGGCACCGAGGTCGTGCAGCCGATCGGCCGGCTCTATCCGAAACTGATGCGCGGCCAGGTCACCGTCAAGTTCGGCAAGCCGATCGAGACGGTCGGCCGCTCCGACGACCGGACCTCGCTGCGCGAGCTCACCGACCAGGTGATGGCCGAGATCCAGAAGCTGACCGGCCAGGAGTACGTGCCTCGCTACGCGCCCAAGCGCGAGGAGTGACCGCTCCTACGCGCCGAACCGGGGCGTGAGCACCTCCCCGCGCAGCCGGGCCACCAGTTCCGCGCTTTCCTGCACCGATCGCCTGGTGAGCAGCACGGTCGCCATGCTGCCGTGGTCGGCCCACGTGCAGATCACCGTCGACGTCCCGTTCAACCGGCCGGCGCCGCACGTCTGGTAGGCGCCGGACGCGGCCAGCGGGAAGTCCCGCACGCCGGTCAGCCGGACGTCGCCGGAGATCCGGGCCAGCTGACCGTTCAGGTCGGATTGCGGGGTGAACCGCCAGCCGGTGACGCCGTAGACGGTGACCCGCTTACCGTCCCCGTCGCCGTAGACGCCGGCGAACGCCTGCCCCTCCGAGCCCGCCGCGGTCAGCTGGTCGGCGAGCCGGTCCACCGCCCGCCGGCTGGCGTCGTCGGCGCGCAGCTCGAGGTCGCCGATCCGCTCCGGCAGCGAGGCGGTGACCGGGAACTGCGCCAGGGTGGGCCAGCGGTCGTACGCCAACGGGGCGCCGAACCACATCGCCGCCAGGACGGTGATGACCAGCAGGAGGCGGCGCAGACGGCGCCGCGGTCGCCGCGGCCGCGGCGGCCTGGGGAAGGGCGGGCGGTTCAGGTCCTGCGGGCGCGGCGGGACCGGGACGCGACCGGGCGCCGGGCCCGCCTTCGGCGTCGCCGCGGCTCTGCGGAACCAGCCTTCCTTCTTCGGGGCCGGGGTGGCCGGCGGCTTCGGGGGTACGGCGGTGGGTGCGGCGCCCGCCGCCCGGGCCTTGGCCGCCCGGGTCTTCTCCACCTCGGCGGCCTTGGCCGACAGGGCGTCCACGAGCGCGCGGATCTTCGCGGGCAGCTCCACTTTCCCCGGATCCGCCGCCGGATCCGCCGGGGCGGCCGTCCGCGTCCCCGCCGGCGTGTCCACCCGGGTCGGCGGCGTCGCGACGGGGTTGTCCACCAGGGTCGGCGGCATGGTGGCCGGCGCGGCGGGGATCAGCTGCTCGGTGGTCCAGACCGGAGTGTCCTGCCCGGCCCACGGGTCCACGGCCGGCACCGTCGCCCAGTAGTCGTCCGGGTGCGGCTCGGGCGGCTCCCCGCCGACCTTGCCGACCAGGCGTTCCCAGAGCGACTTGCGCGGCCCGATCTCCGGGACGGGCGCCGCGCCGCTCCAGCGCGACGGCAGGACCCCGGTCGGCTCCTCGGAGGGAGCGGGCAGTCCGGTGGCCGGGGTGTGTGGTCCCGGCTCCGTGTCAGCCATTCTCGTCGGTCTCCTTCCGCGTCGCCGGCAGCGAGAGCGTCTCACCCAGGTTAGGCACGGTGTGCCAGGGGGACGGGCCGGCCGAATCCGGTCACCGGACACGAATGGCGGACAACGGGGGCGATGTGCGGAACGCTCCGGAGTCGTATGGTTACCCCTACTTCACATCCGGTCGTACGGGTGACACCTTTCACGAAATGTTTCGATCTCATCTGCACCGGGGAGGCGCGTACCGCATGGGCACCACGCAGAGGAACGCCGTCACGATGTCCGGCCGCGACGCGGGGCAGCCGATGCTCTTCGCGCACGGCTACGGGTGCGACCAGAACATGTGGCGGCTGGTCACGCCGGCATTCGCCGACACGCACCGGCTGGTGCTCTTCGATCACGTGGGCAGCGGCAGGTCCGACCTGACGGCGTACGACGACGCGAAATACTCCACCCTCGACGGCTACGCCACGGACATCCTGGAGATGGTCGAGGAGCACGACCTGCACGACGTGGTCCTCGTCGGCCATTCGGTGAGCTCGATGATCGGTCTGCTGGCCGCGGTCCGCGCGCCGGAGCGGTTCGCCGGCGTGGTGATGATCGGCCCGTCGCCGCGGTACATCGACGACGAGGCGGACGGTTACGTCGGCGGTTTCGGCCGCTCCGACATCGAACAGATGCTGGTCTCGCTGGACAGCAACTACCTGGGCTGGTCCAGTGCGATGGCCCCGGTGATCATGGGCAACCCGGACCGGCCGGAGCTGGGCGAGGAGCTGGCCAACTCGTTCTGCCGCACCGATCCGGAGATCGCCAAGAAGTTCGCCCGGGTCACCTTCCTCTCCGACAACCGGGCCGACCTGCCGAGGATGCGGGTGCCCTCGCTGGTGCTGCAGTGCTCGGACGACGTGATCGCGCCCGGCGTGGTCGGTGAGTACGTCCACAAGCACACCCCGCAGAGCACGTTCGTGCAGCTGAACGCCACAGGCCACTGTCCGAATCTGAGCGCTCCCGAGGAGACGGTTGACGCGATCAGGTCCTGGTTGTAGATCATCGGGCATGATCGGCGGCGGAGCAGCGGCGTGAGCGAATCTGGCGGGCCGGACGTGACACAGGAGTTGCGACTGCCATGGGACGACGATCCCGAGGAGTTGTACGAGCATGCGCCCTGTGGTTATCTGACATCGCTGCCGGACGGCACCGTCGTCCGGGTCAACCAGACGTTCCTGACCTGGACCGGGTATGCCCGATCCGACCTGATCGGTCACCGGCGGTTCCGTGACCTGCTCACTCCCGGTGACCAGATCTACCACGAGACCCATTACGCGCCGTTGCTCGTGATGCAGGGCGAGGTGCACGAGATCGCGCTCGAGGTGGTGCGTGCCGACGGCAGACGGGTTCCGGTGCTGGTCAACTCGGTGCTGGAACGCAACCAGGGCGGCGCTCCCCGCCTCATCCGGACGATGATCTTCAACGCCTCCGAGCGGCGCGGTTACGAGAAGGAGCTGCTCGCCGCCCGGCACACGGCGGAGGCCGCGGAGCGGCGGATCCGGGCGCTGCAGCGGATAGTGGCCGATCTGGCCGCCGCGCCCAGCGAGGCGGAGGTGGCCGAGGCCGTGGTGCGGGCGCCCGAGGCGGCGTTCGAGGCCACCAGCAGCAGCATCTACCTGGTCGACGCGGAGCGCGACCAGCTGGTCGCGGTGGCCTCCACCGATCCGACCACCGGGAACTGGGACGACATGCCCCGGTCGTCGGCGCGCGCGGTGGCCGAGGTGGCCCGGCGCGGGGACCTGCACGTGGTGGGCGATCTGGCGGATGCCGCCGAGCACTTCCCGGACCTGGCCGAGACGATGACCCGGTCCGGCCGGCAGACCGTGGTGCTGCTGCCGCTGACCACCGGGCCCGCCGACGAGCAGCCCGGGATCACCGTGCTGGGCCTGCTGGCGTTCAGCTTCGCCCGGCGGCGCGTCCTCACCGACGGCGAGCTGCGGATGATCCGGCTGCTCGGCCAGCAGGCCGGGCAGGCGCTGGACCGGGCCCGGCTCTACGACGAGTTGGGCCGCCGCGAGGAACGGGCCAGCTTCCTGGCCGCCACCACCCGGGCGCTGGAGGCGGAGCACCGGCTGTTGCAGCGCAGCCGCCGGCTGGTGGAGCGGGTGGTGCCGGAGATCGCCGACTGGGCGACGGTCCGGCTGCACGTCGGCCCGGCCGGGCTGCGCGAGGACGCCGGCGGCCCGGCGCCGGCCGAGGACTTGCTGGACGCCCGGATCGCCGAGGCGACCCGCTCGGTGACGCCGGTCTTCGCCACCGGGGGTGATCGGCTGGACTGCACGGTGCTGCCGCTCACCGCCAGCGGCAAGGTACTCGGCACGCTGTCCCTGCGGATGGCCGCCGACCGGCGTGGCGCCGAGGCGGAGCGGGCGTTCCTCGCCGACCTGGCCGACCGGGCCGGGCTGGCGCTGGAGAACGCCCGGCTCTACGAGCAGGAGCGGGCCATCGCCCGGTCGCTGCAGCGCAGCCTGCTCGCCACCGACGTGCCGGCCGGCGACCCGCGGTTCGCGCTGGAGACCCACTACCAGGCGGCCGGCCGGGACCTGGAGGTCGGCGGCGACTGGTTCGACGCGTTCCTGATCACCGGGCGGAAGCTGGCAGTGGTGGTCGGCGACGTGGTCGGCCGCGGGTTGGAGGCGGCCAGCACGATGGGTCAGCTGCGCAGCGCCATCCGGGCGCTGGCGACCTCGGACAACGGCCCGGCCCGGCTGCTGGAGGGCCTGGACCGGTTCTGCCAGCGGGTGGAGTCGGCGCGGATGGCCACTGTCGTCTACGCCGAGATCGACCTGGACGGCTGCGAACTGGTCTACGCGTGCGCCGGTCACCTGCCGCCGCTGCTGCACCAGCCGGCCGGCCCGGCCGAGTTCCTGCTCCGGGGCCGCTCCGGCCCGATCGGCACGCGGGCCGGGGACCGGCGCCGCACCGAGCACCGGGTCACCCTGACCCCGGGCAGCCGCCTGCTGCTCTACACCGACGGGCTGATCGAACGCCGGGACCGGCCGGTCGACCGGGGCTTCGAGGTGCTCGGCCGGGAGTTCAGCCGGCTGCGCGGGGCGCCGCTGAAGGGCCTGGCCGCCGCGCTCGCCGACACCATGGTGGGCCGCGAGCACGGCGACGACGTCTGCCTGCTCTGCCTGACCCTGGGCGCCGAGGAGCGGCTGGAGCGCACGCTCGGCGCCGACCCGCTGCAGATCGCGCTGCTGCGCTCGGACATGCGGGCCTGGCTGCTCGGCCACGGGGTGGACACCGCGTGCCTGAACGCGGTGCTGCTGGCCTGTTCCGAGGCGGTGGCCGACGCGATCGAGCACGGGTACCGGGACGATCCGTTCGGCGTGGTGGACGTCTCCGCCACGGTCACCGCCGACGCGGTCGAGATCCGGGTCGCCGACCACGGCAGCTGGCGCGGTCCGGAGCAGGCCCGGGGAAGCGGGCGTCGGCTGATCGAGGAATCCATGGACGAGGTGCTGTTCGACAGGGGTGACGGCACCACCGTGACGATGCGCCGGCGCCGGGGGCACGCGCGATGACGACGGACCGGTGGGTGACCTTCTCCCGGCGCGGAGCGGCCGAGGCGGTGCACCTCAAGGGCGAGATCGATCTGGCGAACGCGCACGACATCGGGCGGGCGATCGTGGCGCGCATCACACTTGCCGAGGCTGTGTTGATCGACCTGACCGCGGTCTCGTTCCTGGACAGCGCCGGGGTGCGGCTGCTCGACGTGATCGTCGGCGAGCTCGACCAGCGGGGCAAGCCGATCCGGCTGGTGGTCGGCGAGCGCGGCCCGGCCCGGATGACGCTGCAGCTGTGCGCTTTCCGCAACGACCTGTTCGCGGCCGACCTGGATCGGGCCGCGGCGGAACTGGGCGGTTAGCGGCTCGCGTACGCTGGACACCCATGAGCGTGAGTTCCGTCTTCCCGCAGCTCGAGCAGCTACTGCCCCGGGTCAGCAAACCGATCCAGTACGTGGGCGGCGAGCTCGGCGCCGTAGTCAAGGACTGGGACGCCACCACCGTCCGGTGGGCGCTGATGTACCCGGACGCCTACGAGGTCGGCCTGCCCAACCAGGGTGTGCAGATCCTCTACGAGGTGCTCAACGAGCAGCCGGACGTGCTCGCCGAGCGGACCTACTCGGTCTGGCCCGACCTCGAGGCGCTGATGAAGGAACACGGCGTCCCGCAGTTCACCGTCGACGCGCACCGCCCGGTCAGAGCCTTCGACGTTCTCGGCTTGTCGTTCGCCACCGAGCTCGGCTACACGAACATGCTGAGCGCGCTGGACCTGGCCGGCATCCCGCTGGAGAGCGGGGACCGCACGGTCGAGCACCCGATCGTGCTGGCCGGCGGCCACGCCAGCTTCAACCCGGAGCCGATCGCCGACTTCATCGACGCCGCCGTGCTCGGTGACGGCGAGGAGGCGGTCCTGGAGATCACCGGGATCATCCGGGAGTGGAAGGCGGAGGGCTGCCCCGGCGGGCGGGACGAGATCCTGCTGCGCCTGGCGCGGACCGAGAGCATCTACGTGCCGCGCTTCTACGACGTCGACTACCTGCCGGACGGCCGGATCCAGCGGGTCGTGCCGAACCGGCCGGACGTGCCGTTCCGGGTCGCCAAGCGCACCACCATGGATCTCGACGCCTGGCCGTACCCGAAGAAGCCGCTGGTCCCGCTCGCCGAGACGGTCCACGAGCGGTACGCGGTGGAGATCTTCCGGGGCTGCACCCGGGGCTGCCGGTTCTGCCAGGCCGGCATGATCACCCGCCCGGTGCGGGAGCGGTCGATCACCACGGTCGGCCAGATGGTCAAGGAGGGGCTGGAGTTCTCCGGCTACAGCGAGGTCGGCTTGCTCTCGCTCTCCAGCGCGGACCATTCGGAGATCGGTGACATGTGCTCCGGTCTGGCCCAGCAGTACGCGGACACCAACGTCTCGCTGTCGCTGCCGTCCACCCGGGTCGACGCGTTCAACATCGACCTGGCCCAGGAGCTGTCCCGCAACGGGCGGCGCACCGGCCTCACCTTCGCGCCGGAGGGCGGCTCGGAGCGGATCCGCAAGGTCATCAACAAGATGGTGACCAAGGAGGATCTGATCCGGACCGTCGTCACGGCGTACTCGAACGGCTGGCGGCAGGTGAAGCTGTACTTCATGTGCGGCCTGCCCAGCGAGACCGACGAGGACGTGCTGGAGATCGCCGAGATGGCGCACGAGGTGATCCGGGCCGGCCGGGAGGCCGCCGGCACCAAGGACATCCGCTGCACCGTCTCGATCGGCGGTTTCGTGCCCAAACCGCACACCCCGTTCCAGTGGGCGAAGATGGACACGCCCGAGGTCATCGACGGCCGGCTCAAGATGCTCAAGCAGGCGATCAACAGCGACCGCTCGCTGGGCCGGGCGATCGGTTTCCGCTATCACGACGGCGAGCCTTCGCTGATCGAGGGCCTGCTGTCGCGCGGCGACCGCCGGGTCGGCAAGGTCATCCGTGAGGTCTGGGAGCAGGGCGGCCGCTTCGACGGCTGGTCCGAGCACTTCTCCTTCGTCCGCTGGGTGGCGGCCTGCGAGACGGTTCTCCCAGGTTTGGGCGTGGACCTGGATTGGTATACGACCCGCGAGCGCGAGGAGGCGGAGGTGCTGCCCTGGGACCACCTCGACTCCGGCCTCGACAAGGACTGGCTCTGGCAGGACTGGCAGGACTCGATGAGCGAGTTCGAGCAGGACGACTGCCGCTGGACCCCGTGCTTCGACTGCGGCGTGTGCCCGTCGATGGACACCGAGATCCAGATCGGCCCGACCGGTAAGAAGCTGCTACCCCTGACCCCGGTGAACGGACTGCGGGTCCCCGCTTAGGAGAACGACGATTCCCCCCAAGAACCAGCCCGTGGGCGGTCAGGCCCCGGTCGTGCAGCGGATCCGCCTCCGCTATGCGAAGCGCGGGCCGCTGCGCTTCACCTCGCACCGGGACTTCGCCCGCGCCTTCGAGCGCGCGCTGCGCCGTGCCGGCGTTCCGATCGCCTTCTCACAGGGCTTCACCCCACACCCCAAGATTTCGTACGCGAGTGCCGCGCCCACCGGCGTCGGCAGCGAGGCGGAGTACCTGGAGATCGGCCTGCAGTCGCAGGTCGACCCGGAACAGCTGCGCATCGCCCTGGACGCGGCCCTCTCGCCGGGTCTGGACGTGCTGGAGGCGGTCCGGGCCGGCGAGGGCAGCCTGGCCGACCGGATCGACGCCTCCCGGTGGCGGATCGAGCTGCCCGAGGTCGCGCCGGCCACCGCCGGCGACGCCGTGACGGCCTTCCTGGCGGCTCCCGAAGTGCTGGTCGAACGCATGACCAAACAGGGCCGGCGCTCGTTCGACGCGCGCGCGGCGGTCGTGTCGTGCATGGTGGTAGCAGAGCCGGACCCACCTTCCGAGGCCGGTGGAGTACCGTGTGCGATAATCGACCTTGTCGTACGGCAGGTGACACCCGCCGTGCGGCCCGATGACGTCCTTTCCGGCCTGCGCGTGGTAGCCGGCCTGGAGCCGCCGGTCCCCGCGAGGGTGACCCGGCTGGCCCAGGGCACACTCACCGCGCAGGGGGAGATCGTCGATCCGTTGGAGGCGGATCGCGAGGGCGTCGGCATCGGCGGACGCTGACCGGAACCGGTCGGCGCCCATTGGCAGACTTCGGCAGCCCGTCCGGCTCGGACGGGCCCGAAATACTTGCAGCGATCCTGCGTGGCAGCGCTCACCCGCGCCCGGGGTCGCCAGAACTGGAGAGCGCCCATGCTCGATAACGAGCCCCCAGCCAACCTGGGAGAACCGGGCGGTGAAGGGGACGGCGCAGTTACGCCGCCCACCGATACCGCCACCACTCCGGCCCGCCGGGCCCGGACCACACGGCGCAAGGCGGCCGCGGCTCCCGCGGAATCGCCAGCGGCCCAGACGCCGCCCGCCGAGACACCCGCACCGGAAGCGGAGGCCGCCGCGGCTCCGGCTCCGGCGAAAAAGGCCACTCGCAGCCGCCGGAAGGCCACCGCACCGCCGGCGGAAGAGGCGGCCCCGACCGGCGCCGAGGCTCCGGCCGCCGCTCCGGAAGGCGCTGAGGCCGAGGCTGCGCCCGCGGCTCCGGTGAAGGCCGCCAAGGCTCCGGCGAAGAAGGCCACGCGCAGCCGTCGCAAGGCCGTCGCCGAGCCGCCCGCCGAGCCGGTCGAGACGCCCGAGCCGGCCGCGACTGCCGAGCCGGCCGTCGCCGAGCCGGTCGAGGAGGAGAACGCGGAGCAGGAGGCGGCCGCCGCCGCCGAGGTGCCGGTGGTCGGTGTCCTCCCGCTGGACGACGACTTCGTCGAGGAGAAGCCGGCCAAGCCCGCCCGGGCCCGCCGCGCCGCGCTGCCCCCGGCGGTGCTGTTCATGCCGCCCGAGGCGACCGAGGCCGAGCCCGCTCCGGTGAGCCGGCGCCGTCGCCCGGTCACCGATCCGCTCGCGGCGGAGCCGGCCGAGGCCGTCGCGGCCGCCGAGCCGGCCGAGGCCGAGGCCGCCGCTCCGGCGGCCGGCGCGGAGACCGCCGAGGAGCCGGCCGAGGGCACCCGGCGCAGCCGCCGCCGTCGCCGTGGCGCCGCCGAGGAGCAGCAGCCGGTCGAGCCGGCCGCCGCCGAGGCCGAGCCGCCGGTGCTGGACGAGTCCGAGGACGAGGGCGCCGACGAACTCGAGGAGGGCGTCGAGGACGAGTCCGAGGACGAGGAAGCCGGCGGTCGCCGTCGCCGTCGCCGTGGCCGCCGTGGCCGGGGCCGGGGCAAGGGCCCGTCCGACGAGGCCGACGAATCGGACACCGACGAGTCCGAGGGCGAGGGCGACGAGGGCGAGGGCGACGCCGAGGCCGCCCACGAGGAGGACGAGGAGGGCGAGGAGGGCGAGGGCGGAGTGACCCGCCGGCGCCGCCGTCGCCGTCGCAAGGGGTCCGGCGGGGACGCCGAGACCGGCGGCATCGAGGACGGCGTGCACACGGTCGTCCGGGTCCGCGAGCCGCGCCGCACCGACGAGGTGCAGGGTGTCTCCGGCTCGACCCGGCTGGAGGCCAAGCGCCAGCGCCGCCGGGACGGCCGCGAGCAGCGTCGCACCCGCCCGCCGATCCTGAGCGAGTCGGAGTTCCTGGCCCGCCGTGAGGCGGTGGACCGGGTCATGGTCGTCCGGCAAAAGGCCGACCGGACCCAGATCGCTGTGCTCGAGGATGGCATCCTGGTCGAGCACTACGTCGCCCGGGCCACCTCCGGCACCATGGTCGGCAACGTGTACCTGGGCAAGGTGCAGAACGTGCTGCCCAGCATGGAGGCCGCGTTCGTCGACGTGGGCCGCGGCCGCAACGCCGTGCTCTACGCCGGCGAGGTGAACTGGGACGCCACCGGGCTGGAGGGCCGGGCCCGCTCCATCGAGCAGGCGCTGCGCTCCGGCGACTCGGTGCTGGTGCAGGTCACCAAGGACCCGATCGGCCACAAGGGCGCCCGGCTGACCAGCCACATCGCGCTCTCCGGCCGGCACCTGGTGTACGTGCCCAACGGCAACGCCTCCGGGATCAGCCGCAAGCTGCCGGACACCGAGCGCAAGCGGCTGCGGGACGTGCTGAAGAAGCTGGTGCCGGACGGCGCGGGCGTGATCGTGCGGACCGCCGCCGAGGGCGCCAGCGAGGACGAGCTGGCCCGCGACGTCAAGCGGCTGCAGGCGCAGTGGGAGGACATCCAGGCGAAGGCGGCCGAGGGTAACGCGCCGCGCGCCCTCTCCGAGGAGCCCGACCTGGTCATCCGGGTGGTCCGGGACCTCTTCAACGAGGACTTCCGCGAGCTGATCGTGCAGGGCGAGCAGGCGTACGCCGAGGTGGAGAACTACCTCCACTCGGTGTCGCCGGACCTGGTCGAGCGGCTGCACCGGCACACCGGCGCGGGCGACGTGTTCGCCGAGCACCGGATCGACGAGCAGATCCTCAAGGGCCTGGACCGCAAGGTCTTCCTGCCCTCCGGCGGCCACCTGGTGATCGACCGGACCGAGGCGATGACAGTCGTCGACGTCAACACCGGCAAGTACACCGGCGCGGGCGGCAACCTGGAGGAGACGGTCACCCGCAACAACCTGGAGGCGGCCGAGGAGATCGTGCGTCAGCTGCGGCTGCGTGACCTCGGCGGCATCGTGGTGATCGACTTCATCGACATGGTGCTGGAGAGCAACCGCGAGCTGGTGCTGCGCCGGCTGACCGAGTGCCTGGGCCGGGACCGGACCAAGCACCAGGTCACCGAGATCACCTCGCTCGGCCTGGTGCAGATGACCCGCAAGCGGATCGGCGCCGGCCTGCTCGAGGCGTTCAGCGAGACCTGCGACCACTGCAAGGGCCGCGGCGTCGTGATCCACCCCGAGCCGGTGCCGGAGAAGCGGTCCAACGGCGGTGGCGGCGCGGGCGGCGGCAGCGGCGCGGGCGCGGTGACCCAGGTCAAGGCGGTCGCGGCGGCGGCGCGGACCGAGGCCCCGGCGCAGCCGGCGAGCAGCGGGCGGTCGCGGCGGCGGCGCGGTGGGGACACCCCGCCGGTCGAGCCGCAGGTGGAGGCCGCGGTTCCGCGGACTCCCGCGCCGGCGGACGAGGTGGCCGAGGTCGAGGTGGCCATCGAGCCGAGCGAGCCGATCGAGCTGATCGAGCCGGCGGAGGCCGGTCCGGCGGCCGAGGTGGCCGCGGTGCCGGTGCCGGAGACCCCGGTGGCCGGGTCGGGTGTGATCCGGTCCGGGGTGGTCCGGCCCGCGCCGGTGCTGAGCGCCTCGGACGCCGACGACGACTACGACATCAGCGGTTACGACCTGTCCCGGTACGAGACGCCGGACGTCAACGGCGCGGAGAGCGCGGCCGAGGCGGAGCCGATGCGGCTGGCCGGGGCGAACGACCCGGACGCCGCGGAGGAGGACGAGGGGGACGAGGACGCGGTGGGCGCCGGTTCCGGCCGTCGCCGGACGCGCCGGAGCACCACCCGCCGCCGTACCCGTCCCTGAGCTCCTGAGCTGAGGAAACCCGGCCGGCAGTTAGCTGTAAAGAAAGTTAACTGCCGGGCCGGGTTTTCCGTTACCCTCGTCGGGATCGATCCCCGTCCCCCGAGGAGATCCCATGCGACGCCCTCTCGCGGCCTGTGCCGCACTCTGCTTCGCCCTGCTCGCGGCCGGCTGCTCCGGCGACCCGGACGAGAGCGCGCCGGCGGCCGGCGCGCCCACGGCGCCGGCAGCCGTCGACCCCGCGGTGGCCGCCTCCGCGGACGCGGCGCTCTCCGCCGACACCAAGGCCATCTGCGACCAGGCCGCCCGCACCAGCACCAGCTTCGGCACCACCTTCGCCGCCGACTACAAGCTGCTGACCGACGCCGCGTCCAAGGACGCCGGGGCCAGGGCGCAGGCGCAGGAGAAGGCCGCGCGCGACGTGGAGAGCTTCTCCTACGCCCTGCTCGACATGTCGAAGCTGGCGTCCGACCCGGCGCTGAAGAAGGCGCTCGGGACGATGGGCGCCCAGGTGACCGCGCTCAAGGGCGATCTCCGCAAGATCGATGACGCCAAGCTCGCGGAATTGCACGCTACGCTGGATGCGGCCTGCGGAAAGAGTTAACCCGGTTTTGGCCGCGGCACGCCGATGAAGTAGGCTTGCCGACGGCGCTTTTTCGGCGCCTGTTCCGTGCGCCCGGCTCAGCCGGTCGCGCCGGGACCCCAGCAGTATCCGCCAGCAGCTTCTGTTTTGGGCTGCGTAAGTCTCAGGGAGTCCGCGTCCTATGTACGCGATCGTCAAGACCGGCGGCAAGCAGTACAAGGTTGCCGAGGGCGACGTGATCGAGGTCGAGAAGCTCGTGGGCGAGCCCGGCGACGCTCTGACGCTCGCCGCGGTCCTCCTCGTCGACGGTGACAACCTGGTGACCGACGCGGCCAAGCTTGCCAACGTTACGGTGTCCGGCGAGATCGCCGAGCACACCAAGGGTCCGAAGATCCGGATCCACAAGTTCAAGAACAAGACCGGCTACCACAAGCGCCAGGGGCACCGCCAGCCGCTGACCCGCGTCAAGGTGACCGGCATCAAGAGCGGGAAGTAGGCGCAGCCATGGCTCACAAAAAGGGTGCATCAAGCTCGCGTAACGGCCGTGACTCCGCCGCTCAGCGGCTCGGCGTCAAGCGGTTCGGCGGCCAGCTGGTCAGCGCCGGCGAGATCCTGATCCGTCAGCGTGGCACCAAGTTCCACCCGGGCGAACTGGTCGGCCGCGGCAGCGATGACACGCTGTTCGCGCTGGCCGCGGGCAACGTGCTGTTCGGCACCAAGCGGGGCCGCAAGACCGTCAGCATCGTGCCGTCGGCCGCGGAGTAAGACTGCCGAAGCGGGCCGCGGACCTCTTGGGGTCCACGGCCCGCTTTTGTTTGCACGCCCCAGCACGCCCGCCGGGCATCCGGCTCGTCCTCATGGTTGTCTCCCGCCCCGGAGACAACCATGAGGACGAGCCGAGACCGGCCGCGCGGTTCCCGGGCTGGCACCCATGGTTGCCAGCCGAGATCTGGGGCCGGTCACGGGAACAGCTGCGGCCGGGCCGGCGTTGCGCGAATAGGGACAAATCCAGCAGTGGCCACGTGACCGAGCCCGCCCGGGACCGGACGGGCGGGGCCCCGGGCGGGGACGGGAACGGCCGGCGGGGTGAGTCCCGGGACACCGGGAGACCGGCTGAGCGGGCTCGGCCGGGCCACAGGACATGAAGCGTACGAGGAGTTGAGCCGTGACCACGTTCGTCGACCGGGTCGTGCTGCACCTGCAGGCGGGTGACGGCGGGCACGGCTGTGTCTCCGTGCTCCGGGAGAAGTTCAAGCCGCTCGGCGGCCCGGACGGTGGCGACGGCGGGCACGGCGGCAGCATCACGCTGGTCGTCGACCCGCAGCAGCACACCCTGCTGGACTTCCACTTCCACCCGCACGTCAAGGCCAGCAACGGCGGTGGTGGCGCCGGCGGGAACCGGGACGGCGCGAACGGCAAGGGCCTGGTGCTGAAGGTGCCGGACGGGACGGTCGTGCAGACCGCCGACGGCGAGGTGCTGGCCGACCTGGTAGGCGCGGGCACCGAGTTCGAGGTGGCCCGCGGCGGCCGGGGCGGGCGGGGCAACCGCTCGCTGGCCAACGCCCGCCGCAAGGTGCCGGGCTTCGCCGAGCTGGGCGAGCCGGGCGACCGGCTGGACGTGGTGCTCGAGCTGAAGAGTGTCGCCGACGTCGGCCTGGTCGGTTTCCCCTCGGCCGGCAAGTCGTCGCTGATCTCGGTGCTCTCCGCGGCCAAGCCGAAGATCGCCGACTACCCGTTCACCACCCTGGTGCCGAACCTGGGCGTGGTGCAGGCCGGCGAGGAGACGTTCACCATCGCCGACGTGCCCGGACTGATCCCCGGCGCGGCCACCGGCAAGGGCCTGGGCATGCAGTTCCTCCGGCACATCGAGCGCACCTCGGTGCTGGTCCACGTGCTGGACTCGGCGGCGCCGGAGATCGAGCGCGACCCGCTGGCCGATCTGGACGCGATCGAGGCGGAGCTGGCCGCGTACGGCGGTCTGGAGGACCGGCCGCGGATCGTGGTGCTCAACAAGGTCGACATCCCGGACGGGCGGGACCTGGCCGAGATGGTCCGGCCGGACCTGGAGGCCCGTGGCTACCAGGTGTACGAGGTGAGCGCGGTGACCCGGGAGGGCCTCCGCGAGTTCACCTTCGCGCTGGCCAAGCTGGTCGCCGAGCACCGGGCCGCGAAGCCGGTCGAGGAGCCGACCCGGATCGTGCTGCGCCCGCGCGCGGTGGACGACACCGGCTTCACCGTCCAGCAGGACGAGGACGGCGTGTACGTGGTCCGCGGCAATCAGGTGGAGCGCTGGATCAAGCAGACGAACTTCGACAACGACGAGGCGGTCGGCTTCCTGGCCGACCGGCTGGAACGGCTCGGCGTCGAGGACCGGCTGGCCAAGCTGGGCGCGCAGCCCGGCGACCCGGTGCGGATCGGCGAGCGCGAGTTCGACTGGCAGCCGAACGCCGGCGAGTTCGTCTCCGGTCCGCGTGGCACCGACGCCCGGCTGGAGGAGCTGGACCACCGGCCCTCCGCGGCGCAGCGGCTCGCCGCCCGCAAGGCCCGCCGGATCCGCAACGAGGACGAGGTCCTGCACATGGCGGCCGACGGGAGCGTCTCCAGCGTGACCAACGCGAAGCTCCCGGTGCTGGTCACCGACGAGGACGACGACGAGGACGACACCGGCGAATAGGGCATAGGCCAGTTCTACGCAACCCGCCGGAAAGGGACGTCACCTAGAGTCACCTCTGTGCTGATCGAATCGCGTCCCGCCCTGGACCCCGAACTCGCCGCTCTCGTGACTGCCCAGCAGCGCGAGCTGGCCGAGGCCGGAGCCGGCACGGGCAAGGTATTCGAACCGCACGACGACGTCGCGTATCTGATCGGTGTGGTGAACGGCCGGGCGGTCGCCTGCACCGCCTGGCAGGCTCTGGAGCCGGGCGTGGCCGAGGTGCTGCGGATGTACGTCCGCCCGGCGCACCGCGGCCACGGCCTGGCCCGCCAGCTGATCGTCGCCGTGGAGGAGGAGGCGCTCGCCGCGGGGCGGCCGGTGATCCGGCTGGAGACCGGGGTCTACCTGCCCGCCGCGATCGCCCTCTACCAGTCCTCGGGTTACCGGCAGATCCCCGCGTTCGGGATCTACGCCGGCAACCCCGGCAGCGTCTGCTTCGAGAAGCGGCTCCCGGCGCTAGTCCAGTAGTCCGATCGCGGCCCGTGCCCGGCCGACCGTCGCGGCGGCGATCGGGCGCACCTTCTCCGCGCCGGCCGCGAGCACCCCGCGTACGAGATCGGGGTTTGCGGAAAGCTCCGCGTGCCGCGCGCGGATCGGCGCGAGCAGGTCCTGCACCGCGTCGTTGACCTCGCGTTTGAGCGCGGCGTAGGAGGTGCGGTCGGACGGCTCCCGGCCGGTGATCTCGGTCAGGATGCCGATCAGGTTGGTCACGCCGGGCTGGCGCTCCCGGTCCCGGCGGACCACGCCGACGGTGTCGGTGGCGGCCCGCGCGATCGTGCGGCGGATCACCTCGGGCGGGTCGAGCAGGCCGATTCGCCCGGCTCCGGAGCCGTTGCTCTTGCCCATCTTCGCGGACGGGTCGGCGAGGTCCATGATCCGTGCGGCGGAGTCCGGCCGGACCCCCTCGGGCACCGTGAACGTGGCGCCGTACTTCGTGTTGAACCGCACGGCCAGGGTGCGGGCGAGCTCCAGATGCTGGTTCTGGTCCTCGCCGACCGGCACCTGGGCGGCGTCGTAGAGCAGGATGTCAGCGGCCATCAGGACCGGGTAGGTGAGCAGGCTGAGCCGCACCTGGCCGCCGGCCGCCGACTTCTCCTTGAACTGGATCATCCGGGCCGCCTCGCCGTGGGTGGCCACGCACTCCAGCAGGTAGTGCAGCTCGGTGTGCTCGCGCACCTGGGACTGCAGCACGATCGGCGTGCGCTGTGGATCGACGCCCGCGGCGAGCATGACTGTCGCCTGTTCGAGCGCGAACGCCCGTACCGCCGCGGGGTGGTGCTCCACGGTCATCGCGTGCAGGTCCGCGATCAGCGCGATGGACTCCGCGGCGCCTTGTGCCGCGATCAGCGGGCGCAGGGCGCCCAGCAGGTTTCCCAGATGCAGCCGACCGGTCGGCTGGAAGCCGCTGAGGCGGCGGGTCCGGGTGGGCGCCGCGGTCACGGTGGTGGTCATGTGCGGTCTCCGATCATGGTGGGTACGAAGACCGCCCCGTCCCCGGAGAGCACACGTGAACGCAGCACGGCCGCCCGGGAGGGGCGGCCGCGGATGGGAATCAGTCGCGCGTGTGGATGGGCCGCCCGGTCAGGGCCGCCACCAGTTGTTTCGAGTCACGCGCATGCACCGAAGCTAGCGCGCCGACCGGCCGGCGGGCAAGTGATCGCCGACGTGCCTGCACGGCCCGGAAACCCTTACCGCATGATGGTCCTCATGCCGACCCTGACCCGTGCCGAGGCCGCCGAGCGGGCGTCCCTCGTCGACGTTGACAGCTACCACGTCGATCTGGACCTCACCGGGGACGGCGCCACCTTCCGCGCGCGCACCGTGGCCCGGTTCCGCGCCCGCCCCGGCGCGGCCACGTTCGTGGAGTTCGAGCCGGTCGCGATCGCCTCGATCACGCTGAACGGGCGGCCGGTGCCGCACGAGGCGGTGGCCGGCGGGCGGCTCGCGCTCAGCGGCCTGGCCGAGGAGAACGAGCTGGTCACCGACGCCACCATGGGATATTCCAACAACGGCGAGGGCCTGCACCGCTACACCGACCCGGCCGACGGCTCGGTCTACCTCTACCAGCACCTGTTCATCAACAACGGCGGCCGGGTGCTGCCCTGTTTCGACCAGCCCGATCTGAAGGCGTCGTTCCGGGTGAGCGTCACCGCTCCGGCCGACTGGACGGTCGCCACCAACGGACGGCTGGTCTCCCGCGACGGCGGGCGCTGGGAGTTCGCGCCCACCGAGCGCATCTCGACCTACCTGGCGAGCCTGATCGCCGGCCCGTGGCACGTGCGCACCGACGAGCACGACGGCATCCCGCTGGCGCTCTACATCCGGGCCACCCTCGCCGAGCACCTGGACCAGCAGGCCGCCGAGATCTTCGAGGTGACCAGGCAGTGCCTGGACCGGTTCCACGAGATGTTCGAGATCCGCTACCCGTTCGGGCACTACCAGCAGGCCTTCGCCCCGGAGTTCAACTTCGGCGCGATGGAGTACCCGGGGCTCGTGGTGTTCCGCGACGAGTTCGTGCCCCGCTCGACGATCACCGAGACCGAGCGTGAGCACCGGGCCAGCGTGATCGCGCACGAGATGGCCCACCAGTGGTTCGGCGACCTGGTCACCATGGCCTGGTGGGACGACCTGTGGCTGAACGAGTCGTTCGCGGAGTACCTGGGCTCCCGGGTGGCCGCCGAGGCGACCCGGTTCACCGGCACCTGGACCACGTTCGCGATCCAGCGCAAGGCCTGGGGCCTGCGCGCCGACCAGCGTCCGTCCACCCACCCGGTGGCGCCGGCCGAGGTGGCCGACACCGACGAGGCGTTGATGAACTTCGACGGCATCTCGTACGCCAAGGGCGCCTCGGTGCTCAAGCAGCTGGTCGCGTGGCTCGGCGACGAGGCGTTCCGGGCCGGGGTGAACGCGCACTTCGCCGAGCACGCGTACGGCAACGCCACGCTCGCCGACCTGCTCCGGGCGCTCTCCGCGGCGGGCGGGCGGGACCTGTCCGGCTGGGCCGAGGTGTGGCTGCGCCGGGCCCAGGTGAACACGCTGCGGCTGGAGGTGCGGCGGGACGGCGACGTCTACCGTGAGGTGACGGTCGTGCAGACCGCGCCGGACGGCTTCCCCACGCTGCGCCCGCACCGGATCGGGATCGGGCTCTACGACCAGGCCGACGGCGCGGTGACGCGGCGCGCGCTGATCGAGGCGGAGCTGGACGCCACCGGGCGGACCGTGCTGCCCGAGCTGACCGGGGTGCGGGCGGCCGACCTGCTGCTGCTCAACGACGGCGACCTGGCGTACGGCAAGATCCGTCTGGACCCGGACTCGGCAGCCGCCGTCCCGCTGCTGCTGCCGCTGCTGACCGACTCGCTGGCCCGCGCGGTGATCTGGGCCTCCGTCCTGGACGCCGTGGTGGACGGCGAGCGCCCGGTGGCCGAGCTGGTCGCGCTGGTGCTCGCCGCGCTGCCGGTGGAGACCGAGACGGTGATCGTCGAAGATGTGCTGCGCGCCACCCGGGGCCTGGTCGACAGGTACGCGACCGCGGAGACCCGCCCGGCCGCCCTGGAACTGATCGCGCAGGCCGCCGACCGGCTGCTCGCGGTCTCCCCGGCCGGCGGCTCCCGGCAGCTGGTCGCGGCCCGCGGGCTGATCGGCGCCTCGATCGACACCGCCCGGCTGCGTGGCTGGCTGGCCGGGGACGGCGTGCCGGAGGGGCTGGTGGTCGACGCCGACCTGCGCTGGCTGATCGTCTACCGGCTGGCGGTGCTGGGCGCGGCCGGCCTGGAGGTGATCGAGGCGGAGCTGGCCGGGGACCGGACGGCCAGCGGCGAGCAGTGGGCGGTCCGGTGCCGGGCCGCGCTGCCCGACCCGGAGACCAAGGCGGCGGCGTGGGCGGCGATCGTCGGGGACGCGTCGCTCTCCAACCGGCTGGCCGAGCTCACCGCGCACGGTTTCTGGCACGCCGAGCAGGCCGAGCTGCTGGCGCCGTACGTCGAGCGGTACTTCGCGGACATGCCGGAGATGCTGCTGATCCGGTCCGGGATGAGCGCGGAGAAGACCGCGATCGCGGCGTACCCGGCGGTGCTGGTCTCGGACCGGACCCGGGAACTGGCCGCCGCCCTGCTGGCCCGGCCGGAGCTGCACCCGCTGCTGCGCCGGGTGGTCCAGGACCACGACGACGACATGCGGCGGGCTCTGCTGGCCCGCGGCCTTTCCTGAAGACGCCGCTTTCCTCCGGTCGCACCCCGTAATCTGACGCTACGGGGGTGAATGCGTGGAATGGTCCGCTGAACTTTCCAGCGGTCTGCTGCAGGCCGCACCGGACGCGATCCTGGTCCTCGAAGGCACCCGGATCGTGCTGGCCAACAACCGGGCCGAGCAGATGTTCGGCTGGTCCGGCGGCGAACTGGTCGGCCAGTCCGTCGACGTGCTGATCACCGAGCAGTCCCGGGCGCTGACCCCGGAACGGCAGCGGATGATCGAGTCGGGCGTGCCCGGCTCGATCGGCACCCTGGTGACCAGCTCCAGGCGGCGTGACGGCACCGAGTTCCCGATCGAGTCGTCCACCACGATCGTCGAGACCCCGCAGGGCCGGCTGGCCGTGGCGGTGATCCGGGACATCAGCGAGCGGGTCCGCGCCGAGGACGACAAGTCCAGGCTGCGCGCCGAGGCGCACGCGCACCGCAGCCAGCGCCTGGAGAGCCTGGGCCAGCTGGCCGGGGGCATCGCCCACGACTTCAACAACATGCTCGGGGTGATCCTCAACTACGCCAACTTCGTGATCGAGGAGGCCGAGACGCCGCAGCCGGACCTCGGCGCGATCGTCGCGGACGCCCGCCAGGTGGTCCGGGCCGGCACCCGCGGCACCGACCTCACCCATCAGCTGCTCGCCTTCGCCCGCCGCGAGGTGGTCCGGCCGCAGGCGCTGGACCTGAACGCGGCCATCGACCGGATGCAGGGGCTGCTGCGCCGGACGCTCGGCGAGCAGATCACGCTGATCTTCCGGCCCGGCCCGGACCTGCCGTCGGTCACCTACGATCCGGCCCAGTTGGAGCAGCTGCTGGTGAACCTGGCGCTCAACGCGCGGGACGCGATGCCCTCCGGCGGCAACCTGGTGGTCGACACCCACCGGTCCGACGACCAGATCCGGTTGCGGGTCTCCGACTCCGGCCTGGGCATGCCGCCGGACGTGCTGGACCGCGCGTTCGACCCGTTCTTCACCACCAAGCCCAAGGGCGAGGCCACCGGGCTGGGCCTGGCCACCGTGTACGGCATGGTCGCCCAGGCCGGCGGCGAGGTGACCCTGACCAGCGAGCCGGGCCTGGGCACCACGGTGACCATCCTGCTGCCGGCCGGCGAGCAGACGGCGCCCCAGCGGGCCGGCTCCTGACCGGCGCCGGGTACCAGGTGCTCACCGCCGACTGCGGGGAGACGGCGCTGGAGGTGGCCGCCCGGCACACCGGCGAGATCGACCTGCCGCTCGGCAACGTGGTGATGCCCGCGAAGCGCCTGGGCGGCTGACATATCCTGCACGGATGTCGGCCAGGCGCATCGGGATCATGGGGGGAACGTTCGACCCCATCCACCACGGCCACCTGGTGGCGGCGAGCGAGGTGCAGGCCCGGTTCGACCTGGACGAGGTGATGTTCGTCCCGACCGGGCAGCCGTACGAGAAGGGCCGGGTCTCGCCCGCCGAGGACCGTTACCTGATGACGGTGATCGCCACCGCCTCCAACCCGCGGTTCCACGTGAGCCGGGCGGACATGGACCGGGACGGCCCCACCTACACCGTCGACACGCTGCGCGACATGCGGGCCGTCTACGGCCAGTCGGCCGAGCTGTACTTCATCACCGGCGCGGACGCGCTGGCCCGGATCATGTCCTGGCGCGACGCGCTGACCATGCTCGGCCTCGCGCACTTCATCGGCGTCACCCGGCCGGGCTTCGAGCTCTCCGCGGCGGATCTGCCGCCGGAGAGCGTGACGCTGGTCGAGGTCCCGGCGATGGCGATCTCGTCGAGCGACTGCCGCCAACGGGTGGCCGCCGGTCTCCCGGTGTGGTACCTCGTGCCGGATGGTGTCGTGCAGTACATCAACAAGCGTGGGCTCTATCGGGACTCGGGGATTGTCGGACCCGCGTGAGACACTTGAAGTGTTGTTGAACCCGACCGACCTGCATCCACTGGCTGGAAGGACTCTTTTGCCCGTCTCTGAGCGCGCCCTGGAACTGGCGATGACGGCCGCGCAGGCCGCCGCCGACAAGAAGGCGCAGGACATCTCCGTCATCGACGTGGGCGACCAGATCGCCATCACCGACGCGTTCGTGATCGCCTCCGCCGCCAACGAGCGTCAGGTGGTCGCGATCGTCGACGCCATCGAGGAAGCTCTGGTCAGCCTTCCGGAGAAGGCGAAGCCGGTGCGGCGCGAGGGCGAGCGGCAGGGCCGGTGGGTCCTGCTCGACTACGTCGACATCGTGGTCCACATCCAGCACACCGAGGAGCGTGAGTTCTACGCCCTGGACAAGCTGTGGAAGGACTGCCCGGTCATCCCGTTCGTCGACCGTGACATGGTCGACGCCGGAGCGGCCGGCACCGAAGCGCCGTGACCACCCGCCTGATCGTCTGGCGGCACGGCAACACCGACTGGAACGCGGGCGGCCGCATCCAGGGCCAGCTCGACGTGCCGCTCAACGACCTCGGCCGCCGTCAGGCGGCGGAGGCCGCGGAACGGCTGGCGGCGCTGCGGCCGGACGCGATCGTGGCCAGTGACCTGCGCCGGGCCGCCGAGACCGCGGCGGCGCTGGCCACCCGCACCGGGCTGACCGTCCGGCCGGACGAGCGGCTCCGCGAGCGGTTCTTCGGCGAGTGGCAGGGGCTGACCACGGCCGAGGCGGCGGCGCGGCACCCGGACGGGTACGCCCGCTGGAAAGCCGGTGCGGACGTCGTCGGCGACGGCGTGGAGACCCTCGACGAACTGGGCAAACGGGTCGCCGAGGCGTTTCAGGACGCGATCGCGCCGGCGCCCGGCGGCGTGGTCGTGGCCGCCACCCACGGGGCGGCGGCCCGGCAGGGCATCGGGCATCTGCTCGGCTGGCCCCGGGAACAGCTGCGCACGCTGCGCGGACTGGGCAACTGCCACTGGGCCGAGCTGACCCACGCCGAGGGCGCCGGGTGGCAGCTCACGTCGTACAACGTGGCCTGATGGAACCGGTGGGCCGGCGGGCGCGTCCAACCGTCATGATCCGTCGAACTGTCGTACCCGCCGCGCTGCTCCTGCTGACGATCGGCGGCTGCGCCAACGCTCCGGACCAGACCGGGTCGTCCGGGTCGGTCCCGTCCGCCCCGGTGGCCTCCTCCCCGATTCCGGAGCTCACCATGCCCAGCAAACCGGTGCTGGGGTCGACCACCTCCATCACCGGCACGGTCGTCGCCGGCGTCGAGCCGAATTGCCTGCTGCTGCAGGAGCAGAACGGCACCCACCTGCTGGTCTTCCGGGACGACGCGCTGCGCGCGTCGGCGAGACCGGGCAGCAAGGTGCGGGTGACCGGCGCTCCGCAGCCCGGCATGATGACCACCTGCCAGCAGGGCGAGCCGTTCCTGGTGTCCGCTGTCACACCGGGCTGACCCCGGGCGGGCCCGCGATCAGTACAGTTCGTGCATGACCATCGCGGTCGTCACCGATTCCACCGCCTATCTGCCCGCCGAACTGGACGGGCGATACGAGCTGACCGTCGTGCCGCTCACCGTCGTGATCAACGGCTGGGACGGCCTGGAAGGGCTGGAGATCTCACCGGCCGAGGTGGCCCGGGCGCTCGGTGGCCGGCGCTCCTCGGTCAGCACGTCCCGGCCCGCCCCCTCACAGTTCGCCGAGGTGTACCGCAAACTGCTGGACGGCGGGGCCGACGGCGTCGTCTCCGTGCACCTGTCGGCCAAGCTCTCCGGCACGTTCGAGGCCGCCCGGCTGGCCGCCGCCGAGGTCGGTCCCCGGGTGCGGGTCGTGGACAGCGGGACCGCCGCGATGGGCCTGGGCTTTCCGGCCCTGGCCGCCGCGACGGCGGCAGCCCGGGGAGAAGACCTCGATGCCGTACGGCGGGCGGCCGTCGACCACGCCGACCGGGTCAGCACCCTGTTCTACGTCGACACGCTCGAGTTCCTGCGCCGCGGGGGCCGGATCGGGGCGGCGTCCGCGCTGCTCGGCACGGCGCTGTCGGTCAAGCCCATTCTGCACGTGGTGGACGGCGCGGTGGTGGTGCGGGACAAGGTGCGCACGGCCGGGAGGGCGCTGAGCCGGCTGGTCGACCTCGCCGTGGAGGCGGCCGGGGCGGGGGAGGCCGACATCGCGGTGCACCACCTCGGCACGCCGGAGCGGGCCGCCGCGCTGGTCGACGCGATCACGATGCGGCTCGGGGACCGGCTGCGGGACTGCTACCTCACCGAGGTCGGCGCCGTCGTCGCCGCGCACACCGGGCCCGGGCTGGCCGGAGTCGTCGTACATCGGCGGGCCTGATCGCTCAGTCCGGCCATCCCCGCGCACGCCACCGCTCCGGGCTCAGGTCGTCCACCGGAGTGAGATCCAGCTCGTCCCAGGGCAGCACCCGCTCCGGGGTGACCACCTCGTCGGCGGCCGGCAGCAGCACCGGGGCGTCGCTCGTCCACAGCGCCTGGGTGCGCCAGCCCTCCTCGTCCGAGCCGGCCAGCCGCAGCTCGGCGGCGCCGGGCAGCTCGGCGGCCTGCCGGTTGTACTCCTCGACGGCCAGGATGCGGCCGGCCCGGGACACCAGGTGGTGCAGCGGATGGCCGGGCGGCGCGGGATAGGGAACCGTGCAGCCGTCCGGGTCGCTGACGTACGCCATCGGGGTCAGCGATCGCGACGACTTCGCGTAGATCTCCTCCACCTGGGCGAACAGCGCCGGCAGCAGGCTGCTGCCGTCAGCGGTGACCAGCAGCGTGCCGCGCTCCGGGGCGAACGCCACCGGACGGCCGCCGACCTGCCCGGAGAGGCGGTCCAGCCAGCCCGGCAGCAGCAGGTGCGAGGTCCAGTACGCGTTGCCGTCGTCGACGAAGCGCACCACGACCGGCCGGTCGGCGGGGGCGCCGTGCAGGACCGCGCCGGGCAGGTTGCCGCGGGCGGTCTCGAAGACCCGGTCGGCGGTGACGTTCCACACCGCCAGCTGGGCCGGCGTGACGTACGTGATCGTGTCGGGATGGTCGACCACCACGAACTCGGACAGGAACGGCATCGCGGCACGGCGCAGTGGCGCGCCCGGCGCGCCGCCGCGCAGAACCGGGCGCAGCAGCGGCGCGGCCTGCGCCCAGTCCTGTGGCAGATTTCCGGTACGCAGCACGCCCGCCAGATATTCGCCCAGCTCACTACGGCTACGGCCGAGCAGCGGGGTGAGCGGGAGGATGGTCGGTTCGCCGTCGCCGGGCAGCGTGCAGCGGATCTCGAAGCCGGCCGGGTGATAGCGGGCGTCCGGGACGCCCGCGTGGCGCAGACGCCGGATGACCCGGCCGGCCAGCCGGGCGCGGGCGACCCTGCGGAACAGCCCCACGGCGCTGCCTATCGTCTCGCGGTGATCACTCGGGCGTCGAGATCATCGTCGCTGACCACGGCGGACGTCAATCCGTTCCCATCGGCGGCGGCGATCGCGGCCCCGGCCTGAGCTTCGGTGATCTCGCTGAGCACCAGCCCGCCCGGGGCCAGCCAGCGGCGCGCCCCGGCGAGGACGGCGCGGAGCACCGTCAGGCCGTCGTCGCCGCCGTCCAGGGCGGTGCGGGGTTCGTGGTCGCGCGCCTCGGCGGGGAGGAAGGGGAGGTGGCGGGTGGCCACGTAGGGGACGTTGGCCAGCAGGACGGTGATGCGGCCGGTCAGGTCCGGCGGCAAGGCGTCGAACAGGTCGCCCTGGTGAACGTGGCCGCCGAGGTTGTCCCGGGCACAGGCCACGGCGACCGGGTCCAGGTCGGCGGCGTGCAGGGTGATCCGGGGCACGGCGTGGCGCACCGCGAGGCCGAGGGCGCCCGAACCGCAGCAGAGGTCGACGACGAGGGGATCCTCCTGCCGGCCGGCCTCTGTCGCGGCCAGGCGGACCAGCAGCTCGCTGCGCACCCGGGGGACGAAGACGCCGGGGCGCAGGCGGACTCGTACGCCGCAGAAGTCGGCGTAGCCGGCCACCTGTTCCAGGGGCTCGCCCGCGCAGCGGCGCTCGACCAGCCTCTCCAGGATCACGTTCGTCGTCCCCGCGTCCGTTTCCGTGCGGGCCGTCGCCGTCGGGTCCGTCTGGGTGCGGGCCTTCGCCGCCGCGGCTTCGATCAGCACCGCGGCCTCGTCCTCGGCGAAGACGCAGCCCGCGGTGCGCAGCCGGAGGATCGTCTCTTCTCTGGTCACGCGCCGTCCTTAGCAGAGCCGGAAAAGATCGTGTGGGTTGTCCACAGTGCCGCTCCGTCCACAAGGTGGCCGGTCCCGCCGGCGCCGAAGTCCCAGACTTCGCGTCGTGCGAGAGGCGAAGGATACCGACGACGTCGTGGCGACCCGGATGCGGGCGCTGCACGACATCCGCGCGGGCCGTTGCGACCTGGCGTCCGGCGGCGGGCCGTTGCAGTGGTCGGACATCGTTCCGGCCTGGTCGGAGGTCGACGATCCCGGCCCTTTCGGGGGCGCGGCTCCCGGCGGTCCGGCCGGCGCGGGCGACCACGGGAGCCGGCCTGGACCGGGCGACCCCGGGGGTCCCGCCCCGGGCGGCACCGCCGGCTTCTTCGACCCGGCTGGCTTCGGTGGATCAAGGGGTGATGGGCGTGGCCTGCCTGATGGAACTGCCGCGGCCGGCGGTTCTCCGCTGCCTTCCGGCGTTCCCGGAGGTGCTTTCGACGAGCGGTATGCGTGGACGTTCGAGGAGGGAGAGCCGGTGTTGCCCGGGAAGGGGGCCTTCGGCGAGGAGGACGGCGGGCCCCGCAGGTGGCTGCACGCCTTCGATCCCGGCCGGCCCGGGGTCCGGGCGCTGGCCGCGGTCGCCGTGGTGGTCGTGCTGGTGGCGGCGTTCCTGGCCTGGCGGTCCCGCCCTCGGGTGGACCCGGTCACCGCGGGCCTGGACGGGACCGCGGCGAGTGCGGACGGCTCCCCGGCCGGCGCCGGTCTCGCGGCCGCCGCGAGAGGAGCGGGTGGCCCGGCCGGCGCCGGCGCCGCGGGTGGGGCCGGCGGCCCGGCCGGTGGAGCCGGCGGCAGCGGGCCGGCCGAGGTGGTGGTCGCGGTCGGTGGCAAGGTCCGCAAGCCGGGCCTGGTCCGCCTGGCGCCGGGCGCCCGGGTGGCCGACGCCCTGACCGCGGCGGGTGGCGCGCAGCCCGGCGTGGACGTGTCGAGCCTCAACCTGGCCCGCAAAGTGACCGACGGTGAGCTGATCATGGTGGGGGCCACCCCGCCACCGGGCACGACGACAGCACCAGGGGCGCCCGCTCCGGGACCGTCCGGGCCGCCCGGCGGGCTGGTCAACCTGAACACGGCGACCCTGACCGACCTGGACTCCCTGCCCGGGGTGGGCCCGGTGCTGGCCCAGCGGATCCTGGACGCCCGGGACGCCCAGGGTGGGTTCCGCGCCGTGAGCGACCTGCGCAAGGTGGACGGGATCGGCGACGCCCGCTATGAGCAGCTCAAAGACCTGGTGACGGTGTGACCGGGCCACCGGCGCCCCGTCGTCAGCCGTCCGCGCGGGTGCGGGCGGCGCCGGATCTGCGGCTTGCCGGGTTCATGGTGGGTGTGTGGCTCGCGTCGCTGGTCGCGTTGCGGCTGGCCGCCCGGGACGGGTTGCTCGCCGGCGGTGCGGCGGGGGTGGGCGCGCTGGCCGCCGGGCCGCCGCGAAAGGGGGCGGCGGGCGAGCGGGGGAAAGGAGACCAGCACGAGCGGACCGGCTCGCGGCACAACGTCACCGGAACCCGTCGCCGCCGGATTCCGGCCGAGTCGCAACGGCGTGTCCGGAACCGGGCGGCGCTGCGGTGGATCATGGTGGCTGTGGCGCTCGGAGCCGGCTGCGGAGCGGTGGCCACGGCGGCGCGGGTCAGTGTCCGGGAGGCCGGGCCGCTGGTGGCGCTCATCGAGTCCGGTGAGCCGGTCGAGGTGTGGGCTGTCGTCCGCGACGATCCGCGGGCGCTGACCGGCGGCCCGGGGCCGCGCGCCTATCTGGTGGCGGTCGAGCTGGAACGGGTCCGCCCGGCAGGCGGCGGGGACCCGGTCCGGCTGTCCGCGCGGGCGCTGGTGCTCGGCAGCGACCCGGGCTGGCGTGGACTGCTGCCCGGGCAGCACGTGCTCG
This sequence comes from Actinoplanes siamensis, assembly GCF_016862395.1. Lineage (GTDB taxonomy): Bacteria > Actinomycetota > Actinomycetes > Mycobacteriales > Micromonosporaceae > Actinoplanes > Actinoplanes siamensis. The sequence goes on along the minus strand of NZ_BOMW01000050.1, from coordinate 63,386 downwards.
CCGTGGGCAGGTTGACGGCGCCGCGACCGGGCGATCTGCGGGCGGCAGTGGTGTCCGTACGGAAATCTCCACGGTTGATCGGACAGTCCTCCTGGGCGCAGCGTGCCGCCGGCGCGCTGCGGGCCGGGCTGCAGCGGGCCTGCGAACCGCTCCCGGACGACTCCGGCGGCCTGCTGCCGGGCCTGGTCGTCGGTGACACCAGCCGGCTGGACCCGGGGCTGGAGGCCGACTTCCAGGCCACCGGAATGACGCACCTGAATGCGGTGAGCGGCGCCAACGTGGCGATCATCCTGGGTGTCGTCCTGTTCGTGGTGCGGCGAGCCGGGGCCGGGCCGGTGCTCTGCGCGGTGGTGTGCGCGTTCGCGCTGGCCGGCTTCGTGATCCTGGCCCGGCCGTCGCCGAGCGTGGTGCGGGCCGCCGCGATGGGGGCGATCGGGCTGCTCGGGCTGGCGTCCGGGCGGTCGCGGGCGGCGGTTCCGGCGCTGGCCGCGGCCGGGGCGGTGCTGCTGATCGCGGACCCGGAACTGGCCGCGGACGCCGGGTTCGCGCTGTCCGTGCTGGCCACCGGCGGTCTGCTGCTGCTCGCGCCGGTCTGGCGGGACGCGCTGCGGGCCCGTGGCTGGCCGCCGGGCGCCGCCGAGGCCCTGGCGGTGCCGGCCGCCGCGCAGGTGGCGTGCGGACCGGTGATCGCCGGGCTGTCCGGGACGGTGAGCCTGGTCGCGGTGCCGGCCAACCTGGTGGTGGTGCCGGCGATCGCCCCGGCCACGCTGCTCGGAGTGGCCTCGGCGCTGCTCTCCCCGGTGTGGCCGGTCGGCGCGGAGTTCGCCGCCTGGCTCGGGCACTGGCCGGCCGAGTGGCTGGTGCTGGTCGCGCGGACCGGAGCGCGGGTGCCGGCCGGCGCGCTGCCCTGGCCGGCCGGCGTGCCCGGAGCGCTGCTGCTGGCCGTGCTCACGGTGATGGTCCTGGTCGCGGCCCGGCGGCCGGTGGCTCGCCGGCTGGCCGCGGTGGTGGCCGTGTGCGCGGTGCTCGGCGCGCTGCCGGTGCGGCTGCTGGCCCCCGGCTGGCCGCCGCCGGGCTGGCTGGTGGTGGCCTGCGCGGTGGGGCAGGGTGACGCGATCGTGCTGCCGGCCGGCGCCGCGCGGGCGGTGGTGGTGGACGCCGGCCCGGAGCCGGACCCGGTGGACGGGTGCCTGCGCCGGCTCGGGATCCGCGAGGTGGCGGTGTTCGTGGTCAGCCACTATCACGCGGATCACATCGGCGGGATGGACGGGCTCTTCCGGGGACGTGCCGTGGCGGCGGTGGCCGGGCCGGACTGGCCGGAGCCGGCGGGTGGGCGCAGGGAGGTGGCCGAGGCCGCCGGGAAGGCGGGGGCGCCGGTGTGGACGGTCGGGCCGGGCTGGACGTACGAGGTGGGCGGCCTGCGGCTGGAGGCGCTCGCCCCGCTGGAGCCGCTGCGCGGGACGAACTCGGATCCGAACAACAACTCGCTGGTGCTGCGGGCCACGTCCGGCGGCCGGTCGGTGCTGTTGCCCGGCGACGCCGAGACCGAGGAGCAGAACGACCTGGTGGGGCGGTTCGGGACGGCGTTGCGGGCGGACGTGCTGAAGGTGGCGCACCACGGGAGCGCGCTGCAGTCGCCGGAACTGCTGGACGCGGTGGACCCGGTGGTCGCGCTGGTCTCGGTGGGGGTGGACAACGACTACGGCCATCCGAACGCGTCGCTGCTGGCCCGGTTGGTCCGGAGTGGGGCGCGGGTGCTGCGTACGGACCAGTCCGGCGATGTGGCGGTGACAGCCGCCGATGGCCGGCTGGCGGTGACGGTACGTGGTCCCGGGACGGTGGAGTGACATGAACAGTGGGCGACATGCCCGATTGGTAAGCTATTTTCCGAACGGGAGGAATGGTCGATGACCTGCCGAATCTTCTGCCCGTAGTTTCCGGAGTGCGCAGGTCACGGCAAACTAAGCATGCGCGAGCGCCGATATGTCGGGTTTCGCGTGCAGTGATCGAATCCGCGACGCCAACGAGTGAGCCTCGTCGGAGTGTCGGCCGGACGTGCGAATATGGCGGGCGTGAACGTCGCGCCGCCGCCCTCGTTGCTGCTCGTCCAAGGCGATGAGGAACTGCTCGCCGCCCGTGCCGTCACCGCGGCGGTGGAGGCGGCGCGCGCGGCCGACCCCGGCGCGGACGTCCGGGAATACGAAGCCGGCCAGCTCCTTCCCGGCGAGGTGGCCGAGATGCTCAGCCCGTCGCTGTTCGGCGGTCGCCGGGTGCTTGTCGTCCGCAACGGTCAGGACGCGCGCAAGGAGCTCGCCGCGGCCCTGCTGGCCTATGCGAGGAATCCCGACCCCGACGTCACCCTGATCGTCACCCACCCGGGCGGCGCCAAGGGCAAGGCGTTCGCCGACGGTCTGCAGAAAGCCGGCGCCACCGTCGTGCCGGCGACGAAGCTCAAGGGCGACCGGGAGCGGATCGCCTTCGTCCGCGACGAGTTCCGCCGGGCCGGCGGCCGGTGCGACGAGGCGGCCGCGTCCGCGCTGCTCGCCTCGGTCGGCAACGACCTGCGGGAGATCGCCGCGGCCTGCTCGCAGCTGCTCGCGGACACCGACGGCAAGATCACCGAGGCGGTGGTGGCCCGCTACTACAAGGGCCGCGCCGAGGTGAGCGGCTTCACGGTGGCGGACGCCGCGATGATCGGCGACCTGCCCGGCGCGCTCGAAGCGCTGCGCTGGGCGCTGCACGTGGGCGTCGACCCGGTGCCCATCGCCGACGCGCTGGCCGACGGCGTGCGGACCGTGGCGCGGGTGGCGTCGGCCGGCAAGGGCAACCCGTACCAGCTGGCCAGCACGCTGGGCATGCCGGCGTGGAAGATCCAGCGGGCGCAGGAGCGCAGCCGTGGCTGGACGCCGGAGGGCCTGGTCGACGCGATGCGCGCGGCCGCCGACTGCAACGCGGCGGTCAAGGGCGGAGCCGAGGACCGGGGGTACGCGCTGGAGCAGGCCGTCTTCGCGGTGGCCGCGGCACGGCGCGGCGGAGGCGCCCGATGACCCGGACGGTGCGGGCCCGGCGGGCCGGCGTGGCGCATCGGCCGCTGTACGCGCGGATGCTGTGCCTGCGCCACCTCACCCCCGGCGGGCTGCTCTGCTTCGTCTTCCTGGAGGGCGCGATCTCGCTGGGCGTCCTGCTCGCCCTGGCCGAGCTGGTCAGCTGGTGGGGTGTGCTGGTGCTGCCGATGGCGGTCGCGGTGATGGTGAAGTTCAACGACCTGGTGGCCGGTTGGCTGGCGCCGCCCGCCGCGGCGGCCGAGCCGGTGGCGGCGCGCGCCGCGGTGCTACGGGAACGGCACGTGCACCGGCCGCACAGCAACGGGCATGCCCCGGAGTGGCCGACCGGTGACGGCGGCGGGGGGTTCGGGTTCGACTCGGGGGACTGGCAGCCGCGGGTGCGGACGCCGGTGGCGCCACCGCCCGTGGATGCCGGGACCCGGCCGACCGGGGTGGTGTGGTTCCCGCCGGACAACGACTACGGGCGGTCCGGTCGTGCGGCTGATCCGTCGTCCTCGGGGGGCGGCCGGTTCTCCGGGGTCGGCGGGGATCCGGAGGGCGACTACGGGCCGTCGGGGGATTGCCCGGAGGCCGGGCACGGGCGTTTCTCCGGGGGCGAGGCGGCGCCGGTGGTCAATGTGGCGCCGGTGCGGCGGCCCTGGACCGAGGAACTGGATGTACGCCAGCAGATGGCCCGGCAGTCCGCGGTGCGGCGCTACGAGTGACGATCGGCCCCGGCCGAGGATTCGCACGGGGCTTGCGGTGTGGGGTGCGCGGCCGGCCGCGGGGTGTGGGTGCCCGGGCACTGGGACCGGGCGGGTGCCCGGGGCGTACCGCGAATGGGGAACCTTGCGGCGTACCTCGGGAAGAAAGACCCGGCGCCGAGCGGGCCGCAAGCGGCGGGCGTGCCCTTGAGCGGGCTCCCGCGTGGCGGGCGTGCCCTTGAGCGGGCTTCCACCCGGCGGGCTTCCACCCGGCGGGCGTGCCGGGAAGCAGCCTGCCAGCGGAAAGACGAAGCGGGCACCGCGTGGACCGTGAGGTCCGGCGATGCCCGCTTTCGTTCGTCTGCCCGCCCGCCGGCGGGCGGAGCCGGCGGCCGCTTCCGTATGGCCGCCGATCTGATCCGAAGGAGGATCAGGCGGACAGCGAGGCGATCTTCTTGGCGATGGCCGACTTGCGGTTGGCCGCCTGGTTCTTGTGGATGACGCCCTTGCTGACAGCCTTGTCCAGCTGACGCGAAGCGTCACGCAGCAACGCGGTCGCCGTCTCGGCGTTGCCCGCGTCGCTCGCCTCGTGGAGCTTGCGGATCACGGTCTTCAGCGACGACTTGACCGACTTGTTGCGCAGACGGGCCTTCTCGTTCTGCCGGTTGCGCTTGATCTGGGACTTGATGTTCGCCACGCGACAGCCTTGTCCTGACTAGTTCGGAAAATGGTCCTAACGAGTGGTCACCGCGCGGCCGTCTCACCCGGCGATGCCGGTGCAGGAAACAACAGCGTGTCACCACACGCGAGGAACCAGACTACCAGCACCCCTCCGAGCCGCCAAAACGGCTCCGCTCCAACGGCGGATGCGGCGCCGGTGGCGGGCGGGCTCCGCGGCGGGCCGGCAGCCCGCTCCGGCGGCGGAGCCGGGTGTTCCAGCGGCGGAACCAGCGCCGCTTGCGGCCGCTTCAGCGGCGGGGCCCCCGGCAGGGCCGGCGCCGCTTGCGGCTGCTTCAGCGGCGGGGCCCCAACAGGACCGGCGCAGCCTGCGGCTGCTTCAGCGGTGGAACCAGCGCCGCTTCTCGGGGGTCGCGGTCCAGCCGCGGCGCTCGGCCAGCCAGGCGAGCGCCTGCCGGCCGCTGAACCGCTGGTGCTGGCGGCTGTGCGGTGACGCGCTGCTCGGTTCGCTGCCCGCGTTGACCAGCCAATACCCGGAAAGCGCGGCCAGCGCCCCGTCCACCCCGTCGTCCGGCGCGCCCCACGCGCGCAGCACGGCGTCCGTGTCCAGGCCGCTGGCGTGCGCGCTGACCAGCAGCCGCACCGTGTCGAACCAGGGCGCGCCGAGGCACGGCCAGGTCCAGTCGCAGAGCCAGCCGCGGCCGCCCGAATCGATCATCACGTTGTCCAGCCGCAGGTCACCGTGCGTCATGGCGTCGCCGGCGACCAGGTCGGGCAGGGCGCGTTCGAGCTTGGCCAGGTCGGCGAGGCGGTGCGGCGCGACCGTGTCCCGGGCCGGTTCGGGCATCGGCTCCCGCCGCTTGGCGATCAGCGACCACCAGGACATCTCGTCGCGGACGATGTCCGGCAGGCGGGGCAGGCCGATCGCCAGCAGGGCCGGGGACGGGTAGGCGAGCGCGGTGGCCGCGGCCGACCAGGTGCGCAGCGTGGTGCCGAGGTCGTCCGGCGACCAGGGCAGTGCCGGGATGCGGCCGTGGACCGCCTCCAGGCACAGCACGTACCAGTCAGAATCGGTCATTGTCCAGATCGGGCGGGCGGCGGTCACCTCCGGTGGGAGGGCGGCGGTGACGGCGGCCTCCCGGGCGTACCACTGCGAGGTCGGGTCGTGAAGCGGCGCCGCCTTGACGAAGGCGCTGGTCCCGGCCTCGGTCTCGAGGACGGCGGCGAAGGCCCGGGTGAAACCGCCGCCGGCGCTGCGCGCGGCGCAGACCGGGGAACCGAGGCGCAAGGTGATCGCTTCGCGCAGGGTTTCCGGCAGATCTTTCCAATTCGGGCGTACGGCGGTAGAGCCGTACGGAACGTCGGGCAGAGTGATCGGCCGCATGACTCCATCCTGCCGTCGCCGAAAATGTCGGAGGGCACTGGCAGGATCGCCGCATGCGAACCGACGATTTCTGGGCGGTCATCGACCGCGCGACCGCGTCGCGGCCGGCGTCCCCCGCCGAGGTGGCCGAGCGTGCCGTCGCCGAGCTGGCCACGCACGATCCGGAGGAGATCGTCGCCTGGGGCCGCCACCTGGACAAGGTGCTGGCGGCCTCCGGGACGGAGGATCTCTGGGCCGCCGCCTATCTGATCAACAGCGGCGCCGACGAGGCGGGTTTCGACGCCTTCCGGGGCTGGCTGATCGCCCATGGCCGCAAGGCCGTGGCCGCCGCGGTCAAGTCGCCCGACGTGCTGGCCAACGTGGTGGTGATCAAGGAGGCGGCGGACACCGGCGCGGTCTTCGAGGCGGAGGAGGTGCTCGGGATCGCGGCCCGGGCCTACCAGCAGGCCACCGGCGAGCCCCTGCCGGCGGAGGACCGGCCACGCACCCGGCCGGCGGTCGACGACCTGTGGGACTTCGACAACGAGGACGAGATGCGGCGGCGCCTCCCCAAGCTGTCCGCGCTCTTCCTGGAGCCGCCGGACTGAGCCCTGGCGCCGCGGGTGCCGGAGCCGTGGATGCCGGAGCCGCTCGGTCGGGGTCGGCGGCATCTGGAGATCGTTTGGGGCCGATGGGGTTCCGGCTCGGGCCGGTGTGGTGTGAATCGCGCGGGGCCGGTGTTCGGGCCGGTGGGTGCCGGGCCGGTGGACGCGGGCAGGGCCGGTGCCGGACCGGAAATGGGAAACGGGGTCGAGAAGTGGGGCGGTGGCTGGTGAGACTCGGCGCATGAGTGGTGAGTCGGGAACAGTCGCAGCGGTCAGCCGGAACGACGCCTACACGTTCACCAAGCCGAACCGGGACGAGATCGTCCTGGTGGCGGGGCTCGGGGTGGAGGGGGACATCCACGCCGGGGTGAACGTGCGGCACCGGAGCAGGGTCCGGGCGGATCCGTCCCAGCCGAATCTGCGGCAGGTACATCTGATCCAGGCCGAGCTGTTCGACGAGGTGGCCGGGAAGGGCTACGACGTGCCCGCCGGCGGCATCGGGGAGAACGTGACGACCCGCGGGATCGACCTGCTCGGGCTGCCGCGTGGCACGATCCTGCGCTTCGGCCCGGCGGAGGCGGCGGCCGATGGGACGGCGGCGGAGGCGCGGAAGGCCAAGCCCGTGGCGGCTGCGCCCGTGGCGGCTGCGCCCGTGGCGGGTGGGTCCGAGTCGGCTGGCACCGGAGGGGCTGGATCCGCGGTGGCCGGGTCCGGGACGGATGCCGGCGCGGCTGTGGGGGAGCCGGTGCGGGCGGTGCTGGCGGCCGCCGCGGCGGCGACGCTGGACGAGGCGACGGCCCGCGCGGCGGAGGCGGTCGCGCGGGCCGCGGAGCGCGATGCCCGCGGCGGCGGGGACTTCCGGGCCGCTGTGGTGATCGCCGGGCTGCGGAATCCGTGTGCGCAGATCAACAGGTTCCGGCCGGGGCTGCTCAAGGAGGTGCTCGGGCAGGACGCCGACGGCGCCGTGGTGCGCAAGGCCGGTGTGATGGGTGTGGTGCTGCGCGGTGGGGCGATCCGCCCCGGGGATCCGGTTGCCGTGGAGCTGCCGCCGGGCCCGCACGAGCCGCTCGAACGGGTGTGATCGGACCTGCCCGGCCGGGCGTGGGACGATAGGAGCGCCGGCGTGCGAGCCGGCACTCGACAAGCCCGACCCAGCCACCCCGAGAAGAACGGACGACCGTGCCTGGACCGCTCGACCCCGGCGTGAACGTGATCGGATCGACCGATCCCAGCCGCATCCGCAACTTCTGCATCATCGCCCACATCGACCACGGGAAGTCGACGCTGGCCGACCGGATGCTGCAGATCACCGGGGTGGTCGACCCGCGACAGATGCGCGCTCAGTACCTGGACCGGATGGACATCGAGCGCGAGCGCGGCATCACCATCAAGTCCCAGGCCGTCCGCATGCCGTGGACGGTGCGTGAGGGGGACAAGAAGGGCGAGTCCGCCGTCCTCAACATGATCGACACCCCGGGCCACGTCGACTTCACCTACGAGGTCTCCCGCAGCCTGGCCGCCTGTGAGGGCGCCATCCTGCTGGTCGACGCCGCGCAGGGGATCGAGGCGCAGACCCTCGCCAACCTGTACCTGGCGATGGAGAACGACCTGCACATCATCCCGGTGCTCAACAAGATCGACCTGCCCGCGGCGCAGCCCGAGAAGTACGCCGAGGAGCTGGCCAAGCTGATCGGCGTGGAGCCCACCGACGTGCTGCGCGTCTCCGGCAAGACCGGCGTCGGCGTGGACCACCTGCTGGACGAGATCGTCCGCCAGTTCACCCCGCCGGTCGGGGACCCGGACGGCCCGGCCCGCGCGATGATCTTCGACTCGGTGTACGACGTGTACCGCGGCGTGGTCACCTACGTCCGGGTCATCGACGGCCGGATCGAGGCCCGCGACCGGATCCGGATGATGTCCACCGGCGCCGTCCACGAGCTGCTGGAGCTGGGTGTCGCCTCGCCGGAGATGGAGAAGGCCGGAGCGCTCGGCGTCGGCGAGGTGGGCTACCTGATCACCGGCGTGAAGGACGTCCGCCAGTCGAAGGTCGGTGACACCGTCACCGGCAACAGCCGTCCCGCCAAGGAAGCGCTGGGCGGCTACAAGGACCCCAAGCCGATGGTCTACTCGGGTCTCTACCCGATCGACGGCTCGGACTACCCGGCCCTGCGCGACGCGCTGGACAAGCTGAAGCTCAACGACGCCGCGCTCACCTACGAGCCGGAGACGTCCGCGGCGCTCGGCTTCGGTTTCCGGGTCGGTTACCTGGGCCTGCTGCACCTGGAGATCATCGGCGAGCGGCTGGAGCGCGAGTTCGGCCTCGACCTGATCTCCACCGCGCCGAACGTGGTGTACCAGGTGGTCACCGAGGACGGGAAGGAGCAGACGGTCACCAACCCGAGCGAGTTCCCGGCCGGCAAGATCGCCGAGATCCACGAGCCGGTGGTGCGCGCCACGGTCCTGGTGCCGAACGAGTACGTCGGCGCCGTCATGGAGCTGTGCCAGAGCCGCCGTGGCTCGCTGCTCGGCATGGAGTACCTGTCCTCCGAACGGGTGGAGTTGCGGTACACCCTGCCGCTCGCCGAGATCATCTTCGACTTCTTCGACCAGCTGAAGAGCAAGACCAAGGGCTACGCCTCGCTGGACTACGAGCCCTCCGGCGAGCAGATCGCCGACCTGGTCAAGGTGGACATCCTGCTGCACGGCGAGCCGGTGGACGCGTTCAGCGCCATCGTGCACAAGGACAAGGCGTACTCCTACGGCACCACGATCGCCGCCAAGCTGCAGAAACTCATTCCGCGGCAGCAGTTCGAGGTGCCCATCCAGGCGGCTATCGGCTCCCGGATCATCGCCCGCGAGACGATCCGCGCGATCCGCAAGGACGTGCTCGCCAAGTGCTACGGCGGTGACATCAGCCGGAAGCGGAAGCTGCTGGAGAAGCAGAAGGAAGGCAAGAAGCGGATGAAGATGGTGGGTCGCGTGGAAGTGCCGCAGGAGGCCTTCATCGCCGCGCTCTCCACCTCCGAGGCGGCCGACCCGAAGGGCGCCAAAAAATAGGGCGGTTTGAGTTTTCCGGGGGTCGGGAACACAGGTGCTCGACGGACGCAACCGAACAAGTACCACCCCCGAGGAGGACCTCAATGACTGTCACCGGAATCATCACCGCCCTGATCGTCGGTCTGATCATCGGCGCTCTGGGTCGCCTGGTCGTGCCCGGCAAGCAGAACATCCCGATCTGGCTGACCATGGTCATCGGTGTCGTCGCGGCGCTGCTGGGTACGGTGCTGGCCCGGGCCTTCGGTGTCGCTGACACGAACGGCTTCGACTGGATCGAGTTCTTCTTCCAGGTCGTGCTGGCCGCGATCGGTGTCGCCCTGACCGTCGGTGTGACCGGTCGCCGGGGTCTGACCCGATAACGCAAGGCCGCAGGCAAGGCCCCGCGCAGGCGGGTTGTGTGAGCGAACGAAGAAGCGCCGGATCTCCCCCGAGAACCGGCGCTTCTTCGTGTCGTACGAAAGAATCGTCTTTCAGTAACGGAAACGCTGTTGTGCGGAGCGGCGATTGACCCAGGCGGGCATCTCCGCGCTGTGTTCCCCGTACGGGTGCAGCTCGGCCGGATCGTGGTTGCCGGTGATGTCGCGCATCGTCACCACCAGGCCCTGCACCAGCCGGTCCTCGCGCAGGTCGCGGTAGGTCAGCTCGACGAGCACCTGGGTCCGGTCGGCCCGCTGCAGGGCGCAGTGCACCGTGCCGTCGCCGTGCGAGCGCAGCGCGGTGCGCACCCGGGCCCGGTCGTCCGGGTCGACCAGCTCGTCGAGGGTGGCCAGCGGGGGCAGTTCCTCCTGGTCGAGCAGGTCGCGCAGCGCCGGGCTGGCGTACCGGATCCGCTGGTCGGTGTCGATCACCGCCATCAGGTCGGCGGTGTTGCGGATCACAGCCCGCAGATAGAGGTCGCTGTCCCGCCGCCCGACCGCCTCGACCAGGGTGATCCGGTCCAGCGCGAGCGCGGCCTGCCCGGCCAGCACCTCGAGCGCGTCGTGCCCGGTCACCAGGTCCTCCCGGCGGCCGGTGATGATCAGCGCGCCACCGCTGGGCCGGGCCACGTCGAGCGGCTCCAGCCGCAGCGGGCAGACCAGCGTGCGGTCGTCCGGGCCGGCGGCGTCCAGCCACCAGCTGCGGCTGCCCGGCAGGGCCGGCGTGGCGGGCAGCTCGGTGGGGGCCAACTCGTCGGCGAGCGCGACCCGGCGTACCGCCTGGGGTGGCAGCAGCTGGGCGACCGCCGCCCGCACCGCGGCGTCCACGGCGGGCCGGTCCGCGGCCGCGACCAGCGCCGCGGTGGCCGCGCGCAGGCCCTGCTCGCGGGTGAGCGCCTGACTGTTCTGCCGGATCGCGTCGGCCAGCCGGGTGATCGTGAGCACCAGCGTCACCGCGCCGGTGACGGCGATCACCACGCCGTCCTCCACCTCGCCGCGCAGCGCCTCGATCAGCAGGACCGTGGGCGGACCGGCGGCCGAGACGGCGAGCAGCACCGACCACCGGAACTTCCAGGGACTGGGCCGGTCCGGCGCCGGCTCGGTGAGCCGGATCATCGACGGGTGCACAGCGGCCAGGCCCCAGCAGACGTAGAGCACGACGAAGGCGGACTCGGTCAGCGGGCCGCGGGCCAGCGGGTACCCGACGTCGCCGGCGAGCATCCCGAGCGCGCCGGCCAGCAGCAGGACGGCCGCCACGTTGCGCCGGTCGGCCGCGACCAGGCGACTGGCCACCCCGAGCAGCAGCAGGTCTCCGATCACGTCGGCGGGCGACACCGTCTCGAACCGGCCGTCCGTCCCGATCACGAAGACCCAGACGATCAGCAGCGTCGAGCAGCTGAGCGCGAGCAGGTCGATCAGTCGTGCCCGGTCCCCGAGCAGCGCGCCGCCGCGGGTGAACTGCAGCAGGCACAACGCGGTCAGGGCGAACATCAGCAGATAGCAGAGGTCCGCGAGGTCCTCCAGGATCGGGACGTGCCGGTACGAATAGCAGACGTCGCCCACGGCGAGAGCCGCCAGCGACCCGGCCAGCAGCCACCACGGCGCCTTCCGCGCAGGTCGATGGCGCCGCACCCCGTAGGCGATCGCGCTGACGCCTCCCACTCCCAGCAGGATCCATTCGAGCGCTCCCCAGAACACGCCCTACTTAGTACCAGGAGGGTTGCGCACTGTCCATGTCGATGTATACGCAGCGCGAACGGCGCTTTGACCGGTATGAATTACAAAAGGTTACCGAAAGTTGCGGGGAGTAGGGATCAGCTGAACACTTCGGCGACGACGCGGCCGTTGTCGCCACCAGAATCCGTGGTTACTTTCTGCCACTTTCCGTCCGGGGCGTGCCATTCCAGATTGCCGAAACGTACCCGTTCGAGACCGGTGGCCGAGGCGTGCGACACCAGCCAGTGCGCGTACCGCCAGCCGGAGCTGGTGTTGCTGACCGAAACCGTCAAGCCGGCCGTCTCCTCGCTGGCGTAGTCCAGCTTCCCGCCCCAGTCCAGCTTCAGGCCCGCCATCAGGGCGGCCGCAGCGGCCGCGCCGCGCAGCGCCGGAGCTCCGGTGACCGTGCAGGCGACCGCTCCGGTGGCCTTGCCGAGCAGCGCGCGGGCCAGCACGCGGGACTCGTCCGCCCACTTCTCGTAGGCGTTCGGGAACGCCGAGCGCTGCACCTTCTGCGCCGCGTCGGTGACCCGCATCTTCTCCCAGCCCTTCACCTTCCTCAGGGCGCCGTAGAACTTGCCGGCCGCGTACCGCGGGTCCTTGATCTGCTCGACCGTGCCCCAGCCCTTGCTGGGGCGCTGTTGGAACAGGCCGACCGAGTCGCGGTCACCGCCGTCCAGGTTCTCCAGCTTGGACTCCTGCAGGGCGGTGGCGAGGGCGACCACCACCGCCTGCTCGGGCATGTCCCGGCGCACGCCGACCGCGGCGATCGTGGCCGCGTTGGCCATCTGCGCCGAGTCGAGCGTGACCTCGCCGTCGGCGCTGACCGTGCACTCCGGGCCGAGGGCCGGCAGGTTGATCCCGCCGGGGCCGCGGTGCAGGACGACGACCACGCTGACGACGGCGATGAGGACGAGTGAGGCGAGCACGCCGACTGCCGTCTTCACTCGTTTCGTACCCCTTCCGTGATCGGACGCCAAGCGTAGACAACGAACGCACCTAGATCATCATCGCTGTTTCGGCACCCAGTCCGGGTCACGTTTCTCACGACGTGCGGAAACGCCCTCACGGCCCTCCGGGGAGGTGAAATATCCGGCTGAACGGTCACTCAGTTCGGCCAGTTCGGCCCGGATCGAGGCCGACCTCGTACGGCGCAGCAGCTCCTTGGTCCCGGCCAGGGCCAGCGGCCCGCCGCGGATCAGCGACGCGCAGTATCCGGCCACCGCGCTGTCCAGCTCCTCGTCCGGGACGGCGGCGGTGACCAGGCCGATCCGGGCGGCCCGCGCGCCGTCGAAGACGTCGCCGGTCAGGTAGAGCTCGGCCGCCGCGCGCGGGGCCAGCCGCGGCAGCACGGTGGCGCTGATCACAGCCGGGATCACGCCGAGCCGGACCTCGGTGAACGCGAAGGTGGCCGAGGCCGCACAGACAGCCAGATCGGCGGCGCCGATCAGGCCCAGCCCGCCGGCCCGGGCCGGCCCGGCGATCCGGGCCAGCACCGGCTTGGGGAACTCCCAGATCTCGGCGAGCAGGTCGGCCATCAGCTCGACGGGCAGGCGCTGGCCCGGTTCGGTGGCGGCGGTCTCCTTGAGGTCGGCGCCGGAGCAGAACACCGGGCCGGTGTGCGAGAGCACGACGACCCGGGTCTCCACGGCGGCGGCCGCGTCGGACAGGGCGGCCAGCAGCTCGGTGATCAGGGCGCGGGAGAGGGCGTTGCGGTTCGCGGGGCTGTCCAGTGTGAGGGTGGTCACCCCGGCCTCGGTGACGGTACGGACCAGATCCATGCCCGGCACCTTAGCGTCCGTTCGGGAACCGGCCGGGGTCGCTGGCCCGCTCGGGCGGTCCGGGCGCTCAGGCACACTTGCTGCATGGCCGGCGCACTCCCTGATGGCGAACCCGTTCCCCCGGACGGGTCCCTCCCCGACGACGCGACCCGTGACGTGGGGGCGAACGGGTTCGCGGTCTACGTGCACGTGCCGTTCTGCGCCAGCCGCTGCGGGTACTGCGACTTCAACACGTACACCGCGGGCGAGCTGGGCGGCGGCGCGAGCCGGGACGAGTACGCCTCGACCGTCCTGCGGGAGCTGGACCTGGCCGCGAAGGTGATCCAGCCGGGCCGGGTGGACACCGTGTTCGTCGGCGGCGGCACCCCGACCCTGCTGAGCCCGTCGGACCTGGGCAGGATCCTGGAGGGCATCGACCGTACGTGGGGACTGTCCTCCGGTGCCGAGGTGACCACCGAGGCCAACCCGGAGTCCGTGGACCCGGCCGGCCTGCGGGCACTGCGGTCGGCGGGCTTCACGCGGATCTCGCTCGGCATGCAGTCGTCCGCGGCGCACGTCCTGCGGGTCCTCGACCGCAAGCACACCGCGGGCCGGGCTCCGCAGGCCGCCATCGAGGCCCGCGAAGCCGGATTCGAGCACGTCAACCTCGATCTGATCTACGGAACGCCGGGGGAGACCGAGGAGGACTTCGCCAGGTCGCTGCGGACCGTGGTGGACGCCGGGGTGGACCACGTCAGCGCCTACGCGCTGATCGTCGAGGACGGCACCCGGATGGCCGGCCGGATGCGCCGGGGCGAACTGCCCTACCCGTCCGACGACGTCGCCGCCGACCGCTACCTGGCCGCCGAGGAGACGCTGGCCGGCGCGGGCTTCCAGTGGTACGAGGTCTCGAACTGGGCGAAAAAGGACGGCGAGTGCCGGCACAACCTCCTGTACTGGACCGGGGCCGACTGGTGGGGGCTGGGGCCCGGCGCGCACAGCCACGTCGGCGGGGTCCGGTGGTGGAACGTCAAGCATCCGGCCACCTACGCCGGACGCCTGGACGACGGTGTCTCCCCGGGGCACGGCCGGGAGCTGCTGACCGCCGGGGACCGCCACGTCGAGGACGTGATGCTGCGCGTCCGGCTGCGCGAGGGCATCGCGCTGGACCGGGTCGACCGTCCGGCGGCCGCCCGGGCGCTGGCCGGCGGCCTGCTGGAGCCGGCCGCCTACGACGCCGGTCGGCTGGTCCTCACGCTGCGTGGGCGTCTGCTGGCCGACGCGGTGATCCGTGACGTCGTGCCCTGACGGGAGCGGTCCGGTGCCGTACTGTTTCGCTTCCGGAAGAGCGGCCGCTGCCCGGGTTATTTCGATCATCGCGCCGCAGCCAGCGGCGACGTAGACTGGCACTCTGTCCGCGGGAGTGCCAGAGGGAGGGGTCATATGAGTCTGGATGACCGCAAGCTCGAAGTGCTTCGGGCGATCGTCGAGGACTACGTGAAGACTCGCGAGCCGGTCGGCAGCAAATCGCTTGTCGAGCGGCACCAGCTCGGCGTCTCCCCGGCCACCGTGCGCAACGACATGGCAGTGCTGGAGGAGGAGGGCTACATCCGCCAGCCGCACACCAGCGCCGGCCGGGTGCCCACCGACGCCGGCTACCGGCTCTTCGTCGACCGCCTGACCCGGATCAAGCCGCTCACCCCGGCCGAGCGCCGCGCCATCGAGCGCTTCATGGTCGGCGTCGTCGACCTCGACGATGTGGTGCATCGCACGGTCCGGCTCCTCGCCCAGCTGACCCGCCAGGTCGCCGTGGTGCAGTACCCGAGCCTGTCCCGCTCCTCGGTGCGCCACCTGGAGCTCGTGCCGATCTCCACCACCCGGCTGATGCTCGTGATGATCACTGACACCGGCCGCGTCGAGCAGCGTCTGGTCGAGATGCCCGGCCCGGTCCCGGAGGGCGACGTCTGGGACCTCAGGCGTCGGGTGAACGAGAAACTGGCCGGGCAGCGGCTCGCCGACACCCCGCCCCTGGTGCAGAAACTCGTCGACGAGTGCGCGCCGGAGCGCCGCGGCGAAATGGCATGTCTGGCCACCGTGCTGCTGGAGACGCTCGTCGAGCGGAGTGAGGAGCGCCTCGCGCTCGCCGGGACGGCCAACCTGACTCGCGGCGGTGTGCTGGACTTTCAGGGCACGCTGCGACCCGTCCTCGAAGCGCTGGAGGAGGAGGTCATCTTGCTCAAGCTGATCGGCGACCTGGAGCCGAGCACCACCCGGGTCCGGATCGGCGACGAGAACGAGATCGACAACCTCCGGTCGGCCTCCGTGGTCAGCACCGGTTACGGACCGGGCGCCACGATCGTTGGTGGGCTCGGCGTGCTGGGGCCGACCCGCATGGACTACCCCGGCACCATCGCTACTGTTCGTGCAGTGGCACGCTACGTTGGCGACCTGTTGGCACAGAATTGACGGATCCGCGCAGACATTGAGGACTCCAAACCCCGTGGCCAAGGACTACTACGGAATTCTCGGCGTGAGCCGGGAAGCCACCGACGACGAGATCAAGCGCGCCTACCGCAAACTGGCTCGGCAGTACCACCCGGATGTCAACCCCGATCCGGAGGCGCACGAGAAGTTCAAGGACATCAACGCGGCGTACGAGGTTCTCTCCGACGACCAGAAGCGGCAGATCGTCGACCTCGGGGGTGACCCGCTCGCCCCCGGCGGCGGCGCGCCCGGCGGTCCCGGCGGCGCCGGCCCGTTCGTCGGCTTCCAGGACATCATGGACGCGTTCTTCGGCACCGCGGCCGGCGGCGGCAGCCGTGGCCCGCGCCCCCGCACCCGTCCCGGCGCCGACGCGATCCTGCGTCTCGAGCTCGACCTCGTGGAGACGGCGTTCGGCGTCGAGGCGCCGATCACTGTCGACACCGCGGTGCTCTGCACCCAGTGCTCCGGCGCCGGCACCGCGCCCGGCACCCACCTGGCCACCTGCGAGGTCTGCGGCGGCCGCGGCGAGGTGCAGTCGGTGCAGCGCACCTTCCTCGGCCAGGTGGTCTCGTCGCGCCCCTGCCAGAACTGCCAGGGCCACGGCACGATCATCCCGAGCCCGTGCCCGACCTGCGCCGGCGACGGCCGGATCCGCACCCGCCGCTCGCTCACCGTCAAGATCCCGGCCGGCGTCGAGGACGGCATGCGGATCCGCCTGGCCCAGCAGGGCGAGGTCGGCCCCGGCGGCGGCACGGCCGGCGATCTCTACGTGGAGATCCACGAGCGCCCGCACGACGTCTACTCGCGCAAGGGCGACGACCTGCACTGCCGGGTCACGCTACCGATGACGGCCGCGGCGCTGGGCACCCGGATGACCATCAAGACCCTCGACGGGGAAGAGAACATCGAGGTCAAGGCGGGCACCCAGCCGGCCAGCACGCTGCGGATCCGGGGCAAGGGCGTGCCGCACCTGCGCGGGCAGGGCCGTGGCGATCTCTTCGTCCACCTGGACGTCAAGACGCCCACCAAGCTGACCGCCGATCAGGAGCGGATGCTCCGCGACTTCGCCAAGACCCGTGGTGAGGACGTGGCCGAGCTGAGCAAGCAGGGCGGCTTCTTCAGCCGGATGCGGGACGCTTTCAACGGTCACTGAGCAGGGATTCACGGAAGCGGCGGCTCTTCGGCCGCCGCTTTCGCGGTTCCTGGGGCTGTAGCCGGGGTGCGGTGGGCGGTTCGCTCCCGCTCACACCGATTCGCCGGTACGTCGTCAGCCCCGCGCGCCTCATTCTCGCGTTCGGGGTGTGCCTCGCCGGGGCTGCCCGGCTGTGGCTGTGAGCGCGCGCCTCGCCGGGCTCCCCCGGGGTATCAGCGCGTGCCCCGGACCGGGGTTCCGGTGTGCTGGACCGGAAGGTCGCCGGCTTGCGGGGCCGGGTGGGCGCCGGGCCCGCCGGGCCGGATGGTCGCGTCCCGACGACGGGTGGAGGCGCGGCCGGTCCGGCGCCGCACGGTACCGTGCGGGGGTGTCCGCGCCGCTGTTCCTGGTCGAGAGCCTGCCCACCGGATCGTCGTTCACGTTGGACGGGCCGGAGGGGCATCATGCCGCCACCGTCCAGCGGCTGCGTGCCGGTGAGGTGCTGATCCTCGCGGACGGGCGGGGTGGGACGGCGCGCGCCGAGGTCGTCGCGGTCGGCAAGGGCAGCGTCGACGTCGTGCTCAGGGAGCTGTCGCGGGAGGCGGCGGCCGACCCGCGGCTGGTCGTGGTGCAGGGGATCGCCAAGGGGGACCGGGGCGAGCTGGCCGTGCAGGCGATGACCGAGGTCGGTGTGGACGAGATCGTGCCGTGGGCGGCGTCCCGGTCGGTGGCGCAGTGGCGCGGTGATCGGGGCTTCAAGGCGCGCGACAAGTGGGCGGCCACCGCTCGCGAGGCCGCCAAGCAGGCCCGGCGCGCCTGGCTGCCGCTGGTGGCCGGCGAGCCCGACTGTTCCACCAGGCAGGTCGCCGCCCGGACCGCCGGCGCGGCCGCGGCCTTCGTGCTGCACGAGGAGGTCACCGAACGCTTGACCACGGCCGCGCTGCCGGAGTCCGGGGAGGTCGTCCTGATCGTCGGCCCGGAGGGCGGCGTGAGCGACGCCGAGCTGGACGCCTTCCGGGAGGCCGGTGCGCTGCCGGTGCGGCTGGGCAGGTCCGTTCTGCGGACGTCGACGGCCGGGGTCGCCGCCCTCTCGGTCCTCTCCGCCCGGCTCGGCCGCTGGTAACCGTCGGATCCTCGCTCGCGGGCCCGAGCACCCGCCGTACTCCCAGCGCTGGGTGATCTCTCCGGACCCATTCGGGCCCACTTCCGGCACGCCTAAGATCCGACAGGTGGACAACTCCTGCCTGTTCTGCCGCATCGTCTCCGGCGAGATCCCCGCGACCGTCGTGCACCGCACCGACACCACCGTGGCCTTCCGGGACCTCGACCCCAAGGCGCCGACCCACGTGCTGGTGATCCCGGTCGAGCATCACGCCGACGTGGTGGCCCTGGCCACCGCGAATCCGTCCGCCGCCGCCGACGTGCTGGCCACCGCGGCCGCCGTCGCGCAGGCCGAGGGGCTGACCGAGGGCGGCTTCCGGGTCATCTTCAACACCGGGAGGTACGCCGGCCAGGAGGTCTTCCACGTGCACGCGCACGTCGTCGGCGGCGCCCCGCTCGGACCGATGCTGGCCGGCAGGTGAGCGCGCCGACCGAGGCCGGGCGGCAACCGCACGCGTCCACCCGGGCGGCCAGCCGGTGAGCGCGGCGACCGGCACCGGCCGGGACGCGACGGCCGCCGAGGCGCACCCGCGCTACGAGCGCGCCGTCCGCAGGGCTCAGGCGGACGGCCGCATTCCGGCGCTCAGCGTCGCCTTGGTCCGCCCGGACCGCGAACCGTGGGTCCTCACCGTCGGCGAGTCCGGCGACCCGGAACGCCCGCTCGGGCCGGGCAGCCGGTTCCGGATCGGCTCGGTCACCAAGACGTTCACCGCGGTGCTGGTCATGCAGGCCCGCGACGACGGGCTGCTGGACCTCGACCAGCCGGTCTCCCGCCACCTCGACGTGCCGGCGCACGGCGACGCCACGATCCGCCGGCTGCTCTCGCACACCGCCGGTTACCAGCGCGAGCCGTACGGCGACGTGTGGGACACGCTGATCAGCCCGGACGCCGGCCGGATGATCGCCGAGCTGGACCGCGCCGAGCGGGTGCTGCCCAACGCGCGCCGCTACCACTACTCCAACCTCGGCCTCGCGGTGCTCGGGCAGCTCGTCGCGCGACTCCGCGGCGGCAGCTGGGCGGAGATCCTCGCCGAGCGGATCCTGGAGCCGCTCGGGCTCGCGCACACCACTGTCGAACGGCCGGCCGAGGCGGTGGTCGGCTACCTGGTCGACGCGTACTCCGACGCCGCCCGCCCGGAGCCGACCCCCGACCTGGGCGGCGTGTCCCCGGCCGCGCAGCTCTGGAGCACCGCCTCGGACATGGCCAGGTGGGCGGCCTTCCTGGCGGACGGCGGTCACGACCGGGTGCTGCGGCGGGCCACCCTGGACGAGATGCGCTGGCCGTTGACCACCACCGACGAGACGCTCTGGGCGGCCGGCTTCGGGCTCGGGCTGATCCTCTGCCCGGACGGCAAGCGGGTGATGCACGTCGGCCACGACGGCGCCATGCCGGGCTTTTTGGCCGGTGTCTACGGCCGGCGCGGCGGCGAGGGCAACCCGGGCGGGCTGGGCTGCGCGGTGCTCGGCTCCTCCGGGACCGCGGGGCAGACCAACGAGCTGGTGCACGAGTTGCTGCGGCTCGCGGTCGAGACGGATCCCGCGGAGATCCGGCCGTGGCGGGTGGCCGCTCCCGCGCCGGCGCCCTACCGGCCGGTGCTGGGCCGCTGGTGGAGCGAGGGCTCCGAGTTCGTCTTCGCCTGGCACGACGGGCAGCTGCAGGCGCGCGCCGCGGAGGCGCCGGGGGACCGCCCGCCGGCGATCTTCCGGCCGCTGCCGGACCAGCCCGACGTGCTCCGGACGATCTCCGGGCGCGAGGCCGGCGAGCTGCTCCGGCTGACCCGGGACGAGTCGGGCGCGGTGACGCTGATGCACTGGGCCACCTACCGGTTCACCCGGCGCCAGGAGGCCTTCGACGGCGGCGCGGCCTCGGACGGCCCGTTCTGATCCGCGCCCGGGTGATCTGTCGAACGGCCTGCCGATAATGGCATCGGCGGGGCGGCGGGCGAGCGGATAGGATGGCACGATCCTTGAGCACGCCGCCCCGGGAGCCTCGACCGGCACCGACGGGACGGCGCTTAGTTAGAGAGCAGGTGGCGGAGGCCCCTAGGGCCGCCCTATGACCGGTACGCCGAACCCTTCCAGCACGGGCTCGTCCAGCCCGGTGCGGGCGCAGACCAAGATCTCGGTGTCCGACCCGAAGATCATGGTGAACCTGCTCGGCGCCAAGGACGAGATCCTCCGGCTCATCGAGCGCACGCTCAGCAGTGACGTGCACGTGCGCGGCAACGAGATCACGATCAGCGGCGAGCCGGCCGACAACGCCACCGCCGAGCGGCTCTTCTCCGAGCTCATCGAGCTCATCGAGAAGGGCGAGACGCTCAGCGTGGACGCGGTCCGCCGCACCCTGCGGATGCTCGAGGAGAACACCTCCGAGCGCCCCGCCGAGGTGCTGACGCTGAACATCCTGTCCCGGCGGGGCCGCACCATCCGGCCCAAGACGCTGGGCCAGAAGCGTTACGTCGACGCCATCGACGAGAACACGATCGTCTTCGGCATCGGCCCCGCCGGTACCGGCAAGACGTATCTGGCGATGGCCAAGGCCGTGCAGGCGCTGCAGGCCAAGCAGATCAACCGGATCATCCTGACCCGGCCGGCGGTCGAGGCCGGCGAGCGTCTGGGCTTCCTGCCCGGCACGCTCACCGAGAAGATCGACCCCTACCTGCGGCCGCTCTACGACGCCCTGCACGACATGCTCGACCCGGAGTCCATCCCACGCCTGATGGCCGCGGGCACGATCGAGGTAGCGCCGCTGGCCTACATGCGCGGTCGGACACTCAACGACGCCTTCATCATCCTGGACGAGGCGCAGAACACCACGCCCGAGCAGATGAAGATGTTCCTCACCCGGCTCGGGTTCGGCGCCAAGATCGTGGTGACCGGCGATGTCACCCAGGTCGACCTGCCGGGCGGCACGACCAGTGGGCTCAAGGTGGTCCGGGAGATCCTGCGCGACGTCGAGGACGTGCACTTCGCCGAGCTGTCCAGCTCCGACGTGGTGCGGCACCGGCTGGTCGCGGAGATCGTGGACGCCTACGCGCGGTTCGATGCCGCGCAGGAGCAACAGGCAGCTAATTCCGTTCACGCCGTCCCGGGGCGGGCCGCCAACGGCCGGGCCGGGCGTCGGCGCTAGTCACAAGGGGTAATCGCACCACTATGTCCATCGAGATCGCCAACGAGTCGGGAGTCGAGGTCGACACCGACGCGATCCTCGCGGTTGCCCGGCACGCCCTCGACGAGATGGGGGTCAACCCGCTCGCCGAGCTGTCCATCCTGCTCGTCGACATCGACTACATGGCTGAGCTGAACCACCGCTGGATGGGCAGCGACGGGCCTACCGACGTGCTCGCCTTCCCGATGGACGAGGGCAGCGTCGACCACGGTCCCGGCGAGTCCGGCACCGGCGAGCCGGCGCTGCTGGGTGACATCGTGCTGGCTCCCGAGGTGGCCGCCAAGCAGGCGGCGGCGGCCGGCCACTCGGCCGCCGACGAGCTGCACCTGCTCACCGTGCACGGCGCGCTGCACCTGCTCGGCTACGACCATGCCGAGCCGGAGGAGGAGCGCGAGATGTTCGCTCTGCAGGCCAAACTGCTGCAGAGCTGGCGCGCCGGGCGCAAAGCCGGCTGATCGTGAACCCCGCCTCGGCCGGCCTGCCGGACCTGCAACTGATCATCTACGCGGTCGGGCTGGTCCTGCTGGCCGGCCTCGCCTCGATGACCGACGCGGCACTGGCCACGGTCTCCGCGGCCCGGGCCACCGAGCTGGAGCGCGAGGGGCATCGGGGCGCGGGCGCGCTGGCCGCGGTCGCCTCCGACGTGGTGCGCCACGTCAACCTGCTGCTCCTGCTCCGGCTGCTCTGCGAGCTGACCGCCACCACGCTGGTGGCGCTGGTCGCGGTGGACAGCTGGGGGGTGGGCTGGCCGGCGGCCCTGGTCACGGCCGGCGCGATGACGCTGGTCAGCTTCGTCGTCGTGGGGGTGGCCCCGCGCACGGTCGGGCGCCAGCACGCGTACGCGGTGGGCCGCGCCGCCGCGCCCCTGGTCCGCTGGCTGGGCCGGGTGCTCAACCCGCTGGCCTCGCTGCTGATCCTGATCGGCAACGCGGTGACCCCGGGCAAGGGGTTCCCGGAGGGGCCGTTCGGCAGCCAGGTGGAGCTGCGTGAGCTGGTCGACCTGGCCGAGCAGCGCGGCGTCGTGGAGCACGGCGAGCGGGAGATGATCCACTCGGTGTTCGCGCTGGGTGACACGATCGCCCGCGAGGTGATGGTGCCGCGTACCGACATGGTGTGGATCGAGGCGCCGAAGAGCCTGCAGCAGGCGCTCTACCTGTTCCTGCGCTCGGGTTTCTCGCGGATCCCGGTGATCGGCGAGAGCGTCGACGACGTGCTCGGCGTGCTGTATCTCAAAGACGTGATCCGGCGGACGCAGAACGGGGATCCGGCGGCGGCCGCGCAGGCGGTGGCCGACGCGATGCGCGCGGCGACGTTCGTGCCGGAGTCGAAGCCGGTCGACGATCTGCTCTCCGAGATGCAGGCGGCACGGAACCACCTGGTGATCGTCGTCGACGAGTACGGTGGGACGGCCGGCCTGGTCACCATCGAGGACATCCTCGAGGAGATCGTCGGCGAGATCACCGATGAGTACGACGTGGAGCGCCCCCCGATCGAGCACCTGGAGGACGGCGCGGTCCGGGTGGCGGCCCGCCTGCCGATCGAGGACCTGGGCGACGTGTTCGGCGTGGAACTGCCCACCGACGAGGTGGAGACGGTCGGCGGCCTGCTCGCGCAGACGCTGGGCCGGGTGCCGATCCCGGGCGCCCACGCCGACGTGGGCGGTCTGCACCTGATCGCCGAGGGCACCACCGGCAGGCGGAACCGGATCGACTCGGTGCTGGTGCGCCGGGCCCGGCCGGCGCCGCCCGCCGACGACAACGATGAGAACGCCACCGAGAACGAGGAAAGACTTCCCGCCGATGCCTGAGCAGTCGTTCACCGCCGTCCCCGTGCCGAATGCGGACGGCACCCCGCTCAGCGCCGAGGACGCCAAGCTGGTCACCCTGGCCCGCAGCTCCCGCGCCCGGGTGGGCGCCACCGAGGGCGCGGCGGTCCGCGACCAGGACGGCCGTACGTATGCGGCCGCCTCGGTGACGCTGCCCAGCCTCACCGTCTCCGCGCTGCAGCTGGCCGTGGCCCAGGCCGCGTCCTCCGGCGCCACGAAGATCGAGGCGGCCGCGGTGGTGACCGCGTCCGCGGACCTGGAGGGTGCCGGCCACGCCGCGGTCCGCGACCTGGCCGCCGACGCCCCGATCCACGTCGCGGGTCCGGCCGGCACGCTGCTGGGCACGGTGACCGCATGACCCCCGAGAAGCCCGGGAAGCGCAACGAGCGGCGTCGTCCGGAGCCGAAGGAGCGCAGCGAGCGGCGTCGTCCGGAGCCGGGGGAGCGCAGCGGGCAGCGGCCGGCGCCCGCGGAAGGCGACGAGCAGCGGCACCCGGAGCCGGGTGAGCGGCGGCTGACGCCGGGGGAGCGCAACGAGCAACGCCGCCAGGAGCGCCGGGCGGCTCGGCGGGCCGCCGAGCAGGGGCCGGGCGCGGACGAGCGGGGGCGCAGGACCGGCGGCGCGCGGGGCGGTGCGTCCGGGGAGCGGGGCGCGACCGGTGGGTCCGGCGCGGGCGCGGGCGCCACGGCGGGCCGGGGCGACAGTCGTGCCGGGAAGCCGGGTTCCGCCCGCGGTGGGCGTGCCGACGGCCGTACCGGCACCTCGGAAAGCCGGCCCGACAGCAGGCCGCAGCGGGTGCACCGGCACAAGGCGGCGTCGTCGGACCGGAGGGACGACGGCGTCTATCGGGCGGGTTTCGCCTGTTTCGTCGGGCGGCCGAACGCCGGCAAGTCCACCCTGACCAACGCGATCGTCGGCCAGAAGATCGCGATCACCTCGAGCAAGCCGCAGACCACCCGGCACGTGATCCGTGGCGTCCTGCACCGGCCGGACTCGCAGCTGGTGCTGGTCGACACGCCGGGTCTGCACCGGCCCCGGACGCTGCTCGGCGAGCGGCTCAACGACCTGGTGCGCGAGACCTGGAGCGAGGTCGACGTGATCGGGGTGTGCTTCCCGGCGGACGAGCCGGTGGGGCGCGGCGACCGGTTCATCTCGTCCGAGATCAGCGAGCTGAAGGCCACCGTGATCGCGGTGGTGACCAAGGTGGACCTGGTCGATCCGCAGACGCTGGCGCAGCGGCTGCTGGCCGTCTCCGAGCTGTACGACTTCGCCGAGATCGTCCCGGTCAGCGCGGTCTCCGGGCATCAGGTGGAGACGCTGACCGACGTGATGGTGCGTCACCTCCCGGAGTCGCCGCAGTTGTACCCGGACGACGTGCTCACCGACGAGCCGGAGCAGATGCTGATCGCCGAGCTGATCCGCGAGGCGGCGCTGGAGGGGGTGCGCGACGAGCTGCCCCACTCGATCGCCGTGCTGGTCGAGGAGATGCTCGTCGAGGGCAACCTGACGCGGATCT
The DNA here is from genome assembly GCF_016862395.1 of Actinoplanes siamensis. GTDB lineage: Bacteria > Actinomycetota > Actinomycetes > Mycobacteriales > Micromonosporaceae > Actinoplanes > Actinoplanes siamensis. Next base: position 38,756 of record NZ_BOMW01000050.1, on the reverse strand, counting down.
TCGCGGACATCTACGTGGAGCGGGACAGCCAGAAGTCGATCGTGATCGGGACCCGTGGGGCACGGCTCAAGGAGGTCGGCTCGCGTTCGCGTGTGGAGATCGAGCGACTTCTGGGTGCCAAGGTCTACCTGGATCTTCACGTCCGGGTCGCCAAGGAGTGGCAGCGTGATCCGAAGCAGCTCCGCAAACTCGGTTTCTAGCTCGATAGTTGGACATTCTCTTACTATGGAATAGTTCACCGAATTTGCGCTTCAACCGTAAAACCGGGTAACACGGTTGGCCATGCGCAACCGGTACCTCGACCTGCTCCGCGCGATCGCCACCGTCCGGGTGGTGATCTATCACCTCACCGGCTGGGCCGCGCTGACCATCGTGTTCCCGGCGATGTCCGTGATGTTCGCGCTGGCCGGGTCGCTGATGGCGGCGTCACTGGACCGGTTCGGGGTATGGGCGGTGGAGCGCCGCCTGCGCCGGTTGCTGCCCTCGCTGTGGGTGCTCGCCCTGTTGATCGCGGTACCGGCGATGCTGATCGCCGGTACCCCGTTCGACGTACACCTGCTGCTCTGGGGCTTTCCCCTGGTCGATCCGGAGGCCACCGGCTGGTGGATGGAGTCGCTGAGCCACGCCTGGTATCTGCGTGACTTCCTGTGGTTCGTGCTGCTCTCGCCGCTGGCGCTGCCGGTGTTCCGGCGGATCCCGCTGGTCGCGGTGCTCGTCCCGTACGCTGTGCTGCTGGTCCTGGAGCTGACCGGCGCGAAGGTCGTGAACGTGGCGCACGACCTGGCGCTCTACGGCGGCGCGTGGCTGCTCGGGTTCGCCCACCACGACGGTCACCTCAGGCGCGTCCCGCGCAAGGTGATGATCGCGATCGCGGCAGCCCTCGCGGTCGCGGGGATGCTCTGGGTCGTGACGCACCCGGGGCCGCGCGGTTACGACCTCAACGACATCCCGATCGGCAACGCGCTCTGGTCGGCGGCCTTCGTGCTGGTCGCGCTGAGCTGTTCGCCGATGGTCCGGGAGCACCGGGTGCTGACCGTGCTGAACTCCCGGGCGCTGAGCATCTACCTGTGGCACATCCCGATCCTGGTCGCGGTCACCCAGTTCGGGGAGCGGCACCACCTGCCGATCACCGGGCCGGTCGGGCTGGGCTGGCGGTTCGCTGCCGTGGTGGTGCTGCTCGGCGTCGCGCTGGCGCTGGCCGGCTGGGTGGAGGACGTGGCGGCCGGGCGGCGGCCGGCGTTGCTGCCGGGCCGCCGCCTCCCCGTGCCGGTCTCGCCGGCCCCCGCCCGGCTACCGGATGCCGACGGTCAGGTCGCCGCTTCGCGCGCGTAGATCCAGCACATTCGGCGAGTCCGGGTCGCTGATCAGCGCGCTGTCGATCTCGGCGTCGCCGCCGGCGGTGTGCTCGCTGATCCGGTACCTGCCCTCGGGCACCATCAGCATCAGGTCGCCGCTGGAGACCGACGCGGTCACCGGGGCCGGCCTGACCAGCTGCAGGTCGAGATTGCCGGAGGTGACCCGGGCGTCGACCGGGCCGGAGATCTCCCGGGCGACCAGGTCGCCGGAGGTGGCCTCCAGCGTCACGCCGGGCGCGCGGGACACCGTCACGCTGCCCGAGGTCGCCTTGACCTTCACCGGGGCGCTGCTGCCGTCGATCATCACGTCGCCCGAGGTGACGGTCAGGTCCACGGGGCCGACGTCGGTCAGGGCCACGCCGCCGGAACGCAGGTTGCCGCTGACCTTCACGCCGGTCGGCGCCTGGATCTCGTACGAGATGCTGCAGTCGAAACCGCAGTCGGTGGTCAGCGTGAGCGTGCCGCCGGAGATCCGGTACGCCGCGGCGGAGCCGTTGCCGCCGCGGATCGTGCGCTTGATGTGGGTCTCCGTGACGTTGCCCGTGGTGACCATCACATCGCCGCTGCCGCCGCTCAACACGATGTCGGTGATCTTCGTCTTCTCGGTGTCGGCGAAGGTCATCTTGGCGCCCACCGCGCCGTCGCAGCCGGCCAGGGCGGCGACCGAGGCGACGGCGAGAATCAGGGCAGCTGTACGGCTCATGGCCTGACGCTATTTCCGGGTGGGCACCGAGCACCATCAGTCCCGTCCCCGAGTCGACCCTGAGATCCGGGTCAGGGTTTGTCGTACGCACCGGGCAGAATGGCGGGGTGCCCGCTGCTGGATACCGCCGCCACCTCTACCGCGACGACGCGGTCGTGCTGCGCGTGCAGAAACTGGGCGAGAGCGACCGGATCGTCACGCTGCTGACCCGCCGGCACGGCCGGCTGCGCGCGGTGGCCCGGGGGGTGCGCCGCACCACCTCGCGCTTCGGCGCCCGCCTGGAGCCGTTCGGGCACATCGACCTGCAGCTGGCCGGCTCCCCCGAGGGGGTGGGCAGCTCGCTGCACTCGGTCAGCCAGGTCGAGGCGCTGGACCTGTTCGGCAAGAGCTTCCTGACCGACTATCCGCGGTACACGGCGGCCAGCGCGATCTGCGAGACCGCCGAACGGCTCACCCCCGTCGAGCGGGAGCCCGCGCTGCGGCTGTTCCAGCTCACCCTGGGCGCGCTCAAGGCGCTCGCCGCCGGCGAGCACGCGGGCAGCCTGGTGCTCGACGCCTACCTGCTGCGCGCGATGGCGTTCGCCGGGTGGGCGCCCGCGCTCACCGAGTGCGCCGTCTGCGGCGACCCCGGGCAGCACGCGGCGTTCGCGGTCCCGGCCGGCGGCGCGGTCTGCCCGGACTGCCGGCCGCCCGGCGCGGCCCACCCCAGCCCGGCCACCCTGGGCCTGATGGCGGCGCTGACCGCCGGCGACTGGCGGGTCGCCGACGGGTCCGCCCCCTCGGTGCGCCGGGAGTGCAGCGGCCTGGTCGCCGCCCACTTGCAATGGCACATGGAGCGCTCGCTACGCTCGCTGCCGCTTGTCGATCGACGGGAGTTGAAACCGTGAGCCCGCGTCCGCCCACCCCGCACGTCTCCGGCGTCCACCCACCCGAGCTGCCCGCCGCCGCGCTCCCGCGGCACGTGGCGATCGTGATGGACGGCAACGGCCGCTGGGCCAAGGAACGCGGGCTGTCCCGCACCAAGGGGCACGAGCAGGGCGAGCACTCGCTCTTCGACGCCATCGAGGGCGCCATCGAGCTCGGCATCCCGTACCTGTCGGCCTACGCCTTCTCCACCGAGAACTGGAAGCGCTCTCCCGACGAGGTGCGCTTCCTGATGGGCTTCAACCGCGACGTCATCCGCCGCCGCCGCGACCAGCTGGTCGACCTCGGGGTCCGGGTGGTCTGGTCGGGCCGCTCCGGCCGGCTGTGGAAGAGCGTGATCTCCGAACTGCAGACCGCCGAGGAGATGAGCAAGCACAACAAGACGCTCACCCTGCAGTTCTGCGTGAACTACGGCGGCCAGGCGGAGATCGCCGACGCCGCCGCGGCCATCGCCCGGGACGTCGCGGCCGGCAGGCTCAAGGCCGACAAGGTCAACGAGAAGACCATCCAGAAGTATCTGTACCACCCCGAGGTGCCGGAGGTGGACCTGTTCCTGCGGCCGTCCGGCGAGCAGCGGACGTCGAACTTCCTGCTCTGGCAGTCGGCGTACGCGGAGATGGTCTACCTGGACACCCTCTGGCCCGACTTCGACCGCCGCCACCTGTGGTACGCCTGCGAGCTGTACGCCCAGCGGGACCGGCGCTTCGGCGGGGCGCTGCCGAACCCGGTCAGCCCGGAGTGAGCCGCGGCCCGATGAACGAGGTCCGGCACCTGTGGATCGCCCGACACGCGTTCTCCAACGAGGACGAGACCGGGCTCACCGGGGACGGCGAGCAGCAGGCCACCCTCCTCGGGGAGCGGCTCGCCGGCGTGCCCGTCTCGGCGATCTTCCACAGCCCGCTCCCACGGGCGGTGCAGACCGCCACGCTGATCGCCGCGCACCTGCCGGACGTCCCGCTGCACGCCGCCGGGGAGCTGGACGACCAGTTCCCCACCCCGGCGAACTCGGCCGCCATGATCGACCGGTTCACCGGGCCGGCCGCTGTCGAGACGCACGAACTGGTGGTGACGCACGCCTTCCAGGTGGCGTGGTTCGTGCGGGACGCCCTGGAGGCGCCGGAGGACCGGTGGCGCGGGCTCCACTCGTGCAACGCCGGGCTGACCCTGATCCGTTACTTCCCCGGGCAGAAACCACGGCTGATCATGTTCAACGACATCAGTCACCTGCCGCCGGAGCTGCGGTGGACCGGGTTCCCGCCGGAGCTGCGCCCGGATTAGCGCCTCCCGGATCACACGAGGGCGGGGCGAGTTCCAGGCCCCGTCCGCGGACCACGCCGCAGCCCCGTGTGATCCGCGAGAGGGCCTCTGGTTCCGTGGTCAACCGGCCAGGGCCCGGACCGCGGCCGCCAGATCACTGAGGTCCGGCAGGACCACGTGCGCGCCGGCGGCGGCCAGGTCGGCCGCCGGTGTGGCGCCGGTGGCCACCGCGATCGCCACCGCGTCGTTGGCCAGCGCCGCCGTCACGTCGTGCACGGTGTCGCCGATCACCACGGGGTGGAACACCTCGCCGTACTTGGCCTGGGCCCGCTCCAGGCTGCGGCGGACCAGGGTGGCCCGCACGCTGTCGTCGGTGCCGTAACCGCCGACCTCGATGTCGAACGAGCCGGCCAGCCCGAACGCGTTCACCTTGATCGCGGCCACCTCCGGGACGTTGCCGGTGACCAGGGTCTGCACGACGTCCGGCCGGCCGGCGAGGCAGGCCAGCACCTCCCGCACTCCGGGCATCAGCTCGCCCTGCTCGGCGAACTCGTGCCCGACCGTGCCGACGATCTCCACGTACCGCGCGAAGAACCGTTCCGGCGTGCAGTCGGTGACCCCGTGCGCGGCGAAGACCCCGCTGCAGATGTCCAGGTCGGTGCGGCCACCGAAGATCGGTTCGTCGCGCCAGGGCACTCCGGTGACCTCGGTGAACGCGGTCCTCCAGGCGCGGGCCGCGACTCCACCGCCACGCAGCAGGGTGTAGTCGATGTCCCACATCACCAGTCGCCTGCCGGCCGGCCGAGCGCTCGCTCCCGGCGTCGTGGCCGGTTCGTTTCCAGGTGTCACGGTTGGCGAGGCATCCGCTGCGGGGCCCATGGCCGGTTCGGTGCCCGCTCCCGACGGCAGGGCCGGCCCGGCGCCCGGTTCATGGCTCATGGCTGGTTCAGCACCCGCTCGATGTGCTCCACCTTGGCGGTCAGCGCGCCGGTCACGCCGGGCCGGACATCGGCCTTGAGCGAGAGGCTGACCCGTGGCGCCACCGCGGCGACGGCGTCGACGGCCTGTTTGACGACGGCCATCACCTCGTCCCACTCACCCTCGATCGTGGTGAACATGGCGTCGGTGCGGTTGGGCAGCCCGGAGGCCCGGACGACGCGCACGGCCTCGGCGACGGCGTCGCCGACGGAGTCACCGACCCCGATCGGCGTGACAGAGAAGGCGATCAGCATGGTGTCGATTTTCGCAGGCGTACGGCGGGGCCCCGCGCCGCACCGCCGGCCGTCGATCAGGCGTCGGAGTTGATGCCGATCGAGTTGATCGATGCGTACGACTAGTCTGGTTGTTCGACTGGCGGGAACGATGGGCGGTCGTGGGTGCGGTGGGCGAGCGGTTTCTAAGGTGGGGTCCATGACTCGTGCCCGACTGCCGGAAATGCTGGCCGATGCGCGCAGTGGTGTGCTGCTGTTCAGTGTGACGCCGCCGAAGCGCAGCACCTCCGAGGAACGGATCAAGGAGATCGCCGAGGTGACGCTGGAGCGGCTCGGCGGCCTCGATCTGGATGGGCTGATCCTGTACGACATCGACGACGAGTCGGACCGCAACCCGGAGGAGCGGCCGTTCCCGTTCCTCGCCACGCTCGACCCGGTGCGCTACTACGAGACGCACCTGAGCGCCTGGGCCGAGCCGGTGATCATCTACCGGTGCGTCGGCAAGTACGGCGAGGACGAGCTGTGCGACTGGATGCGGGACGCGGACCCGGAGCGGGTGCTCAGCGTCTTCGTCGGCCCGTCGTCCGGCGGCAAGGCGGTTCGCACCGGGCTGCGCCGCGCCCAGGAGCTGCGTGGCGAGATCCGCCCGGAGCTGCCGCTCGGCGCGGTGGCGATCGGCGAGCGGCGGGACGAGCACCTGCGGATGCTGGCCAAGCAGGAGCGCGGCGCCGGCTTCTTCATCTCGCAGGTCGTCTACCACGTCAACGAGACCAAGAACCTGATCTCCGACTACTACTACGAGTGCCGGGCACGGGGTGTGCGACCCCGGACGATGATCTTCACGCTGTCGCTGTGCGGATCGCTCAAGACGCTGGAGTTCCTGCGCTGGCTCGGCGTCGACGTGCCGCGCTGGCTGCAGAACTCGCTGCGGCATTCGCCGGACCCGCTCGCCGAGTCGTACAAGCACTGCCTCGACATCGCCCGTGACCTGCGGGACTTCTGCGAGCACCTGGGCGTGCCGTACGGCTTCAACGTGGAGAGCGTGTCGATCCGCAAGGCCGAGATCGAGGCCACCACCAAGCTCGCCGCCGAGGTGGCGGCGCTCCTCGGCCGATAGGGTCGCCCATTGTGATCGACTTCGCCAACGGTTCCGTCTTCAAGCTCAACCCGTGCGACCCGGGTGAGCTGTACCCGCAGGTCGCGCCGTTCCTGATCCAGGGCGAGCAGATCGTCTTCGCGTTCCGCTCGGTCCGCGACTTCGTGGTCTTCACCAACAAGCGGCTGATCGCCGTCAACGTCCAGGGCATCACCGGCTCGAAGACCGACTTCACGTCGCTGCCGTACAGCAGGATCCAGGCCTTCTCGGTGGAGACCGCCGGCAGCCTGGACCGGGACACCGAGCTTGACCTCTGGTACAGCGGCCTGGGCAAGGTCCGGCTCGAGTTCAAGCGCAACGTCGACATCCGCCAGCTCAGCCAGATGATCGCCACCTACGTCCTGTGACGCGTTCAGCCGTCTCCTGATCAGCGCCGCCCGAGGAGGCGGCGCTGATCACCCGGCGCGTCGCGGCCGCACCTCGTTGTCGCGGTACACGTTCCCCGGCCGGCGACATCCCCGAAGATCGTGGCCGGCTCGGTAACCCTCAGCCGGAGACGAACCGCCCCAGATGCACCCGATCGGGGGACCCCTCCGGCGCTCACGGGTGAATCTCATCGACTGCGTTCGGGAGTCCCGTGCCGTTGCCTCCGAACTCGGCAGGCGTGTTGTGGTCCGTCTTTCCGCGCTCGTTACATAGAGTGGCACGCGCCGGAGCAGGTCAGATACGCAAGTGTCGATGGAATCTGCAAGTTTCCTGGAAGCGGCGGGGCATTCTGCGCGATCCGATGCACGTGCAGACGCCGCTCTCCCTCACCCTCTCCGGTAGCCGCTTACTTTGAGTGACGTCGACCGGCGAGGCGCAAAGTGAATATGCTCCATCGAGAGGCGTCAGGGGTACTTGCAAATGCACGTGCATCGGCACATGCGCCCCGACCTGGCGCGAAAGGCGGGAAACATCTGGAAGCCGGAATCATGCATATTCGTGGCGCGGCGGCCCCTCATGCCGGAGGGGCCGCCGCTGTGAACCCGCCTCCCCGATGAGAGAAAGGATTCGGCATGAGCCTACGACAGCCGGAGCCGGAGAGTTCGCGGCCTGACGCTGCCCTTGACAGCTTCGCGGAAGTCGTCCCGGCCTACGCGGAGGTTGCCACCGGCACTGGGAGTGGGCCGGGCAGACATGCGGTGATCATCGAATACCTCCGGACCGCGGGGGTCGTCCTCGGTGGACTGGCGACTGTGATCGCCGGGGCCACCGCTCTGGTCGAACTGCTTCTCTAGCGCCCCTCCGGGCGATGAAGGTGAGGATCGGGCTGCGAAGGCCTGATCCTCACCTTCGTGGTTTCCGGGAGAGTGCGTACAGCATCTTGCTCCGCGCCTAGACTAGGCGCAAGCGTTGATCGATTCAAGTCACCATCGGGTGCCTGCCGGAAGGTTTCCTCTGACGGAAGCCGGCTGGAACGCCGGATTCAAGGATCAGTGGGCGGCGCAGCAGGGAGTCGGGTCGCGGCGTTCGAAGGGAACCAGGCGGTCTCCCGCGGCCGGCGTCGTGACCAGGACCAGTTCGCCGGAGCGGAACTGCGGGCGGACGAAGTCCCCGGTGTCGACGAGCGCGTCCGGGGTGGCCGCGCCGCCGCCCAGAACCTCGACCCGGGCGATCGAGCTGCGCTGCAGGATCTCGCTCACCGTCAGCGAGCCGGTCAGCCGGGCGCTGCCCGGGAACAGCACGGCCCGGCCGGCCGGGCCGCCGGCCGCGGCGTCGGCGGCGGCCCGCAGGGCCGGGTCGGTGCGGACCGGCTCCGAGGTCAGCAGGCTGATCGCGACGTGCGGGAACGGGACCTGCACCAGGTGCGTGCAGGCCAGGACCGGAGCCGGGGCCAGCTCCTGGATCCAGTGGTCGGCCTCGGCCAGGGTGCGGTGGCCCAGGCTCACCCCGACGATGCGGGCGACGCCGCCGGAGGAGGCCGGGACCGCTGCCACGCCGGGGATGGCGCCGGCCGGGGAGCCGGCCGCCGCGATCCCGTTCGTCATCGGGGGAGGACCCAGATGGGGTTGGTGTAGAACCACAGGTCGCCCCACGGGTCGGCGTCGCCCACCACGTCCAGCTCGGGGCCGTACGGGTCGGTCGAGGCGCCGAGCAGGCCGGGCTGGGTGCGGTTGCCGTCGGTGCCGCGGAGCCGGACGTAGAACGGCTTGTCCAGGCGGCCCAGGTCGAAGCTCAGCGAGACCGAGCCGCTGGTTTTGCCGATCTCGAAGGACTTGACCACCTTGGTGTTCGGGGCGGTGAACCTGTCCCGGTCGGAGACCGGCCCGGTCACCGTGCCGGCGATGACGTCGACCCGGCGCAGGCGCGGGATGAAGGTCGCCCAGTTCGGGGTGTCCTGCAGGCCGATGTCGACGGTCAGCTCGGTCGAGGTGCCCCGCTTGACCCGCAGTACGCCGCCGAGCGGGGTGCCGGTGTGCGCGCGGCGGTCGCCGGTCTGCCGGACCCGGGCGTCCAAGCCCTTGATCAGCCGGCCGTGGTCGACCCAGACGCGTCCGGCGCGCAGGCCGTCCATGACCGACTTGTAGGAGAACGACGTGGCGCCCACGTTGGTCCGGCCGTAGTAGCCCGGCCAGAAGTCGCCGGCCGTGATCAGCGGCTGGCCCGTGTACTCCGGGTCGTTGTACTTGCCGTTGGCGTTGAAGTCGCTGTTCGCGCCCTGCGCCGACTGGTCCAGGTAGACCACGTGCGAGTCCGAGTTGACGGTGATCCACCAGGTCTTGCCCTCGGCGAGCAGGCTGTCCCAGAGGCCGCCGACGGTCGCCGTCATCCAGTCGAAGCCGCCCCAGGTGCGGTAGCTCTCCAGCGGGTAGCCGGCGAACGACGCGGCCGACGGATTGTTGTCGTAGTAGCCCCGGGCGCCGCCACGGCCGTTCGGGGCGGGGATGCCGGCGGCCTGGTGGCCGGGCGCGCCCTCGAAGCCGATCGCGACGGTCGGGTCGGCGTCGCGCCAGTTGCGGATCTCGTGCGGGGAGTCGATGCCGCGCCGGGCCGGGTGGTTCGCCAGGAACAGCGCACCCTCCACCTTGCGCTGCTCGACCTGCTCACCGAGGAACTTGATGCCCTCGATGGCGATCGCCTCGTTCTGCGCCGCGGTGTTGGTGGCCGGCAGCAGCGAGCCGTCGTACGCGTTCTCGAACCTCTTCAGGACGTCGACCTCGTGCCTGCCCGGGTGGACGAAGACGGTCGCGTGCTCGGCGCCCGGGATGTTCCACTCCAGGCCCTGGAAGGTGAGCAGGTCGCGGATCTCGGAGCGGGTCTTGACGATGTCCGGGTTGACCTTGTCCACGCCGATCTTGGCGTGCGCCGCGCTGCCGTGGTCGGTGATCACCAGCCAGTCCAGGCCGTACGCGTGACCGTGCCGGGCCTGGTCCAGCACCCGGTACTGCGCGTCGGAGCTGTACTGGGTGTGGATGTGGTGGTCGCCGGCGAGCCACCGGAACCCGCCCTGGACGTTGCCGCCGCCCTGGTGGTCGTGGGTGTGCGCAAGGCCGGCGGCCTCCGCGGCGCCCGGCCGGCCGAAGACCGACGCGGCTGCCGCGCCCGCGCCGAGCAGGCCGGCCCCGCGCAGGAAGTCGCGCCGCGAGTGGTCGGAGGGGGAGAGTTCGCTGTCCGGGATGCTCAGATCCACGGCTTCGGGGACGCCGGCCCCGGCAGCCGCCGCGGAAGAGTGATCGTGATCGTGGCCATGACCCATGAGCGCCACCCTCGCGGGAGCAGGTCAACGTCCACTGTCGAGGTGGTGTCCGGCCGGCGAACACGCGGTCAACCGATGATCGGGCGGAACCATCCGGTGGCGACGGCGAGGGTCAGGATCGCCGCGGACGCCAGCCCGGAGACGACGAGCAGGGCCAGGTCGGCCCGGGTGAACGAGGACACCCGGGCGTGCGTGCGGGGGATCCCCGAGTCGAAGCCGCGCGCGTCCATCGCCACCGCCAGCCGGACCCCGCGCCGCAGCGCGCCGACCAGCAGCGCGAACCCGGTGGACACGAAGGCGCGCGGGTCGCGGCCGGTGTCCGCGCCGCGGGCGCGCCGGGCCACGGTGAGCATCCGCCACTCGTCGCCGAGCAGCGGCATCAGGCGGAACGCGGCCAGCGCGCCGACCGCGAACCGCTCCGGCGCGCGGGCGTTCTGCACCAGGGCGTCGGCCAGGTCTGTCGGATCGGTGGTGGTGAACACCACGATGCCGGGCAGCGCGACGGCGAAGATGCGCAGGACCAGCCCGGTGGCGGCGGACAGCACGCCGGTGGTGACGTCCAGCGGGCCGAGCGAGACGAGCAGGGCGCCGCCGCGGTCGGCGGCGAACAGCAGCATGCTCACCAGCACCCCGAAAGCGGCGATCAGAAGCGGCCACGCCCGCCGGGCGAGCACCCCGGGCCGCACGCCGAAGAACGGCAGCGCGACCAGCTCCACGGCCAGCGCGACGGCCGGGGTCACCGGGTCCAGTGTGGCCACCAGCGGCAGCGTGAACAGCAGCGCGGCGCCCAGCTTGGCTACCGGATTGCGGCGCGCCAGCGGTGCGGCGGCGGTGACGGTCAAGGCCGCTCCTCCCCGGCGGGTCCGCCGATGACCGAGGTGCGATCGGCGACGGTACGGACGAAGTCCCCGTCGTGGGTGACAGCCACGATCCCGTGCCCCTCGTCGCGGAGTTCCGCGATCAGGTCGGCCAGCTCCAGCCACGTCCGCCGGTCCTGCCCGAACGTCGGCTCGTCGAGCACCAGCAGCCGCGGCGCGGTGGCCAGCGCGGTGGCCACGCTCAGCCGCCGGGCCTCGCCGCCGGAGAGCGTGTACGGGTTCGCCGCCGCCAGCTTCTCCAGCCGCAGCCGCTGCAGCAGCGTGTCCACGGTCCGGCGGACCTCGGCGGGCGGCCTGCCGAGGCGGCGCGGCCCGAGGGCCAGCTCGTCGGCGACCCGGCCGGTGACGAACTGGTGCTCCGGGTTCTGGAAGACCGAGCCGATCCGCCGGGTCAGCGTCCGGGCCCGCCACCTGTGCGGCGGCCGGCGATCGCCGAACCCGGTGACCCGCCCGGCGACCGGCGCGAGCAGACCGCCGAGCACCAGCGCGAGGGTGGACTTGCCGGCGCCGTTGCGCCCGGTGACCGCGACCACTTCGCCGGCCCGGACGGTGAGCGTCACGGCGGGGAGGCGGCCCGGGATGGTGACCGCTTCCGCACGTACCAGCTCGTCGGTGGGCGCAACCCGGGACGGCCGCGCGGCGATGCGGCAACCCGGCACCCAGACGCCGTGTTCCGCGAGGTCTTCGCCGTAGGCGGCGAAGACCTCTGCGGGCGTGCCCTGGGCACGCACGCCGCCACCCGGCTCGATCACCACCACCTTGTCGACCAGCGGCAACGCCTCGGCGACCCGGTGCTCGACGATGATCAGCGTGGTGTCCGGGCCGACCGCCCGCGCGATCGCGTCACGGATCAACGCGGCGCCGGCCGGGTCCAGGTTGGCGGTCGGCTCGTCGAGCAGCAGCAGGCCGGGGCGCAGCGCGATCACCCCGGCGAGGGCCAGCCGCTGCGCCTCGCCGCCGGAGAGCGCGGCGGTGGACCGGGAGATGTCGTACGGAAAACCGACGCGCTCCAGCGACTCGGCCACCCGCGGCCAGATCTCCGCCCGGGGCAGGCCGCGGTTCTCCAGGCCGAACGCCACGTCGTCGCCGGAGCGGGCCATCACCAGCTGGGTCTGCGGGTCCTGGAACAGGATGCCGGTGCGGTCCCGGGCCTTGCGCGGGTCCAGCCCGTCGATCTCGATGGTGCCCCCGGCCTCGCCGGAGTCCTCCGGCAGCAGTCCGGCCAGCGCGGCGAGCAGGGTGCTCTTGCCCGCGCCGGACGGGCCGAGCAGCAGCACCCGTTCGCCGTGCCGGACCGTCAGGTCCAGCCCGCGGACCGCCCAGGCGCGGCGGCCGGCGTGCCGCCACCCGAACCCCCGCAGATGAACTTCGGACATCTAGATGAGGGCTCGCTCCCGACCGGCCTCGAACCGGTCCAGGACGCCGGTCGGGGCCAGGGCCCGGACCAGCAGCCAGGCGCCCGCACCGGCGATCACCGTGGCGCTGACGACGGTGATCAGCGCGTACGGGACGCGGTAGCTCCACAGCTGGTAGGCGTAGGTCCAGACGAACCAGTCGAAGACCGCCGCGACCAGGCCGGCCAGGGCGCCGGAGAGCAGCCCGGCGGGGAGCGTGAAGACGCGGTAGCGGAAGAACGCGAACGCCAGCTCGGCGCCCAGGCCCTGCGCCGCGCCCTGCACGATCACCGTGGCGCCCCACTTGTTGCCGAGCAGCGCCGAGATGATCGAGGCGACCGTCTCGGTGAAGAACGCGGCGCCCGGCTTGCGGATGATCAGCCCGCTCAGCACGGCCGGCAGGAACCACATCCCATAGAGGACGGCCTGCGCCGGCGGGAAGAACACGAACGCGTTCTCGGTGGCCGCCCAGACGGCGTCCCAGGCCCAGAAGATCACGCCGAACGCGACGGCGATGACCGAGGCGATCACGATGTCTATCGTGCGCCAGCTGCTTCTCATATGCGCCTCCCAGCGGATACCGGGAGGAGACGCACGCCATGCGTCGTAGCATGGCGCGGCTGGAGAGGACCGAACTTCCTGCGCTGGCATTACCCAGATCAGGTACGAGGGTCTGCGGCGTGGCCGCACTCTCAGCGCTGTGCGCTCCCCTGTCGGATCGGAGCTCGCCCGCGGACCCGCCTCGATCCCGGGCATCACGTGAGTGACGCGCGGGTCTCCACCGTCGCGGAAAAGCTTCGTTGTGTTTCGATGACGCTAACACCAGCTAGACGTGTTGGCACAGGGAGGTGGTTCTCACATGGAGGTCAAGGCTCGCGGCCTGACGTTCGAGGTGACCGCGTCAGGGCCGTCCGACGGGCAGCCGGTGCTGCTGTTGCACGGCTTCCCGCAGGACCATCGGGAGTTCGATCCGCTACTGCCCCGGCTGCACGCGGCCGGACTCCGGACGTACGCGCTGGACCAGCGCGGCTACTCGCCCGGCGCGCGCCCGTCCGGGGTGGGCCCGTACCGGATCGGCGAGGCGGTCGCCGACGTGCCGGCGGTGCTGGACGCCCTGGACCTGGAGTCCGCCCACCTGGTCGGGCACGACTGGGGCGCGATCGTCGCCTGGCTGGTCGCCGGCCGCCACCCGGAGCGGGTGCGGACGCTGACCGCGATCTCGGTGCCGCACCCTCGGGCGCTGCTGATGGCGCTGCGGGTCCGCCCGTCGCAGCGCGCCCGGTTCGCCTACACCCGGGTGTTGCGCAGCCCGGTGGCGGAGAGGCTGCTGCTCGGCGGCGGCGCGCTGGTGATGCGCCGGATGCTCGGGCCGCTCGGGCCGCGGGCCGACCTCTACGTCAAGGCGATGCGCGAGCCGGGCCGGCTGACCGCCGCGCTCAACTGGTACCGCGCCTTCCGGTCGGCGGACGTCGCGGACCTCGGCCAGATCACCGTGCCCACCACGTACGTCTGGAGCGACCGCGACGGCGTGGTCGGGCTGACCGCCGCCCTGCGCGCCGCAGACTGGGTGCGCGGCGACTACCAGCTGGTCGCGATGCGCGGGGTCAGCCACTGGGTGCCCGAACAGGCGCCGCGTGAGCTGGGTGACGCGGTGCTGGCACGTATCGGCGTTTGACCATGCCCACGGCGGGGAACGCCATGACACCATGGCCCCCTCGTCGAGAGAGACCCAGAAGCAGCGTTGGGACCGGAACTTCGCCGACCTCCTGCAGGAGTTGCGCGTGGCGCAGACCGGCGTGCAGATTCTCTTCGCCTTCCTGCTGACCCTCCCCTTCTCCAGCGGCTTCCCCAAGGCCAACGCGTTCCAGCGGGACGTGTTCATGGTGGCGCTGATCAGCGCGGCGTTCGCCACCGCGCTGATCATCTCGCCGGTGGCGTTCCACCGCGCGCTGTTCCGCCAGGGCCGTAAGCCCGAGCTGGTCCGCTACGCGCACCGGATGGCCACCGGCGGGCTGGCCTGCATGCTGGTCTCGATGGTGAGCAGCGTGCTGCTGATCACCGACTACGTGCTGGACGCGCGCTGGGCCGTGGTGCTCACGGTGATCTCCGGCGGCTGGTTCCTGACGTTCTGGGCGATCCTGCCGGTGACCCACCGCAACTGGGCCGACGACGACGACAAGGACGGCTTCGTGCTGGACGACGCCCCCGCCGACCCCGCGGCGCTCAGCTTCGCCCGCGGCGCAGACCGAGACGCTTGAGCTCCAGCTCGGCGAGCGCCTCCACCGCTGCGGCGTCACCGGCCCGCCAGCTCTGCGCGATGTCCGGCCCGAGCCGGGCCAGCTCGCTCAGCGGCCGGGAGGCGAGCGCCCGCAACGCCAGCAGGTCCTTGCCGGCCGGCTCGTCCCGGACGGCGAGGGCCACCGAGGCGCGCCGGATCCACCGGATCCGCAGCGGCAGCCAGAGGAAGAGCACCAGCGCCAGCGGCACCGCGAGGGCCATCAGCGGCAGGATCAGCGCCAGCTGGTCGACCAGCTCCTGCTGCTGGTGGCCGGCGTCGGCGATCGAGCGGGCCGCGTCGGCGGCGCCGTTGAACGGCTTGGTCAGCTGGTCGCCGACGAGCGGCACGCGGCCCACCTTGCCGCCGGCGTCGGCCAGGTTGTCGGCGATGCCGCTGCCCGCGCTCTCCAGCTTCTGGCCGGGAACGGCCAGCTTCTGCACCACGTCGCGGACCCAGAGCGCCACACGGATCCACAGGTAGACCCAGACGACGACGAGGATGTCGGTGACCAGCTGGCGTACGGCGGTGGGCAGGCGGTCCGCATAGAACTTCACCAGTGCAGCGTGGCACCTAGCCCTTGCCGGCGCACTCCGGGCACGTCCCGAAGATCTCCATGGTGTGCGACACGTCGACGAAACCGTGCTGACCGGCCATCTTCTCGGCCCAGGACTCCACCGCCGGCCCGAGCACCTCGACGGTCCGCCCGCACGACCGGCACACCAGGTGGTGGTGATGCCCCTGGCTGCACCGGCGGTAGAGGTGCTCGCCACCGGGCGGGCGCATCACGTCCACCTCGCCGGTGTCGGCCAGCCCCTGCAGCGTCCGGTACACGGTGGTCAGGCCGACCCGCTCGCCCCGGTCGCGCAGCATCGCGTGCAGGTCCTGCGCGCTGTGGAAGCCCTCGGTCTCGCCGAGCACGTCACGCACCGCGCTCCGCTGCTTGGTGTTGCGCTGGGCACTGCTCTCCGGGTTCACGATCGGCTCTCCCTCGCATGGCTCACGGCATCGGCGACGATGTGCGCGACGTGTTCGTCCACCAGGGAGTATGCGATCTCGCGGCCACGCCGGACACCCCTCACCACGCCGGCCCCCCGCAACACCCGCAGGTGTTGCGAGACCAGCGGCTGCGGGGCGCCGAGTTGCGAGACCAGATCGTGCACACAACGCTCGCCCGCTCCGAGCTCCGCGACGATGGCGATCCGGATCGGGGCGGACAGCGCTCGCAGCAGCGCGCCCGCGGCTTCGTACGCTTCGTAACCGGTGGCCGTCATGGTGTGGACCACCGTACCGCGCGGACCCGGTCAGCCATGGAGCACGACATCCGGGGGTTCGACAGGGGCCGGCGAGGGGGAACCGGGCCGGCGGTGCCAGAGCGCGCCGGCGCCGGTGGCGAGCAGGAACGCCGCGATGGCGAGCAGCACCGTGGTGGCGCCCGGCGCGGTGTCGATCTCGCCGGAGACCACCACCCCGGCGCCGGCCGCGCAGATCCCGATCAGCATGGCCACCGCCATCGTCGACCGGAATCCGCGGGTCAGCTGCTGGGCGGCCGCGACCGGGACGACCATCAGGGCGGAGACCAGGAGCAGGCCGACGGTACGCATGGCGATCGTCACGGTGACCGCTGTCGTCACCGCGAGCAGCAGATTGAGGGTACGCACCGGCAGGCCGCTCACCCGCGCGTACTCCTCGTCGTTGCAGAGCGCGAACAGCGCCGGCCGGAACACCAGCATGGCGGCCAGCACTGCGGCGCCGAGCACCGCGATCACCGCGATGTCCGTGGGCGAGGTGGTGATCAGCGAGCCGAACAGGTACTGCATCAAGCTGGCGTTGCTGGCGTCGTCGGAGAGCCCGACCAGCACCACTCCGCCCGCGATGCCGCCGTAGAAGAGCAGGGCCAGGGCCAGGTCGCCGGAGGTGCGCCCGCGCTCGCGGACCAGCTCGACGGCGATCGCGCCGAACACCGAGACCAACACCGCGGTGAGCACCGGGGACTGGTGGGTGAGCAGGCCGACGCCGACACCGGTCAGCGCCACGTGGCCGATCCCGTCGCCGATCAGCGACAGCCGCCGCTGCACCAGGTAGACCCCGAGCGCCGGCGCGGCCAGCCCGATGATCAGGGCGCCGGCCAGGGCACGCAGCATGAAGGGATAGGTGAGCAGGTCCATGTCTAGTACGCCTTCATCCCGTCGGTGGGCGCCCACTCGCAGATGCCGGCCTGCTCCGCGTCGGCGTGCGGGTGCACGTGGTCGTGCCCCGGTTCGGCGTGGTGCCCGGCCGGCTCCGGCGGCACGCCCTGGTGCGCGATCCGGCCCTCGTGCACCACCACGGCCCGGCCGATCAGCGGCCGCAGCGGCCCCAGCTCGTGCAGGACCAGCAGGATCGTCCCGCCGTCGGCGGCGAACGCGGTAAGCGCCCCGGCGAACGCCTCCTGGCTGGCCGCGTCCACGCCGGCGGTCGGCTCGTCCAGCACCAGCAGGTCGGGCCGGCCGGCCAGCGCCCGGGCGATCAACGTGCGCTGCTGCTGGCCGCCGGAGAGGGTGCTGACCGGGTCGCCGATCCGGTCCAGCAGACCCACCGCCTCCAGCGCCTGGTGGACCGCGGCCCGGTCGGCGGCCCCGGGCGGGCGGAACAGCCCGCGGCGGGCCAGCCGGCCGGAGGAGACCACCTCGCCGACGGTGGCCGGCACGCCGCTGCCGGCGCCCAGGCGCTGCGGCACGTATCCGACCCGCTCCCACCGGCGGAACCGGCGCTGCGGCGTGCCGAACAGCTCGACCTCGCCCCGGCGGATCGGGACCAGGCCCAGGATCGTCCGGATGAGCGTGGACTTGCCGGAGCCGTTGGCGCCCAGCACCGCGACCACGTCGCCGGCCGCGACGCTGAGGGTGACGTCCCGCAGGATCTCCCGCCCGTCGTATCCGGCCGCCAGGTGATTGACTTCGATGACGGTCATGACGTGCACCCCAATGCCGTGGTGAGCGCGGCCAGGTTGGCCCGCATCACCGAGAAGTAGTCCGCGTCCGGGTCGGTCAGGCCCTCCAGCGGGTCGAGCACCGCGGTCCGCGCGCCGACCTCACGCGCGATCGTCTCGGCGACCTTCGGGCTGACCAGGGTCTCGAAGAAGATGGTGGTGGTGCCGTGCGACCGGGCCTCGGCGGCCACTTCGGCCAGGCGGCGCGGCGACGGCTCGGCCTCCGGGTCGACGCCGGTGATCCCGACCTGGGTCAGCTGGTAGCGGGCGGCCAGGTAGTGGAACGCGGTGTGGCTGGTGACCAGCTCCCGCCGCGCGCAGCCGGCCAGCCGGGCGCGGAACTCGCCGTCCAGCTCGGTGAGCTGCTGGTGCAGGGTGGCGGCGTGCGCCCGGTAGCCGGCGGCGTGCGCCGGGTCGGCCTGGCCGAACCGCTCGGCGAGCCGGTCGCCGATCGCGGCGAGGCGGGTGGGGTCCAGCCAGACGTGCGGGTCGGTGCCGCCGTGCTCGTGCTCGTGGTCGTGACCCTCGTCGCCCCCGGAGTCCTCCGCGTGCAGCAGCGGGACGGCGCTTGCCACGTCGTACCCCTGCTCCTCGGCGTTCTGCTCGATGGCGTCGTCCACCGCGGGCTGGAAGCCGTGCAGGAAGACGGCGATCTTCGCGTCCGAGATCTGGGCCACCTGGCGCGGGCTGAGCTCCACGTCGTGCGGCTCGGCGCCGGGCTTGGTCAGGTTGGTGACCGTGACCAGGCCGCCGCCGATCCGCTCGCTGATGAACTGCAGGGGATAGAAGGCGGCCACGATCGGCAGGCGGCCGCCGGCGTCGGCCCGCGCGCCGCAGCCGGCCAGCGCGGCCAGGGCGGCCAGCACGACCAGGGGGACCAGCGGGCGGCGCATCATGCCACCCACTGTGATCGATAATGACAATGATTGTCAAAAGCGCATGCGTTCAGAGCGCCTTGCCGACCACGGCGACCACCAGAAGAGTGAGCAGCACCACCCGGACCAGCCGGGTGATCGGCGCCTGCACCGGCCAGGTGGTGAACGTCAGCGCCGCGAGCCCGGCCGCGAGGACCCCGAGCAGCAGCGCGCCCACCACCCCGGGCAGGAAGAGACCGGCCAGCAGCAGCACCAGCGCCACGACGAACGCGGTGGTCGGGTTGATCCGGGCCAGGCGGCGCAGGAAATGGTCGGACGTCGTCACAGCGGCTCCCGTCAAGGTGCGTACCCTCGTCACATGCTGGTGCTCAACCGCTTCCTGGTCCCGCCGGACACTGGTGACGGCTTCGTGGAGCAGGCGCACGCCGCGCTGGCCGCGCTCGCGCGATGCCCCGGTTACCGGTCCGGCCGGCTCACCCGGGCCCTGGAGGACACGTCCAGCTGGACCCTGGTGACCGAGTGGGAGTCCGTCGGAGCCTACCGCCGCGCGCTGGGCGCCTTCGACGTCAAGGTGCACGCGACCCCGCTGCTGGCCCGGTCGCTGGACGAGCCGTCCGCGTTCGAGACGCTGGCCAGCGCCGGGCCCGGCGAGCCGGTCGAGGTCGCCGCCAGCGACCGGGCCGCCGATCCGTGGCGCTGAGAGCCAGGGCCCGCCCCGCGGATCAGGCGGGTGCGGCTCCCGCGGCAAGGCCACAGACGACACCGGTATGCGACCTCGCCCTCGGCCGACGCCGGCCACCGCCTCGGACCCCGCCTACTAGGCTCTGCGTATGACCTACGGTCAACCGCCTGTCGAGTACGCCGCTCCGGCCGCCCCGCCTGCCGTCTTCGTGCCCCCGCCCCCGCCGGGGCCGGGCGTGCACCCGCCGTTCCCGGCGCCGCCGGTCGAGGGGCGGGGCCGGCGGATCGGGCTGGGCTTCGGCATCGGCGGCGGCATCGTGGCGCTGGTCTGCGCCGGGGGGCTGGCCGCGGTGATCGGCCTCGGGGTGGCGATGACCGGCGCGTTCAACGAGCAGGCGCACGTCGTGGTCGGCAAGTACCTGGACGCGGTCAGGGCCGGTGACTACGACAAGGCGTACGGGCAGTTGTGCCAGGAGGCGAAGGACCGGGAGAGCCTCGCCGAGTTCCGCGAGCGGGTGGCCCGGGAGGAGCGCTTCACGGCGTACCGGATCGGTGATCTTGATCTGGTCTCCGGCGAGGTGCCGGTGGACCTGACCTACTCCGGGGGCGACGTCGAGCACACCGAGGCGCAGCTGGGGCAGAACACCAGCACGGGCGCGTTCGAGGTGTGCTCGCTCGGGGAGTAATCTCGGCTTTCGTCCTCTTCCCACATCGATACCCCCGCCGACACCCAGCCGGCGTAGGAGACCCATGCCTGCCGACCGCATCGATTCCGTTGTCAGCCTTGCCAAGCGCCGGGGCTTCGTCTTCCCCTCCAGCGAGATCTACGGAGGGACCCGCTCGGCTTGGGACTACGGTCCGCTGGGCGTCGAACTGAAGGAGAACGTCCGCCGGCAGTGGTGGCGGACCATGGTCCAGCAGCGCGACGACATCGTCGGCCTGGACTCGGCCGTGATCCTGGCCAAGGACGTGTGGGCGGCCTCCGGTCACCTCGACGCGTTCGTCGACCCGCTGACCGAGTGCCAGTCCTGCCACAAGCGTTTCCGGGCCGACCACCTGGAGGAGGCCTACGAGGCCAAGCACGGGTCGCCGCCCTCCTCGCTGCAGGAGCTGAACTGCCCGAACTGCGGCAACAAGGGCACCTTCACCGAGCCGAAGATGTTCAACGGCCTGATGAAGACCTATCTCGGCCCGACCGAGAGCACCGAGGGCCTGCACTACCTGCGCCCGGAGACCGCCCAGGGCATCTTCGTGAACTACGCCAACGTGGCGACCGCGGCGCGCAAGAAGCCGCCGTTCGGTATCGCGCAGATCGGCAAGAGCTTCCGCAACGAGATCACGCCCGGCAACTTCATCTTCCGCACGCGCGAGTTCGAGCAGATGGAGATGGAGTTCTTCGTCGCGCCCGGCAGCGACGAGCAGTGGCACGAGTACTGGCTGCAGGAGCGCTGGAACTGGTACCGCGACCTGGGCCTGTCGGAGAACAACCTGCGCTTCTACGAGCACCCGAAGGAGAAGCTGTCGCACTACTCGAAGCGGACCGTCGACATCGAGTACCGCTTCCAGTTCGGCGGCACCGACTTCGCCGAGCTCGAGGGCATCGCGAACCGGACCGACTTCGACCTGTCCACGCACTCCAAGCACTCCGGCGTCGACCTGTCCTATTTCGACCAGGAGAAGGGCGAGCGCTGGACGCCGTACGTGATCGAGCCGGCCGCCGGCCTGACCCGCGCGGTGCTGGCGTTCCTGCTCGAGGCGTACGACGAGGACGAGGCGCCGAACACCAAGGGCGGCGTCGACAAGCGCACGGTCATGCGGTTCGACCCGCGCCTGGCCCCGGTCAAGGTCGCCGTGCTGCCGCTGTCGCGCAACCCGGAGCTGTCGCCGAAGGCCCGTGAGCTGTCCGCGACCCTGCGCAAGCGGTGGATCGTGGAGTTCGACGACTCGCAGGCGATCGGGCGGCGGTACCGGCGGCAGGACGAGATCGGCACGCCGTTCTGCGTGACCGTCGACTTCGACACGCTCACCGACAACGCGGTGACCGTGCGGGACCGCGACACCATGAAGCAGGAGCGGGTCTCCCTCGACCAGATCGAGGACTACCTGATCAAGCGCCTGCCGGGCTGCTGAGTTCCGATCCGTCGACGCGGGGCATGGCGACGCCATGCCCCGCGCGCTGTTCCAGCCGGGCTGACGGAATCTAGGATGGTCACTTTCTGATCAAGGGAAGGTGGCCTATGTCGAGAGGTTCACGGGGGCGGCGCCTGCTGGCCGGGGCGGCGTCGGTGCTGATCGGCGCCGTGACGGTGGCGGCCGGTCCGGGGCGGGCGGACGCCGCGGCGGCGTTCGCGCACATCGACGCGTCGTCGTTCGTGCTGGATCCGTCCGACAGTTTCCAGCGGTACGGCGCGGTCATCGACCGGATCGAGGCGAGCGGGAAGGTCACCGCGGTGCCGACGCTCGGTGCGGCGATCGACGGGCCCCAGGACTTCCGGCCCACCTGGGGGCTGTGCCACTCCACCGGGATCCCGTCGACGCTGAGCCCGGCCGGCTTCTGCTGGGACCCCGAGGACGACGACTGGGCCTCCACCTGGCGCCCGCAGGGCGTCACCGGCTCCTGGGACGCCCAGCCGAACCTGATCTGGCAGGACCGCAGGATCGCCGTGGCCAGCTGGCACGGCCCGCAGGACAGCGACGCGTTCGCCCGGCTCACCTTCGTCGACTACACCAGCACCGCGGCGCTGAAGTTCCGCGACGTGCTGCTGGTCGTGCCGGACTCCACCGGTGGGGTGGACAACTTCCGGACGTTCGACTGGAACCACGCCGACGGCGTCGTCTGGTACGGCAACACCATCCTGGTCGCCAACGGCGGCCGGCTGCACGCGTTCAGCCTGCGTCACCTGTGGGCGATGACCCGCTCCGAGCAGGAGGTCGGCTTCGGAGCCGACGGGACGAAGGCGCCCAGCGGCCGCTGGCACCGGTACGTGCTGCCCGAGGTGGGGGAGTACTACCCGGAGTACACGCCGACCGGGGCGTACGTCGGCTGCTCGTCGATCACCGGCAACCGGCCCTGCCTCAACGCGATCAGCCTGGACCGCCGGGGCAGCGCCCGGGACTCGATGGTCTCGGCCGAGTTCGTCGGCGCGAACAGCGCCGGGGGCCGGGCGATCCGCTGGCCGATGAGCTCGGCGACAGCGCTGCCACTGCTCAGCGCGGACGGCAAGGTGCACGCCGACGAGGCGTTCGTCTCGCCGATCTGGCACATGCAGGGCGTGGCCAGCGACGGTGCGAACTGGTTCATCTCCGGCACCTGCGCGTCCGGCTCCGGCACCTGCGTCCACAAGGCCCTGCCGGACCAGGCGCCGCACCAGCAGGCGCAGGTCTACGGCGGGCTGGAGAACCTGTCGTACCAGCCGTCGTACAACGGCTCGGCGCCCCGGCTCTGGGGCGTGACCGAGGGGGACAACCGGGTCGCCGTCAACTTCAGCGTCCCGTGACCCGCCCGGCCCGGTCGCCGCGCGCCACGCGGGCACCCGTTCAGGTGACGCACGACATCTGGTCCCGCGCCTATAGTTGTCGGCGGAGTGAACACCCCTCACCCGTCGGTTGACGGGCTACCCTTCGCCCTGGAGGCATGTATGCCGACCCTGGAAGACCGCGTTGCCAACCTGGAGGAGCGCATGGACGAGCAGGAAAGGCTCCGCGCCAGCCAAGATCGTGATCAGTCGGAGCTCGGCTTGAAGCTGGCTGCCCAGGATCGGCTCCTGAAGTCGCTGGCGAAAACCCAGTCGGAGCACACCGCGATCCTCAACAGGCACACCACCATCCTGAACAGGCACACCGGGATGTTCGAGGAACACGCCGCGATCCTCGCGCAGCACACCGCCGACCTGCACCTGCTCAAGGGCGGCGTGCAGCAGATCATCGGGATGCTGGACACGCTGATCGCGCCGGACGGGGACCGGTAGGCGGCTGCCGATTCGTGGTTGCCGGGCTGAGCGTGTCACCCTGGAGCGCGTGACCGCACCGCTCATGCTCGGCAACCACGCCGTCAACCCGCCCGTCGTGCTCGCCCCGATGGCCGGGATCACCAATGTGGCGTTCCGGCGCCTCTGCCGGGAGCAGGGCGGCGGCGTCTACGTCTGCGAGATGATCACCACGCGGGCCCTGGTGGAGCGGATCCCCAAGACGCTCAAGATGATCGCGTTCGCCGAGGACGAGGGCTTCCGCAGCCTGCAGCTCTACGGTGTGGACCCGGAGGTCACCGCGGCGGCGGTGCGCATGGTCGGCGAGAACGACCTGGCCGACCACGTCGACCTGAACTTCGGCTGCCCGGTGCCGAAGGTGACCCGCCGCGGCGGCGGGTCGGCGCTGCCCTGGCGCCGCAAGCTGTTCGGCCGCATCGTGCGCCAGGCCGCCGACGCGGCAGCGGACTACGGCATCCCGCTAACCATCAAGATGCGCAAGGGCATCGACGAGGACCATCTGACGTACGTCGAGGCCGGCCTCACCGCGCAGGACGCCGGGGTGGCCGCCGTGGCGCTGCACGCCCGCACCGCCGAGCAGCGGTATTCCGGCCAGGCCGACTGGGACGCGATCGCCACCCTCAAGCAGGCCCTGGACGTGCCGGTGCTGGGCAACGGCGACATCTGGGAGGGCTCCGACGCGCTGCGGATGGTCGCGCACACCGGCGTCGACGGCGTGGTGGTGGGCCGCGGCTGCCTGGGCCGCCCGTGGCTGTTCGCGGATCTGGAGGCGGCGTTCACCCAGGGCGACTCGTACCAGCCGGTGCTGCCCACCCTGGGCGAGGTCGCGAAGATCATGTCCCGGCACGCGCAGTTGCTGGTCGAGGCGCTGGAGGACGAGAGGCACGGCTGTGCCGACTTCCGCAAACACGTCGCGTGGTACCTGAAGGGCTTCCCGGTCGGCGGTGACCTGCGCCGCAGCCTGGCGATGATCTCGTCGCTGGACGAGCTGGACGACCTGCTCGCCA
Organism: Actinoplanes siamensis; assembly: GCF_016862395.1. Classification (GTDB taxonomy): domain Bacteria; phylum Actinomycetota; class Actinomycetes; order Mycobacteriales; family Micromonosporaceae; genus Actinoplanes; species Actinoplanes siamensis. The sequence goes on along the minus strand of NZ_BOMW01000050.1, from coordinate 14,404 downwards.
AGCTGGACCCGGCGGTGCCGTTCCCGGTCGAGTCGCTGGGCCAGCCGCGCGGCCGGGTCAACGCCCCGGGCAAGGTGGCGCTTCCGCACGGGTGGCTCGACTCCCGCGACGACGACACCGTCCCGGAGGGAGCCGAGACCGAGGAGTCCGGCGGATAGGGGGCCAGGTCCCGGTGCGACCGGGCCGTGGGACGGTGCTCCGGGCGTACCGGATCGGGTTCTATCGCAGGTTCGCCTCGTCCGCGGCGGCGCGGCCGGAATCCCAGCCCTCCAGGCTGTCGACGCGGCTGCCGCGGGCGCGGACCGTGCGGGGGAAGACCCGCTCCATCGCGGCGCGGACCTGGACGTCGCGGTCGCGCAGCACCGGGAGCAGGTCGCCGTGGCCGGCGAACTCGCGGTCGGCGACCTCGCGCAGGCGCTCGCCGATCCGGACGGCGTAGGCGATCAGGAACGATCGGCGGAACGCCTTGACCCGGGCCTTGCCCTTGACCGGCTCGTCCCGGGTCATCGCCTTGTTCGCCTGGACCAGCAGCGACGTGTAGAGCAGCTCGACCGCGTCGATGTCGGCGTCGAAGCCGAAGATCGTGCTGAAGCCCAGCTCCGGCGACCAGACCGTGCGGCAGCCGTTGGCCCGTGAGACGGCGTCGAGCAGGCTGGCCTTCTCGTTCTCGTAGGGATGGTCGACCCCGATCCGGCGCGCGAACGGGGTGAGGTCCACGGCCGGCGCGGTGACCTCCTCGATCCGGTAGCGGGTGATCAGCTCCTGCGCCTTGGCGCTGTACGCCTCCGCCTCGGCCGGGAAGTCGGTGGCCTCCGCCTTGGCCAGCAGCGCCCGCACCCGGTCGAGCACCCGCTGGTCGGCGTGCTGGTGCACGGTCGTCGCGGGCGTGCCCGGCGGCGGGACGAGGATCTCGATGGCCGGCAGGCGGCGCAGCTGCGCCAGCAGGTCCAGGGAGGCGTCCAGCACGGCGATCCGGTCCGATCTGCGGCCTCCGGCCGATCTCAGCTGTACGGCCTGAGCCCGCCACCCGTCCGCGACCGGCTCCTTGCCGGTCATGAACGTGGTGGCGGCCTCCGCGACCAGCCGCCCCTGGATCGGATTGCCGCGCCGGGCCACCGCCCGGTGCAGCTCCACCGGCTGCCAGCCGGTACGGAACAGCCTGTCGAACTCGCCGCCCAGCGCGGTGGCCAGCGCCGTGTCGGTCTCCGCGGCCGGCACGCCGGCGAGCAGGTCGAGGGCGGTCTCGTGGTCGAGCTCACCGGCCCGGACACGTTCCACGATCTCCCGGGCCGACATGCCGCACATGCTAGCCGCCGGGTCCGGGGACCAGCAGCGGTGGGCGGCAGCCGGGGCGCGTTCGCCGCGTATCACCGCCGGAGTCGGGATCGTCGCGGCTGATAGGTTCTGGGGCCGGTGAAGGGCGCCCAGGCGCACAGGAAGGACGACACGCCGAATGAGTGAACGACCGTCGCCGGTGCGCGGGATGCGGGACTTCCTTCCGGAGGAGGCGCGCACGCGCGGTGAGGTGATCCAGCGCATTCGCGCCGTCTACGAGAAGTTCGGCTATTCCGGGATCGAGACGCCGGTCCTGGAGGATCTGCGTTTCCTGCTGTCCGGCCAGGGCGGCGAGAACGAGAAGCTGATCTTCAAGACGCTCCGGCGCGGCCTCGACCCGCAGAGCGTCACGCCGCAGACCGATCTCGCGGACTACGGCCTGCGCTACGACCTCACGGTTCCGCTGGCACGCTATTTCGCCACCAACGAGGCCAAGCTGCCGAGCCCGTTCCGGGCCATGCAGATCGGCCCGGTGTGGCGTGCCGAGCGCCCGCAGCGCGGCCGTTACCGGCAGTTCGTCCAGTGCGACATCGACCTCATCGGCGAGCCCGGCCTGCTGGCCGAGGTGGAACTGGTGACCGCGACCACCGAGGCGCTCGGCGCGCTCGGCTTCCGCGGGTTCCGGGTGCAGCTCAACGACCGCCGCCTGCTCCACCGGCTGCTCAGCGTGGCGGGCCTCGCGCCGGAGTCGTTCGGCGAGGCGCTCGTCCAGCTCGACAAGATCGACAAGATCGGGCCGTCCGGGGTGGCCGACACGCTGGTCCAGCGGGGTTTCCCGCCGGCCGCGGTGACCGGCCTGATGAGCATCATCGAGGCGTCGCGGGAGTCGGCCGACCTGGCGACGCTCGCCGGCCTGCTGAAGATCGACGACGACCGGGAGGCGCTGGACGGGCTGGCCACCATCCGCGACGCGGCCGGCGCGTCCGCGGCGGACGTGCGTATCGACGTCGACCTGACCCTGGTGCGCGGCATGGGGTACTACACCGGCCCGATCTTCGAGATCCAGGTCGAGGGGATGAATTCGTCTGTCGCGGGCGGTGGCCGGTACGACCAGATGATCGGCCGTTTCCTCGGCCGCACGGTACCGGCGTGCGGGTTCTCCATCGGTTTCGAGCGCATCTGGGAACTGCTCCGGGACCGTGGCGCCGAGCCCCGCAGACGCCTCGCCCTGCTGTTCGACAAGGACCGTGATGAGCTGGCCACGGTGCTCGCGGTCGCCCGGGAGCTGCGCCAGGACGGGACCTCGGTCTCGGTCGTGCCGGCCCGGCGTGGCAAGTCGCTGCGGGCCCGGCTGCTGACCGGCGGGTTCACCCACGAGATGTGGGCGCACGGCGATCAGGAGCCGCGCGAGCTGCGGGCCTGAGAACCGTGGACGGGGAGGGCGGTGCGGGCCCTCCCCGTCCGGGGGGTGGCGATCATGCCGGGACGACGTCGTGATCAGACGTCGAGGTCGTTCTCGATGCGCCGCAACTGGTGCCGGGACATGGCCAGGTTCGCCCGGTCCCGGCGCAGCGCCACGTAGAGGAACAGCCCCTTGCCCGCTCGGCTGGTGAGCGGGCGGATCATGTGGTACTGCGTGTCCAGGGTGATCAGGATGTCCTCGATCTTCTCGGACAGGTTGAGCATCTCCATCGCGCGCAGCTTCGCCCGGACCACGTCGGTGTTGCCGGCCGCGGCGACCGTCAGGTCGAGGTCCTTGCCGCCGCCCAGGGTGCCCAGGGCCATGCCGCTGGTGTGGTCGACGAGCGCGACGCCGATGCAGCCGTCGATCTCCATAACTTCCTTGAGCGCGGTGTCCATGTCGGCCATCGGAATTCGTTCCTCCGTTGTGGTGGGATGGTGGCCCGCCGGCCAGGAGCGGCGGCGCCGATGAGTGCGGCGGATCGCCGCGGTGCTGCTCTGCCGGTCAGCCGGCCGCCGTGTGGCGGAGGCTGCCGTGCACGCCGACGTTCGGCAGGGTGGCCATCGGGGTCCGCCGGACCAGCGGGGCCGTCGAGGGTCCGGTCTGTTGCGGGATCTCCGGCCGCTGCGGCGGCTGGTGCTCCGACTGCGCCCGGTGCTGCTGCTGGAGCAGTTGCTGTTGCTTCTGCTGCTGCCGGATCAGCTCCAGTTGGGCCAGGAGCTTGACGATCCGGCGTACGCACCGCCGCGCCTCCAGGTGCACCATGGCCAGGTTCGCGTCACCCGAGGTGACCACGGTGAGCAGGGCGTTCGGGCCCGCGGTGTACGAGGTGATGTACCCGCCGTCGCACTCCACGACGGATTCCCGCAGCTCGCCGTGATTGACCGCGTGCGCGAACCGGCGGGCCAGCGCCAGATGCGCCGCGGCCAGAGCCGCCAGGGTGTCCGGTTCGATCCCGTGCGAGTCGTGCGCGACGACCATGCCGTCGGCCGTGGCCAGCACGCTGCCGACCAGCTCCGGCACCCGGCTGCGCAGGCGGCCGAGCTCGTCGGGTACCGCCGGATCGACAGTAATCACTCGCCACGCTCCTTCTTCCTGGTCCGGGGGTGCGCGCGTCACCGCAGTGCCCGCAGCGCGGTGCGTATGCGTTTCAGCAGGACTTCGTCGGTGCCCTGATGCACCGGCGGGTTCTCGGTGGCGAGCTCCTTCGGCAGCTTCGCGCCGGGTTTGCGGCGGGCCAGCCGGTTCGGCCCGGTGTTCCCCACCCCCGGTGGTGGTGGTTCCGGTGGTGGTGGCTCCCCTCTGGCCGGCGGCATCCCGTCGACCGGTGGCCCGCCCGGCGCCGCCTCCGGCACGGGCGCGGGGCGAGTCACCGGCACGGCGCCGGGCCGGTGCCGCGGCAGCCGGACGAAGAAGTCGGGGGCGTCCGGTACCCGTACCTCGGGAAGCTCGATGAGCCCCAGCGCCGCGAGCCGCCGCAGCTCCTGGATGGTCGCGTAGCCGGCGCGGCCGAGCAGCAGCGCCAGATCCGCAGGCGTGCGCTGCCCGTCGGCGTGGATCAGTAACTCCCACTGCAGCGCGGTGACGGTCACCCGCTCCCGCGGCGGCCGGGTCACCGGGCTCACCGGAGCGGTGTCGATCCGCGGGTCGGGGAAGATGTCGTCGAGCAGTTCGGCCCGCCGCCCCACCTCGTGCAGCACCGCCGCCGTGTCGATGTGCACCACCGGACCCAGCCAGTGCGTGGCCGACGGCAGGAAGTCCACGGACGCGCGTGCCGTGGCCAGCGTGAAGTACGCCGCGTCGTAGGTCGCCCCGAGCACGCACAGCTCCAGCTCCCCCTGGGTGAGATGTCCCTGCTCGACCAGCAGCCGGCCCACCCGGGCCGTCGAGGTGCCCAGGTCCAGCGCGTTCTGCCAGGTCCGCCCGGCCAGCCGCCCGGACGAGGTGAGCAGCTCGCCCACCCCCGGCGCGGCCGGCGACTCGGCGTAGATGACCCGGCCCTCGAAGACGTAGACCGCGCCGCCGGGGTGGCCGCCCACCACCAGCGCTCCGGTCTGCCGCTCACCGGCGACCTGCGACAGCAGATCGCCTGGTCCGGCGGTCTTCGTGGGCGGCACCGTCACTCCTCACTGGTGTGCGCGTTTGTCATGTCGCGACGAGCTCGTCGGTCAGGCGCTGCATCTGGCGGCGGGCCACGGCGAGGTTGCCGCGCACCCGGTCCAGCCAGACGTAGAGCACCAGCCGGCTATCGAATTCGGTCTGGACGACCCGCAGGAGGTGGTAACCCCCGGCCGTCGTGATGATCAGGTCTTCGAGCAGGTCGTGCGGTACGGCCGAGACGAACAGCGACCGGCTGTTCGCGGCCTGGACCACGTCGGCGGTTCCGGCGGCAGTGGCCTCGTGGTCCGAATTCGGTGCGGCCCCGGTCGTGGCGACCGGAAAGCCGGTGGTGTAGTCGACGATGCTGGCCCCGACCGCGCCAGGAATCGTCATGGCCTCCTGTAGACAGTGATCGACGCCGGGCACTTCTCTCCTCGACGTTTCCCTCGGGTGCGCTGCTCGTGGCGTACGACCGGATCGCCGCCCCCGCCACCGCGGGCCATCCTCCGGTGACACCGAGGCGAAAGGTCGCACGCCCTGTGCGTCGTGGTCGGTCAGGCCGGCGTGCGGGCCCGGGGCCGGCGCCGGACCAGCCGCGGCCGCGCCCGGGTGCGCGTGCCCGGCGTCACCTCGCCCAGCCAGTGCCGTTCCCCGGGGACGAACCGGGCCGGCGCGTCGGCCTGTCGCAGCAGCGCGTGCGTGGCGCCGGCGATCGCGGCCACCACCCGCAGCGCCAGCTCGTGCTGGCCGAGCCAGCCGTCGCGCAGCAGGATCCGCCCGACCCGGCGGGCGCGGTGACCCTCCGCATACGCCGCGCGCCAGGTCTGCGGGCTGAGCCGCCCGGAGCCGATCAGGCGTTCCGCCAGGCTCGGCGCGGCCGGCGACTCGGCGTACGCGATCCGTCCCGCCACCAGGTAGAACACCCCACCTGGAGTGCCACCCACATGCAGTGCGCCGGTCCGCCCGGACGCACCCAGCTCGGTCAGCAAGCGCCGCATCGTCGCGGTCGCCGGTGAACCAGGAATCACGGAATGTCATCTTCCGGCACGCATCGAGTGCCTTCGTCGCACGGCGCGTCCGCTCGAACGACACGGGTCACCCGTCGGGGGCGCGTAACCTGATCGTCACGTGTCGATCGTGTGGAGGACATATGCCCAGTCGCTGGGAGCAGGTCGTGGTGGACGCCGCGGATCCCGTCCGGCTGGCCCGCTGGTGGGCCGAGGCGCTCGACTACGTGATCGTCGACGAGGGCAAGGACGACGACGGCGACTTCGTGGAGATCCGGCGTCGCCCGGACGAGTTGCCCGGCCTGCTCTTCACCCAGTCCGCCGACCCGAAGCGGGTGAAGAACCGGCTGCACCTCGACCTGCGCCCGGACGACCGGGAGGCGGAGGTGGAACGCCTGGTCGGGATGGGCGCCCGGCCCGCCGACATCGGCCAGCACGACGTCGGATGGGTGGTCCTGGCCGATCCCGAGGGCAACGAGTTCTGCGTCCTGGGTGACCGGAAAGGTCGATAGCGCGAGCCGTCGCGGCCCCTATGGTTGATCCCATGACGGCCGTCGACGCCCAGCGCTGGGCATCCGAGCCCGCCAAGGACAGCGGTTACGGGCGGACGCCCTACCAGCGGGACCGGGCCCGGGTGCTGCACTCGGCCGGGTTCCGCCGGCTCGCCGCCAAGACGCAGGTGCACACCGCCGGATCGGACGACTTCCTGCGCACCCGGCTGACCCACTCCCTGGAGGTCGCGCAGATCTCCCGGGAGATGGGCGCGCGTCTGGGCTGCGACCCGGACGTGGTGGACGTCGCCGGCCTGGCCCACGACATCGGCCACCCGCCGTTCGGGCACAACGGCGAGGCGGCCCTCGATCTGGTCGCCGCCGGGTGCGGCGGCTTCGAGGGCAACGCGCAGACCCTGCGGGTGCTCACCCGGCTGGAGGCCAAGGTGCCCGGCGCCGGGCTCAACCTGACCCGCGCCTCGCTGGACGCCTGCTGCAAATATCCGTGGTTCCGCCGGCCCGGGACCCGCAAGTTCGGCGTCTACCCGGACGACGAGCCGGTCTTCACCTGGCTGCGCGACGGCCGCGCCGGCGACCGCCGCTGCCTGGAGGCGCAGGTGATGGACTGGGCGGACGACGTGGCGTACTCGGTGCACGACGTCGAGGACGGGCTGCACGGCGGCTACCTCGATCTCGGCCCGCTGCTGCGGGACCCGCAGGAGCGCGCCGCGCTCTGCGCCGACGTGGCCGCCACCTACTCCGACGAGACGGCCGGCGAGCTCGGCGAGGCGCTCGACCACCTGCTCGCCGACCCGGCGGTGGCCGCGGTCGGGGAGTACGACGGGTCGTACCGCGCCCAGGTCACCCTCAAACGGATGACAAGCGTGCTGACCGGCCGGTTCGTCTCGTCCGCGGTCGGCGCCACGCACAGCCGGTACGGCACCGACCCGATGCGCCGCTACGACGCCGACCTGGTCGTCCCGCGCACCGTGCGCACCCAGTGCGCGCTGCTCAAGGGCATGGCCTTCCGGTACGTGATGCGCATGCGCGCCGCGGAGCCGTGGTACGAGCGGCAGCGCCTGATCATCGTCGAGCTGGTGGAGGCGCTCAGCCGTGCCCCGGACAGGCTCGACCCGTTCTTCCGGCCGGCGCACGCGGCCGCCGGCAGCGACGCCGCGGCCCTGCGCGTCGTGATCGATCAGGTGGCGTCGCTCACCGACCACGCCGCCGTGGCCTGGCACCGCGCGCTGGTCGGCCCGCTGTCCTGACGCCGCGCCCGGACCCTGCTGGCGGTTCCGGGAGTGGGCGAGGCAGGATGTATGCCGTGGCGGGCAGGGTGAAGGACGAGGACATCGCACTGGTCCGCGACCGCACCTCGATCGCCGATGTGATCAGCGAGACCGTGACGCTGCGTTCGGCCGGGGGCGGGAACCTCAAGGGGCTGTGCCCCTTCCACGACGAGAAGACCCCGTCGTTCAACGTCTCCCCAGCTCGAGGCGTGTATTACTGCCATGGTTGCGGCCAGGGCGGGGACGCGATCAAGTTCCTGATGGACGCCGAGCACCTGTCGTTCGTCGAGTCGGTGGAGCGGCTGGCCGGCAAGGCCGGCATCCAGTTGCGGTACGACACCGAGGGCTCCGCGCCGTCCGGCCCGCGGCCGCAGGCGGGGCAGCGGCAGCGGTTGATCGCGGCGCACGCCTCGGCCGTCGAGTTCTACCGCGACCAGCTCGGCTCGCCGGGCGCGCGCAAGGCCCGGGAGTTCCTCGCCGAGCGCGGCTTCGGCCGCGACGCCGCGGAGAGGTACGGGTGCGGCTTCGCCCCCGACTCGTGGGACGCGCTCAGCAAGCACCTGCGGCTGCAGGGCTTCACCGCGGACGAGCTGATCACCGCGGGCCTGTCCAGGACGGCCCGCTCCGGGTCGCTGATCGACAGGTTCCGCCGGCGGCTGCTCTGGCCGATCCGGGACCTGGGCGGCGACGTGATCGGCTTCGGCGCCCGCAAGCTGTTCGACGACGACGACGGCCCGAAATACCTGAACACGCCCGAGACGCCGATCTACAAGAAGTCCCACGTGCTCTACGGCATCGACCACGCCAAGCGGGAGATCGCCAAGCGCGGCCGGGCGGTGATCGTCGAGGGCTACACCGACGTGATGGCCTGCCACGAGGCCGGTGAGCCGACCGCGGTGGCGACGTGCGGCACCGCGTTCGGAGTCGATCACATCGGGGTGCTGCGCCGGCTGCTGATGGACAGCGACAGCTTCACCGGCGAGATCATCTACACCTTCGACGGGGACGCGGCCGGGCAGAAGGCGGCGCTGCGCGCCTTCGAGGAGGACCAGCGGTTCGTCGGGCGGACCTTCATCGCGGTCAGCCCGGACAACATGGACCCCTGTGAGCTGCGCCTGGCCCGCGGCGACCTCGCGGTGCGCGACATGATCGCCGGCCGTGAGCCGCTGGTGGACTTCGCGCTGCGGCACACCATCTCGCGCTTCGACCTGGACACCGTCGAGGGCCGGGTCGAGGCGATGCGCAAGGCCGCCCCCCTGGTCGCCAAGATCAAGGACCGGGAGAAGCGACCGGAGTACGCCCGGAAGCTGGCCGGCGACATCGGGATGGACCTCGAGCCGGTGCAGCGCGCGGTGCACAACGCGCTGCGCGGGGAGGCCGCCGAGCAGCGGGCGCCGGGCCGGCCCGCGCCGGCCGACTCGCCGCAGCGGCTGGTCGAGCGTGAGGCGCTGAAACTGGCCCTGCAGGAGCCGGTGCTGGCCGGCCCGATGTTCGACGCGCTCGGGCCGGAGAACTACGCCGATCCGGTGCTGGCCGCGCTGCGTGAGGCGGTGGCGCAGGCCGGCGGCGCGTGCTCGGCGACCGGCGGGGTGGTGTGGATCGAGAAGGTCCGCGACGCCTGCGCCGACCTGGGCTCGCAGGGACTGGTCAGCGAGCTGGCAGTGGAGCCGCTGAGGGTGGACGGCCCGGTCGACCCGCGGTATGTGCAGGTCACCCTGGCACGGCTGCAGGGTGCGGCGGTGACCACCCGGATCCGCGACCTGAAGTCGAAGGTGCAGCGACTCAACCCGGTCACCCACAAGGATCAGTATCTGGCGCTCGCCGGGGAGCTCTTCTCGCTGGAACAGCAGGCCCGGGCCCTGCGTGAACAGGCGGCAGGTGGCATGTGAGGCTCTTCCGACGCCGGCCCGCGCTGCCGGCCGGCTCCCGTCCCCCGCTCGAGGCCGAGGAGCGGGTGGTCGCCTGGTCCGCGTGCGAGCAGGGGGTCGTGGTGGCGACCAACCGCGGCATCTGGCCGCCGGGCGGGGACCGGCTGGGCTGGCACGAGATCCACAAGGCCGCGTGGTCCGGGCGGGAGCTGCGGATCACCCCGGCCGAGGTGGCCGAGGAGCGCGACGGCTACACCGTGCTGGTGGACGGCCCGGCGCTGACGTTCCTGCTCCTGGAGCCGGGGGAGCTGCCCGATCAGGTGCGGTCCCGGGTGACCCGCTCGGTGGCGTACACCACGCATCACGAGCTGGAGGACGGCGCGGTGCGCGTCGTCGGCCGCCGGGTGAGCGGGCGGGACGGGTTGACCTGGGCGGTCCGCTACGACTCGGGCACCCCGGTGGACCGCGAGTCGGTGATCACGGCGACCGATGAGCTGGTCGGCGCGGCGAGGAATTCTGTCGTACCCCCTCCGTAGGGTTTGGGGCGTGACAGCTCTCATCCACGCCCGCGGATTGATCAAGAGGTTCGGCGACTTCACCGCCGTCGACGGCATCGACGTCGACGTGCAGCCCGGTGAGGCGTTCGGCTTCCTGGGTCCCAACGGGGCCGGCAAGAGCTCCACCATGCGCATGATCGGCTGTGTCTCGCCACCCACCGGCGGGGTGCTGCGGATCCTCGGCATGGATCCGCGGCGGGACGGCCCGGCGATCCGTGCCCGGCTCGGCGTCTGCCCCCAGCTCGACAACCTCGACGTCGAGCTGACCGTCCGGGAGAACCTGACGACCTATGCGCGCTTCTTCGGCATCCCCCGGCCCACCGCCCGCCGCCGTGCCGCCGAACTGCTCGAGTTCGTGCAGCTCACCGAGCGCGCCGGCAGCAAGGTGGAGCCGCTGTCCGGCGGCATGAAACGGCGGCTCACGATCGCCCGGGCGCTGGTCAACGAGCCCGACCTGGTGCTGCTCGACGAGCCCACCACAGGTCTCGACCCGCAGGCCCGGCACCTGGTCTGGGAGCGGCTGTTCCGGCTCAAGCAGCAGGGCGTGACGCTGGTGCTCACCACGCACTACATGGACGAGGCCGAGCAGCTCTGCGACCGTCTCGTGGTGATGGACGGCGGCCGGATCGTGGCCGAGGGCTCGCCGCGCGCCCTGATCGAGCGCCACTCCACCCGTGAGGTCGTCGAGCTGCGCTTCGCCGCCGAGGACCAGGGCGTCTTCGCGGGCAAGCTGGCAGGCATCGCCGACCGCACCGAGGTCCTGCCCGACCGGGTGCTGCTCTACGTCTCCGACGGCGACGACGCGCTGGCCGAGGTGCACCGGCGCGCGCTGAACCCGGCGTCGGCCCTGGTCCGCCGCTCCAGCCTGGAGGACGTGTTCCTGCACCTCACCGGCCGGACGCTGGTGGACTGATGACCCCCTCGGCGTACGTGTTGGAATATCACCTGGTCAACTACCGGCGCACCTGGCGGTCCAGCGCCCTGTCGACGCTGGTGCTGCCGTTGCTGACGATGCTCGGCTTCGGGCTGGGCGTCGGCGGCTACGTGAGGACCGGGATCGACGGCGTGGCCTATCTCGACTGGATCGTGCCCGGACTGATCGCCTCGACCGCGGCGCAGACCGCGCTGGGCGAGGCCAGCTGGCCGGTGATGAGCTCCTTCGAGTGGCTGAAGGTGTATTTCGCCCAGGCGGCCGCGCCGCTACGGGTGGGTGACATCCTGGGCGGCCACCTGGCCTTCATGATCTTCCGGGTGCTGCTCAGCGTCACGGCGTTCCTTCTGGTCGCCGCCGCGTTCGGGACGTTCCGCTCGATCTGGACACTGGCCGTCCTGCCGCTGTCCGCGCTGGTCGGGCTGGCGGTGGCGGCGCCCGTCGCGGCCTATACGGCGAGCGTCCGCAGCGACAGCTACCTGGCCATCCTGTTCCGGTTCGCGGTGCTGCCGATGTCGTTGTTCTCGGGGGTGTTCTTCCCGATCGGGTCGCTGCCCGAGCCGTTGCGATGGGTGGCCTGGGCGTTGCCGCTGTGGCACGGCGTCGACCTGACCCGGGCCGCCACGCTCGGCCTCGACCCGGGGGCGGCCGGCTGGTGGCACCTGCTCTACCTGCTGGCCTGGTGCGTGGCGGGATGGTTCCTGGCGCACCGGCGGTTCCAGCGCCGGCTGGTGTTCTGACGATGAGGGGAGAAGCGGCGTGCTGACGCTGGTCTGGCCGAAACTGGTGTCGTTCGAGGGCAGCGCCGGCCGGTCCGCGCGGGTCACCGAGCGCAACATCAGCACGCTCAAGTCGGCGTACTGGGTGGTGATGGCCGGCGGCCTGCTGGAGCCGGTGCTGTACCTGTTCTCGATCGGCGTCGGTGTCGGCGCCCTGATCGGCGACCTGGAGCTGCCCGGCGGCAGGCTGGTCGGCTACACGGAGTTCGTCGCCCCGGCGATGCTGGCCGCGTCGGCGATGAGCGGGGCGCTCGCCGAGACCACCTTCAACTTCTTCGGCAAGATGAAATTCATGCGGTTGTACGACGGGATCCTCGCCACCCCGATCCAACCGTTCGAGATCGCGCTGGGCGAGCTGGTCTGGGCGATGATCCGGGGCAGCGTCTACTCGGCCGCCTTCCTGGTGATCATGGTCGTCATGGACCTCACCACGCCGTTGCGCGCGCTCGCCGCGTTCCCGGCCACGGTGCTGGTCGGCTTCGCGTTCGGGGCGCTCGGGATGACCGTGTCCACGCTGATCCGCAGCTGGCAGGACTTCGACCTGATCGGGGCCGGGCAGTTCGCCCTGTTCCTGTTCTCCGGCACGTTCGTCCCCGCCGAGTCGTACCCGCCGGCGCTGCGCTGGCTGGTGGAGGTGTCCCCGCTGTACCGGTCGGTCGACCTGATCCGCGGGATCAGCCTGGGCTGGGTGGGGTGGGCGCAGGTGGTGGACGTGCTCTTCCTGCTGGCGCTGCTCGGGGTGGGGTTGAGCGTTTCCGGTCATCGGATGGGCAAGCTGCTCTGCAAGTGACCGTGCCGGGGCCGTCGAGCGGGTTCAGATGCCGCGCCGACGGCCGCGTTGGTGCCCGCAGCCTTGTGGCTCTGCCCGCCGTGCCGTGCCCGGCGTGCCGTGTCCGCCGTGCCGTGCCGTGTCCGCCGTGCCGTGTTGTGCCCGGCGGGTCGTTTTGTCCGTGCCCGGCCTGCCATGATTGGCCGCTCCGTCCCGGATCAGGCGGCCTGTGCCGGGGGCGGCTCGGTGTCCTCCGGGCCGGCGCCCCCGCGGGCCGGCGCCCCCGCGGGCCGGCGCCCACGCGGGCCGGCGCGGCGGTTCGGGCCGCCGCGCCGGCGGAGGTCAACTCTGGCTCAGGCCGTGTTCGGAGCCCTTCTGGAGCTTGCGGGTGTCGCGCAGCTCCAGGAACGGCTCCTCGTCGGCCGGGTGACCGGCGGCGATGGCGCGGCCGCGTTCCAGCTCCGCGTCGAGCTCGGCGCCGAGCATGATCGCCATGTTGGAGATCCACAGCCAGACCAGGAACGCGATGACACCACCCAGCGTCCCGTACGTCTTGTTGTAGTTCGCGAAGTTCCCCAGGTAGATCGCGAAGCCTGCCGAGGCCGCCGCCCACAGCACCACGGCGAAGATCCCGCCCGGGCTGATCCAGCGGAAACCGCCGGTCTTGGCGTTCGGCGAGGCCCAGTAGAGGATCGCGAACATCAGGCTGACCAGTATCAACAGCACCGGCCACTTGGCGATGTTCCAGATGGTGACGGCGACGTCGCCGAGCCCGATCCGCTCACCGACCACCCGCGCCAGGTCGCCGGTGAACACCACGATGGCCGCGGAGGCGATCAGCATCACGCCGACGACCGCGGTCACCCCGACCCGGATCGGCAGGGTCTTCCAGATCGGCCGGCCCTCCGGCACGTCGTAGATCGCGTTCGACGCGCGCATGAACGCGGCGATGTACCCGGACGCCGACCAGAACGCCACGATCAGACCGACGACCGCGGCCGTCCCGGCGCTGCCCGTGCCGTGCACCTGGTCGAGCACCGTGTTGACCAGGTCACGCAGCTGCGAGTTCGGCGTGATCTCGGTGACCGCGTCCTCCACGGTCCGCTGCCCGGCCGGGCCGAGCATGCCCAGCAGCGAGACGATCACCAGCGCGCCCGGGAAGATCGACAGCACGCCGTAGTAGGTGAGCGCGGCGGCCCAGTCCGAGACGTTGTCCTCGGAGAACTGCTTGATCGTCCGCTTCACCGCGGCGAAGAGCCCCTTGGCTTTCAGCTGCGACGGTTTGTCCGGCCCCTCGTCCGGTCCGGGCGGGGCCGTCTCCCGGGCGTCGGGGCCGCGGCCGACCTCTGTCGTGCCGGCGGCGGCCAGATCGAAATCCTCCTCGCCTCGCCGTCGCGCGCTGTCGGCGTCGCCCGGCGAGTCCGACGGCCGGCGCGGGAGCGTGCTGTCGGCGTCGCCCGGCGAGTCCGACGGCCGGCGCGGGAGCGTGCTGCCGGCGTCGCCCGGCGCTTCCGAGTCGTGCCCGGACGCCTTCGCGCCGGACCGCGTGGGCGGTGACGCGGGAACGGCTGTCACGCCGGCCCCGGGAAGGTCGGCGGAGTTGCCGTCCTCGTGACGCCCTTCCGGGTGGTGACTGAGTCTCATGCGGGGCTTCCCTTCGGGCGCAGCGACTGGTCGCCGCTCGCCGCTCGCCGCTCTCCCCGCCGCGACGTGCGAATGCGACCTGTTCAGGTTCTTCCCCACCGGCGAAGGTCGCTAACCTTCCGGGCTCGGCCCACCGTGCCGGCGGCGGGCCGGGGCTGAAGTCGCTCGGCGGCGGGCCGGGGCTGAAGTCGCTCGGCGGCGGGCCGGGGCTGAAGTCGCTCGGCGGCGGGCC
>NZ_BOMW01000049.1 GCF_016862395.1 Actinoplanes siamensis | reverse complement strand
CACTAGTCACCCGCTTTTCCTGGAGGAACCGGCCGGTGTCCCACCGCTGCTCCTGATCCCGGAGCAGCGTTCTCAGCATTTCGTGCGGATTCGGTCTGCCGACCTGGACCGCGACGTACCCGGGCACGCTCTCCACCGCCTGCCAGGTGTCGCGATCCATCAGCACGACCAGGTGGCCGGCGTGCCGGTCGGCCTCGGCCCGGTACGCGGACAACTGCTCCGGAAGCCGGCCGTGCCGCTCGGCCGTCGGGGGCACGACGATCAGACAGGCCGTGGGCTTCCCGGACCGTGGCCAGGCGAACTCGCCCACCGGGAGAAGCCGGCACGCGTCGTCGTCGACCGGTAGCAGGTGCAACGGCAGCCCGGTACGGGCCAGCAGGGCCACAGCGGCGGATCGGCGACCTGAATCAGCGGCCCCGATCAGGATCAGGAATCGATGTTCCACCAAAAGCCGCGAGGCACCGCGGCTGGTCATCGGTCCGGCGGCGGCGCCGGTCCGGCGATAGTCCCGTTCGACGAACGTCTCCATGGTCAGTCGCACGTGGTCCGCGCTGAGTTCGAGCGCGGCCCGGTAACGGCTGAGCCAGTAGTTGATGGTCTGATTCATCTGGTCGACATGGGTGGCGACCTGCCCTCGGTTGTCCTCTACCCGTGGGCCGTCGATGGTCGCCGTGGTCTCCTCCGGAAGGTCGTCGGCCGCGGAGTCGGCGTCCAGGAGCCGAGCCTCGGGGTCCGGCGCGGCCATCATCGCCCACCGTCGATATGCTGGGTCGGCGACTCCATCGTGGTGGCGACCTGGCCCCAGTTCCGCTTGACCCGGGGCCCCTCCACCGCGGGTGTCGGCTTCTTCCGCGCCTTCTCCGCCGGGGCCGGATCCGGGGCCGGGCCGGGCGGACTCACCCCGAAGAGGTTGCCGGAGATCTCCGGGATGTAGAGCCAGGCGCGCTGGGCGAAGTTCTTCCCGTCGACGGTCGCGGGGACCTCGATGCAGCGGTCCGGGTGCAGCTCGCTGTATCCGGCGGCCACCACGTCCTGGAAGACCCGGTCACTGAAGATGCACGCCACGTGCGTCACCCGATCGCTGGCGGCGGCCAGGATCGCCTTGACCGGTTTGGAGTCGAGCAGCCGGTGCGTGTCGTTGCGGGCGGTCCCGTTGCCGGTCCAGTGCGGGTCGCCGGGATCGGCCGGCAGCGGCCCGACGTTGAGGCTCACCCGCAGCCGGATCCGCGCCTGATCGCCGCGCACCGACCGGTTGTGCTGCGCGAGGCGCTCCTGCAGAACCCGCCCGAAGGGGTACGCCAGGTACGGCAGGATGCGCGGCGGCAGCCCGATCGCGAATCCATCGCCGGTCGGCCCGAGGAACTCCGGGCTCGCCCACTCGGTCCCCAGGTCCGTCCGGGTGAAGGCGTCGCCGACCAGTTCCAGGATCGAGCTGCTGATCGGCTGATGTGCGATGCCGGGCTGGGCGGTGAAGTCCTTGGCGTCGACGGCCAGGATCGCCCGGTACGGGGGCAGGTCGACGGACTGTGCGAACGGGTCCACGGCATTCCTTCCGGTGGCTGGCTGGACACCTGACAGCGTCCGGCCCGAGCCGGGAAGCCTCTGCACATTTCTGGGCATTCGCGATGTGACGGGCCTGTCAGTCCATCGTCGATTCGTCGGCGATGGCGGCCAGCCGTTCGAGATCGACCACCTCGATCTCGCGCCGGCCGGTGGCCACGACGCCCTGCCTACGGAGCGCGGCGAGTTCGGCGACGACTGCGTTGCGCGATGCGCCGATCAGCTCGGCCAGTTCCCGCTGGGGCAGTCTGATCGGCGGGCGGCCGGCGGCACGGTCGAGGCGCAGCAGGGTACGGAAGAGGCGCTGCCGCACCGGCAACACGGCCATCTCGGTCCGGTGCCGATCCGCTTCCCGGAGCCGCCCGACGGTGTACGCCGCGAAGCCGGCCGCCACCGTGGGCCGAGCCAGGATGCGGCGGAACTGCTCGCCGCTGAGCAGATGGGAGATGACGTCGGTCAACGCCGTGACGGTCGCCGACCGCGGCCCCCGGTCCACCGCTGCCAGGTCGCCGACCACGTCGCCCGCGGCGCGCAGGGTCAGCAGCGCCTGACTGCCGTCCGGCTCACACCGGGTGGCCTTCACACATCCGGCGACGATGACATGTACGTGGTCGGTCGGGTCCCCTTGCCGGAGCAGCACCGAGCTGGTCCGGAAGTGCACCGGGATCCCGGCCGCGCAGATGTCGCGCCACTCGGGCGGAGCCAGGTGAGCGAGAAGACCTGCCCCCTGATGCATCGACGATTCCGGGTATCTATGCACATGCAGAGCGTAGCCATCGAAGATGGCCGACTCAGAATGGACTCATCTGGTCCAGCACCTCGGCCGCGAGCGCCAGGATCTCCTCGACTTTGGGGAGGTCGCGGGTCACCTCGTCCGGGCCGATGGCCGGAGCCGCGGCCGAGGGATACTCCAGCTGGTTGCGGCGGCGACGCATCCGGTCGAAGGGGCGGAGCACCGCCCCGAGCGGCGGGTCCAGCTGGGCCGACACCGCCTCGCGCACCGCGATGTGACCGCCGCGACTGGTGGCGCGCAGACCCTGGTTCTCGAGCACCGCGGCCAATGCCTTGCGGGCGGCGTCGTAGAGCAGCTGGTACGCGCCCGCGGGATCGGCGCCGGCGATCGCGTCCGCCGAGGCCAGGTGCCGGCGGGCCTGGGCGATCAGCAGGTCGGCGTGATCGCGGCTGGCCGGCACCCGCTCCAGCTCGGCTCGGGTGATCATGCCGTCGACGACCTCACGGCCCTGCTGCCATCTCATGGCGGGTCTCCGATCTCGAAGAGGGGACGGGACCGCACCGATCCCAGGAACGGATCATCGCCTGGAGATCGCCAGGCGGAGACGGACACCCGGTGCGCATTTACCTCCCGGCCCAACTTCCGCTCGGCCGCTCGGGCGCGATCGGCCAGTTCGTCCTCGTCCACCTCACCCACCACGAGCACGTCGATGTCCTCCGGCGGCGGGCCGGGCTCCCCCGCGTAACGTGCGGCCCAGGACCCGTAGATGTACGCCCTCTCCACCCCGTTGAGCGAGGAGAGTTGATCGGCCAGCACGGCCGCGGGACCGTACGACAGGGCAAGCAACTCGGTGAGCGGGCGGGCCAGCCGATGGCCGACATCCGCCCGCAGCAACCGCAGGTTGCCCCGCCGTCGCTCGAGCACCAGACCGGAGCCGGCCAGATGACCGGCCTCGCGGCTGATCGTGGAGGCGGACACGTGCAGGAGCTGGGCCAGCTCCGTCACCGAGTAGTCCTTCTCCGGATGCAGATAGAGCCACGCCAGCAGCTCACCCAGCAACGGCGAGCGCAGAAGCGGGAGAAGCTTCGAACGGGGTTGCACGTATTGCACGGTACCTTGCAGCGTGCGCAAACATCCAGCTCAAGCACCCTACGGCACCGGCCGCCACGGAATTCCCCCGAAGATCTCCAAGGGAGCTCTTGGTCCTGGCCGCCGGGTGAGCGGCTGGCGGCCCGAGGTGCCTCACGGCACCTGACACACCTTCTGGGTCCAGCCGGGCGCCAGCGGCTGGCCGGCGACCGGCCGCCGGGCATGTGGCACCGAGCCGAGGCGGAACGCGGTGGCAGCGGCACGCCGAGCGTTTGCGCACCCTGCACGAAGGCTTGCAGGGTGCGCAAACTCGCTGGTCAGTTGAAGAGTTTGGCGGCCGTGACGACAGTCTGGACGATGCCGTAGCCGAGCAGGACGGCCACCAGGAGCCAGGACAGGGCCAGGCGGGCGTTCATGCGGCGGCCTCCTTCTCGCGGACGGTCCCGGCGTCCGCCGGCTCGTGCAGCGCGGCCGGGACGGGGCGGATCAGCAGGTTGGCGAGGAAGCCGACGGCCAGGACGCCGACCATTGTGAGCAGGGCCGGCTGGTAGGCCGAGGACGTCAGGGTGCCGGGTTTGCCCTGGGCGTCGAGGAAGCCGTTGACGATCAGCGGGCCGGCGACGCCGGCCGCGGACCAGGCGGTCAGCAGGCGGCCGTGGATGGCGCCGACCTGGTACGTGCCGAACAGGTCGCGCAGGTACGCCGGGACGGTGGCGAACCCGCCGCCGTAGAACGACAGGATGACGCCGGCCAGCAGGACGAACAGCGGGATCGCGGTGTCGCCGACGGTGGCCAGCAGCAGGTACATCACCATGCCGACGCCCAGGTAGATCAGGTAGATGGGCTTGCGGCCGATCAGGTCGGAGGTCGTCGACCAGGCGAAGCGGCCGGCCATGTTGAACAGGGAGAGGACGCCGACGAATCCGCCGGCCGCGGCCACCGCGACAGCGGAGGCGCCGTCCTCCCGGAAGAAGTCCTGGATCATCGGGCTGGCCTGTTCCAGGATGCCGATGCCGGCCGTGACGTTGCAGAACAGCACGATCCAGAGCAGCCAGAACGAGCGGGACCTGATCGCGTTGGCGGCGGACACCTGGGCCGTGGTGATCAGCGGCTTGGCCTTGACGCTCGCCGGGTCCCAGCCGGCCGGGCGCCAGCCGGGAGCGGGCACGCGGATGTTGGCCACGCCGAACATCATGATCAGGAAGTAGCCGATGCCCAGCGTGAGGAAGAGCAGCACCAGGGCGTGACCGTCGGCGACCGAGGTGGAGATGTTGGGGTTGTAGTCCGGGTCGTAGAGGGACAGCAGTTGGCGCGAGGCCGGGCTGGCGATCAGCGCACCGCCGCCGAAGCCCATGATGGCCAGGCCGGTGGCCAGGCCGGGACGGTCCGGGAACCATTTGATCAGCGTGGAGACCGGGGAGATGTATCCGATGCCCAGGCCGATGCCACCCAGCACGCCGTACCCGAGGTAGACCAGCCAGAGCTGGCCGGTGCCGATGCCCAGGGCGCTGACCAGGAAGCCGGCCGCCCAGAAGCAGGCGGAGACGAGCATCGCCTTGCGCGGGCCGTTCCTCTCCACCCAGGTGCCGCAGACCGCGGCGGAGAGCCCGAGCATCACGATGGCGATGCTGAAGATGACGCCGATCGCGGTCTGGCCGGCGTCGAAGTGGGCGATGAACGAGTTCTTGTAGACGCTGGTGGCGTAGGCCTGGCCGATGCAGAGGTGGACCGCGAGAGCGGCCGGTGGGATCAGCCACCGGCTGTAGCCCTCGGGGGCCACGGTGTGTTGGTGATCGAGCGCGGAGAACAGGGACATAACGCGCGCCTCCCCTCAAGACCTTCATCATCGAACGAGCTCTATCCACCCCGCAACTTTTGACGGCGCAAACGTCGATTCACGATCAAAAGCGGTCCACTGTACGGATGGAGTGGTCAACGCCACACCCGTGGATCTCACCGGGTCGCGATGCGCAGATCGGCCTCGATCGCCGCGGTGGCGGCCAGCAGCGGCGGGAGCAGGCGCTCGCGGATCGTGTCGACGGTGGCGCGCGCCGCGTGCACGGAGATGTTCAGCGCGCCGGCGGCCGCCCCGGTGCGGTCCCGGATCGGCGCCGCGATCGCCCGTAACCCCTCCTCCAGCTCCTGGTCCACCACGGCGTGCCCGGCGCGGCGGACCCGGTCCAGCTCGGCGCGCAGCTCACCGGGCGAGTGGAGGGTGCGGTCGGTGAGCGGCTCCAGCCTGGCCCGGCCGAGATAGCGGTCCAGCTCCGGCTCGGGCAGCGCGGCCAGCAGCACCCGGCCCATCGAGGTGGCGTACGCCGGGAAGCGCGTCCCCACGTTGATCGCCACCCGCATGATGCGGCTGGTCGGCACCCGGCTCACGTAGACGATGTCGTCACCGTCCAGGACGGACAGGGAGCAGGATTCGCGTACCTCGCCGACCAGGCGTTCCATGTGCGGCTCGGCCACCTCGGGCAGGGTCAGCCCGCCGAGGAACGCGTAGCCGAGCTCCAGCACCCGGGGCGTCAGCGAGAACAGCCGGCCGTCGGTCCGGACATAGCCGAGATCGGTCAGCGTGAGCAGGAACCGGCGGGCGGCGGCGCGGGTCAGTCCACAGTGGCGGGCCACGTCGCTGAGCGTCAGTTCACGGCGTTCCGCGTCAAATGCACGGATCACCGCGAGTCCGCGCTCCAGCGACTGAACGTAGTACGGTTCCCGCGTCATCGGATGATCGATCCAGATCGTTGACGTGACACGAGCCACATCCTAGCGTTCTCTATGAGAACTTCCGTTCGTTCTGCGCACAACCTTTACGGAGGAACAGATATGCGGCGGCGTTTGATCGCGGGCCTGACACTGGCGCTGGTGGCCAGCACGGTCGCGGCCTGCGGTTCGGACAAGGACTCGGGCGGCTCCGGCACCTCGTCCGGCGGCGTGGACAACGTGACGGTCGGAATCATCCCGATCATCGACGTCGCCCCCATCTATCTGGGACAGTCGAAGGGCTTCTTCAAGTCGCGCGACATCGAGCTCAAGCTGGAGGCCGGCCAGGGCGGCGCGGCGATCGTGCCGGGTGTGGTCAGCGGCCAGTTCCAGTTCGGCTTCTCCAACCTGACCTCGCTGATGGTGGCGCAGACCAAGAACGTGCCGGTCAAGGTGGTCGCGGCCGGCGTCTCGTCGACCGGCGAGCAGGGCAAGGACTTCGGCGCCGTGGTGGTCAAGGGCGGCAGCCCGATCAAGACCGCGAAGGACCTGGCCGGCAAGAAGATCTCGGTGAACACGCTGAAGAACATCGGGGACACCGCGACCCGCAACTCGGTGCGCAAGGCCGGCGGCGACGACAAGAGCATCGACTTCGTCGAGATGCCGTTCCCGACCATGCAGGCCGCGCTGGAGGGCGGGCAGATCGACGCCGCCTGGGTGGTCGAGCCGCAGCTCTCCTCGATCAAGGCGGCCGGTGGCCGGGAGGTGGCCTCCACCTTCGTGGACGCGGCGCCGGACCTGACCATCGCGGCGTACTTCACCGCGCAGAAGCTGATCGCCGACAAGCCCGACGTGGTCAAGCGCTTCACCGAGGCCATGAACGAGTCGATGACCTACGCCGACGCCCACCCGGACGAGGTCCGCCAGATCCTCACCGCGTACACCAAGATCGACGACAAGACCCGCGCCGCCGTGGTGCTGCCCAAGTGGCCCACCGAGATCAACAAGGCGTCCGTGCAGACCGTCGCCGACCTCGGCACCCAGGACGGCATCTTCGCCAGCGCCCCGGACCTGGGCAAGCTCCTGCCGTGACCTCCGCACGCCGTGGTGGCAACCCGGCCCGGCCCGGCCTCGCCGGGTTGGCCGGGTTGCTGCTCATCGTCGAACTGCTGCCGCGGCTGCGCCTGGTGAACGACCGGTTCCTGCCACCCACCAGCCGGATCGCGGCCGCGCTCGCCGACGAGGTGAGCACCTCCACGTTCTGGCACTCGCTCGGCGAGACCCTGTACGCCTGGGCGATCGGCCTGGTCGTCGCGGTGGTGGCCGGGGTGCTCGCCGGTCTGGTGATCGGCTCGGTGCCGCTGCTGCGCGCGCTGACCGCCTCCACTGTGGAGTTCCTGCGGCCGATCCCGTCGGTGGCGCTGATCCCGCTCGCCGTGCTGCTCTACGGCACCCAGCTGGGCTCCACCCTGCTGCTCGTCTGCTACGCCGCGTTCTGGCAGGTCCTGGTTCAGGTGCTGTACGGGGTGGCGGACGTCGACCCGGTCGCCGAGGAGACCGCGCGCAGCTTCCGGTTCTCCGCGTGGGGCCGGGTGCGCCACGTCCTGTGGCCGACCGCGCTGCCGTACGTCTTCACCGGTTTCCGCCTGGCCGCCTCGGTCGCCCTGGTCCTGACGGTCACCGCCGAGCTGGTGATCGGCGCGCCCGGCCTGGGCAAGGAGATCGCGACCGCGCAGAACTCCGACGCGGTGGCGACCATGTACGCGCTGATCGTGGTGACCGGCGCCCTCGGCGTGGTGATCAACCTGTTGACCCGGACCGGCGAGCGCCGCCTGCTCGCCTGGCACCAGTCCGTCCGCGGCGAGGTGACGGTCTGATGGACGTACTCAAGAAGATCGGTTCCGCCGTCGCCCTTCCGGTCCTGCTCTTCGCCGGCTGGTTCCTCCTGAGCGACGGCAGCGCCAGCTTCTACGCGCCGCCGCTGCGGCAGATCCTCACGGCGTTCGCCGACACCTGGCAGCCGGAGCGGCTGCGCGCCGACGTGGCGCCCAGCCTGCTCCGCCTGCTCGCCGGCTTCCTGGTGGCCGCCCTGATCGGCGTCGGCCTGGGCGTGGCGGTCGGCCTCAACCGGCGGCTGCGCGCGGTCCTGGAACCGGTCCTGGAGTTCTTCCGGGCCATCCCGCCGCCGGTGCTGGTGCCGGTGATCATGCTGTTCGCCGGGATCGGCGACGGCATGAAGGTGATCGTGATCGTGTTCGGCTGCGTCTGGCCGATCCTGCTCAACACGGTGGAGGGGGTGCGCGCCGTCGACAGCGTGGTGCTGGACACCGCCCGGGCCTACGGCGTGACCGGCCCGGCCCGGCTCACCCGGGTGATCCTGCCGTCGGCCTCCCCACAGATCGCGGCCGGTCTGCGCCAGGCCCTCTCCATCGCGATCATCCTGATGGTGATCAGCGAGATGTTCGCGTCCAGCAACGGCCTGGGCTTCGCCGTCGTGCAGTTCCAGCGCAGCTTCGCGATCCCGGAGATGTGGAGCGGGATCATCCTGCTCGGCCTGCTCGGCTTCGCGCTCTCGCTGGTGTTCCGCCTCGCCGAACGGTGGGCGCTGCGGTGGTACGAGGGGCTGCGCGCGACGCGGCGCCGGGCCGGTTAGGAGGGCCAGGATGCTCGAAGTGAAGGGCCTGCGGAAGGTCTACTCGTCCGGTGGCCGGGAGGTGGAGGCGCTGCGCGACCTCACCTTCACCGTCGACAACGGCGACCTGGTCTGCCTGGTCGGCCCGTCCGGCTGCGGCAAGACCACGCTGCTGCGCTGCGTCTCCGGCCTGCTCATGCCGACCTCCGGGGAGGTCAGGGTGGGTGGCAGGCCGATCACCGGGCCGCCGCCGGGCATGGCCGTGGTGTTCCAGGAGTACGGCCGGAGCCTGTTCCCCTGGATGAACGTGCGCGACAACGTCGAGTTGCCGCTCAAGCAGAAGAAAGTGGACCGGTCCCGCCGCCGGCAACTGGTCGACACGGCGCTGGACGCGGTCGGGCTCAGCGGCGCCGCGTCGGCGTACCCGTGGCAGCTCTCCGGCGGCATGCAGCAGCGGGTGGCGATCGCCCGGGCGGTCGCCTACGAGCCGGAGACGCTGCTGATGGACGAGCCGTTCGCGGCCGTCGACGCGCAAACCAGGGCAGATCTGGAGGATCTGGTCCGGTCGCTGTGGCAGCGGCTCGAGGTGACGGTGCTGTTCGTGACCCACGACATCGACGAGGCGGTGTACCTGGGCCGCCGCGTGGTGATGCTGTCGTCGTCGCCGACAGTGGTGCAGGACGAGCTGGTGGTGGACCTGCCGGCCGAGCGGGACCAGCTGCGCACCCGGGCCGATCCGAGGTTCGTGGAGCTGCGGACCCGCGTCTACGAGCAGATCCAGCTGGCGAAGAGAGCCGCGGCCGGGTGACGCGGGGTGGGGTCCGGGCGTCGCCGCCCGGACCCCAGGCGTCTCAGCGCAGGGCTCCGGACTCCTGGAGCGCCGCGCGGGCGGTGCCGGCCACCTTGGCCCGCAGGGCCGAGGCCGCGGTCGGGTCCGGCTGCGGAACCGGCGCGCACTGCTTGTCGGACCGGTTGCCGTTCACCCGCGTGGGCAGGGCACCGGTCGCCAGGTAGTCCGCGATGGTGTCGTCCGTGCAGGCCACGCCGTTGAGCGAGCCGGCGTGCGTGGTGCCGCCGACGCCCTCGATCAGCACCGACCTCGCGAAGCGCTTGCGGACCTCGAGAGCGCCGGAGTACGGCGTCGCCGCGTCCTTCGTCTCACTGATCAGCAGGAAGGCGGGCGCCTTGGCGCCGTTGATCTGCACCGGCTTGCCCGGCTTGGCGCCCCAGTTGATGCAGGGCACGTTGTACCACGCGTTGTTCCAGGCCATGAACGGGTGCTTGGCGTAGATCTTCCAGTTGTCCCGCAGCCACTTGGACCAGGCCGTCGGCCACTGCACGTCGCTGCACTGGGTGGCCAGGTACATCGCGTAGTTGTTGTCCGCGCCGGGAGCGCCCGGCTCGGCGTAGTTGGCCAGCAGCAGGGTGGCGTCCTTCTCGTTCACCCAGGCGGCGAACGCGTCGGCGACGTCCTGCCAGCCGTAGACGTAGTAACCGGCGGAGACGAAGAGGTCGTTCCACTCGTCCGGCCCGATCTTGCCAGCCGCCGGCTTCTTGCGCAGCTCGGCCAGCGTCGCGTAGTACTTCGCCTTCACCGACCCGGCTGTCGTGCCGAGGTGGTAGACCGAGTCGTACCTGGCGATCCAGCCGAAGTAGACGTCCATGTTCTTGTCGAACTGGATGTCCTGGTCGAGGTTGGCGTTGTACCAGACGCGGGTCGGGTCCACCACGCCGTCGAAGACCGCGCGGCGGATCTTGTCGGGGTGCAGCGTCGCGTAGACCTGGCCCAGGTACGTGCCGTACGAGAAGCCGTAGTAGTTGATCTGATTGGCGCCCAGCGCCTTGCGCAGGCTCTCCATGTCGGCCACCGAGTCGGTGGTCTTGACGTGGTCGAGCAGCGCGCCGCCGGCCTTGTCGCACTTCTTCGCGTAGTCGGTGGCCTTCTTCAGCCAGGCCTTCTCCAGCGACTTGGTGAACGGCACGTAGTCCGGCCGGTTGTAGCCGGCGTAGTTCACGTCGCAGGAGAGGGCGGGCACGCTGGAGCCGACGCCGCGCGGGTCGAAGCCGATCCAGTCGTAGAAGTCGCCGGCGCCGTTCGGGACCGACTCGCCGATCACCGGCAGGCCGAGGCCGGAACCGCCGGGGCCGCCCGGGTTGGTGAGCATGACGCCCTGGTATCGGGCGGCGGTCGACTTGTGGTTGATCCGGGACACCGCGATCTTGATCTTGGTGCCGCTCGGCTTCGCGTAGTCCAGCGGGACGACCAGGAAACCGCACTGGGCGTTACGGGCCTTGAGGCTCGCCCGGGTGCAGGTGCCCCAGTTGATGGCTGGTGGGGTGTAGCCGGCGCTGTCATGGCTGCCCGCAGCCGCGGCGGCGACCGGGATCGTACCGGCGCCGACCAGCAGGCCGACCGAGGCGGCAATGGTGGCCGCCAGAATTTTCCGCATCCCTTGCCTTCCGTTGTCGATTCGCCCTTTTCGCCGCGGCGGGCGCGGGCGATCTTCGCAGCCTAGTAATCCAGAGATGGACATGTGACACAACCATCACGGCGAATTTTCCGGACGGGTCGGCTCCGGGAATAGGTAGTTATTGATATGACCTGTGCGCCCATGACAAATGTCATGCTCGTCGATGCCTCTTTACCGAAGGGACATCCCGTGCGAGCAATTCCCGTCCTCGGCGCCGCCGTGCTGATCGCCGGCCTGGCCGCCGCTCCCGCCCAGGGCGCGGCCGCCACCCCGGACATACCGGTGGCGAACGTCAAGGCCCATCTCGCCCAGCTGCAGAGCATCGCCACCGCCAACGGCGGCAACCGGGCACACGGCCGGCCCGGCTACCTGGCCTCGGTCACCTACGTGAAGAACCTGCTGGACGCGGCCGGCTTCACCACGACCCAGCAGAGCTTCACCTACAACGGGGCGACCGGGTACAACCTGATCGCCGACTGGCCCGGCGGCGACACCAGCGACACCCTGATGATCGGCGCGCACCTGGACAGCGTCACGGCCGGCCCGGGGATCAACGACAACGGCTCCGGCTCGGCGGCGAACCTCGAGGTCGCGCTGCAGGTCGCCCGCTCCGGCTTCCAGCCCGCGCGGCACCTGCGGTTCGGCTGGTGGGGTGCGGAGGAACTGGGGTTGCGCGGGTCCACCGCGTACGTCAACTCGCTGTCCAACGCGCAGAAGGCGGCCATCGGCGGCTATCTGAACTTCGACATGGTCGGATCCCCCAACCCCGGATACTTCCTGTACGACGGCGACAACTCGGACAACACCGGATCGGGTCCCGGCCCGGCCGGCTCCGCGCAGATCGAACAGACCCTGGCCGCCTACTTCACGTCGATAGGCGTCCCGACTCGCGGCACCGACTTCGACGGCCGCAGCGACTACGGCCCGTTCATCGCCGCGGGCATCCCGGCCGGCGGCATCTTCACCGGCGCCGAGGGCACCAAGACCTCCGCGCAGGTGGCGCTCTGGGGCGGCACCGCCACCCGGTTCGACCCCTGCTATCACGCGTCCTGCGACACCACCGCGAACATCAACGACACCGCGCTGGACCGCAACTCGGACGCCATCGCGTACGCGGTCTGGACCCTGGCCGACGGCGGCACCACTCCCCCGCCGACCGGCTCGACGGTCTGGTCTGACGACTTCGAGACCGCCAAGGGCTGGACGGCCGGCGCCGCCGACACCGCCACGTCCGGCCGGTTCGAGCGCGGCGACCCGGAGGCCACCAGCAGCTCCGGCGTCACCACCCAGCTCGGCACCGCCGCCGGCGGCACGTACGCCCTGGTCACCGGCGCCGCGGCGGGTGCCAGCGCGGGCGCCAACGACCTGGACGGCGGCGTCACGACGCTGACCTCGCCACAGATCAGCCTGCCCACCGGCACACTGACGCTGAACCTGTCCTGGTACCTGGCGTACCTGAACAACGCGACGAGCGCCGACTACCTGCGCGTCCGCGTCGTCTCCGGCGGTACGACCACGACGCTGCTCACGGTGAGCGCGGCGGCGGCGAACAAGGCCGCGGCGTGGACGGCGGCGGCCGCGAACCTGTCCGCGTACGCCGGCCAGACGATCCGCCTGCAGGTGGAGGCCGCCGACACCGGAACGGCGTCGCTGGTCGAGGCCGCTGTCGACAACGTGGTGATCACCAAGTCCTGACCGTCCCTCCGGCAGGAAGCCGGTCCTCGGCGACCTGGGGTGCCTCGGCACACGAGGCACCCCACCCCCGGCTCCCGCTCGGCGTTCGGGTCCCGGAGTGCTCCCGGGCGCGGGCGATGCTGGTCACCGAGCGGTTGTCTAAGGGTCGGGCGGGACGGTCCGATGGTGTGGGCCGTTGCTGGACCGCAGCGGAAACGAGGACCGCACCGATGACGAGCGCCGCGCAGCCTGCCGGCTGGTATGCCGACCCGAGCGGCCTGCCCGCGATCCGCTGGTGGGACGGGCAGCAGTGGACCGACCACCTCCAGCCCGGCGCGGCGGCGCTGCCGCCGGCCGCCGGGCT
This sequence comes from Actinoplanes siamensis, assembly GCF_016862395.1. Taxonomy (GTDB): domain Bacteria; phylum Actinomycetota; class Actinomycetes; order Mycobacteriales; family Micromonosporaceae; genus Actinoplanes; species Actinoplanes siamensis. The sequence goes on along the minus strand of NZ_BOMW01000049.1, from coordinate 16,633 downwards.
GGGCGGGTACTTCCCCGCGGCGGCGCCGTCCGGGCCGCTGGTGCCGGGGCCGCACACGGTCGCGCCGGACGATCCGGAGTCCGCGGAGATCTTCGCGACATCGAGCGCGGCCGCCGGCGCGACCTTCCCCGCGGCGCTGACCGGCGGCGCGGGCACGGGGTCGACCGGCGGCGCGGGCGCCGGGTTCCGGGACGGGGCGGTGCCGGTGCCGGCGGCGGAGCACATCGACTACAGCATGCCGCCGGTGGACGGCGGCTCGGCCACGTTCCGGGGCAACGGGCCGGACGCGGTCGGCGAGGCTCTGTCCGCCTTCGGGACCGGCGCGCAGGTCCCCGACAAGCGACCGGCGGCCCGGCACGCCACCGGCCTGCTCACCCACCCGTTGCTGCTGGCCACCCTGGCCGTCGTGATCCTGGCCGCGATCGTCGCCCAGGCCGTGCTGCTCTAGCCGCGGCAGGTGCATGCGACCGGCCACCGGCGAGTCGGGCCTCTCGATCGACCACGGCGCGCGGTCGTGCCGGGCGCCCGGGGCGCACTCCCCGGACGGGTGATCCGCCTTTCCTGAGACAGTGCGATGAGCAGCGGGAACGCGCCGGGCGAGGGTTCGAAGGGGTGGTGTCGGCGACCGGACAGGAGCGGAGGGCAGCCCCGGGGGAATTGAAGACCGTACTGTCTGGGTACTTGACGGCCATCGAAGCGAGCGGCCGGCGGGATCCACGAACGACAGATCCCGGACCGCCCGGCCGGCGCACCCGGGGAGGTCACGACCATGGCCGAACACGCAGCGCCCCAGCGGCGCACCTGGGCGGTCGCGCTGGCCGCGGTGGTGCTGCTGTTGATCCTGCTGGCGTTGACGTTGTCGTTCTGCGACAGCAACCGCGGGTCCGGCACGGCGGCGGGTCCGGGAACCACCGCGACCACCACCGAGACGCTGCCGCCGGTCACCGGGCCGGCCTCGCCGGGGACGCTGTCGCCGAAGACGACAGGACCGGCGGCGTCCGGGACGCTGTCGCCGAGGACGACACGGCCGGCGGCGTCCGGGAACGATCCGGCGGCGGTGGCGGCCGCCTCGCCGTCGAAGGCGTCACCCCGGTCGACCACCGGACGCATCCCGGCGGGCGGGGTCGACGCCGGGGGCGGCAGCGGGCTCCCCGGCCGGCGGACGTCGCTGCTGGTGGCCGGGGCGTTCCTGCTGGTGGCCGCGGCGGTGACGGCGCGGTTCGCGGTCAGCCGCACGGCGCGGCGCTGAGTCCGTACACCATCATGGACCTCCGGATCCGCAATCCGCGCGCCGCGGCATTCTCCCTGGTCCTCGCCGTTCTCGGCGGCACCGTTCTGGTGCTCGGGCTACTCACCGACGACGCGCTGCCGCCGCCCCCGCAGACCGAGGCGCTGGCCTGGGAGAACGTCCCCGCGCCGAGTCCCAGCGCCAAGCCTGCCAGGTCCGCCGGGAAGGGTCTGCGGCGCTCCGCGCCGGCCCGGCTGGAGATCTCCGCGATCGGGGTGAGCACCCCGGTGACCGCTATCGGTCTGCGCCGGGACGGCACGCTCGACGTGCCGCCGCTGCGCTCGGACGCCCCGGCCGGCTGGTATCAGGGCTCGCCGACGCCGGGCGAGCCGGGCCCGGCGATCATCGTCGGTCATGTGGACACCGCGCGGGACGGGCCGGCGGTCTTCTTCCGGCTGCGGGAGCTCACGGCCGGCGACGTCGTCGTGGTACTGCGCTCGGACCGCACCACCGCCCGCTTCACCGTCACCAAGGTGGCGAGTTACCTCAAGAAGGCGTTCCCGGGCGACGAGGTCTACGGTCCCACCCCCACGCCGTCGTTGCGGCTGATCACCTGCGGCGGCTCGTTCGACCGGGCGCGCGGCAGCTACCGGAGCAACATCGTCGTGTTCGCCAGGGCGATTCCGTAAGCGATTCCGGTACCGGTTCCGGATTCTGGTTCCGGAACCTGGGCAGCTTGCCCGCATTGGCGGGTGTATGCGCTGGGACGCCTCTTGACATGGGGCGGGCCGATTGCTTCCGTGACCTGGATCATTGCGATCTTGTTTCGGAAGGGGCTCCTTCGCATGACGACCATTCGCCGGCGCGCCACCCTGCGCCGGACCACCGCCGGAGCGTTCGCGCTCGGCTTGGCCCTGACGGCGGTGACGGCGCAGGCCGCGCCGGCCGCCGCGCATTCCAAAACCAATTCGCCCGATCTGGGCAAGAACGTCACCGTCTTCGACCCGAGCCAGCCGGTCAGCGAGATCCAGGCCACCCTGGACGCCGCGAACGCCAAGCAGGTCGACAACGAGATGGGCACCGACCGGTACGCGTTCCTGTTCAAGCCGGGCACCTACGGCACCGCCGACCACCCGCTGCAGATCAAGGTCGGTTACTACACCGAGCTCGCCGGCCTGGGTGCGAACCCGGGCGACGTGGTGATCAACGGCAAGGTCGAGGTCTACAACCGCTGCCTGGAGAACGGGGGCACCGGCAACTGCCTGGCCCTGGTCAACTTCTGGCGGACGGTGGGCAACCTGACCGTCAACATCAACGGGACCGGGCAGGACGGCTGCCGGTCGACGGCGAACTTCTGGGCCGTCTCGCAGGCCGTCTCGCTGCGCCGGGTGCAGTTCGCCAACGGCGGGCTGTCGCTGATGGACTACTGCACGGCCGGCCCGCAGTACGCGTCCGGCGGCTTCATCGCCGACAGCAAGCTGCCGGCCACCACGAACGGCTCGCAGCAGCAGTGGCTGACCCGCAACAGCGAGGTGGCGAGCTGGTCGAACGGCGTCTGGAACCAGGTGTTCTCCGGCGTCGTCGGCGCTCCCGACGACTCGGCGTTCCCGAACCCGCCGTACACCACGCTGGACAAGACCCCGGTCAGCCGGGAAAAGCCGTACGTGTTCGTCGACGCCAACGGCAAGTGGCAGGTCCGCGTCCCGGCCGCGCAGCGCGACACCGCCGGTGTCACCTGGGGCTCGGCCGGCCGCAACGTCCCGCTCTCCGACTTCTACGTCGCGAAGCCGGGCGACTCCGCCGCGAAGATCAACCTGGCCCTGGCCCTCGGCAAGAACCTGCTGTTCACGCCGGGTCTCTACGACATCGACCGCAGCATCGACGTGTGGCGGCCGAACACCGTGGTGCTGGGCCTGGGCCACGCCACGCTGACCGCGGTCAAGGGCTCCACCCCGCTGCAGATCGAGGACGTGCCCGGCGTGGTCGTCGCGGGCGTCACCATCGACGCCGGCACGCAGAAGTCGTCAGCGCTGCTGCGCGTCGGCCGCACCCACGGCCTCGGCCTCACCACGCCGAGCAACCCGACCACGCTGCAGGACGTGTACTTCCGCGTCGGCGGCCCGCACGTCGGCAAGACCGGCACGGCGCTCGAGGTCAACAGCGACGACGTGCTGATCGACCACACCTGGGTCTGGCGCGCGGACCACGGTGTCGAGGGCTTCACCGGCGGCGACACCGAGCGGTGGAACACCAACATCGGCACGTACGGCGCCGTCATCAACGGTGACGACGTGACGGCGACCGGTCTGTTCGTCGAGCACTTCCAGAAGTACAACACCGTCTGGAACGGCAACCGGGGCAAGACCGTGCTGTACCAGAACGAGCTGCCGTACGACCCGCCGACGCAGGCGGACTGGATGAACGGCTCGGTCGAGGGTTACGCCGGCTACAAGGTCGGGGCCAAGGTCAAGACCCATGAGCTGTACGGCGCGGGCGTCTACGTCTTCAACCAGAACAACCCGTCGATCCACACCGAGAACGGGTTCGAGGCCCCGCGGACGCCCGGCGTGAAGTTGCACCACATCATGACCGTCAACCTGGCCGCCGGCACGATCGACCACGTCGTCAACGGCGTGGGGGACCCGGCCGACACCACGAAGATCGGCGTCCCGGTGTACGTGACGCAGTACCCGGCCGTACCGTAACAAGTCGGTTTTGATTGCCGCGGTGGTCACCCTTCATCTCGGAGGGTGACCACCGCGTTTCTCGTCCTCACCACAGTGGTCGCCTTCGGGCTGATCCGGTTCGCGGACCTGACGGCGCTGGGCGGGACCACCGCTCTCCTGCTGCTCTGCGTGTTCACTGTGGTCAACGTGGCGGTGCTGGTGCTGCGGCGGGACCGGGTGCCGCACCGGCATTTCCGGGCGCCCCCGGCGATCCCGGTGCTCGGCGCGGCGGCCTGCGCGTTCGTGGCCAGCCCGCTCAGTGGACGGGCCGCGGCGGACTACCGGGTGGCCGGGATGCTGCTGGTGGTCGGGATCGTCCTGTGGGCTGTGACGTACCTGGCGCACCGGCATGTGGACCCTGCTCGTGGCTACTGAAGGTGATGTGCGAAGCTGCCCGCTACCACATGCACCCTCATCTCCTGCCCGGAGGCCCGATATGGCAGAAATTCTGTACGTTCTGGTCGGGCTCGTGATCGGCCTGATAGCCGGATGGTTCATTCGTGGTCGCCGCGGTGGGGTCGAACCGGCCTCCGCGACGGCTGCGCCGGCTGCCGCGAGCGAGACCGCTTCCCCGTCCACCTCCTCCGCCGGTGTTCCGGCGGCCGCGGTGGCCGAGCCGCCGGCTGCCGCGGAGCCGGCGTCCTCCTCGGAGGATGTCACCGAGCCGATCGCGGTTACTCCTGAGCCGGTCGCCGCCCCCGAACCGGTCACCGCCCCTGAGCCGGTCGCCGCCCCCGAACCGGTCGCCGCCGCCGAACCCGTCGCCGCCCCCGAGCCCGAGGAGTTCATCGACGAGCCGATCGCCGAGGACGCCGAGGAGTCGTCCCCGATCATCGAGCCGGTGCCGGTTGACGAGCCCGCCCCGGCCCCGGTCCAGGAGCCGGACGACCTGACCAGGATCCCGGGCATCGGCCCGAAGGTCGCGATGGCCCTCGCCGCGGCCGGCATCACCACGTACGCCAAACTGGCCGACGCCGACGCGGCAGACCTCAAGCAGGCGATCGCCGCGGCCGGCATGCGCGGCTCGGCGAGCCTGGCCAGCTGGCCGGCGAAGGCCCGCGAGCTGGCCACCCCGGCAGGCTGACCGACCGGGCCCGGCCTTCTCCGCGCGGCCGGGCCCGCAAAATCCTCCGGAAATAGTTGCAGGTCAGGAGCGCCCCCGCCGATGTGAGGGGCTGTCCGGTTGCCAGTATGTTCTCCAGGGGGTCACGATGACCGCGATCACCGCCACCGCTTCGTCCGACAACCACGCCGCCTGGGCGCGTCTGCAGACGTCCCGCCGCCAGCTCGCCGCGGACCTCATCCCCGTGCAGGCGGACGCGCAGACCATCACCTCGGACCGGGCCGCGGTCGCCGCCGCCGAGGCCGAGGTGGCCCGGATCGAGGGCGTGCGGACCGTCACCGCCGGCAAGGTGGCCGCGGTGGCCGTGCAGGCCGAGAGCGCCGCGGTCGCGGAGGCGCAGACCGCGCAGGCCAAGAAGGAACTCCCGTTCGGCCGCGCCCTGGACGTCACCGTCTGATCCCCGGCTCCGGCCCGGTCCGTGACGGTTTCCGGCGCCGCCGGCTCGGGCTGACGGATCCCGGACACCGGATCCGGTGAGTTCGGCACACCGGGGCGTCCCCGCCGCCAGTTCCGCGCAAGACCACATGGGACCTGCTGGATCGCCGCACAACGGCCGGGACCCGACAAAGATCAACAGCGGAAGGTCATCGAACGCGGACAGTTCGTAATCTTCCAGGGGTTCCGGCTCGGCTCCGAACGTCGCACCATGGACCAAGGGTGATGCGATGAGCGGGCGACGGCTGGCGGTCGTGGTGACCGTCGAACACCACGACGACACGGTCCTGCGCAGATACGCGGTGCCATCGGCGGACGTGCGGTCCCTCGCCGCCGCGCTGGGCGATCCCGGTCTGGGCGGCTTCGACGTGGAGTTCCTCCAGGACCCGGAGACGTGGGACGTCTACCAGCGCCTGCAGGCGTTGTGCGACGGCCGCACCGGCGCCGACACGCTGCTGGTCTACTTCCGCGGCATCCTGCTCACCGGCCCCGGCGGCGGCCTCTACCTGGCCACCCCGGACACGGTGATGCAGCGCCCGGCCGACACCGCTGTCGACGTGACCAGGCTCGACGCGCTCATCCACCGCAGCCAGGCCGGCCAGGTCATGATCATCCTCGACGGCCGTACCGGCGGCCCGGTCGACGCCGGCGCCTACTTCCCGGCCGCCCGAGCCGCCGAGGCCCGCAGCCGGGTGGTGATCACGGCAGCGGCCCGCCCGGAGCCCCCCACCTTCGCCGGCCTGCTCGCCGACGGCATCCGCGGCGGCGCCGCCGACCGCGACCGCGACGGCTACACCGGCATCGACGAGGTCCTGGACCATCTGCGCCAGCGCGACCCGACCGTGCGCCACTGGGTCTTCGGCTCCGGCCGGCAGCCGTACATCTCCAGGGTCCGCAAACCCGGCAGCGACCAGATGGCCGCCATCGCCGAGCTGGCCGCGGCCGCGGCCGGCGCCGATCTCCAGCAGGCCGCGCAGGCGCGGGCCACGCTGGGCCGCATGGCCACCGGCAACGACCGGGTCGCCGCCGCCGCTTCCGCGGCGCTGCGCCGCACGTCGCTGCGCCTGGCCGAGCCCGCTGTCGACTTCGGCCGGGTCTCCCCGGGGACCCGGCAACTGACGGTACGGGTCCAGCTCATCGGTCCCCCACTGATCGCCAGCTCGCAGGTCACCACATCAGGCGACGGGGTACACGCCAAGCTGGACGGCGACCACCTGCGCATCTCCTGGTTCCCCACGGTCGGCCGCCTGGCCGGCACGGTCACCGTCGAGGGCCCGGCCGGCGCCGCCCGCCTCCCGGTCACCGGCGAGGTCTCCGACGACTACGTCGACGCCGCCCCTTCCCCGGCCGCTCCCCCGCCCCTGCCGTCCTCCCCTCAGCCGCCACCTTCCCAGCCGTCGTGGCCGCAGCCGTCGCCTCCTCCGCCGGCGTCCGCCCAGCCGTCGTCTCCCCAGCTCACGCCGCCTCGGGTGCTGCCTGCGCCACCACCGCGGTGGTACAGCGGAAACGACGCCCAGCCCCCGGTTCCCGCGCCACCCGCGGCGAGCCCGGACCAGCCCGGCCCCGGCTCACCCACCGGCAGCCCGCACGACGTCCGGCAGGACAGTCCCGCAGCCGGCCGGCACGTCTGGCCCGGTGCGCCCACCGGCCCCCAGCCCCACTGGCCCGGGGTCCAGCCGGGGCAGCCCACGTCGGGCGCCCCCACCGGTTCCTGGCCCGCCCCGCCCCAGCTGAGCACACCCGTCGACCCCTGGCCGGACGCCCCGGCCTCCGGCGTCCCGGCATCCGTCCCACCGGTCCCGTGGCCTGGCACTTTCGAGACGGGAGGCTCCGGACCGAGTGCCGCCGTGCCGGGCATCATTAGGCCAGGTGCCACCACGCCGGCTGCCACCGCGCCCGGTGCCGGCGGACCAGGCGCCGCCTCGCCGGGTGCCACCGCGCCCGGTGCCGACGGGCCCGACTCCGCCGGGCCCGGCGCTTCCCCTTGGCAACCCGCGCAGGCCGCAGCCGCGCCCGCTCAGCGAGGTCAACCGCCGCAGGTTGCTCCAGCGCCGCCGGCGCCCGGCGAGGAACCGACGGTCCAGACCCCGCACGGCCCGTGGTCGGGCGCGCCCCAACGGCCAGGAGCGACACCTGGCTCCCCGCCCGCCGAGGATCCGTCCCCGCCGAGCGGCGCCTGGTGGCTCCCCTCTCCCGAAGCCGGCCGACCCGCTCCGCCCGCGGTCGCGCCGGATCAGCAGGCCGATCAGCCGGCGACCGAGCCCGGACAGCGGATACCCGAACCAGCCATCCCGGTCGAACAGCAGACGGCCGCCCCAGCCACCTCGGTCGGGCAGCGGACAGCGGACCCCGCAACCCCGGCGGAACAGCGGACACCGGGCGACCCCGACATGGGCGAGCACTCCGCGGCTGCGGCAGAAGGCGAGGCGGATCCCCGGACCGCAAAAGATGTCGAGGTCCGAGACGAACCACCCGCCGGGACCGGGGTCCAGACGGCCAGCATCTGGCCGGGCTCCCCGGCGGAACCGTCCACCCGCGCGGAAAGTCTGGGTCCCTGGCCCACGTCGCCGATCCCCGCGGCCGCGCCGACCCCCGGGCCCGTCGCGAGCACCGACGAAGCCAGCGGTGCGGGACATCCGCAACCCGCGTCCTCCGCGGACAGCAGCACGAACCAGGAGGGGACGGCCGCCCCGGGAGGATTCGTCGGAGGCTGGCTCGCCACCCAGGTATCCGCGAGCCGGCAGCGATCCGCAAACCAGCAGGATCAGGGAAGTCGGCACGACCACGAAAGCGAGCAGGACGGCGGGGAACAGCGGGATCCAGGTGATCAGCACGACCGCGGGGACCCGCACGACCGCGGGGCCCAGCCCGGACCCGGAGGCCGATCCGCGCTGCCCTGGGAAGCGGGTTCCGCCGCGGCGGCAACCGGCGGCTGGCCCACGCCGCCGACCGGCAGCGATGCGGCCGCCACCGCCGGCACGAGCGACACCGCCGAGCTGGCGGGGGCGACCGGGCAAGCCGGTTGGACCATGCCGGACAACCGGACTGCCGGCACCGGAGGCGCCGGGCTGGCCGGTACGCCCGGGGCCGGCGGGTGGCCCGGGGCGGCGACGGGCCAGGACGGCTGGCCAGGAGCAGTGGCTGAGCCAAGCGGATGGCCGGGTCCGGCCCCGGACGCCGGTGACCGGCCGTCGAGCGGCGGCCCGGTGATCGCGCCGGGCGGACCGGGCGGCGGAGGCAACGCCGCTTCCGGGGGCGTGGCGAACCCCGCGTGGCCGACCTCGCCCGCGGGATGGCCGGCCTCCCCCAGTTGGGGACAGCCGCCCGGCGGGAACAGCCCGACCGCGTACGCCACCAATCCGCCGGGGAACCGGCGGCGCCTGCGGGTCGCCGGGATTCTGCTTCTCGCGCTCATCCTGGCGGCCGCGGGTTATCTGGGCATCAGGTACACCTCCGGGAAGGGAAAGAGCGACGCCGGGACGGCGCCGGCCGTCACACAGAGCCGGGCGCAGCCCGGGAATCCCGGGACCGCGGCGTCGGCGATCCCGACCGAGCCGACCGCCGCGATTCCGGCGAGCCTGGCCGTCCCGGTCGTGGTGGACACGATCGAGGGGGTCGGGCGGGAGCCGGAAGGAGTGGCCGTCTCACCGGACAGCCGGACCGTCTACGTCGCGGACCAGGGTGCCAGGCAGGTGTTCTTCATCGACGCGGGCAGCGGGAAGGCCACCCCGCTCGCGGTGCCGAACACACCGCGTTTCCTGGCGCTGTCGCGGGACGGCGCCCGGCTCTACGTGTCGATGTTCGAGGACGACTTCAGCGCCAACGCGATGGCCGTCATCGACACCGCCAGCCGGAGCGTGATCACCTCGGTGAAGACCGGGCCGCGGCCCTTCGAGCCGGCGGTGGCGCCGGACGGGCGGGTCTGGCTGCCGATCCACAACGGGGCCCGGGTCGAGATCTACGACGGGGCGACGCTGGCCAGGCGGTCGCAGATCAGCGTCCCGCCGAACCCGCACTGGATCGACTTCACACCGGACGGCACCCGCGCCTTCACCTCTGATCACGAATCCAACAAGATGTCGGTGATCGACACCAGGACGCTGAAGGTGCTGGCCAACCTCTCGGTCGGCCGGTCGCCGCACAGCGTGGCGGTGACGCCGGACGGCAGGACCGTCGTGGTCACCAACTACGACGTCAACACCGTCGAGTCGTACGACACCAGGACCCTCAAGCTGACCAGGCGTTACCAGGTCGGCAAGCTGCCGCAGGCGGTGATCGTCTCGCCGGACGGCGTGCACGCCTACGTCGTGAACGAGGGCTCGGACACCCTGTCGGTACTCGATCTCCAGACCCGGAAGGTGACGGCCACGATCGAGGTCGGCGACAGTCCACGGGTGGTGGCGCTGTCCCGGGACGGCCTGCGGCTCTTCGTGACAGCGGGACGGGACGGGGCGGTCACGGTGCTGCGGGCGGCCGAGGGCTGACCGGTAGTCTCGCCGGATGCGCCTGCTGACCTTCAACGCCCTGTTCACCGGGGACGTCCGGCCACGGCTGCGGGCGCTCGGCCGGGTCCTGCGGGAGTCCGACGTCGACATCGCCTGTCTCCAGGAGGTGTTGTACCGCAGCACCGCGCGCCTGCTCCGGCGGCATTTTCCGCATTCGGCGTGCGCGGGCGCCGTCGTACTCAAAGGCGGTCTTGTCCTTCTCTCCCGTCTGCCCGTCCGGCGCCCGCGGTTCGTCCGGTTCCCGATGAGCGGGCCGCCGCGGCCGGAGTTCCTGATGCGCAAGGGCGTGCTGATCGCGGAGATCGGCGACCTGGTCGTGATGAACACGCACCTGTCGGCGAACCGCGACGACGACTGGTCGCCGGGCAACCGGTTCAGCTCGGTGGCACGCGCCGAGCTGGAGGTGCTGGCGGCTGAGCTGGCGGCGATCGACCGGTCACGTCCGGTGGTGGTGACCGGTGACCTGAACCTGCCGCGGGACTCGGTGGCGCTCGTGGACTTCCGCCGGAGCGCCGGGCTGGCCGACGCGATGGCCGGTGACCCGCGACCGACATATCGCCCGTTGCCGCAATGGCCGAATCCGCCGGCATTCGATCACATCCTTACGCGCGGGTGCGCCGCGGAGCACGCCGATCTGGTCCTCCAGGACGAGGTGGTCCTGCCCGGCGGGCGACGTGCGCACCTGTCCGACCACTTCGGAGTCGCCGCGGAAATCCACCTCGCGTAGGTCTCCCGGCGAGGATTCGGCTGGTAACTTCGCCGCATGGCAACGGAATCCGGCGTCGATCGCGGAAAACTCAGCAGGCTGGCCGAGCGTGAGCGGGCCGCCTTCGCCGAGCGTCACCCGCGCTCGGCGGCGGCCTACGGTCGCGCCGATCATCTCTTCGGGCGCGTCCCGATGACGTGGATGAACAAGACCGCGGCCGGCTTCCCGGTGTACCTCAGGACCGCCAGGGGCAACCGCCTCACCGACCTCGACGGCAACGAGTTCATCGACTTCTGTCTCGGTGACACAGGTGCGATGGCCGGCCATTCCCCCGCCGCGGTGGTCGCCGCGGTGACCAGACGGCTCGGTGAGCTGGGCGGCGCCACGACGATGCTGCCGACCGAGGACGCCGCGGTGGTCGGCGCCGAGCTGGCGAGCCGGTTCGGGCTGCCGTTCTGGAGCTTCGCGCTGACCGCGACCGACGCGAACCGGTGGGCGATCCGGCTGCTGCGCGCGGTCACCGGCCGGCCGAAGGTGCTGGTCAACAGCTATTGCTACCACGGCTCGGTGGATGAGTCGCTGATCGTCGTCGGTCCCGGCGGGCACGGCCGCAGCCGGGAGGGCAACGTCGGCGCGCCGGTCGACGTGACCGAGACCAGCCGGGTCGCCGAGTTCAACGATCTGGCCATGCTGGAGCGCGAACTGGCGCACGGCGACGTCGCCGCGGTGCTGATGGAGCCGGCGCTGACCAACATCGGCATCGTGCTGCCCGAGCCCGGCTACCTGACCGGTGTCCGCGAGCTGACCAGGAAATACGGCACTTACCTGATCAACGACGAGACGCACACGTTCTCCGCCGGCCCGGGTGGCGCGACCCGCTTCTGGGATCTCGCGCCGGACGTGCTGACCATCGGCAAGGCGATCGGCGGCGGCGTGCCGGTCGGAGCCTACGGACTTTCCGCGGAACTGGCCGACGCGCTGACCGGGCGCGCGGACCTCGACCTGGTCGACATGGGCGGTGTGGGCGGCACGCTGGCCGGCAACCCGGTGTCGATGGCCGCGACCCGGGCGACGCTGGAGGAGGTGCTGACCGAGGGCGCGTTCGCCACCATGATCACGACGGCGTCGGCGTTCGCCGACGGAATTCAGAAGATCATTTCGGCGTACGGCGTTCCGTGGTCGGTGAGCCGGCTGGGCGCCCGGGTGGAGTACAGGTTCGCCGATCCCGCCCCTCGCAACGGCACCGAGTCGGCGGCGAGCGCCGATGCCGAGCTGGAGGACTTCCTGCACGTCTACCTGGCGAGCCGAGGGGTGCTGCTGACCCCGTTCCACAACATGGCGCTGATGTGCCCGGCGACGACCCTGGACGACGTCGCCCGCCACCACGAGATCTTCGACGAGGCGTTGTCGGAGCTCACCGGCTCCCAGCGGTCCTGGCCGGTGCGGCGGTGACCGGGATCGCCCTGGTCGGCGCGCAGGCCGGTCCCGCTGTCACCCGTCGCCGGGAGCGGGACCCCGCTGTGCCGGAGTCGGCCCTGGCGGGCGGAAGGTGAACGCGTAGATCCCGCGGCGTCCGGCGGCGTAGAGGTCGGGACCGTCGGGCGCCCAGGCACACTCGAAGAGCGCGCCGTCCACCCGCATCGCGGCCACCGGCTGCCAGCCCGGCGCGCCGCCGGGAGACGCGGCGCGCGAGGCCGCCGGGAGGGCCCTGCCACCGCGCAGGACCGCTTGCCGCACGCCGGACAATGTGGACATGCGGGGCGCGGTTGCGCCGAGCGGCCGGATTCGCAGTTCGCCGGTCCTGGTCGTGGTGGCCAGCCACTGCCCGTCGGGGGAGACCGCGCCGTGGCTCACCGGGCCGTCCGGAAAGTCCGCGGTGGCGATCGGACGCAGGCCGCGGGCCTCGAAGAGGGAGACGCCGAAGGCCCCGATCACCGCTATCCGGCTCCCGCGTCCACCGCGAAGCAATCCGAGTCCCTGCCGACGCGCGCTGTCCCGCAGCGCCCCGCACGCCTGCCCCCACGCGCCTTCGCGCAGCACCGCGAACGCGCCCCGGCCCTCGGCCGCCGGCCGGCCGGCCGCGCCCGCCGGAGCCGGGCCGACGACCTGGATCGCCAGGGCGCCGCGCATGGACCCGACCGGGCGAACCCGGCCCTTCCGGTAGTGCCAGAGATGCAATCCCGCATCGTCCGCGAAGACCAGCCGATGGTGCGGCAGGAAGGCGGCCGCCCGGATCGGCCGCTCATGCACCGTGCGGAAACTCTCCCCGTCCGGCACGGACCGGACCGTCAGCTCCCCCTGCTCACCCCAGGCCGCGAAGAGCTCCGCCGAGGCCGCACACCCGGACGCCCCCGGCAGCACCTCCGCCTCCCACACCTGATCCGCATGCCGCAGAACGACAGTGCTGTCGTCCCGCGCCGCAACGATCCAGGATCCATCCGGCCCGACGACGCAGCGCCGGACCGGCCACTCGCCGCTCCAGATCGCCGTCCCGGCACCGTTGCGCCAGCACCTGACCGCCCCGTCCTCGCCACCGCTGACCAGCGCGGAACCGGAAACGGCGCAACTGTTCACCCAGTCGACCGGCCCGCCCACCGTTTCCTGCACCAGCCGCGGCAGATCCCAGAACCGGATCGTCCCGTCACTGCCCGCCGTGATCAGCGTGCGCCGGTCCGGGCCCACGACGCAGCCGGTGACCCAGCTCGGATGCGCCCGCACCGCCGCCACCTCGGCGCCGTACCGATCGAAGATCCGCACCGTGCCGTCCTCGGCGCCCGAGATGATCCGGTCGCCGGAGGCCGCCATCGCGCTGACACACCCGCGATGCCCACCGAGAGTCACCGGCGTCCCGCCGCCGCGCAGCGGATGCACCCGGATCTCCCCGTCCGCCCCACCCACCGCCACCCATTCGGCACCGACCGCGAACCCGGTGACCGGGGCCCGTCCCGCCGCCACGAACGTCTTGCGCCGCCCGATGCGCAGCTCGTGCCCGGCCACCGCGCCGTCCTCGGTGATCGTCAGCACCCGGTCGTCGTCCAGGAACGCGCAGCCGACGAGCTTCTCGCTGCCCCGGTGCCCGAGGATCCGCCAGTTCCCCGCGACGTCGAGAACGATCAGTTCCCCGCTCGCACTCACCGCGGCGATCCGGTGGCTGGAGGGTGCCGCCGCGCAGCCGAGGATCTCCCCGTCGACCGCCCACAGGGTGCGTTCCTGACGTCTGCGGACGTCCCACAGCCGCAGCGTCCCGTCCGCCCCGGCCGACGCGATCATCGCTCCGTCATGCGTCGCCACCAGTGCTTTCACCGCGCCGATGTGCCCGGTGAGGCGGGCCAGCACGGTTCCCTGAGTCCAGTCGTGCAGGGTGATCACGCCGGTGTCGCCGCCCGAGGTGGCGATCCAGTCGGCGTTCGGGGAGATCGCCACGCGGTCCAGCCATCCGGAATCCCCGGTGATCACCCGGAGGAGGCTGTCCGGCCCGACGTCCGGAAGTGGCCATCGGGCGGTCAGGCCGGCACGGGACCGCCGCTCGGCCGCGAACGCGGCGACCTCGGCGGCCAGTTCGGGCGCCCCGGCGAGCCGGGAGAGCAGCACGTCGGTCAGGGACTCCGCGGGATCGATCGAGTGCAACAGATGCGCGCCCCGGGACAGCCGGGCGCACAGGGCGGCCGCCCGCGGATCCGGCATCCCGGCCAGGTCGGCGACCGCCGCGGCGACCCCGAGCAGCGAGATCTGCACAGCCAGCCGCCGCACCTGCGTCACTGTCGCGAACAGCTCATCCCACCACCGCGCTTCGCGCAGGTGGAAGGCCAGGTGACGCCAGAGGTAGCGGTCCGATGGCGACAGCGTCCACCACGGTGCGCCGTCGCGCGGCCGGACGGCCTCCACCAGGGAGCGGTTCACTTGAGCGATCTCGTGGTCCGGGAGGCGATTGCGGAGGTACGCCCGGAGCACGTCGGACAGGCGCAGAGCACCCCGTTCCCGCTCCACGAGGCCGAGCCGGGCGAACGCCGTACACAAGTCGCCGGTTTCCGCGGAGGACAAGCCGCCGGCCGCCGCCCACAGCGACCCCAGGACGGCCTCCGGGATTCTCCCGCCCTGCGGAAAGATCCCCAACTCCAGGTAACGCCGCCGCTCCGGGTCGGGCAACGGGTCCAGCGCCGCCGTGACGAACGCGTCGACGGCCCGCTCCCGTTCCCCCGGCACGGTCAGGTCGAGCGCCACCCAGCCGTCCGCGCCGAGCCGGTCGATCAGCTGGTGGGCGGCCGTTCCGCCGCGGAGGATCCCGTTGGCGATCGCGGTGAGAAGCGGCCAACGGCCGGTCAGCGCGTGCAGCGCGGTGCGGTCGGGCAGTGGGAGGCCGGGCAGGTCCCGGGTGAGCAGCGCGGTCGCCTCGTCGTGGGTCATCGCGCCGACGTGGACGCTGGGGATCTCGGCGGGGAGCAGGCCGCTCACCCGGGTCGTGATCAGCAGGCGGCCGCCGCCCAGGAACGGGCCGAGCTGTTCACGCGTCCACACGTCGTCGACGATCAGCAGGGTCGGCGGGCGGCGCCGCAGTTCGGCGGCGAGCAACTGTCCCGCCCGGGCCGGGGTGACCACCCCCGGGCGGTCCCCGGTGAGACGGTCGAGCAGGCCGGTGATCAGGGCGGCGAGCGCCGGGCCGGTGGTCTCCTGGCCGACCGCCGCCCACAGCACGCCGCCGGGGAACTCGTCGCCCAGGTCGCGGGCGACCTGACGGGCCAGGGTGGTCTTGCCGATGCCGCCGATGCCGTGCAGGGCGACGTCCCCGGCGCGCAGCCGTTCCCGCAGCCGGGCCCGCATCGCGGTGCGCTCGACCAGGCCGTCGCCGGGGCCGGCCGCCGCCGAGGGCGCCGGCCGCGGTTGCGGAACCGGCGCCGGGTCCAGATTGCGCAGGCGACCGGCCCATCGCCGCCGCTGTGTCCCGTCCGTCACGGTGAGACCAACGGCGCGGCGACGGGCAGGTCACTCGGCTATTTCTTGACCAGGTTCCGCAGGCTGGTGACCGAGACGTGGTCGCTCACCTTGGCGTAGATCTTCTTGTCGTCGCCGACCAGCACGGAGTACGGGCAGGTGGTCTCGTCGCCGTCGAGCTTCTTCTCCAGCAGCAGCTTGTGCGTGGCGACCTCGTAGACCCGCAGCCGCCAGGTCGCGCGGTACAGCGTGACGGTGTCCGGCTCCGGGTCGTCGTACTTGCAGGAGCGGATCTTCGAGCCGGCGCCGGTCCGGTCCAGGCACGCGGCCAACTGCACCTGCGCCGGGCTGCGCGGCGCCCAGGTCTGTTCGTCGGACTTGGCGGTGCCCTCGTCCCGCAGGTAGTAGACCGGGTTCTGCCAGCGGACCGATTCCGGGCCGTCCTTGATCAGCAGGACCACCGGGTGCGGGGCCTTGCCGGCGCGTTTCGGGGCGTCCGGGAAGAAGGTGTTGTCGTCGCAGACCTGGTTCAGGTCGTAGATGTCCTTGGCGGCGGCGCCGGCGGCCACCGGGCCGGTGGACTCCGGGATCGGAGCGTCGCTCGGCCGGACCGTGGGGAACGGGAAGCCGGAGGGCAGCGTGAACGGCTGGTCCTCGTCGAAGCGGCTGGTCTCGTCGTCGATGCGGTGCTGCAGGTTGTAGACGCTGGCGCCGCAGAGCAGGGCGATCACGACGACGACCGCGACGATGACGGCGGCCAGGACACCGCCGCGGCGGCGGCTGGCCGGGGAGGCCGGCGGCGGGGGCCAGCCGGGCGCGCCGTACTGGCCGGCGGCCGGGTAGGAACCGGCGGGGTACGCGCCGGGCGGCGGGTAACCGGCGGGCGGGTAGCCACCGGCCGGCGGGTAACCGGCGGGCGCACCGGGCGGCGGGTAGCCACCGGCCGGTGGGTAACCCGCCGGGGCGCCGGGCGGCGGGTAA
>NZ_BOMW01000048.1 GCF_016862395.1 Actinoplanes siamensis | reverse complement strand
CCGGCGGGCGGTGGGAAGGCGCCGGGTGCGGGCGCCGCCGGCTGCCCGGAGAACGGCGGGGGCGGCTGCGGGAAAGGAAAGGCCGGCGGCGCGTCGGAGGCGGCCGGGGACGCCGGCGGTGGGTAGGGCTGCGGCTGGACGCCAGCCGGGGCTGCCGGATCGACCGGGGGAACAGACGGCTCGGCAGGTGACACGAACGTCGGATCCGCGGCCGGATCGCCGGATGGTTGCGAAGTAGGATCCGGCTTGTTCTCGCCGGCGGGTTCTGCCCCCGTGCCGCTCACTGCTGTTCCTCCCCTGTCGGATGACGGCCAAATCTATCGAAGGAGGTCTCACCAGGGGAGATGGGGTGGCCCCTCCCGACCGGGCCGGAAGGGCCCCGAAGGGTCAGGGCCGGATGCCGGACTGGCTGCCGGCGGTCACCGTGGCGGCTGTGCGCGGGGGTGTCAGATCCGGACGGTCGTGCACTCGCGCAGGAACGACAGGTCGGGCGTCCGGCCGAGGCCGGCAACCGCCGGGACGGTGACCAGACCGGACTCGCAGCGGATCGGCTCGGTGGTGATGTCGCGGGCGTAGTACTTGTCCGAGCCGGAGACGTCCGAGGGCAGGGTGAAGCCGGGCAGCGAGCTGAGCGCGACGTTCGCGGCGCGGCCGACACCGAACTCGTGCATGCCGCCGCACCAGACCGGGATGCCCTCGGCTCGGGCCAGGTCGTGGGCGCGGACGGCGTGGGTGAGCCCGCCCATCCGGGAGACCTTGACGTTGAGGATCCGGAGAGCCTTCAGCTGTACGGCGGTGACCAGGTCGTCCACCTCCTCGACCGACTCGTCCAGGCAGATCGGGGTCTCCAGGGTCGCCTGCAGCCGGGCGTGGTCGACCAGGGCGCGCGGCGCGAACGGCTGCTCGATCATCACCAGCCCGGCCCGGTCCAGGTCACGGAAGACGTCCCGATCGGACGCCTGGTACGCACCGTTGGCATCGACGTGCAGCGGGATCTCCGGGAACGCCGCCCGGACCGCGCGCACCGGCGACACGTCCCACCCTGGGGCGATCTTGAGCTTGACCCGGCGGTACCCCTCGGCGACGCGCTGCGAGACCTGCTCCAGCAACGCGTCGACGGTCGGCTCGATGCCCAGCGACACCCCGGCCTCGACGCGCTCCCGGGTCCCGCCCAGCGCCCGCGCGAGCGGGATGTCGCGGGCCGTGGACCACAGCGCCCAGGCGGCCATGTCGAAGCCGGCCCGCGCGAAGTGGTTGCCCCGCACCCTGCCGAGCCGGGCGGCCAGCTCCGCCGGGTGCTCCCAGGAGGCGCCCAGCACGAGCGGCGTCAGATGATCCCGGGCCACCGCCCAGCAGCTCTCCACGGTCTCCGCGCAATAGTGCGGGCCGCTGGGCGAGGCGATCTCTCCCCAGCCCACCGTCCCGTCCTGATCGGTCATCGCCACCAGGATGTGTTCCAGCTCCCGCTTCGCGTGCGAGCTGGTCTGGAACCGGTGCACCAGCGGCAGACGCACCCGCCGCAACTCCACATGGCTGATCCGGATCATGTTCCTTCCACATAGAGACGCAGCTGGGCGGCGAGCGCGTCCCGCTCGCGCAGACGCCTCCCGGCGCCCTTGGCACTGGCGATGGTCAAGGTGGCGAGCAGGTGCAGCGCCAGCACGATCGCGGTGGGCGAGTTGACGTACGACGCGCTGCCGGCGCCCACCACGATCCGCGCCGTCGCGATCCCGGCCAGCGGTGCGTCCTCCGCGTCGGTGATCAGCACGAGGTCGCCGCCGTGCCGGACGTAGGCCGAGGCCACCTCGACCGTCTCCCGCCGGTAGCGTTCCAGCGAGACCGCGACCAGCAGGTCGCCCCGCCGGATGTCGCTGAGCACGTCGAGCGCCCGCAGCGGCACCCCGTCGACCAGGTGCACCGCGGAGAGCCCGGCGCTCAGATCGGACGCCAGCAGCGACGCGTAGCTCAACGATTTTCCGTAACCGATCAGGTACCGCCGGCGCGCCGACACGATCGACGCCGCCGCCCGCTCGATCGACTCGTGCTCCGCCGCCCAACGCAGTGCCTGATCGAATTCGGCCCGCTGCTGCTCCAGCACCCGCTGCTTGAGCACCTGCGCCGACCGCCGCCGCACGTTGCTGCCGAACCGCTCGGCAGGCGTCCCCCGCGAGGTCACGCGCCCACCCCCGGGCGACGGCGTGCCGTCACGGCCGCTCCTCGAACAGGTAGGTGACCCGCGCGGCGCCGCCCGCCTGTCTGGTCACGCCGACCAGCCGGCGCCCGGCCGCGAACTGCCGCACCAACTCGTGCCGCAACCAGAGCCGATCCTGCGGATCGGCGGCCGCGAAGCTCTCGTCGGCCGCCGCGACCACCACCGACCGCCGCCCCGCCCGGCGGGCCGGCGCGTCCTCGGTCAGGTCCCAGCTGACCAGCACCCGGTCGGTGCCCGCCGCACCGTAGAAGTCGGGCAGGAAGCGGATGCCGGTGGCGCCCAGGACGGCGAGGTTGAAGTGGGCGTTGCGCAGCGCGTACGGATCGAAGGCCCACCGCATCGTCCGCGCGCCGGTGCGCCGGGCCGTGGCGGCCTGCGCGTATTTCAGCGACCGGCCGATCCCGGCGCCCCGCGCGGACGCCCTGACCGCCGCGGCCTGCGAGTAGTGGTAGATCTCGCCGGCCTCGATCCCGGTGAAGCCGTAGCAGAAGCCGACCAGCTCACCGTCCTCGCCGATGGCGCCGGTCACCGTGCCGCCGTTCTCCCGCAGCGCGGCCAGCAGCCGCGGGTTGAGCCCCCAGCCGGGCTCGGTGTAGCCGAACACCTCCCGGTAGAGCGCGCCGGCCGCGGTCCACTCGGCGATCCCGTCCAGCTCACGTACCAGAACCTGCATCCCGCCCCCCGGGAGAGAAGATAGCGAGCGTATGACCGTCATCCTGGACCCGTTCGTGCTCGTTGACAACGATGATGACGAAACTTAGCGTTCGCATATGGCGTCGTCAGTAGTCACCGCGCTGCACCGGTACACGCTTGCCGAATCACCCACCGGCGACTCCCGGGCGCTGACCGCGCTGGCCGAGATGCTGGAGGCGGACGCGGCGGAGGCCGGGTTCCACACGGCGCGCGAGGCGCACCCGGCCGGTGACCACCTGATCTGGACGCTGCCCGGCGCGGGCCGACCGATCCTGTTCCTGAGCCACTACGACACGGTCTGGCCGGTGGGCACGCTGCGCGAGATGCCGTGGACCGTGGACGGGGACGTGATCCGCGGGCCGGGCGTCCACGACACCAAGTCCGGGCTGGCGGCGCTGCTGGCGGCGGTCACGGCCGGCACCGCCACCGGTCCCGGCGCGAAGGCGGCGGGAGCGGCCGCCCCCGGGACCCGGCCGGAGGTACGTGTCGTCGTGGTCGCCGACGAGGAGATCGGGTCACCGACCGCGACCGGGCTGGTCGAGTCCGAGGCGCGGAAGGCGGCAGCGGTCCTCGGGCTGGAGCCGCCGCACCCGGACGGCGACCTGAAGACCGGGCGGCGCGGGAGCACGCGGGCCCGGATCGAGGTGACCGGGGTCGAGGCGCACGCGGCGCTCGATCCGGGGTCCGGCGCCAGCGCCATCGACGAACTGGTCGACCAGCTGCTGCGGATCCGGGAGATCGGAGCCGGGCGGCCGGTGCTGGTCAACACCGGGACGATAGCCGGCGGCGGGCGGACCAACGTGGTCGCCGGCCGGGCGCACGCCGACCTGGGACTGCGGTTCGCGAACCCGGAGGACGAGCGGGTGGTGCTCGGCGAGCTGGCCGCGCTGCGGGCGGTCCGGGACCGCGCGACGGTGACCACCCGGCTGCTGTCGCAGCGGCCCACCTGGCGGCCGGATCCGGCCGGCGACGAGCTGCTGGCCCGGATCGTCGCGATCGCGGCCGGGCTCGGGCAGTCGCTGGGCGGGCGCCCCGCGGACGGCGCGGCCGACACCAACACCGCCGGCGCGCTGGGCCGCCCCACCGTGGACGGGCTCGCGCCGCGCGGCGGGGGCGCGCACGCCCGCACCGAGTGGGTGTCGGCCGCCGGGATCGAGGAGCGCGTCACCCTGCTGGCCGCGCTGATCGGGGGACTCGGCGCGGCGCGGGAGGGCTGACCGCGTACCCCTGGAACCGGCGGCCGAAGCCGCAGGCGAGGCGAGGCGAACCGGGGTAGCCGGACCTGTCGGGAGTTGTGACAATTCGCAACAGGGTTTGGCCGGGAGCGGCGAACGGGTAACCGCAGGGAGGCCAAGGGACCTCCCCCGGGGGTGACATCGATGCTGAACGACAACGAGCGCCGGGCCCTGGCCGATCTGGAACGCCATCTGGAGCACGACCCGGACTTCACCGCCCGGATGAACGACCTGGCCGGCATCCCGGCGGAGCCGGCCTTCCCGATCGTGCCGGTGCTGTGCGCGCTGTTGTTCATCGCGATCCCGCTGACCATGCTGCTGTTCGGCTGGCCCGGCGTGGTCGTCGTCCTGGACCTGTTCGCCGCCGCCGTCGCCGTCGTCCTGATCCGCCGCCGCGCGAACCGCTGAGCGCCGGCCGCCGCCTCAGGCGCGGGCGGCGGCGAAGCGGCGCGAACGCGGTCAGGCGGTGAGGTCGAGGAGGTCGCCGCTGCGGTTCAGGACGTCCTTGAGCCGGCTGAAGTCGACGCCCCTGTCCTGCAGCAGGCTGACCAGGCTGGACGCGCTGGTCGCCGCCGACGTGACGTCGGCGGTGTCCATGTCCAGCAGGTCGCTGACCTGTTTCAGCTTGGCGGCGTCCTGCAGGCCGGCGTTCTCGCCGCGCGGGCCACCGGGCGGGGGCGGCGGGGTGCCCCGGCCGCGCCGGGCGGCGATCTTCTCGGCCACGTCGTCGGTGACGACCGTCGACGACGGCATGCCGGCCTTGATCGCGGCGACCAGGTCGTCCTGCGAGGCGCCCCGCGTGGAGGCCACGTCGTTCCGGCTCCTGCCGGCGGACATCTGCTCCTTCAGCGCGTCCGGGCTGAGCCCGAGCGCCTCGGCGAGCTTCGCCATCGGCTCGTCCTTCGGCCTGCGCTGCGGCGCGTACGCCGCCTGGGCCCGCGAGACCTGGTAGTTCGTCGAGTTGCTGATGCTGCTGATCGAAGTCACCATGACTCCCCGTGTCCGCCGTGACGCCTGCCGCCCCGGACGGTGGAGAACATCGGCCGGCGCCCCGGCGAGCTCTGGTTTTGCTACCGGATCCACAGGAAGCGACAGTCAGCCGGCCACGATCGCGGTCGCGGTGACCACGCCGTCGGAGTCCGCGACGCCTTGGACGGTGATCCGCAGGCCGGCGGTCAGCTCGGTGATCCGCGCCGGGACGGCCCTGCTCACCGTGGTGAAGTCGGACGCCCGTACCGTGACGGTCTCCCCCGCCGCGGTCCGGACGTAGACGATGTTCCCGTCCACCCTCCTGATCGTCCCGGCGGTGGCGCCGCCGGGTGACCGGCCACCCATGGACGGGCCGCTCGGCGCGCCGGCCCCGTCCGGCAGTCCACCGCCGGCCGGCGTGGCGGTGGTCGGTGTCCCGGACGCTCCCCAGTGCCGCTGTGCCTGGGCCCCGCCAACGAAGCCGCCGACCAGCAGCACCACGCCGACCAGCACCAGGGTCGTGGTGTTCCACCACCGCCGGGGCCCGGCCTCGGCGCCGGCGCTGGTCGGATCCTCCTGCTCGGCCTCGGTCGGAGTGCGCGGCAGCACCTTCGTCTCGTCGTTCATGGTTTCCTCACTCGTACCGCAAAGCGTCGATCGGCCGCAGCCGGGCCGCGCGGGCCGCGGGCAGCCCGCCGAAGAACAGTCCGATCAGCACCGAGACGGCCAGGGCCAGGGCGACCGAGCTGGGCACCACCACCGGCTGGACGCCGACGATCCGGAACCTGCTGCCGATCAGCGCGGCGGCCACACCGAGGCCGCCGCCGATGACGCTGAGCAGCGTCGCCTCGATCAGGAACTGGCCGAGCACGGCCCGGCGGGGCGCGCCGAGCGCCCTGCGGATGCCGATCTCGCGGGTCCGCTCGGTGACCGTGACCAGCATGATGTTGGTGATCCCGATGCCGCCGACCAGCAGGCTGATCGCGGCCACCGCCCCGAGCAGCGTGGTCAACGTGCGGGCCGTCTCGGTCTGCGTCTCCAGCAGTTGCGCGGCGTTCTGGATCCGGTACGCGGCGGTCCCGTCGCCGGAGGCCGGCATCTCGTGGTCCAGGATCGTGGCGATCTGACCCTGCACCGCGTCGACCTGATCGGAGTCGCGGGCCTCGACCAGGATCGAGCTGAGGTCGCCGTAGCCGGTGAGCACCTGCTGGACCGCGGAGAGCGGCGCGACAGCGATGTCGTCGGCGTCGCCGAGGCCGCTGGAGGTCCTCCGGTTCAGCACCCCGACGACGGTGAACAGCGCCCCGCCCACGGTGACCTGCTCGCCGACCGGGTCGACGCCGGAGAACAGTTCCTCGGCCACGGTCTGCCCGATCACCACCACCCGGCGGGCCTGCGCCTGGTCGTCCTGGGTGAACCGCGCGCCGGTCGCGATCGGGAAGTTCGACGCGCCGAACCAGTCCGGGGTGCTGCCGACGAACGAGGTGACGTCGTGGCCGCCGCCCTGGTAGGTGATCGTGGCGGACGTGCTGGCCACCGGCGACACCGACCGCACCCCGGGCGCGAGCACCGGGTCGTCCAGGGCGTCGGCGACCTTCGTGGTGAGGCCGCCGCCCCGGCTGGTGCTCAGCACGGTCAGCGTGTCGGTGCCCAGCGCGGAGATCCGGCCGGTGATCGCCCTTGCCGAACCGTTGCCGACCGCGACCAGCAGGATCACCGCGGCCACGCCGATCAGGACGCCCAGCACGGTGAGCGCCGAGCGCAGCTTGTTGGCGGACAGCCCGCGCAGGGCGCGGCGGACGATCTCGGAGACGTTCATGCCGCGTGCCGTCCCCCTCTTCGGTCGAGTGACTGTCCAGGTTGCCGGTGGGCCCGTCGGCGAGCACCGGGGCCGGCTCGGTGACCAGAGCCCGGGCCACCGCGACCCGCCGCTGCCGGCCGCCGGAAAGCTGGTCGGGCTCGCGCCGCCATGGCTCAGCGACCGCCGGGCGGGACCCCGCCGTTCCCGGTGAAGCCGCCGCCGGCACGGAATCCCGCGCCACCGGCGCCGGTCGCGGTGCGGCCGGTCGGCACCACCACCTTCTCCCCGGCGGTCAGGCCGGAGGCGATCTGGTACGCGTCGTCGCCCTCCAGCCCCACCTCCACCTGCCGGACCTCCTGTGTCCCGGCGCCGGTGAGCACGGTGACGGTGTTCCGCCGGCCGGTCGTGGTGACCGCCGCCGCGTTGACCCGGACCGCGTTGTCGACGCTGCCGGTCACCACCGCGACACGCACCGTCTGGCCGGGCTTGGCGCCGTCCGGCGGGTCCGGCAGGGAGACCGTGACGCCGTAGGTGACCACGTTGCCGGTGGTGGTCGCGGTCGGGTCGACGGCCAGCACCCGGCCGGTGGTCTCGGCGTTCCTCAGCGCGTTCCAGGTGATCGTGGCGGGCTGCCCGGTCTTGAGCGCGGTGGTGTCGGCCTCGGAGAAGGCGGCGGTGATCTGCAACCGGCCCAGGTCGGCGAGGTCGATGAACCCGCTCGGTGACGTGGCCGGCCCGGTGGCGCCCGACGGGGCCGACGAGCCGCCCACGGTGCCGTTGATCGCGGTGACCGTCCCGGCCATCGGCGCGGTCAACCGGGTGCCGGCCACCGCGGCCCGCGCGTCGTCGACGGCCAGCCCGGCGGAGGTCACCTGGTTCTCCGCGGCGGCGGTGTCGGTGCCGGCGTCCCGCGCCCGGTCCAGCGCGTCGTTCGCGGCGTCCAGGTCGGCCTCGGCCAAGTCCAGCGACCGCCGCGCGGCGGTGGGGTCCACGGTGGCCAGCTGCTGCCCCTTGACCACCCGGTCGCCGACCTTGACCTTGATGGCGGTGACCGTGCCGGCCGTGGTGAACGTGGCGGCCGCCGTCGAGGCGCTGGCCACCGCGCCGTCCGCGTTGACGGTCTTGGTGACCGTGCCCTGCGAGACCGTGACCGTGCGTAGGTCCGTGGCTTTCGCCTGGTTGCCGGAGGCGGTGCTGCGGATCAGGTTGACGCCCCAGGTCGCGGCGCCGACGATCAATAGCGCCAGCAGGGCGTTGACCGCCGTGCTGGGCGTGCGAAGGGCTTTCACCTCGTCATCATGTCCGGTGCGACCGGTTCGTGGTGGGGTGTTCGCCGGTATTCCCGATCACCAGGAACGTACGACCTGTTCCCCGCTGGTCAGTCCCGCGGTCACAGCGGTGTACCGGTCGCCGCGCAGCCCCACGGTCACCGTGCGTGCGGTGGACCGGTCCCCGGCGCGCACCAGCACGGTGCCCGAGCCGCCGGAGATGTCGTGCACCGCTGTCGACGGCACCCGCAGCACGTCGCGCGCCGCGCCGACCCGGACCGCGACCTGTGCCGACTGGCCGACCAGCAGGTCGCGGGGCGGGTCGGCGAAGGCGATCACCGCGCCGTAGCGGACCAGCGTCCCGTCCGGGGTGCCGACCGGGTCGACCTGCACCACCTTGCCGGTCAGGGCGTCGTCGTGGTCGGCCAGCGTGATCGTGGCGGTCTGCCCGGCCGCGAGCGAGCCGGCGTCGGCCTCCGGGAAGTCCGTCGCGACCTGCATGTCGTACGTGTCGGCAAGCGTCACGACCGTCTTCCCGGCGGTCACGTTGTCGCCGACGCCGCCCGCGACGGAGACGACGGTGCCGGCGATCGGGGCGGTGATCACCGTGCCCTCCAGCGCCGCCCGCGCCTGGTCGACGGCCCGCGCCGCCCGGTTGACCGCTTTGCGCGCGTCGAGGATGGGGTCGCTGCCGGTGCCCGGGTAGCCGCGGGTGACGCACGCGGCCGGGGAGGCGGGTGCCACCGGGCGGCCCGCCGTGGCGCAGGCCGTGGCGGCGGCCGTCACCGCGGCGGCCTGGTTCTCGGCGGCGGCCAGCCGCTCCTGCGCGGCGTCGAGGCCGGACTGGGCCTCGTTCGCCTCGCTCGCCGCCTCGGCGCTGTCCACGGCGGCCAACTCCTGCCCGGCCGCCACCTTGGTGCCGGCCCGCACGGCGACCGACTCGATCGTGCCGTTCACCGCGAACGACAGCTGCCGGGTGGTGGCCGGCCGGACCGTGCCGGTGGTGGCCACGTCCAGAGTGACCTCGCCCTTGTCCACCACGACCGCTACCACTTCGGCCGGCTTCGGGCCGCCGGCGCGGTGGCGTGCGACGCCGAGCGCCACGCCGGCGGCGACTCCCATCACGACGATCCCGGCCGCGATCCACCGAATGCGTCGTTTAGATCGGATTTGCCCCGACAGCTTCCTCATGTTCGTAGATTGTGGCTGTTCACGTAGCCGCACGGACGAGATTCCCGGGAGCACTCTTGCCGAGCACGCACCTCCGCCGCGCCGCCGTCGTCGTGGCCATGGCGTTCCTGATCGCCGCGTGCGGCGACGCGACGGGCGACGACAACGACGACATCCCACCCGGCCCCGGCCTCAGCCCGCCGGCCTGCCCGCCCGGTCCCATGCCCAGCGGCCTGGTCCCGACGGCGGGAGCCGCGTCCGGCATGGGTCCCGGCGGGCCCCCCGGCCCCGGCGGGCCCGGCTGCGGCCCGCCGCCCCCCGGCGTCGGCGGTGGCGGTGGCGCCGGAGTGGACCGGCTCACGCCGGACGAGGAGCCGTCGGCGCTCCTCCCGCGCGGCACGGACCTCCGTGGCGCGGCCCGAGGAGAATGACAACCTCCTTGAGTACGCCGCAAGCACCGCCCCCGGGCGCCGAGGACCGGATGCGTCGTCGCCTGCGCCGGCACAACCGGGCTCTCGCCGAGCTGGCCGCCACCAAGACCGAGCTGGTCAGCGCCCTGCTGCACGAACTGCGCACCCCGCTGACCGCGGCTCTGGGCATGCTCGACATGCTCCCCCAGCGGACCGGCGACCCACTGCTCGACGAGGCGCTGCCGCTGATCGCCCGCAACCTGCGCCGGATCGAGCGCTCCACCCAGGAGATCGCCACGATCAGCGGGATCGAGAACGGCACGATCCCGCTGGACACCACCCAGTTCGACCTGCCACAGCTGATCCGCGAGATCGCCG
Source organism: Actinoplanes siamensis (assembly GCF_016862395.1). GTDB lineage: Bacteria > Actinomycetota > Actinomycetes > Mycobacteriales > Micromonosporaceae > Actinoplanes > Actinoplanes siamensis. The sequence continues at coordinate 10,774 of NZ_BOMW01000048.1, read as the reverse complement.
CGGCGGCCGGCGCGGACTGTTCCGTGACCCCGGAGTCCGGCCTGATCACCGGCGATCGCGCGCGGCTGGGCGAGGTGTTCGGCCGGCTGCTGACCGCGGTGCGGGCGCTCGGCGAGTCGGCGGGCGTCCGGGCCGAGCGGTCCGGGGACCAGTGGCTGATCTCCTACCCGCTGCCCGGCGAGCAGGCCACCGACCGGCTCTTCACCTCGACCGGCGCGGGCGGCAACGCCATGGCTCTGATCCTGGCCCGGGCGGTGGTGGGGCGGCACGGCGGTAGCGTCCGGGTGCACAGCGCGGGCGGCACCGCGTACCTGCGGGTGATCCTGCCCGCCGATCAGTAGCCGCCGGTCAGCGCTTCCACCCGGGTCAGCAGGTCCTGCGCGGTGAACGGCTTGACCAGGTAGTCGTCGGCGCCCGCGTCGAAGCCCGAGGCCACGTCGAGCCACTGCCCGCGCCCGGTGAGCAGGATGATCGGGATGTCCGCGGTCTCCGCGTCGTCGCGCAGCGCCCGGCACACCTCCAGGCCGGTCATGTCCGGCATGGTGACGTCCAGGACGGCGATGTCCGGCACGTGCTCGTGCGCGGCGCGCAGCGCGTCCCGGCCGCTGCTGCGGGTGTCCACCTCGAGGCCGCCGGAACGCAGCACCGTCTCGACGATCTCCAACACGGTCGGATCGTCGTCCACCACCAGCACGGAAGTCATCCCGGCCTCCTCACCAACTACCTACAGTAATTGCCATGACCGAGCGGGGTGACCGGATCACCCGGTGGACCGTGGGGCGGATGCTGTCGGCCGGGTTCCTGTTCGCGCTGCTCGCCCTCGCCGTCGTCGGGACCAGCGCGTACGTCCGGATCGGCGCCCTGATCACCGAGCAGCAGTCGATGGAGAGGTCGCACGACCTGCTCGGCTTCATGGGCGGCCTGATCGACGCGGTCGACGGGCTGGCCAGGACCACCCGCGACTACCAGAACCCGCCCAGCCGGGCCTGGGAACGCGCCTTCCACGACGGCTCGGCCCGGGTCCGGCAGCGCCTCGCCGGCCTGCGCGCCAAGTCCGCCGGCGACCCCGGCTACCAGGAGTTCCTGAACCAGGTGACGCCGATGATCGATCAGCGGATCGCGGCTGTCGACGCGGCCCTGGCCCGGCACGCCGCCAGCCCCGCGGGCGGCGACCTGGACCCGGTGATCGACCTGCTCAAGACGCGGCGCGACACGCAGGACAAGGAGCTGACCGACTCGCTGGCCGCCAACCGGGCCCGCGCCGAGCGGACCCAGCGGCTGATCATCGGATTCTCCCTCGGCACGGCCGCGCTGGTCGCGCTCGCCGCCGGCCGGCTGACCCGCCGGATCACCGAGCCGGCCCGGGAGGTGACCGCGGCCGCCCAGCGGGTGCTGGACGGAGACCTCAGCCGGCGCGCCGAGGTGACCGGGCCGCAGGAGCTGGCCCGGATGGCCGAGGCGGTGAACGCCTCGATGACCGCGATGATCACCGCGCACGACGAGGCGGTCGCGGCCACCGCCGCCAAGTCGGCGTTCCTGGCCACGATGAGCCACGAGATCCGGACCCCGATGAACGCCGTGATCGGCATGACCGGCCTGCTGCTCGACACCGACCTGGACGACAAGCAGCGGGAGCTGGTCGAGACCGTGCACGCCAGCGGCGGCTCGCTGCTCGTGATCATCAACGACGTGCTGGACTTCTCCAAGATCGAGGCGGGCGAGCTTCGCCTCGACGAGCGGCCGTTCGAGCTGCGGACGGCGATCAACCAGGCGACCAGCCTGGTCGCGCTGACCGCCGACGCCAAGGGCCTGCACCTGTCCAGCCACCTGGCGCCGGACTGCCCCGAGGTGGTGTGCGCGGACGCCGGCCGGATCCGCCAGATCCTGGTCAACCTGCTCGGCAACGCGGTCAAGTTCACCCACCACGGCGCGGTCACCGTGCACGTCTCCGCGGACGGACCGGCGATCCGGATCGCCGTCCGGGACACCGGCATCGGCATCCCGGCCGACCGGCTGGACCGGCTCTTCCGCCCGTTCTCCCAGGTGGACGCGTCGATCGCGCGCAACTACGAAGGCACCGGCCTGGGCCTGGCGATCAGCCAGCGGCTGGCCGAGGCGATGGGCGGCGGCATCACCGTCGACAGCACGCCGGGCCTGGGTTCGACGTTCACGGTCACCCTGCTGCTGCGCCCGGCCTGCCTGCCGGAGCCGCCCCGGGAGCCGCCGGCCGACCCGGGCGGCCGGTCGCTGCGGGTGCTCGTCGCCGAGGACAACCCGATCAACCAGCGCGTCGCCGCGCTGCTCCTGGAACGCCGTGGCCACCGCGTCGAGCTGGTGCCGGACGGCGCCGCCGCGGTCGCCGCGGTGCACGCCACCCGCTACGACCTGATCCTGATGGACGTCCAGATGCCGGTGTTGGACGGCCTCGCCGCCACCGAGCGGATCCGTGCCGACCCGCCCGCGTACGGCGCCCCGCGGATCGTCGCCCTCACCGCCAACGTGATGGTCGACGACCAGGCCGCAGCCCTGCGCGCGGGCATGGACGGCTTCCTCGCCAAGCCCATCCAGGAGCCGGAGCTGGACGCGGTGCTGGCCGCCGCCGCGCAGATCCGGGTCGCGGCGACCGCCCTGGCGGCCGCGCCGATCGCGCTGTCCGAGGTGGCCCGGGCCGGGCTGGCCGCCGACGCGGCCCGGGCCGCGGCCGCCGCCGGCACCGTCCTGGCCCGCGCCGCCGGCAACGCCGCGACCGAATCCGACACCATCCGCGCCCGCGTCACCGGCATCGCCGGCGCCACCCGCGCCGACCGCGTCCGCCTGGCCGAGATCCTGCACAACTTCGCCGACCGCCTGCCCGACACACTCGACCGGATGGAGCGGGCCGCCGCCACCGGCGACACCCGCAACCTGGCCCGCCTGGCCCACGGCCTGAAGGGCTCCGCGGCCACCCTGGGCGCCGGCCGGCTCGCCGCGATCTGCGCCGACCTGGAAAGCCTCGCCCACCAGCGCCCGGCCCACTCCATCAACCTGCTGCGCGACCTGCACACCCAGGCCGGCGAGATCCGCGCGGTGATGGCGGCCCTCTCCGCCGAGCTGGCCCGCGCCGCCTGAGCGCCGGGGCTCAGCGCTCCAGCAGCAGGACGTGCAGGTGGCGCGGGCCGTGCACGCCCTCCACCCGGTTCAGCTCGATGTCGCTGGTCGCCGACGGGCCGCTGATCCAGGTCAGCGGCCGTGCCGGGTCCAGCCGGGCGACCGCCTCCGGGACCGACGCCACCACCTGATCCGGCCGCAGCACCACGATGTGCACGTCGGGCAGCAGCGTGATGATCCGCCGTCCCTGGTCCGGCGAGGCGTCCAGGACTATCGTCCCGGTCTCCGCGACGGCCACGGCCGCGGCCGTCAGGACCGCGTCGGCCGCGGCGATGCGGTCCGGTGCCAGGCCGTCGTCGGGCAGGGCGCCCGGCGGGCGCCACCCCAACGGCAGACCGGGCGGTACGACCACGGTCCCGCCGGTGATCCCGGAGACGCTGGCCGCCACCGCGTCCGCGGCGACCCGGTGCACCGTGGCCCGGTAGTCGACCAGCCGGTCCACCAGCAGCTCCAGGTCGGCGGCCGGGAACGAGCGCCGGTAGTCGCGCACCACCGGTTCCGGTGTGGGCGTGTCCCGCAGCGCCGCACGCACCCGCCCCAGGATCACGTCCTTCGAGCTCATCGCGCGGCCCACCAATCGCGGAAGGTCTGCCGCGGAACCTCCGGCAGGTCCCGCGCCGCGGTCCACCCGGACAGCGGCGGCGGCAGCGCCCGCCCGCGCCGCCCGGCGATCCGGGCCAGCTTGGCGGCCCGCTGCGCGCGGGCGTACAGCCGGGGCCGGCTCATCGCGTAGGCGGCGGCCCGCATCACCGCCTTCTCCGCGGGCGGATGCGGCGCCTGGTTACGCAGGTGCACCAGGATGGACGGGATGTCGATCTTCACGGGGCAGGCGTCGAAGCAGGCCCCGCACAGCGATGACGCGAACGGCAGCGACGCGTTGTCCTCGACGCCGGTGAGCTGCGGCGACAGTACCGCGCCGATCGGGCCGGGGTAGACCGAGCCGTACGCGTGCCCGCCGGTCCGCTCGTAGACCGGGCAGACGTTGAGGCAGGCCGAGCACCGGATGCAGTGCAGCGCCTGCCGGCCCACCCGGTCGGCCAGGACCGCGCTGCGCCCGTTGTCCAGCAGCACCAGGTGGAAGTTCTGCGGGCCGTCGCCCGGGGTCACCCCGGTCCACATGGTGGTGTACGGGTTCATCCGCTCCCCGGTCGACGCCCGCGGCAGCAGTTGCAGGAAGACCTCGAGGTCCGTCCAGGCCGGCACCACCTTCTCGATGCCCATCACGGTGATCAGGGTCTCCGGCAGGGTCAGGCACATCCGCCCGTTGCCCTCCGACTCGACCACGGCCAGCGTCCCGGTCTCGGCGATGCCGAAGTTCGCCCCGCTGATCGCCACCCGGGTGGACAGGAACGTCTCGCGCAGGTATCTGCGCGCCGCCGCGGCCAGCGCCGGCGGGTCGTCGGTGAGTCCCGGGTCCACCCCCGGCATCGCCCTGAGGAAGATGTCCCGGATCTCCGAGCGGTTCCGGTGGATCGCCGGCACCAGGATGTGGCTGGGCCGGTCCTGGCCCAGCTGCACGATCAGCTCGGCCAGGTCGGTCTCGACCGGCTGGATCCCGGCCGCCTCCAGGGCCTCGTTGAGCGCGATCTCCTGGGTGGCCATCGACTTGACCTTGATGACCCGCTCGGCGCCGGTGCGCCGCACCAGCTCGGTGACAATCGCGTTGGCCTCGTTGGCGTCCGCGGCCCAGTGCACCACGCCGCCGCGCTCGGTGACCCGCGCCTCCAGCCGCTCCAGCAGCTCGGGCAGCCGGGACAGCACGTCGGCCTTGATCGCCGAGCCGGCCGACCGCAACTCCTGCCAGTCCGGCAGCTCGGCGATCACCCGGCCGGACTTGGCGCGGATCGTGGTGGTCGCGTGCCGCAGGTTGCGACGCAGCTGGCCGTCGGCCAGCGCGGTGTGCGCGGCCCGCGGGAACGGCTCGTCGCCGCGCAGGTGGCCGACGCCGCGCGGCGCGGTCGCCGGCATGCCCAGGAAGGTGGTCATGTCGCCGCCAGGATCTCGGCCAGGTGCAGGGTGCGCACGGGGGAGCCGGCCCGGCGCAGGCCACCGCCGATGTGCATGAGACAGGACGCGTCCCCGGCCGTGCAGATCGGGGCACCGGTGGACTCGACGGCTGTCATCTTGTCGGCGAGCATGGCCGCCGAGGTCTCCGCGTTCTTGAGGGCGAACGTCCCGCCGAACCCGCAGCACTGCTCCGCGTCCGGCAGCTCGATCAGCTCCAGCCCGCGCACGTGGCGCAGCAGCCGCAGCGGTTTGTCGCCGACCCGGATCATCCGCAGGCTGTGGCAGGTCGGGTGATACGTCACCCGGTGCGGGAAGCACGCCCCGACGTCCTCCACGCCCAGCACGTCGACCAGCAGTTCGGACAGCTCGTAGGTGCGCGCCCCGACGTCGTGCGCCCGGGCCGCGAGGCCGGCCTGGCCGGCGGCGGCCGCGACAGCCGGATGCTGGTGCCGGATGGACCCGACACACGACCCGGACGGCGCGACGATCACGTCATAGCCGGCGAACGTCGAGACGTAGTTCCTGACCAGCGGCAACGCCTCCGGCTGGTACCCGGTGTTGACGTGCATCTGCCCACAACAGGTCTGCTCGACGGGGAAGACCACCTCGTGCCCCAGCCGCTCCAGCAGCCGGACCGTGGCCTTCGCCGCCTCCGGGAACAACGTGTCGGCGAGGCAGGTCACGAACAGCGCGATCCGCACGGTCACCCCCTCACCCGCGCGGCGGCGTCCCGCCAGGGGGCGTCGTCGCCGCGCGGCTCGTAGCGCACGATCTGTTGAGTCTGCCGCACCAGCGCGCGCATCGCATCGAGCCCGCCGGATGCCACACCCGCGGCGCGGGCCTGCACCAGCAGATTACCGAGCGCGGTGGTCTCCACCGGCCCGGCCGGCACCGGCGGGCCGGCGCCCTCGGCGGCCAGCCGCGGCGCGATGGCCCGGCCGATGCCGCAACCGCCGCACTTGGCTGGGACTCATCGTTGTTACCGGGCGCCGATGACCACCATCAGCCCCCGCCCATCGTGTTCGGCTCGGGCTGGTGGCGGTCATCGGGGAACAAACCCCGGGGAAAGGGACCGCCCGGGCCGCGTCGGCCCGAGCGGTTCGTGGGATGCCCGGCTGAGACGTCTCAGATCAGCCGGCGGTTCCTCCGGACCAGCCGGAGGCGGGCCCACCACCGGCCGAGGAGGCGGAGGGAGCGGAGGTCGCGGAAGCCAGGGACGGGGAGGCAGCGGCCGGGGACGGCGCGGCGTGCGAGGACGCGGCCTGGTGCCGTACGAAGACAAGAACGAGCAGACCCGCCACCGCCGCGACCACCGCGGCCACCAGCAGCGTCGCGTCCAGTCCGGCGGCGAAGCCGGCCGGCCGGCCGTGCGCGTCCGCGATCCGGTCCGCGAAGACCGTGCCGAACACCGCGACCCCGAGCGCGAAGCCGAGCTGCCGGAACGTGTTCAGCGCCCCGCCCGCCATGCCGCTGCGCTCCCGCGGCACCTCACCGAGCACCGCGGAGGACAGCGACGGCAGCACACACCCGACACCGAGACCGACAACGATCAGCCCTGGGATGAGCACTCCGCCGGTGCTGCCGGCGTCCAGGCGGGTCTGCAGCAGGTCGCCCGCGGCGATCAGCAGCAGGCCGAGGCCGACCGTCCAGCGCGGCGCCACCCGCTGCAGGAACCGGCCGGCGGCCGCGCCCACGACCAGCGACGCCCCCGCCATCGGCAGCGCGCCGTAGAGACCGGCGTCGACCGGCCCGTATCCGAGCACCTGCTGCAGCCAGACGGTGCTGAACGGCAGGTAGCCGAACGCGGCCGCCTGGGTCAGGAACGCCGCCACGATCAGCACGGCGAACGCCGGCCGGCGGAACAGGCCCAGGTCGAGCATCGGGTGGTCGGAGCGGAGCTCCGCGACGACGAACAGGATCAGGGCGACGACGCCGGCCGCGAAGGCGGTCAGCGCGATGCCGTCGGACCAGCCGGCGTCACCGGCGCGGATCAGGCCGTACGTCACGGCCCCGGCCGCCACGGTGAACGTGATCGTGCCGGGTAGGTCGAAGCGGCCGCCCCGGGGCGCCCTGGACTCGGTCACCCCCCGCACGGTGAACCAGACCGCGACCAGGCAGACCGGCAGGTTCACCAGGAACACCCAGCGCCAGCCGAGGTGCTCGGTGAGCAGGCCACCGGCGAGCGGACCGGCGGCCGCGGCGGCGCCGTTGACAGCGCCCCAGATGCCGAACGCGACACCCCGGTCGCGTCCGTGATAGGTCACGTTGAGCAGGGCCGCCGTGGTGGCGAACATGGCCGCGCCGCCGGCGCCCTGCAACACCCGGGCGGCGATCAGTGCCTGCTCGTTCGGGGCGACCGCGCAGAGCAGGGAGGAGACGGCGAAGACGCCGATGCCGATCAGGTAGGTGCGGCGGCGGCCGTACCGGTCGGCGAGCGAGCCGGCGCCGAGCAGCAGTGCGGCCAGGGCGAGGGCGTACCCGTCGAGCACCCACTGCAGGTCGGCGTAGTCGGCTCCGAACTTGCCGGCGATCGACGGCAACGCGACGACGACGATGGTGACGTCCACCAACAGCAGGAAGGTGCCGAGGCAGACGGCGATCAGTGGAGACCATTTGCGCATGCGCGGCAGCGTTCCAGATCCTCGCCGGGAAACCCCAGCCAGATCGCCCGCGGTTGCGGATCTCGACAGGAGCTAGGCTCGAACGGTGGAAATCGACATGCTGGACCGGCAGGTCACGCACGCGCTCCGGATCAACGGCCGGGCCGGCTACCGCGAGATCGGCGCGGTCCTCGGCGTCTCCGACCAGACCGTCGCGCGGCGTTACCGCCGGTTGCGCCAGCAGACGCGGCTGCGCGTGGTCGGCCTGCCGAATCCGATCGAGCTGGGGTACGAGACCTGGACGCTCCGCCTGCGCGCCGCCCCCGACGCGGCACTGCAGATCGCCGCCGCCCTGGCCCGCCGGCCGGACACCACATGGGTCTCGGTCACCTCCGGCGGCACCGAGATCGCCGGCAGCGTGCACGTGCCCGCCTCCGCCGACCGGGAGGCCCTGCTGCTGCAGAAACTCCCCCGGACGCCGCGCCTGGTATCGGTGAGCGCACACTGCGTGATCCACAACTACGTCGGCGGCGCGGTCGGCCCGGACCTGCGCGACGACTCGCTCACCGGCGAGCAGATCGCGGCGCTCACGCCGGACCGGGCGCCCGAGCCGGTGGCCGCGCACCTCACCGCGGCCGACGCCCCGCTGATCGAGGCGCTCTCCTGGGACGGCCGGCTCAGCTTCACCGACCTGGCCGGCTCGACCGGCTGGCCGGAGTCGACCGTGCGCCGCCGGGTCCAGGAGCTGTTCGGCGCCGGCTCGCTCTACACCGACGTCGAGATCGAGCCCGAGCTGTACGGTTTCCGCGCCGTGGTGATGCTGTGGCTGTCGGTCGCCCCGTCCCGGGTGGCCTCGGTCGGCGCCGCCCTGAGCGAGCACGAGGAGATCGTCTTCGCGGCCGCCACCACCGGCCCGACGAACCTGCAGGCCACCGCGCTCTGCGAGGACATGCCCGCCTTCTACCGGTACGTGACCGAGCGGCTCAGCCTGCTCGACGGCGTGGAGCGGATCGAGTCGGCGCCGGTCCTCAAGCACGTGAAGCAGCTCGGCTCGGTGCGCTGAGGGGCCGGTTCCTATCACCGCGACAGGTACCCGCCGGGATTACCAAGGGCACACACCTCCCCGCACCCGCCGGGCCGGGCCGCTCCTCCGACTCACCCGCGAGTCCCGGCCACTCCTCCGACTCACCCGCGAGGCCCGGCCGCCACCTCGGCCCGCCGCGCTCCGGCCTCGGCCGCCCCTTGCCGCGAAAGACGCCGGCCGCCTTCCGTGACGGCCACCGGCGTCCTGAGGTGCGGGTCAGCGCCAGAAGACCGCGACCGCCGCGTTCACCAGCGTCAGCGTGATGATGCCGAGGTAGTGCCCCTTGTTGACAGCCTCCCGCTTGCGCGGGACGAACACCATGATGAAGATCAGCACGGCGATCACCAGCTTGACGCCGAGCTTGATCGGGTCCGGCTCGTGGTCCCCGCCACCGCGCAGCGGCGCGGCCAGCCCGAGACCGCTGACCAGCTGGATGATCGATCCCCACAGGACCGCCGGACCGATCCGGAGCTTCCCGGACAGGAACTGCGCGATCGCCCCGCCCAGCAGCAGGGCGAAACCGACAAGATGCACGAAGAGCAGGATCAACCGGAGTGCTTCCACAGCCGGACAGCTTGCCAGCCTCCCGAACCTCTCCTCAATCCGGGGATCCGGTCACCGGCGCCGACCCGGCTGCGGGCTCCGCCCGCCCCAGCCCCGGCCTGGCCCCGGCCACCGTCACCAGGGACCGGTCAGCGGCGGACCGCGCCCGTCGACGCCCGCGCCACCAGCGCCGGGACGAACGTCGCCTGCTCATGCCGATGATCCGGGTTGGCCGCCTCGTCCAGCACCAGCCGCGCCGCCGTCCGGCCCAGCTCCTGCCGCGGCTGCCGGACCGAGGTCAGCGGCACCGCCGCGGCCGCCGCGAAGTCGATGTCGTCGAAACCGACGATCGCCAGGTCGTCCGGCACCCGCAGGCCGGCGCTCACCGCGTGCTGCAACAGCCCCAGCGCGAGCAGGTCGTTGGCGCAGAACGCCGCGGTCGGCCGCCGCCGCGACGGCAGTCCGGCCAGCCGCTCCCCCGCCGACCGCCCCTCGCCCACGGTGAGCGCCTCGGTCGGCAGGTGGATCAGGTCCTCGGCCGGCCTGCCGAACTCCTCCCACACCTCGCGCGCCCCCTGACAGCGCTCGCGAACCTGCCCCACGCTCCCCGGCCCACCGACGAACGCGACCCGCTCGTGTCCGCGATCGATCAGATGCTCGACGGCGATCCGGCCGCCCAGCACGTCGTCCACGGCGACCGAGCAGTGCCCGCCCGCGGTGCTGAGCCGGTCCACCATGACGAACGGGGTGCCGCGCCGGGCGATCTCCGCGAGGTGTGGCGCGTCCGGGTCGACAGGGGTGATCAGGATGCCCTGCACGCGCTGCTGGACCAGCCGGTCGAGGTGCCTGGACTCGCGCTCGGCGCGCCCGCCGCTGTTGCAGACGAACAGCGACAGGTCCGCGGCGTCGGCGGCGATCTCGATGCCCTCGGCGACGTCCTGGAAGAACGGGTTGCCGCCGTCGAGCATCACGTAGGCGAGGGCCCGGCTGGTGCCGGCGCGCAGCTGGCGAGCCGACTCGTTGCGGACGAACCCGAGATCGGCCATCGCCCGCTCGACCCGCTCCCGGGTGGCGGTGCTGACCACGGCCGGCCGGTTGAGCACATTGGACACGGTACCGAGGGAGACGCCGGCGGCAGCCGCCACATCCTTGACCGACGGCGCCCGGCCGTTGCGCGGCTGCTGAGTCAACCCCGTTGCCCTCTCGCTGACCGTGGATCGAAACGCATTCCAGGGTCCGCGCTCCGATCCGGAGATGTCAGCATCGCACCACGAATGAAACATTTCAACCACCTCGGGAGACCGGCTGCGGGCTGCGGGCTGCGGGCTGCGGGCTGCGGGCTGCGGGCTGCGGGCTGCGGGCTGCGGGCTGCGGGCTGCGGGCTGCGGGCTGC
>NZ_BOMW01000047.1 GCF_016862395.1 Actinoplanes siamensis | reverse complement strand
GCTGCGGGCTGCGGGCTGCGGGCTGCGGGCTGCGGGCTGCGGGCTGCGGGCTGCGGGCTGCGGGCTGCGGGCTGCGGGCTGCGGCGGGAGCTTAGATGGCGCAGATGTGGGCGGCAACGATCCGCCAGCCGCTATTTTCGCTGTACGCCCAGGTCCGCGTATACCGCAAGCGGGCACTGACCGCCGCCCCGCCGAACGTCCCCGTCACCGCGCACACCGCGAACGTCACGCCGGTGCCGTCCACCACCAGCAGCTCGACGCTCTCCTCGGTCAGCGTGTCGATCACCGAGCTGCCGGTCCGATAAGCGTCCAGATCATGCTGCTTGCTGTAGCGCCCACCGTCCGGCCCGATCGCGACCAGCCGGTCGTCGAGCAGCAGGTCCAGCTCGCCCACGTCACCGGCCCGCTGCGCGTTCTGCAGCCGCCGCTCGGCCGCGAGCAGCTCGCCGGTCCGGTCCTGGTCGCTCATCCGCCCAGAATAGGAAGCCGCCGGCGCCACCGCCCGCCCCTCTGCCGTGGGCAGAAACTCCCTGCCGGAAAGCGACGGCCACTCGGGGGACGCCCTGTTCGCCGCCGGCCCGGCCGGCGGGGCAGCACCACCATCGCACCCTGACCCCGGACTTGCCCGCACAGGTAGGTCGGCTACCGTCCGTTGCCGTGAAGCGTTCCCGGATCGCCGCCACCGCCCTGCTCTGCGCCTGCCTGGCCGGCCTCGCCGCGTGCGGCGACGACACGCCCGCCGCGGCTCCCGCCGCTCCCAGCAGCACCGCGAACAACGGCGTCGCGAACGGCGCCACGAACAGCGGCGCCCCGAACGGCACGGCGAACGACGGCGCCACGAACAGCGGCGCCCCGAACGGCGGCGCGGTCCTCGACCCGCCCGGCGACAAGGCCGTCTGCGACACCGTGAACAAGGCCGGGAGCACCATGAAGAACGGCATCTCCGAGGCACAGAAGCAGGACGGTCACGTCGAGGCGGAGGACGCCCGGAAGGCGTTCAGCACCTTCCACACGACCGTCGACGAGGCGCTCGTCCTGGCCCGGGACACCGAGGTGACCGTCGCCGCGCGGGCGGTCGCCGACGAGGTGGCCAAGGCGGCCCGGTCGGCCGATCCGATCGGCACCGCGGCCGACGCCGGCTTCGCGGAGCTCAGCGAGAAGCTCACCGCCGCCTGCGGGACGGCCGGCGTCACGGTCAACTTCTGACCCCGGCCGGCTCCGGCGCGGCGGGGCCCAGCCAGTATTCCGCGGGGGCCACGCCGACGCCGTCGACGACCGGCCGCGGATCGTCCGGCGAGGCGGTGGGGTCGAGGTCGGTGGCGGCGCGGGTGCCCGTCGAGAAGATGGTGAAGCCGGCCCGGAACGTGTAGCCGATGTCGAACGGCTCGGCCCGGTGCCCCAGCGCGGCCAGCTCGGCGACCACGTCGTCCATGAACCTGTACGTCAACTGGACACCGTCCAGCGTGGCCTGTTCGCCGCCGTCCCCGCTGCAGCCCAGCTCGACCAGCTCGACGGTGTCGCCGTCGTAGTCGACCACGAGCGTCGGCTCGGTGTGGTAGACCGAGCGCGCCGCGATGCCGGGATGCGCGGGCGGGCCGAGTCGCGCCTCCACCGCGTCCCTCGACTCGCCGACCTTGACCAGTGCGACTCCCTCGCCGGGCAGAATCTCCATACTCGGATGCTGCCACCACCCGCCGACATTTTCGTGACGGCAGGGCTGCGCCGGGTACACGATCCGGGGCCGGATCAGTGCGCGAGCGTGGCCAGGCGGGGCCGCAGGAGCCCCGGACGGGTGACCCGGCGCAGCGGGGCCAGCGCGACCAGGATGGTGACAGCGGCGAACGGCAGCAGATCCAGATCGACGGTGATCGCGGCGATGCCGGCGCCGAAGAGCAACGGGGTCCGGACCGGCAGCCGGCGGGCGGCGACCAGCAGGCCGAAGAGGACGAGCACGCCGAGCGGGAACAGCATCGGGCCGGCGGCCCGCAGCGCGCCGGGCGGCGGGGCCGCCTTCCGGAACGCGGTGGACAGGTCCCCGGTGATCACCCAGAGGAAGCAGAGCACGCCGGCGACAGCGGCTACCGCGGCCGCCGTGGCGACCCGGCCGGGCGCCGGGAGCATGCCGCGCAGCGTCACGGCGAGCAGGCCGAACAGCGCCATGCCGGCGAAGAACGCCAGGTGGCCGGCGTCGCGGAGCGGGCCGGCTCCGCGATGGCCGTCGAGGCCGTCGGCGAACCGCAGGATTCCGTAGAGCAGCAGCAACACCGGGGCGGCGAGGGCGAGCCGGCGGACGGTGACCGAGTTCGGTGCCATGAGCTGACGCTATGGCCGCGGCGGTTTCGGCCGGGACCGGCGGTTTCCCGGAGCCGGCCCTGATCCCGTCCCCGGCACCACCCCTAAGGCTGCCTAGGAGGCTATCCCGGTCCACCTCGCTCCGGCATTCCTATCGGACAGATAGGAATGCTATGCTCGCTGCCACCGGGGCCGGTGACCGGAGCAGCGGAGACGCCGACAGGCGCTCCGACCGTGTCCGGCGCCGCCCCGCGGGCCGGGCGGTCCGGGCGCACGGCGGGAGCCGGAAGCGGCCGGGAGCCGAGCGGACCTCCGGGCGTACCGAAAGATCAAATCGACCGGCCCATCCCTCGAGCGCAAGCGGAGGCATCGCGTGACCATCCTGACCGAGCAGGCCGCCGGGGAGCACCTCGTGGCGCGGGCGTTCGCTCCCGGGATGCCGGGATTCGTGGGGATCGCGGTCGATCTGCTGCTCGATCCGGCGTGCGCGCCCACCGTCCGGCGCCCGCTGCGGCACGGCTTCCTGGACGCGCGGTCGCCACGGGTGGCCGTGGTCAGCGCTCCCCCGTCGCCCGGCCTGGAGGTGGCGCTGCGGCGCACGTCCGACGACCTGGCCGCCGCCACCCGGGTGATGGACCGGCACGGGCTCAGCGTGCTGCCGTTCGCCACCGATACCGTGCACCCGGAGGGGCCGGTCCACGCGTACGGCACGGCGACCGCGGGCATCCGGATCGGCCTGGAGGCGGGCCTGCACGGGGACGGGCCGCTCGGGATCGACCGGCGCTGGATCCTCGCGCACACCGTGGCGCCGGTGCTGGCCGCGGCGTTCGCCAACGCGCCGCTGCGGCAGGGCCGCCCGACCGGCTGGCGCAGCGTCCGCCAGGCGCTGCGCCGGGACCTCCCGGTCCTGCCCGGCCGCGCGGGCTCCGCCCCGCCGATCCAGCGCGTTCCGGACAACGTCGCGGAGGGTCTGGGGTCCAGGCCGGCGATCGATGCGCGTACGGCCTGGGTCGCGCACGTGCTGGACGCCCCCACGGTGACCGGCCGCAGCCTCCGCGACCGCCTCCGCACCGGCGCCCGCCTGACCGTTTCCGATCTCGACCGTCACCTGGCCGGCCTGCGCCCGCCGGTCGCCGCCCGAGGCCACCTGGAGATCGACGTGGCCGACCGTCAGCCCGGCGCCGGCTGGCGCGTCCCGGCCGCGGTGATCACCACCCTGCTCGACGACCCGCGCGCCGCCGAGGAGGCCTACGCCGCTACCGCGCACCTGGCCGCCGAGCCCCGCCTGTGGGAACGCGCCGCCCGCGACGCCCTCACCGACCCGGTTCTGGCCGACGCCGCCCGCGCGTGCTTCCTGGCCGCCTACGGCGCGCTGGCCCGCCAGGGCGCCAGCCGGGAATTGCGGAACGCGCTGGCCGACTTCACCGAGACCTACGTGAACCGCAACCGCTGCCCGGCCGACGACCTCCTGGACCGGACCGCCGGCCGGGTCTGACCCGCGTGGCGCCGGGCGCCGGCGGACGGGTGCCGGCTGCCCGGCGTACCCGATCCTGGGGTGGGCGGCAAACGGCGTGGTCGCCCCGGAGACCGCGGGGCGCACCGGGACCACCACCAGCGGCAAGGGCTTCGAGGGGCAGTCGTCGCGGGGAGGCCGGCCGCCCCCGGCACGTCGATACGGAATCGACACCGTCGGGGAACCGGAAAAGAAGTGTCCCCGGGTTAGCGTCCCGGGGTGAACGAGGAAATTCCCGGGCAGCCGAATCCGGCGTCCGGTCCGGCACCCCTACCGCCGCAGGCCGATCCGCTGGCCGCGCCGCCTTCGCCGGTGAGTGATCCGCTGGCCGCTCCGGTCCACAGCGCGCCGCCGGCGCAGCCGGACGCCCACCCCGCGCCCCCACCGCCCGACGCCTTCCCGGCCCCGGGCGCGTATCCGACCCAGCCCCACCAGCCCGCGCCGTCGTACGGCGGCCCGTTCCCGCTGCCGGCCCAGCCGGGGTATCCGGCCCAGCCGGGGTATCCGGCCCAGCCGGGGTATCCGGCCCAGCCGGGGTATCCGGCCCAGCCGGCCTACCCGGGATACGGCCAGCAGTACCCGCAGCCCGGTTACCCCTACCCGATGTTCGGCCCGCCGGCCCAGGGCCGGACCAACAGCTTCGCGATCGCCTCGCTGATCTTCGGCGTCCTCGGCGGCGTCCTGCTCAGCGTCATCTTCGGCATCGTGGCGCTGGTGCAGATCCCGAAGCGCGGCGACCGCGGCAAGGGCCTGGCCATCGCCGGCCTCAGCCTGTCCGCCTTCTGGGTCCTGGTCATCGCCGCGCTCATCACGATAGCCACGCTGACCGGCGACACCACCGAGCCGGCCGACTCCGGCTTCGTCGGCAGCCGGCCCACCGTCGAGGCGGCGCCCACGCCGACGCGCACCAGCGGCCCGGGCAGCCGGGCGACCGAGAACCTGCAGGTCGGCGACTGCATCTCGTACATCGACGAGGACAGCGACGCCGACCGGTTCACGGTGTCGCTCTGCTCGGTGCCGCACGGCGGCGAGGTGTACGCCGTCTCGGCCATGCCGAAGGGCGCCTACCCCGGCGACGCCGAGGTGGAGAAGGCGGCCGACAAGCTCTGCGGCGCCTCGCTGGACAAGTACGCGACGGGCAAGTTCGCCGACGCGCAGTTCTGGTACATCTACCCGTCGGAGACGTCCTGGTCCGACGACCGCAAGATCACCTGCATCGCGGTCCCGGAGTCCGGCCAGTGGACCGGGTCGATGGTCAACAAGTAGGGCGTCGCGGCCGGCCGCCCGGGACGCGGACAGCTCCCCCGGGCGGCCGAACGGCGGCGACGCTCCAGCTCAGTTCTGGCCGCGCTGGGCCTTCCGGCGCTCGCCGATCTCCCACGCGATCACGTACTGCCGGATCATCTGGGCGAGCGGGTCGACGGTCTTGAAGATCAGCACCACGTGGAAGCCGGGGCCGTCGTTGGCCGGGCGGACCGCGTACACCTTGCCCTTCAGTTCGGCCTCGCCGTTGCCCAGCCAGACCAGGGCGCGCATGTAGTCGCCCTCGCGGAACGCCGTCGCGTCGGGCACCCAGAACCGCAGGCCGCCCTCGCTGATGTCGAGCATCTTGCCCTGCAGGTACTGCGGGCCCCACTCGCCGAAGAGGCGGATCGGGGCGCCGGCGCCGCCGCGGGCGAACTCGCGGCGGTTGCTGATCACCGGCTCCGCGGTCGGGAACAACGCCCAGCGGAACGGCGCGCTGTCGCTGACCTGCTTGAGCAGGACCGGCATCACGATCCGGGTACGCGGCGGCACCCAGAACACCTCGAACTCGTAGCCGGGCAGGAAGCCCTCCGGGCCGGTGGTCTCGAGCGGGGCGGCCACGCTGAACGTGTCCTCGTCCACCGCCTCCAGCCGGGACCGGAAGTTCACGCCGTCCCCCAGCGCGAGGAACATCGGGGAACCGATCTCGGGCAACTCCATCACAGTGGGCCTTTCACGTCGCCTGAGCCCGCACCGCGCGGGTCGCCATGCCATGTCGGCGATCGCCCAGGCGACGTGAGGGGTCCGCTGGTTGCTATCCGCGTACCAGGCTCAGGACCGTGTCCATCGCCTTGAGCTTCTCGGCGCCCGTGCCGAGGAAACCGTCCGGGACGATCAGCTCGTCCAGGCCGGCCACGCGGTACTCCGCGATCGCGTCGGCCAGCCTCTCCGGGCTGCCGCCGATCGCCGGCAGCGCCAGACCCTCCGGCAGCGGCCCGTTCACCACGGTGAGCGCCTGCGCGGTGCGGGCGATCGACTTCGGGTCGCGGCCGCGTTCGGCGCAGAACCGGTCGAGCACCGCCGACTTGTGCGCGATCGTCTCCGGCAAACCCCAGGTGTTCCACTGGTCGGCGTACTCGGCGACGACGCCGAGCATCCGCTTCTCGCCCTTGGCGCCGATCATGATGGGCAGCCGGTCCTGCACCGGCTTCGGCTCGCAGATCGCGTCGGTGAGCTCGTAGTACCGGCCGTCGAAGGTGGTCCGGGGCGTGCGGAGCAGCCCGTGCAGCACCTGCAACGCCTCGACGAAGCGGTCCAGCAGCGCCTTGGTCGGGGGCAGCTCGATCCCGTACTGCTGGTGCTCGTTGACCTGCCAGCCGGCGCCGACGCCGAGCGTGAAGCGGCCGCCGCTGATGTGGTCGGTGGTGGCGGCCATGTTCGCCAGGACGGCCGGGTGCCGGTAGGTGTTGCCGTAGACCAGGGTGCCGATCCGCACCCGGGGAACCGCCGCGGCCAGCCCGGCGACCAGCGAGCCCGCCTCCAGGGTGGGGTGTTCCGGGTCGCGGCCGGAGTCGGCGTTCGGCATGAAGTGGTCGGCGATCCAGACACCGTCCCAGCCGGTCTCCTCCGCGTGACGGCTTACCTCGAGAATGTCGGACCAGGGCTGACCCGCACCCGGCCAGATGGAGATACGCATACCGCAACCCTATGTCGCTCAAGTCGTCGATGGACTACGAGCCGGCCCGATCCCCGGCAGGCGAGCGGGTGGCATTGTTCCGGTCTCCCTCGGCCCGAGCCGCGCACGCTCCCAGCTGGCACCGGGAGGTCCCTCGAACGTCAGAGCCGGGCGAGCCGAGCCTCCAGACGCGCCCGGCAGTGCGGCCACTCCGAAGCGATGATCGAATACATCGCCGAGTCCCGCAACCGCCCCTGCTCGCCCGGCGCCCACGATCGTGACCAGCACCGAAGGACGCCCTCGAAGCGCGCGCCGACCCGCTCGATCGCCGCCCGCGAACGTTCGTTGCGAGCATCCGTCTTCAGGTCCACACGAACCGCGTTCCACCGCTCGAAAGCGTGCCGGAACAGCAGGTACTTCGCTTCGGTATTGACCCCGGTGCCCTGCGCGCTCCGGCCGAGCCAGGTGAAACCCACCTCCACCGCGCACAGCTCGTCACGCTCCGGCCAGTGCCGCGGATCCCAGAAAGCGGTGACGCCGACGGCTTTGCCCGACTTCTTCGAGATTTGGGCGTACGGCCGGAGCACTCCCGCCGCGGCCCGCCCCAACTGTTCGTCGATGTAGCGCCCGATCTCACCGGCCGCCGGCACCCAGGTGTACCGATATGTCGCGCGGTCCTCCCCGGCCGCCACCGCGAGATCCGGCGCATGCCCGGCAGCCAAGGGCTCCAGGCGGACGAGGTGGCCGTCCAGCACCGGCGCGTCGAGTTCGTTGAGCAGCACGAGGTGGCCCCTTTCGCGGCTTACCCGGCACACCGTGCGCCGGGTCGGGTCATCACCCGGGGCACCCCACCCGCGAACTGGAGGGTTGCCGGCCAGCAAGCCGGGGCTTCGCGCTGGCGCTCATGACCTGGCCGCAACCCTAACAGCCGCGGTGCTCAGTGGACGGCCCGCACGCCGGCCTCCACGGTCAGGGTCGCCGCCGCGGTGTCGATCGTGGCGCGGGTGCCGAGCGGGACGGTGAGCTGGCCGTTCCCGTGTCCGACACCTGCCTGGGCGGGACCGCCGGCCGCCGCGGCCGTCGCTCCGATGCGGGTACGGCGAGGGATCGTCACCCGGCGAACGTTGCCCCGACGGGCCCGCACAGCCACCCCGCCGATCGATGGTTGAGAATTCCTCACCCACCACACGCAGCAGCTCCAGGTATTCCGCGGCGTCGCCTTGAGCTGCCCTTTCAACGTTTTGGTTGACAGTGCCACAGGGTCCGGTCTAGCGTCTCTTTCAACCGATGAGTTGAAACGAGGAACGGGATGCCGGCGGACGAGCTGTCACGGGTGTTCGCGGCCCTGGCCGACCCGACGCGGCGCGACATGGTGGCGCGGCTGGCCGACGGGGACGCGACGGTGAACCAGCTCGCCGAGCCGTACCGGATGTCGCTGCAGGCGGTCTACAAGCACCTCAAGGTGCTGGAGGAGGCCGGGCTGGTGACTCGGCCGCCGGGCCCGCAGCCGCGGGTCGTGCGGCTGGAGCGGGACGTGTTCGACGAGGTCGGTGGCTGGATCGAGCAGTACCGGCGCCGCGCCGAGGCGCGCTACCAGCGCCTGGACGCGGTGCTCCGGACCATGAACGAGGAGAAAGGCGGGGAGAGATGACCGAGGCCAAGATCGAGGCGGACAAGGAACTGCCGATCATCCGGACCACCCGGGACTTCGAGGGTACGGCCGAGCAACTGTTCCGGGCACACACCGACCCCGAGCTGTTCCAGCAGTGGTGCGGACCGGACTCGACAAGCGTCCGCATCGACCACTGGGACGCCCGCGACGGCGGCTCCTGGCGGTACGCCGCGGTCCGCGGCGACGAGGAGTACAGGTTCCGGGGCTGCTTCCACGAGGTGCGGCCGGACCGGATCGTGCAGACGTTCACGTTCGAGGGCGCCCCGGACGGGGTCGCCCTGGAGACGATGACCTTCGAGGAGCTGGGCGGCGGCCGCACCCGGCTGCACATCCAGTCCCTGGTGGACAGCTTCGAGGGCCGGGACGCCTGGCTGCGCGGCGGCATGCAGACCGGCGTCGACGAGGGCTACACCAAGCTGGACGGCCTGCTCGCAAGGGGCGCGCTCTGAGGACGAGGAGGCGGCCCGGCGGCCGCCTCCTCGCGCGACCGAGGCGTCAGGCGGGGAACAGCGAGTCGAAGACGGCGACGCGGTCGAAGGACATCGCATGGTCGCGGGCCCGGGCCTCCATCGCCCGCTTCTCCGGCTCCGGCATGTCCAGCACGACCCGGTCCAGCGCGTCCGCGAGTGCGTTGACGTCCCCCGCCGCAACGATG
Organism: Actinoplanes siamensis; assembly: GCF_016862395.1. Taxonomy (GTDB): domain Bacteria; phylum Actinomycetota; class Actinomycetes; order Mycobacteriales; family Micromonosporaceae; genus Actinoplanes; species Actinoplanes siamensis. The sequence continues at coordinate 44,880 of NZ_BOMW01000047.1, read as the reverse complement.
ACAGCGGTGTCGCCGACCGCCTCGCCGGTGCCGCCGGTCAGCGTCGTGACGATCGGGCCGCCGCCGGCCAGCATCTTCTCGGCGAGCGCGATGCCGAAGGTCTCCACGAAGTCCGGCTCCGGCCTGGTCGGCAGGGCGTACGCCGCGCACCCCGCCATCAGCAGCGGCTTCTCGTCGTCGTCCACGTCGTTGAGGAAGATGATCCGGTCGTCCTCCTCGGCCATCGCGCGGACGTGTTCCAGGGCCGGTCCGGTGCCGGCGACGACGAGCGGCACCCGGTCCCGGGCGCGCATCTGGCCGTACGCGATGACCAGGTCGTAAATGCCCTTGGCGCGGGCCACCCGGGACAGGAAGAGCAGGTATTTTCCGCGCTCCAGGCCCCGCTTGGCGAGCGCTTGGCCGATCGCCTCGTCGTCCAGGCCGAGGAACGCGGACGAGTCGATCGGCAGGTAGCTGACCGTGACGCGTTCGCGGCACTGCCGAGCGAACGTGGTGCCGCAGTGCGCGTCGACCTCCTCGGCCGAGGCGACGATCTCGTCCTTGGTGTATTCCGAGACGGCCACCACCTCGTCGCTGGCCAGGAACGTGGTCATCAGCACGGTGGCGGCGCCGAAGCGGCCCTCGCGCAGGCAGGAGCGGATCACGTTGGTGACGTCCGAGCCGACCGCCTTGGCGATGGTGCGCACCTGCGGGTCGAAGCCGGCGGCCCGGGCCGCGGTGACCGCGTCGTTGATCACCTGGGTGTGCGGTACCAGGTACATCGACAGGCAGACCGTGGGCACGCCGTCGCTGATCAGCTCGACCAGCCGGCCGGTGAGACCGGCCAGGTGGCGGCCGTCCGGGACGCGGTAGTCGCCGACCGCCTCGGGGCGTTCGACGGTGATGCCGTCGCTGTACGGCAGCAGCCGGTCGAGCGGCTTGAGCGGCAGGCCGGCCGCCTGCAGCGTGGGGATCGGCCAGGTGAGCAGGCGTACGTCGTCGAAACCCCGGGTCAGGGCCACTTCGGCGAGGTTGCGTGCTTCACCCGAGTGTCCGCAGATCACCGGGTCGGCGCGGACCGCGATCACGAGTCTCCGCGTAGGACGGCTCATGGTCATTCCTTAGGTTGTGAAGGAGTGCGACGGTGGGCGGTTCTCGTGTCCCCACGTCGATGCCCGGGGGCCGAGTTCGAGGTGCAGCCGGCCCCCGCGGTGCACGTCGGTGGCGGACAGGTACGCCGCGTGCAGCGGTTTGCCGTTGAGCGTGGCGGCCTGGACGTACTGGGCCGGTGGTTCCTGGTCGAGACCGTCCATACTGATCGGCGTTTCTCGATGTCCGCTGGTCTCGATGACGAACTCCTCGTCACCGACCCGCAGCGCGGCTCTCGCGAACGCCGGGGCGTTGACCAGGAACAGGTTCTGGCCGGCGACCGGGAACAGGCCCAGCGACGCCCAGACGTACCACGCGCTCAGGCCGCCCGAGTCGTCGTTGCCCGGCAGCCCGCCGGGGCGAGTGCCGAACTGCCAAGTGAGCGCGGAGTGCACGATCCCGGCGGTGCGGTCCGGGCGGCCGGCGTAGTGGTACGCCCAGGGCGCCTCCATGTCCGGCTCGTTGTTCAGCCCCTCGAAGCGGTTCAGGGCGTAGCCGAGCGCCATCTCGGCCGGCTGCGGCCGGACCCCGGGCTGCTCCACCGGCTCGGCGCCGTACCCGAAGAAGCGGTCCAGCTGGTCGACGAAGCCGCGGTCGCCGCCGGACAGCGCGATCCGGGCAGCCATGTCGTGCAGCAGCCGGAACGAGTAGTTCCACTTACCGCCCTCGTAGAACTCCGAGTCGCGCAGCAGGCCGGTGGCCGGGTCGAACGCGTTGACCCACTGGTGGCCGCGGCGTTCCAGGTCGTCGGCGAGCCGGCGGTCGTTGAGCGCGCGGGCCACCTGGGCGGTGGCGTGGTGGGCGTACGCCAGGTCCAGGGTGTGCGTGATCGGATGGACCAGGCCGTGCTCGAAGAAGTCCTCGCCGTACATCCGGCGCAGGTCGTCGACCATGTGCACGAGCGCCCAGCCCCAGTCGACGCCGCCGCGTCCGAGCGCGTGGGCGTCGGCGATCGCGGTGTGCGCCAGCGCCGAGGCCTGCCGGAAGAACCGGTCGGCGCCGCGGGCCATCCGGTACCCGATCGGGAAGTTGCCCTCCTCCTCGCAGACCCGGATCAGCGACTCCAGCAGGTCCATGGCGCGGTCCGGGACGATCGCCTGCAGCAGCGGGAGCTGCGTCTTGTAGATGTCCCACATGGTGCAGATGTCGAACGCGTACGGCCCGGAGGTGGGCCAGAACGGGCTCTCGTCGTCGGCGAAGCACGGCTTGATCAGCGAGTGGTAGAGCGCTGTCGCCAGCACCGTACGCCGGGCCGGGGTGCCGCCCTCGACCTGGACCCGGTCGATGTGGTCGCGCCAGCGGTGCCGGGTACGGACCCGGATCGTCTCGAACGCCGGCTCTCCCGTGCCGCACTCCTGGTACAGATTCCGTCTGGCCTGCTCGCAGCCGCGCAGCGAGAACCCCATCCGCACCTCGACGCTCTGCCCGGCGCGGGCCGAGCCCACGAACAGCAGGCCGAACGGGCGCAACGTGGTGTGCCGGATGCTGTCGAAGTCGAGCCGGGTGCCGCCGGGGATCAGGCGCCTGTCGTACCACAGCATCTGCCGCCAGCCCGGAGTGTCGGCCTCCAGGTAGACCGAGAGCGGCACGCCCTCCATCACCACGGTGCCCTGCGCGGTGCCGCGGCCCATGCTCTCCACCTGGGCGCGCAGCGGGACCGTGCGGCCCAGGTCGATCGCCAGGCCGCCGCAGCTCAGGTCGATGACGACCCGGGCGCTGTGGTGGTCGGGGAACGTGTACCGGTGGACGGCGACCTTCTCCCCCACGGTGGTCTCGCAGCGCACCCCGGTGTCCAGGTTCGCGGCGTAGTAGCCGGGCTCGGCGCGCTCGTCGTGCAGCGCCCACGACTGGCCGAGGTCGTCCAGCGGCTGGACCATCGGGGTGACCCGCACGTAGTTGTAGTACTTGCGGATCGCGCCGGTGCCGGACTGCTGGAAGTGGGTGAAGCCGGACGCCTCGGTGCGCGCGAACATCTCCTCGGGCACGCCCTCGGTGTTCTTCGCGTACCTGCCGTAACCGGTCGGATAGGCGCCGGAGTAGGCGCAGGCGGAGACCATGCCCAGGGGCGAGGTCGCGCCGGGGTGCGTGTTGCCCACCTGCGGCTTGGGCCACCACCAGGTAGCGGCCAGACCATGTGCGCGAGGCAGGTCGGTCGCCGCGGTGCCGATGAAGGGATCAACGTTGTCTAGGATGGCGGGACTCTAACCGGCCGCGGGCACCTCTGTGGTTTCCATCAAGTGAACAGAGCCGCAGGAGTGACACACCGGTCAGGAGCGGAGCACGTCCGCCAGCGCCCCGGTGAAGCGGTCGATATCCTCGGTGGTGCTGCCCAGGCCGAAGCTGGCCCGCAGCAGGCCGGCGCCGGGCGCCGTACAGCCGTCCGCCCGATCGGCGTCGAGCAGCCGGCGCACCAGCGGATGCGCGCAGAACTGGCCGGCCCGGACGCCGATGCCGTGTTCCCGGCCCAGCCGGTGGGCGATCCGGGCGGGGTCGTGCCGGCCGAGGGCGAGGGAGACGATGCCGACCCGCGGATGATCCGGACCGAAAAGGCTTTGCTCCGGTACGCCGTCGAGCCCGTCCCGGAGTCGGGCCAGGAGATCCTGTTCCCGGCGGTGCAGGGCGTCCCGGTCGGCGACCAGCAGGGCGGCGCACACCGCGGCGATCGCCGCCGCGCCGAGCAGGTTGGGGGTGCCGCCCTCGTGCCGGGCCGGCCCCACCGCCCAGGTGAGGTCACCGGGCCGGTCGCCGACCGTGGCGCTGGCGCCGCCGCCGTAGAGGTACGGCTCGGCCGCGTCCAGCCAGTCGGCGCGCCCGGCCAGTACGCCGGCGCCGAACGGGGCGTACAGCTTGTGCCCGGAGAAGGCCAGGTAGTCGGCGCCCAGGTCGTCCAGGCCGACGGGGCGGTGCGGGGCGAGCTGGGCGGCGTCGACGACCACCCGGGCGCCGCTGGCGTGCGCGATGTCGGCCAGCTCGCGGACCGGCCAGATCTCGCCTGTCACGTTGCTGGCGCCGGTCACCGCGAGCACGCACCTTTCGTCGATGACCGCGCTGACGGCCGCCAACGCCTGCTCGGGCGACGACGGCGCGGGCAGGCGCACCGGGTCCGGCCAGGGCAGCAGGTTCGCGTGGTGCTCACCCTCGAACAGGATCGTCCGGGTACCCCCGGGCAACGCGCGGGCCAGCAGATTCAGCGAGTCCGTGGTGTTCCGCGTGAAGATCACCTCGTCTCCCGGGCGGGCCCCGACGAACTCCGCGACCACGTCCCGGGCCAACTCGTACGCCACGGTCGAGGTCTGCGAGCGCACCCCGGTCCCCCGGTGCACGCTGCCGTACCGCGGCAGCAGCTCGGCCACCGCCTCCGCCGCGGCCCGCACACAGGGCGCCGACGCCGCGTAGTCGAGGTACGTGAAGCGCACCGTCTCACCGCCGGGAAGCTCGGTCTTCAGGTCGTCGCCGATGATGTCGAGTGCCGACACGGCACACCTCCGCTGAGATCGGGGGACCCACCTGGTCCGCGCTTGCCGTCGTCGGTCGACGCCGGCCCGGTCCTCACCCGGGGCACCCCATCGCGAACGCAAGGGTTGCCGGTCAGCGAGCCGGGGCTTGACGCTGACACTCATGACCTGGTCACGAAGTTAGCAGACGTCACAGCGCGGCGCCATATCCCATAACGAGAGTAGGGATTATGGTCGATCCATGAGCAGCTTCGAACAGCAGTGGAAGCAGTGGCACGACGAGCACGAGGAACGGCGGGCCGCCCCGCACGGTTTCCTGGCGATCACCGGGCTGCACTGGCTGGACGAGACCCCGCGGCGGTTCCCGGACGCGCCGGGCGAGTGGCGCACCGGGCCGGACGGGGTGGTCGTGGTCCTGGCGCCCGGCGAGGAGCTGGACGGCGTCGCCGCCGGAGAGCACCACTTCGGGCCCATCGAGGAGCGCGGTGACATCACCGTGGGTTACGGCGATGCGAAGCTCGAGATCGCCCGGCGCGGTGGCTACGACGTGCTCCGGCCGCGGCACCCCTCGCACGAGACCCGGGTGCGGTACCCCGGCACGCCAACCTACAGCCCGGACGAGAAGTGGGTGGTGACCGGCCGGTTCGTGCCGTTCGACGAGCCGCGGCCGGTGACCGTGGGATCGGTCGCGGAGGGCCTGGAGCACGTGTACGAGTCGCCCGGACGGATCGAGTTCACCGTGGGCGGGCAGGAGCTGGCGCTGACCGCGTTCAACGGCGGCACTCCGGGCTCACTGTTCGTGTTGTTCACGGACGCGACCTCGGGCGTCACGACGTACCCGGCGAACCGGAGCCTGACCGTCGCCGCGCCGGCCGGGGACGGCACGGTGGTGCTCGACTTCAACCGGGCCACGAACCTGCCCTGCGCGTACACGGAGTTCGCCACCTGCCCGCTGCCGCCGCGCGAGAACAAGCTGCCGATCGCCGTGGAGGCAGGCGAGCAGCTCCCGCGGTAGCGTCGCCGGATGGAGGAGCTGCTGGCGTCCGCCGAGGCGCTGATCGCGATCCGGTCCACCGCCGACCGGCCCGGTGACCTGCACCGGGCCCTCGGTCTCGCCCTCGACCTGGTGGGGCCGGGCTTCGACGTCCGTCGCTTCGAGTCGCACGGCAAGCCCAGCGCGTTGATCACCCATCCCGACCGTCCAGGCCGTCCCCGGGTGATCCTCAACGGTCATCTGGACGTGGTTCCCGGTGCCCCGGAGCAGTTCCGGGCGCGCCGGGAGGGTGACCGTCTCTACGGCCGCGGGACGCACGACATGAAGGTGGCCGCGCTGGTGCTGGCCACGGTGTTCCGCGAGCTGGCCGGCGAGTTGCCGTACCCGATCGCGTTGCAGCTGGTCACCGACGAGGAGGTGGGCGGCTTCGACGGCACCGGGCACCAGGTGGCGCAGGGCGTCCGCGGCGACTTCGTGATCATCGGCGAGCAGAGCGGGCTGCGGGTGGTCACCGAGTCCAAGGGGCTGGTCCAGGCCCGCTTGATCGCTTCCGGTCAGGCGGCGCACGCGGCGTATCCGTGGCTCGGCGCCAACGCCCTGCTCTCGGTGATCACGGCGATCAACCGGCTGCTGGACCGCTATCCGGCGCCGGCCGGCGAGGCCTGGACGACAACGGTCAACGTGGCACGCATCGAAACCGGCAACGAGGCGGTCAACCAGGTGCCGGCGGACGCCACCGCGTGGCTGGACATCCGCTACCCGCCGGAGGACGCCGGGCTGACCGGCCGCTCCCCCGCCGAGATCGCGGAACGTCTGGGCGCGATCGCCGGGCCCGGGGTCGAGGTGGTGGTGGACGCGGTGGGCACGCCGCACCGGGCCGATCCGGAGACCGCTCAGGTACGGGCGCTGCGGGCGGCGGTCCAGGCGGCCGGCCATCCCGGGTCGCTGTTGCGCAAGCACGGCGCCGCCGACAGCCGGTTCTACTTCCCGCTCGGCATCGGCGCGGTCATTTTCGGTCCGACCGGCGACGGCCAGCACGGGCCGGACGAATACCTGGAGATCAGCTCGCTACGGCCGTACCACGAAGCCTTGTCCCGGTTCCTGACGTCACACCCCTGAATCCACTTTGCATGACGTCTGCCCCGTCCCCACCGGGAGCAGCGCGTCCCGTCCGTCCCGCGGGTCCTGACGGTGACCCCAGCCGGACGCAAACGGCTGGGACCGATGGTGGCCACCAGACCCCGATGACAACGATCACCCCAGCCGGACGCAAACGGCCGAGGGTGGTGGTTGTCGGATCAGTGGGGGTCGGGAAGAGTGAGCAGGTGTTCGATGCGGTCCGCGACGGCCGTCAGGTACGGTCCGCGGGCCGGATGGACGCGCGCGTTCCAGGAGCACGGGCCGTGCCGGTGGAGCATCTCGGCATACCGGGCCTTCGGATCCACGCGCCGACCGGCCGGGCCGACGGTCTGGTCGGCGTAGGTGAGGGCGTCGGCCAGCACGGTGCGCTCGTCCGGATACGCCGCGAGCAGCTCGCTCAGGCCCCGGGCCGCGGCGACGAACCGGGCGCCGGAGTGGTACGCGACCAGGCCCGCCACCCGGACCGGCCAGCCGTTGCCGGTCAGGTGGTCGGCGCCGTCCAGCGGGTGGAAGCCGGTGACCACTGTCGGTTCGGCGTACCCGATGTCGTGCAGCCAGGCCGCCGCGGTGAGCAGGTCGGCGTCGACGCCCAGCGGGCCGGCGAGGCCGGCGGCGCGTTCGGCGACGCCCTGGGTGTGCAGCCAGCGGTTGCCCATGTCGCCGAGCAGCGACGTGGCCAGCGTCCGGGCCGCGGTGGTCAGCGGCCCGGACGCAAGGGCGTCGCCGGCACCGGCGACGTGGACACCGGCCGCGCCCGCGAGATGAAGACCGGCCGTGCCGGCGAGGCCCGCGCCGTCGAAGGTGGACACGCAGGCAAGGCGAGCGCCGTCGGAGCCGGTGGTGCCGACGAGGTGGGCGCCGGCTTCCAGCGCGAGCGAGCCGGCGAGCGGATCGAGCGGCCCCGGCGACCTGAACGGATCGTCGGGTGCGGGCAGCAGGCTGGAAGCCGTCATCGCCGGATGGTAGGCCACCGATGGTGAACAGCAGGCCAACAACGCCTCAGCGGACCCTGAACGCCCCGGTGCGAGGGGGGGCGGGCCGGCAAGCGAACCGGGGTTCAACGTCGACCGGACGCACCGGCGGCGAGGTCGGCGACCGGCTGGCGGTCCAGCGCGAAGCTGGTCGCGGCCAGCGCCACCCCCACCACCGCCAGCGCGACGCCGGTCCAGGCCGGCGCCAGGTAGCCATAGCCACGGGCGATCACCAGGCCGCCGAGCGCCGCGCCCAGGCTGTTGGCCAGGTTCATCGCGGACTGGTTGACAGCGGCGCCCATCAGTTGCGCGCCCGGCGCCACCGTGATCAGCCGGGCCTGCAGGGCCGGGCCCAACGACAGGCTGGCCGCGCCGACCAGGAACGACGACACGAACAGCCCGACCGGTGAACCGGCCGACAGCGCGAAGATCACGATCGCGACGATGACCGAGCCGAACGAGACCAGCGTGGACCGGTGCAGGTTCCGGTCGGCGAACCAGCCGCCCGCGGCGTTCCCGACAGTCATGCCCAGGCCGACCGCGACCAGCACCCACGGCACCAGCCCGGAGGACAGCCCGGTCACCTCGGTGGTCACCGGCGCGATGTAGCTGTCCACCGCGAAGAACCCGGCGAACCCGATCGCGGCGGTCAGCGCCACCAGCCACACCTGCGGGCGGCGCAACGCGCGCAGCTCGGCCGCGACCGACGCGCCGGCAGCCATCGGCACCTCGGGCACGGTGGCCAGCACCGCGAAGAGCGCGAGCAGGAAGACCGCGGCGATCGCCAGGTACGCCACGCGCCACCCGGCGGACTGCCCGGCCAGCGTGATCAGCGGGACGCCGGCGACGTTGGAGAGCGTGAGACCACCGAGCACGGTGGCGAAGCCGCGCGCCTCGCTGCCCGGCCCCATCAGCGTGGCGGCGAGCAGGCCGGCCGCGCCGAAGTAGGCGCCGTGCGGCAGCGCCGCGACGAACCGGGCCACCAGCACCAGCCCGAACGTCGGGGCCACCGCGGACGCCACGGTTCCGGCCGTGAACAGCACGAGCAGGGCGACCACCAGCCGCTTGCGGGGCATGCGCGCGGAGAGCGCGGCGATCAGCGGTGCGCCGGCGACCACCCCGAGGGCGTACGCCGTGATGACCCACCCGGTCCGCGCGACCGCGTCCTCCCGCGAGCGGGCCCACGCGTCCGGCAACAGGTCGCGTGCCATGTCGGGAAGCAGGCCCATCGCCACGAACTCGGTCAGGCCGATCGCCACGCCACCCAGGGCCAGTGCCACCAGCGCAGTCCGTCGTTGCCGCCCGGTCAAGTGATCCACGGAACGACCCTAGAACCCACCGGACTTCCGGTTCGCGGCGAAGTGGGGCAGCTCACGGCCCGTAGTCGGGGTCTGAGCCACGGCAGCCCGCGGGCAGGCCGTCGGCGCGATGGTCGATGTCGGCGGCCGTCGCGGTGACCTCGTTCGCGACGCCGTGCAGCCGGGCCCGGGCCGCCGGGTCGGGCAGCGTCCGCGCGCTGTCGTGCATGGTCGCCTCGACCTGTTCCAGCTCCTCCGCGGTGGCGCGCATCGCCTCGGCGGTGCGCCGGCCGCTCTCCTCGTTCTTCGTGGCCATGCCGTTCCCCTACCCACGTCGCGCCCTTCCTGATCCGGCCCGCGGCGGGCGCATCCGAAAATTTGTTCCCGAAGGACTAGAATTTCTGATGGCAGTTGGCTAGAGTTCCTGTCGTTAACAGCAGAGATCCGGTGAAGACAAAGATCCGGTGAAGACGCCGACAGAGCGGTCGAGCTACAGCAGGGCCCGGCACCACGTCGTGGCTCGCTCGACGGCACGGCGACGCGATGCCCGCGTCGCCGCGAGATCAGGTAACACCGGGCGGGGCCAGTGCGGGTTCAGGGCCGTGCCCGGGAGCGAGAAGCTCGTCGCACGCGTGCGGCGCCATGAATTCGCGTGGGGCTCCGGCGCCGGCGAGCAGCACCACAGAAACAACGGAAACAGAGGAAAGGGAGGGCGAGAACACCGTTGGATCGCCCGCCACGGATCGCGTTCCGGATCCAGGGGCGGACACCGTAGTTGCCTTCGAAGAGAGGTGGTCTCCGGTCACGCTTATGCGATCCTCGCACCTCGCGCCGTCCATGACGGCGGGTGCGGACACGACAAACCGGCGAACGAGCCGGTGATGGTGTTTCAGTCCAGTAACCCCGGACCCCGGCGCAACCGCGCCGGGGTCCTCGTCATGGAGACTCGTATATGACCCGACCCGACGACATGTTCGGGGACGACGACTACCCCGCCTACACGATGGGCCGCGCCGCGGAGATCGCCGGCACGTCGCCGGACTTCCTGCGACGGCTCGACGAGGAAAGACTGTTCACCCCGTTCCGCTCGGCCGGTGGGCACCGCCGCTACTCGCGATACCAGCTGCGCCTCGCCGCACGCGCCCGGGAGATGGTCGATCAGGGCACCGCCCTGGAAGCCGCCTGCCGGATCATCATTCTCGAGGACCAGCTCGAGGAAGCCCTCGAACAGAACCGGAAACTCCAACGCCAACAGTCAGCCGACAGCGGCTGAGCCGCACCGCTCACGGTCCTTCCCACCCGGGAGGGGCCGTTCGTCGTCCCAGCTCACGACGCCGATCCGCCGGCCGGTGGCGTCCGCGGGCGTCACTTCACGGCCCGGATGACCATGCGGTGGTGCTCCGCGGTGAGCGGCCGCTCGTCCTCCCCGTACGCCGACACCTCGCCGAATCCGGCGGCGACGCACCAGTCGCGCAGTTCCGGGAAGCCGAACAGCCGCTTGAGGAACGTCAGCGTCCGCACCGTCCCGTCCCGGATCACCGTGCGCTCCACCTCGAAGCGGCCGGTCAGCGCGTCGAGGCGATGCCTGTCGACGAGCATGTCGCCGTTCTCCTTGGCGACCGTGACCCGCGACGGCGTCCAGGAGGTCAGGAACCTGATCTGGTTGTCCAGATCCATGGCGAGCCGGCCGCCGGGTCTGAGCACGCGCGCCATCTCGGCCAGCACCCGCCGGTTGGTGGGATCGTCGAAGTACCCGAACGCCGTGGACCAGTTGACCAGCCGGTCGAAGCGCCCGGTCCACTCCCGCGGGAGCTCGCGCATGTCTCCGGCCCGGTAGTCGACGTCCACGCCCTGCGCGGTGGCGTCCGATCGGGCCCGCTCCAGGAACACCGTGGAGAAGTCGAGTCCGGTCACCTGGCAGCCCCGTCCGGCCAGGGCGTTGGCGAGCGAGCCGTGGCCGCAGCCGACGTCGAGCACGCTCATCCCGGGCTCCAGGTCCAGCAGCCGCCAGAGGCGGTCGGCGGTCGGCGAGCCGCCGTGGTCGGTGGGCACCGCCGGGCCGTGGGTGACCTTCGCGGGCGGGCCGGCGAAGAAGTGCAGGTAGTCGTCGTCGTACATGGCGGACGCATCGAACAGATCCACTGTCACCTGGCCGAGGCTAGAAAGCTCCGCCCACAACGGCAACCGGAGGCAGCCCGGCCGCGCGAGCCCGGCTGGCGGCCAGAGGCCGCTCGAGGCGGCCGGCCGTCGTGGCCGAGCGCGTGCTTGGTCGTACCGAACCGGATTTCAGGCGCTCTGGTCCGGCAGGGTGAAGATGATCCGGGTGCCGCCGCCGGGGTTGTCCGCCACGCGGATCGTGCCGCCGTGCCGGTCCACGATGCGCAGGCAGCTGGACAGCCCGATCCCGTGCCCGGCCACGGCTGTCCCCTCCACGCGGGTGAACATGTCGAAGACCCGGTTCCGCTGGCCCTCCGGGATCCCCGTCCCGTTGTCCGCCACCGTCACCGCCCAGCCGGCCCCGTCCCGCTCCGCTGTCACCTCGACCCGTGGCAGACGGTCCGGATGGCGGTATTTGATCGCGTTCGCGATGAGGTTCTGGAGCAGTTGGCGGGCCAGCACCGGATCACAGGAGACCTGCGGCAGCGGCGTCGGAGCCAGCACCGCCGCCCGCGCCGCGTTGATCTCGGCGTGCAGGTCGGCGACAGCGCTGTCGAAGACCTCCCCGAGCTCGGCGCGGACACACCGGATCGGGGCGCTGCCGGCACGCGCGTACCCGAGCAGGGAGCCGATCAGGTCGCGCATCCGGGTGACCGCGCGCGACGCCGCGTCCACCCACTCCCGGGGCTGCCCCTGCACGACGTCCTCGAGCAGTTCCAGGTAGCCGCCGACGGCGCCGAGCGGGGCGACCAGATCGTGGCTGACCGCGCCGGCGAAGTTGTTCAGGTCGGTGTTGGAGCGGCGCAGCTCCTCGTTGGCGGCGGCCAGCTCCCGGCGGGCGTGCTCGATCACCCGCTGCTGGGCGCGGTCGATGGTGACGTCGTTCATCGCGACCACCGCGCCGAGCGGGGTGCCGTCCGGGCCGATCAGCGCGCGGCCGTTCGCGGTGACGTGCATGCTTTCGCCGGAGCTGCGGCGAATGATCATCTCGGCGTTGCTGACCGTGCCCTCCCGCAGCGCGCGCAGCAGCGGGATGCGCTCGGCCGGCAGCGGGGTGTCGCCGTCGGGCTCGAAGAGCGAGTACCTGCTCGCATACTCGCTCGGGTCGGCGGACGGATCCGCGTCCAGCCCGTGCCACTGCCGGGCGGCGCGGTTGAACAGGTTGAGCCGCCCGTCACGGTCGCAGGCGACGACCGCCACGTCGATGGTGTCCAGCAGCGTGTCGGTCCAGCGCTGCCGGGCCTCGGCGATCTCGGCCAGCTCCGCGTTGATGCGGGCCTGCCGGCGGCGCTCGAACAGCGCCACGATCACCTGGGCCAGGTCCTTGAGCCGGGCCACCTGCCCGGCGTCCAGGGTGTGCGGCTGGTCGTGGAAGACGCAGAGCGAGCCGAGCGCGTACCCGTCCGGGGTGACCAGCGGTGCGGAGGCGTAGAAGCGCACGCCGGCGAGCACGCCGGTGACCCACGGGTTGGCGCGGTAGGCCGGGTCGAGGCGGGCGTCCGGGACGTAGGTGAACTCGCCGCTCTCGAACCGGACCGCGCACATCGAGTCGGAGCGGGCCGAGATCCCGCCTTCGAAGCCGACAGTGGTGAGCTGGCACTGCCGGTTCTCGTCGATCAGGTTGAGCGTGGCGGTCGGCACGCGGGCCACCGTGGCCGCGACCCGGACCACCGCCTCCAGCTCGTCGCCGGCTGGCGCGTCGAGCAGGCGGTACTCGTGCAACACGGCCAGCCGCCGCTTCTCGCGATCACCCACCCGCTGCTCGACCAGATCCACCTCTCCCCTATCGGCGACCAGCCGCCGATCCTGAAGCGCCGGCCGCCATTCCCGAAGCGCGGGCGGCCGCGGCCGAGGAACGGGCCGCGAGCGCGTCGGCCAGCAGGCCGTCGATCACGTCCCGCATCCTGGCCACCTCGGCCGACCCCTTCGCCGCCTCCGGATACCCCTCGAGGGCCAGCAGTTCCAGGAACCCGCCGACCGCGGAGAGCGGGGCGATCAGGTCGTGGCTGACCGCGGCGGCGAAGTTGGTCAGGTCCGCGTTCGAACGTTCCAGCTCGGCGTTGGCCGCGGCGAGCCGTTCCCGGGCCTGCTCGACCAGGCGGCGGCGCAGCCGGTCGGTGGTCACGTCGACCTGGGCCAGGACCGCACCGTTGATCTCGCCGTGGGGGCCGCGCAGCGGGCTGGCGTTGGCCCGCACGTGGACCGGGTCGCCGGCCGGGCGGCGGATCACCATCTCCCGCCCGGTGACGGTGACGCCCTTGGTGAGGGCGACCCACAGAGGCAGTTCGGGATCCGGGATCGGCGTCGTCCCGTCCGCCTCGTACAGGCCGAATCGCTCGGCGATGCCGACCGGAGGGTCGGCCTCGCCCTCGCCGCTCTTGCCGTGCCACTCGCGGGCGGCGCGGTTCCAGAACGTCACCCGGAAGTGCTCGTCGCAGGCGATCACCGCGGCGTCGACCGTGTCGAGCAGGGTCTCGGTCCACTGCTGCCTGGTGCGCGCGGCGGTGGCCAGGTCGGCGGTGAGGCGGCCCTGCCTGCGCCGTTCGAAGAACGCCACGACGATCCCGGCCAGGTCGGTGAGCTCGGCGATCTGGGTGGCGGTCAGCTCGTGCGGGTGGTCGCCGAAGACGCAGAGCGTGCCGAGCGCGTACCCCTCCGGGGTGATCAGCGGCGCCGAGGCGTAGAAGCGGATCCGGCCCAGGCCGCCGGTGACCCACGGGTTGTGCTGGTAGAGCGGGTCCGCCCGGGCGTCGGGCACGTGCACGAAGGCGCCCGCCTCGAACCGCACCGCGCACATCGAGTCGGAGCGGGCGCACTCGACAGGGGCCCCGCCGATCCGGATCAGCTGGTACTGGCGGTGCTCGTCGATCAGGTTGAGGCTGGCCGAGCCCACTCCGGCCACGGTCGCGGCGACCCGCAGCACGGCCTGCAGCTCGGCCTCCGGCGGGGTGTCGAGCAGCCGGTACTCGTGCAGCGCCCCGAGTCGCTCCTCCTCCACCACTGTTTGATCGGCCGGCCCGGCCACTTCCTTAAGAAGTTAGGATCTGTCGATGGACTTCCTGAAGCCCTTCGTTCTTCCGGTCGATGCCCGCACTCCCGAACGCCACGAGTTCCTGGACCTCTACCTGCCCGACGAGGTCACCGAACCGCGGCCGGCGGTCCTCGTCGTGCCCGGCGGGCCGTTGCCCGCCGAGGTGCGCCCGACGCAGCGCGACTGGCCGGTCTTCCAGGGGTACGCCCGGCTCGCCGCCGCCCGCGGGGCGGTCGGCGCGGTGGTCGACCACCGCCTGCACACCCCCGAGGAGTACCCGGTGGGCTCGGCCAACGTCGAGGCCGCGCTGGAGACGCTGCGCAGCGATCCGCGGGTGGACGAGAACCGCCTGGCCCTCTGGTTCTACTCCGGCAGCGGCCTGTTCGCGGCGGACTGGTTCCGCGAGCCGCCGTCCTGGCTGCGCGTGGTGGCGCTGAGCTATCCGCTGCTGGCGCCGTTCCCGGGGTGGCCGGCGGATCCGCGGTTCGACCCGATCACGGCGGTGGCCGGCGCCGGGGAGTTGCCGATCGTGCTGACCCGGGTGGGCCGGGAGAACCCCGGGATCGCGGGCGCGGTCGACGCGTTCGTGACCGCGGCGGCCAAGGCGAACCTGACCATCGTCGACGTGCCGGAGGGGCAGCACTCGTTCGACATCAAGGACGACACCGACGAGTCCCGGGCGGCGCTCACCCGGGCGATCGACCTGGTGATGGCCGAGCTGGCCTGAGCGCGGCGCTGCCGCCCGGGGCCCTGGGCGGCAGCGCCGTTCACCCTGGCTCGCTAGCCGACGTCGTGCTTGTCCTTCCGCTCGCCTGCGGCGATCCGGCCGGCCTGCTGGTCCGCTTGCGCTTGCCGCTGGTCCGGCAGTGCCGATTGCGGTGGTACGCCGTGAGCGTCGCGCCCGGTTTCGTGGCGTCCGTCCCGGTGCGGCCGGGCGCCGTCGGCCCGGTCGCCGTGCACACGGTCGTCCGCCCGGTCACGGTCAGCGCGATCGTCCTCCGCCCGGTCACGGTGAGCGTGGTGTTCGTGGGATCGCGCCTGGTGGCCGTGGCCGTTCGGGGCCCGGCGCCCGTAGTCGACGCCGAACAGGCCGCCGCCCAGGGCGTTGTCCAGCGCTTCGTCGACCACGCCGTCCACGGCGTCGGCGATCCCGAAGTCGTCGTCCCAGTCGTCGATGCGGGTGCGCTGGCTCCACGAGCCGTCGTAGTCGGCGCGCGGCATCGCGAACGGCATCCCGGTCTTCAGCAGGTACCCCGCGTTGTCGCGGGTGTCGAAGCACATGGCCGACTTGCCGAGCAGACCGCTCATCAGCCTGATGTCGGTGATCCCGCTGTGGAAACGGTCGCACTGGAGGTCGGCGCTGATCGGCGTGTCCACGTCGCGTACCCAGGCCGGGCGGTTCCAGGTGGGCCGGTTCTGGCGGTGCCGGTCGTCGCCGCGGTGCCGGTTGGCATTGACCGTGGTCCGGCGGTCGTCGTCCCGGTGCCGGTTGCCGTTGCCCGCGGGCCGACCGCCGTTCACCTTGACCGGGCGGTCCGGCTTCGGCCGGTGCACGATCACGGCCGGCTTGACCACCGGACGCGCGGCGACCGGCGGCGCGGCGACCGGGTGGTGGGCGGGCGGCACGACGCCGATCGGCCCGCGAAGCGGCGGCACAGCCGTGAACGGTCCCCGAACCGGCGGATGGACCGTGATCGGGCCCCGGACCGGCGGCACGATGGCGTCCGGGCGACGGACCGGCACCACGGCGCCCGGACGGTCGGCCGGGGGCACGACGGCGACCGGGCGGCTGCCCGACGGGGTCACCACCGGCGCGGTGTGTGCGCTCACCGGCTGGGCCAGTACCGGCGGGCGGATCGGCCGGACTCCGCCGGGGTTCGCCCCGCCCGGGACAGGCTGGCCGTTCGCGCCGGCCAGGGCCGGACCGGGCCGGCGGACCGGTGGCTGGCCGGCGCCCGGCTGGCCCGGGGCCGCCGGGCTGGGACCGCCGAGGCCAGGCCCGCCGACCACCGTTCCGGCGATGCCCGGGGTGTGGACGACTGTTCCGCCCAGGCCGAGGGCGCCGCCCGGGGCGTCGGCTCCCGGGGTGGCCACGACGTTCCCGGCCGGGCCCAGCGCGCGGGTGCCGCTCCGGTGGCCGGCACCTGTCGTACCACCATTGGCTGTTGATTGTCCGGCATGTCCGGAACCGGCGCCGCCGAGCGGCGCGCCGATTCCGCCGGAGCCGCTGCCTGCCTGGCCGAAGCCGCCCCGGCCGGGCCCGCCCTGACCGTTGCCGGCCTGGCCGGGACCGCCCTGCTGCCGGCCGGTCGTGCCGCCGGGCTGCTCCGGCTGCGGCACGGCGCCGTCGCCGGCCACGTCCGGCAGCGGCGGCTCCAGCGTCTCCCAGATCGCGCCGGGCGGCGGCAGCTCTCCCGCGAACGGCTTCTCGTCGTCCCCGGTGCAGCCACCGGCGACGGTCATCAACATCGCCGCTCCCAGCGCGGCACCGATCCGGCGCGGCCGTACGGGCGTGATTTCGGCGCTTTCCATGTGTAGGTCCACTCCCACTCCGTGGACGCCATGATCAGCATCCGGGCGGGTTCACTATCCACTGCGCGCCGCCACCGCCCCCCGCGATTGAATCGTCGACACACCGGCGACCAGCCCCACGGGTGACCAGCCGAAATACGATGCCCTCCAAGATCGTTAACCGGCCGCGGCGGCCACTGCCGCCGCTCGGATCACCCCCGCCGGCGCCACTCGGATCACCCCCGCCGCTCGGTCACCGCCGCCGGCGCCACTCGGATCGCCCCCGCCGCTCGGTCACCGCCACCGGCGCCACTCGATCGCCGGCGCCCTCGACCATCGCGACTGCCGCGACTTCCGGGCCGCCGGAACTCCCGGCGTCACAGCAGCCTCCCGGCGCCACCGCGAGCTCCGGCGTCACCGCACCTTCCCGGTCGGACCGCGGATCCCGGCGGCGCCGCGGCCCGACCGGACAGCACTCAGCGGTGCCAGCGCAGCGGCCCCGGGTGGACGGTCCACCACAGTTTCCGCAACCACGAGCGCCGCTCCCGCAGCGCCGCCGCATACGCGAGCGCCTGCGCCCCCGCCCGATCCGCCTGCCCGGCGTCCGCCGCCCCCGGCGCGAATCCGACCGTGTTCAGCGCACCGACCAACTCGTCCAGCGGCGGAAGCGGCGCCAGCGGCGCGCCCGGGCCCCGGTCGGCTGCCACGCCGGCCCGGGGGTCATCTTCCGCGCTCCCGGCCGGTGCCCCGTCGAGCACCGCCACCACGGACTCCGGAGCCGCCCTCCGCAACAGGCCGCCGCGCGCCGGGACCGGCGGCCGCGCCGCGTACGACGCCATCTCGGTGGCCGACAGATGAGCCGGCACCGGCTGCCCGGCCAGCCGCAACGCGTCGGTGAACTCCAGCCACGCCCCGGCGATCCGATGATCCGGGCTGCCCTCGTACAGCCGCCTGCGCCGCAACCCGCGCCGCAGCTGGACCACCGCCAGGGCGGCGACCACCAGCACCGCCAGCACCGCCCCGGCTGCCCCGCCGGCCACCACCCCGGCCGGCACGCCACCCGCGGCCCGGCTCGGCGCGACGACCGTGGACACCGACGGCGCCGGCGCCTGAGCGGCGGCGCTCGACTGCGGCGGCGTGGTGGGCGGCGTGCTCGGCTTCGGGATGAAGTCCTGCTCCACCGGAGTCGGATCGTCGCTGCTCGGCATCGGGTCGAACGGCACCCAGCCCAGCCCGTCGAACAGCACCTCCGGCCACGCGATCGCGTCCCCGCCGGTCACCTCGCCCCCGGCCGCCGGCGCGTCGAACCCGACCACCACCCGGCTGGGCAGCCCGGTGAGCCGCGCGAGCAGCGCGAACGACGCCGCGAACTGCTCCGACGTGCCCTCCTGGCCGCCCTGGCCGCGCGGCCCGAAGAGAAAATACGCGAGGTTGGGAAACGCGTGCCCGCTCGGCGCGTCCGCGGTCTCCCGGTAGTGCCGGGCGAGGAACTCCTGGATCGCGACGGCCCTGTCGTAGGAGGCGCCGTTCCCGTCCGCGAGATGCTCGGCGAGCCGCTGGATCGGGTCCGGCACACCGGTGCCCACGGTGAGGTGGCGCACCACCGCGTCGCCGGCCGGCGACTGCGCGGTGGGCAGCATGTTCAGGTCGGGCGCCGGCACCCTGGACGTGACGGTGTAGGTCAGCCCGTTGATCAGGCTCTCCGGCCGGATCAGGGTCCCGGTGTCCGCGTCGTAGGCCACGCGCGTGCCGGTCAGCTCGGCCGGGGTCGCCACGGCCGGCAGCAGGCGGCCGGTCAGCCCGGCGATGGTGATCCGCTGCCGCACCTCGGTGACCTCCGCGCCGGGCAGGGCGACCGCTTCCGGCAGCACCCGTCCGGCGTTGCGGTAGACCCCGCCCACCTTCCAGGTCACTCCGTCGTAGTCGGAGAGCACCGCGAGGCGCACCCTGGCCGTTTTCGACCGGCCGGTCGGTGGGGTCTCCGGCTGGTAGGCGAAGAGCCGCTGCCCGGGCGTGAGCATCCAACCGGAGATCCGGTTCAGCGGGCTCTCGTCGAGGCTGTCGACCTGCGGGGGCTCGACGTACTGCCGGGGGTCGACCGGCGCGGTGGCGACCTGGCCGCTGATCCACGGGCCGGCCACCGCGGCGAGCCCGATGACCGCGGCCAGCCCGGCCGCCGCGCCACCGAACGCCCCTCTCGTCCCGGAGGCCGCGCCGGCCGTCCCGGCGCGGCGGTCGCCGTGCGGGGCGCCGGGCGTCCCGGCGCGGCGGGCCGAGACCGCGAGCGCGACGGCCACCAGCGCCACGAACCCCAGGGTGGGTCCCACCGCGGCGCCCGCGTTCGGCCCGACCACGTAGAGCGCGCCGGCATAGAGCAGCAGCGGCGTCACCGAGCCGAGCAGCACGCGCCGGGCGCGGATCCCGACCTCGGCCGCGGCCAGTCCGGCGAGCCAGGTGGCGATCACCGGGACGACCACCGTGTCCGGGGTGGACTCGACCGGGATCATCGCGGTGAGCAGCCGGGGGATGCCGTTGACCAGGGCGTCGCGGACCATGGCCGGGAACGCCGTGGTCACCCCGGCATGGCCTGCGGCCATTTTCAGAGCGATTGAGGTGCACGCGACGAGCAGTCCCGTGGAGATCGGCGCGGCGGTCCACGACGGCAGCCGTCTGGTCGCCAGCCCGGCGCCGACCGAGCCGACCGCGGCGCCCGCGACCAGCTGGAGCAGCAGCCCGTCGGCATAGATGCGGCCCAGCACCACGCCGGCGAGGACCAGCATGCCGGCGATGGCAGGCGGGACGACGTACACCCGTGGGTCTTTGGAAGGCCGCACCCTCAACCGCGCGCCTCCGGACGGCGTCACTCTTGCCCGCGGGTCTTCGGGAGGCGTCACCACCCGCGGGTCCATGGAAGGCGTCACCCGCGGGTCTTCGGGGGGTGTCACCATCCGCGCACCCCGTCCCAGGCGGCGGCGAACTCGGCGCCGTCTGCGGCCTCGATGACGATCAGGCGGTCGCCGGCCGGGACCGGAGCCGCGTCCCGGTCGCCGAAGAGCGCGGCCAGCACCACCGGGTACGTCCCGCGCAGCGAACTGACCGTGCCCAGGTCGGCGCGCCCGCCCGGCCCGGTCAGGAAGACCAGCGTGTCGCCGAGCCGCTGGGCCCGCAGCCGCCGCAGCGTCGCGTCCAGGTCGCCCGGCCGCGGCTGCACCTCGGTGAGCACGTCCAGGTAGGGGCCGACGGCCACGGTGGTGACCAGGTGCAGCCCGACCGGCAGATCCTCGCGGACGGCCGCCGCGACGATCGACGCGGCCGCCTCGCAGGCCGACTCGAACGCCTCCGGATCGGGGTAGGCCCCGGCACGGTCGTCGAGCAGCACCACGATCGTCGGTTCCGCGGTGTCCAGCTGCTCGCGGACCATCAACTCGCCGACCTTGGCGGAGCTGCGCCAGTGCACCCGCCGCAGCTCGTCGCCGAGCACGTATTCGCGCAGCGCGTCGAACGTGATCGTGCCCTGCGGCACCTTGTCGACGCGCCCGTCGAGGCTGCGGGCCATCCCGGCCGGCGTGGCACGGAGCAGGTGGATCCGCGGGTGCACCCAGACGTGGGCCACCTCGCCGTACGTCCGGCTCAGCGTGACCAGGCCGAGCGGGTCGCCGCGGGTGATCCGCAGCGGTCCGATCGGGACGATGCCGCGGCGCGTGGTCGGCACCGGGTAGGCGACGCTGGTGTCCATGCCGGGCCGCAGGCGCAGCAGCGGCACCGGGACGCTGCCGCCGCCGCACCTGTCGGTGGCGATCATGCTGGCCGCGCGCAGCCGGCTGGTGTTGCTGACGGTCAGTTCCATCCGCGCCGGTTCGCCGCGCGCCACCCGGTCGGGTTCGGCGACGCGGCGCACCCCGAGCCGCGGCCGCCAGTAGGCGAAGGCGAGCGCGCAGCCGGCCGCGCCCAGCGCGGCCGTGCCGAGCAGGGCCAGATCCGGGTAGCCGAACCCGAAGCCGGCGACGAGCAGGACCAGCGCCGCGCCCAGCAGCCCGACGCCACGAGCGGTGAGCGGAACCGCCGCCGCGACCCGCTCCCCGACGCCACGAGCGGTGAGCGGAACCGCCTCCGCGACCACCTTCCCGACGCCACGAGCGGTGAGCGGAACCGCCGCCGCGACCCGCTCCCCGGCGTCGCGCCCGCGAGTGGTCACGCGCCCGCCGGCAGCGGCACCGGCACCGAGGTGATGGCGTCGGCGAGCACCTCGGTCGCGGTGACGCCGCGCAGCTGGGCGTCGGCGGACAGCAGCACGCGATGCGCGAAGACCGGCTCGACCAGCGCTTTCAAATCCTCCGGGAGGACGTAGCCGCGGCCGTTGATCAGCGCGTAGGCGCACGCCGCGCGGGTCAGGGCGATCACGCCGCGGGGACTGACGCCGACCCGGACCTGCGGGTGGTTGCGGGTGGCGGCGGCCAGGCGCACCGCGTACGCGTACAGCGGGTCGGCCACGTGGACCTGCAGCGCCATCTTGACCATCTCGCCGACGGTGGTGGTGTCGGTGACCGGTTCCAGCGAGTCGGGCGAGCGGACCGCGGCGCCGCGCAGCACCTCGATCTCGACCTCCTCGTCGGGGTAGCCGACGGAGAGCTTGACCAGGAAGCGGTCCAGCTGGGCCTCGGGAAGCCGGTAGGTGCCGTCCATCTCGACCGGGTTCTGCGTGGCGACCACCAGGAACGGCTGCGGCACCGGGTGCGGCACGCCGTCCACCGTGACCCGGCGTTCCTCCATCACCTCGAGCAGCGCGGACTGGGTCTTCGGCGACGCCCGGTTGATCTCGTCGGCGATCACGATGTTGGCGAACACCGGACCGGGGTGGAACTCGAAGGCGCGGCTCGACTGGTTGAAGATCGTGACGCCGGAGACGTCCGACGGCAGCAGGTCGGGGGTGAACTGGATGCGCCGCCACTGCCCGCGGATCGACGCGGCCAGCGCCCGGGCCAGGGTGGTCTTGCCGACGCCGGGCACGTCCTCGAGCAGGACGTGCCCCTGCGCGAACAGCGCGGTCAGGGCGAGCCGGACGACCTCCGGCTTGCCCAGCACGATCGAGCCGATCCGCTCGGCGAGCTGCCCGGCGACCTGGGCGAAGCCGGAGACGTACGACGGGGGCAGCGGTTCGGGGCTCACGGGTTCCTCATCAGCAGGGCGGCAGGTTGTCCAGGTCGTCGCCACCGTCCAGATTCAGCCAGGCCCAGGGGATGTAGGTCTTCCCCTTGTAGTCGATCTGGATCCACCAGGTGCTCTGTTTCTGGTTGTTGTAGACGTAGGAGTCGACGTTCTCGCCGGTCTTCTTGCAGTACGCCTTCAGGCGGGTGCCGTTCTCCACCCAGCCGGCCTGCTGGTCGTTGTCCTGCCGGGTGACCTTGAAGATCTCGTTGCCGTTGCGGCCCGGCACATCCTCGTCGCAATATGTCCGCTGGTCGCCGCTGTCACCGTTGATGCAGGTCGCGGTGCCGTAGAGGTCCGCGGTGGACTTGGTGCTCTGCTTGGTGACCGTGCCGGCCGCGTTCTTCGCCGTCACCTTGAACGTGTAGCTGGTGCCCGGTTTGAGCTTGGTGGCCTTGAGGCTGCTGCAGCTGCCGCTCGACCCGGTGCCCCCGGTGACCGCCAGCGAGCAGGTGGCCGTGCCGCCGCCGGCGTTCACGCTGAGGCCCACGGTCGCGCTGTTGAAGGTGGTGGTCGTGCCGGTGATGGTGACCGTCGGCGCGGCCACCGTGCGGGCGGTCGCCGTCGCCGGCTCGCTCTCCCCGCCCTCGTTCACCGCGACGACCTGGACCTGCACGTTCTGGCCGGCGCCGAAGCCGTTCAGCGTGGCGTCGGTGCCGTCCGCGACGTCGACGCTCTTCTCGCCGGCCCGCACCACGTACCTGCTGATGGCGCGGCCGTTGTCGGCGGGCGGGGACCAGGTGACCCGGATGGCGCCGGCCTGGTCGGCGACCGTGGTGGCGTTCAGGTCCGCCGGCCTGGCCGGCTTGGTGAACGGCACCACGCTGTTGCTCACGCCGGACGCCTTCGAGCCGGCGCCGCGCTCGTTCACCGAGACGACGGTGAACGCGTACTGCTTGCCGTAGTCGAGCTGGCCGGCCGCGATGCTCATCGACGGCTCCTCGGCGTCGCCGACCGGGGACGTGCCGCCCTCGGTCACCGCGGTCACCGTGTACCGCTCGATGGCCAGGCCCTGCCCGTTCGCCGCGGGCCAGGTGACCGTCACCGAACCGTCCGCCCTGGCCTCGGCGACCGGCGTGCCCGGCGGGTCGGGGACCTCGGAGGTCGGCTTGACCGGGTTGCTGGCCCGGTCCGGGCCGGCGCCCCTGGCGTTCACCGCGTGCACCCGGAAAATGTAGGTCTCGCCGTTGGTCAGGCCGGTGACCAGCAGGGAGCGCTGGTCGGCGCCGACGTCGACGGTCCTGCCGCCGCCGGTCACCACGTACTTCGTGATGGCCGCGCCGTTGTCCGGCGCCGCCTGCCAGGTGACCCGGGCCTCGGCGTTGCCGGCCGCGGCGCGCACGTTGCGCGGGGCGCCCGGCTTGGTGATCGCCGGCTTCGCCGGCTTCTTCTTCTTCGGCGGGGCCGGTGGCGTCTTCACCTTCGGCGGGTCGCCGCCGAGCACGTCGTCGGCGTACTTGTCGACCGGGCGGACACCGTGCTGGTTGTCCACCACCTGCGCGACCGGGGAGCCGGGCGCGTTGATGAACAGGTAGCTCTCCCGGACGTCGAGCTCCAGCGAGCCCCCGGGACTCCGGAAGGTGATCGGCTTCTGCTCCTGGCCACCCTGGTCGAAGACGTGCACCGTGCCGCCGTCGGTGTCGGCGACGTAGTAGAAGCCCTCCCAGCTCACCGCGGGCTGCAGCGACGACGCGGCGCCGGGCACGGTGAACCTGGCCTTGACGGCGCCCTGCGGGTCGACGCCGATCACCTGGCGCGTCTGCGGCACGGTGACCGCGACGGTGCTGCCGTCGGTGTGCTCGGGCAGGGTGCCCGGCCCGGTGAGCGGCAGCGTGGCCCGCGAGGTGGGGGTGTCACCGAGCCGGACCAGCTCGTTGGTCGTGCGGTCGAGGACCGCGACACCGTCGTCCAGAGTGGTCAGCTGGAAGTCGTGGCTGGCGCCGCCGACCGGCTCGGTGCGCAGGATCCGCGGCTCGCCGGTAGTCCCGCCGTCCTTCGCCGGAGCGGGCGCGATCGCGGTGACGGTGCCCTCGCCGGGCGCCACGATCCAGAGCCGGCCCTTGCCGTCGAACCGGCCGCCGGTGATGCCCGGCGGAAGGCTGATCGGCTGCCCGACCGCCTGCAGGCTGGCCGGGTCGACCTGCTGGACCTTGCCCTGCACCGAGTCCACGACGAACGCCGAGCCGTCGTGCAGCGCGACGCTCACGCCGAGACCCGGGGACATCTGCTGGTTCCAGAAGGTCTGCAGGTCGGTGAGATCCATCGAACCGATCGCGCCGGTGTTGACGTCGCGCAGGATGACGAACCGGTCGCTCTGGCTGACCTCCAGCCCGTGCCCGCGGGCCTGGCCCACGTCGACCCGGGTGTCGATCTTCGCCGTCACGCCGTTGACCCGGGAGACCTCACCCTTGGCCCGGCTCCACACCCAGGAGGCCGCGTCGAAACTGGCCACGGCCTCGTCCGCCGTGCCGAGCCCGAACA
The DNA here is from genome assembly GCF_016862395.1 of Actinoplanes siamensis. Classification (GTDB taxonomy): domain Bacteria; phylum Actinomycetota; class Actinomycetes; order Mycobacteriales; family Micromonosporaceae; genus Actinoplanes; species Actinoplanes siamensis. The sequence continues at coordinate 20,509 of NZ_BOMW01000047.1, read as the reverse complement.
CGGTCAGGCCGAGACCACCGGCGAGCGCCAGCACCGTTCCCATCGTGACGAGATATCCACGACCTGGTAACCGACGCTTGCGAGCGCCTGCCGGCGCTGCGTCTGTGCTGCTCACTGCGGTTGTCCCCCCGTTAGCAGAGCTTGGCGTGTCAAGGACGCAGGCCATCATAGGGGGATCGCGGCGGGCGTCGATACCCACCGTTCCCGCCTGTGGACAGCCAGCTAGATCACTTCTTGCCCCGGTCGGTGCAGACCTGTGGAGAGGTGGCGAACTTGTCGGTCGCGTAGACGGCGACGACGGCGAAGCAGTAGTCGAGTGCCGGGCTGAGCCCTTCGATGCGCCGGGAGGTCTGTCCAGGACCCACGGTGCTGACCGGTTTCAACTGCTCTCCGGGATGCGCCATGGTGACCATGAAGCTCACTGTGGAGCCGGACGGGTCGGTCCAGGTCACGTCGATCTTGCTACCCAGATCGGACAGCTTGACGTCCCCGGGCGGGGATCCGGCGAGTGTCGGGGCGCCGGGCGGGTCGTCGCCCTCGTCACCCTTGCGGCTTCCCTGCGCGAGGCTGAAGACCAACGCCGCTACCGCGACGATCGCGGCGAGGGTCGCGGCGATCACGGCGAAGAGGGCCATGCCGCGTTTTTTATTGCCTTTGTACGACCGGTCAGCGGCGCTCGTGGGGATCGGGTCCGGTAGCGGATCCGCCGCCGGCCCCGGGCCGCCCTGCCAGGTCCCGTCCGTTCCCTGGTGGTAGACGCCCTGGTGGACGGTGGGCTGGTGGTAGACGCCGGGTTGGGCGGTCGGCTGGTAGGGGGCGGCACGGGACGCGGACCGCACCGGTGCCAGCGGCTCGGGGGCCGGGTGTGGCGGCGGCTCTGGACTCGGCTGCTGGCGCAGCCGTGGTTGCCGGCGCTGCTCCGGCTCCGGCCGCGTCCACCGATCCAGCTGCGGCCGCGGATCCGGTAACGGCTCCGGCTCTTCGGGCCAGCTGTTGAAATCGGACCACGGGGTGAACGGCTTCGGCTCCGCGGGGGCTTCCCGGTCCACTGTCGGCAGAGTCGTGGTGGCTTCGTCGGCCAGCGGCGGCGTGACCGATTCTGGTCGTGGCGTGGCCGCCGGCCGTACCGGCGGATCCAGATGAGCCGGCGGCTGCTCGCCCGGGATGACCTCAGGGGCGGTTCCGGGCTCCGTCCGGCGGAGCGGCATGACGACCGGGTCGGGGCGCTGGACGACCACGGCGTCATTGGCACCGTGGTAGAGCGGTCGGGCGGCCTCGGCGCCCGGTGTTCCGAAGACTCCCGGCTTGAGCTGCTGGAACGGGTTCTCGGCGGGTTCTCTGGTGATCCTCGGGGCGGGGCCCCACGGGGACTCCGGGGGGAATGTGTCCTTCGTCTCTCGTTCGGGCTCCGCGTCCGTCACGTCGCGGCGCGTTCCTGTTTCAGGGCGCGTTCCGAGCTCACCTTCGGGTTGATTCCCGGGCCGGCTCGGCGGGGACGGAAACGGGCCGGTCGGCAGCGGGTTCGCCGGCTCGCGCGACGGCAGCTTCAGCGCGCTCGGCGGCGGGAGCAGGCCGAACGGCCGCGGCGGCGCGGGCTGGGCATCCGGTTCTCCCCGGCGCGGGCCGGGGATCGGCGGCGGCGTGGGCTGGGCATCCGGTTCCGCCCGGCGTTGCCCGGGGTTTGGCGGCGGCGTGGGCTGGGCGTCTGATTCCGGCTGGCGCGGCTCGGGGACCGGCGGCGGCGCGGGAGGCCGGCGGGGCTCTCCCGACCAGGGATTACCTTGGGGCCGGAAGTCGGGTTCCCGCGGCTGCGGCAGCGCCGGCCACAACACCGTCGGGTGATTGTCGGGCGGCAGATCCGGCATCGCCGGTGCGCTGCGCGGCGCCTGGGGGCCGGGCTCCGCCCGTACCGCCGGATCGGAATCCTGCCCCAGATAAGCCTGCGCCCGGGTGACCGCCCAGTGCCCCGCCCCGAGCATCATCGGTCCGAAATCGGCCACCCTGCCGAACGCGGCCCGCGCCTCTTCCCGCTCCCCCAGTTCCTCCGCGACCACCCCGAGGTCGTAGGAGATCTGCAGCATCAGCGGATCATCGTCGCCAAGCCCGAACCGCCCCGCCTGGTACGCCGCCTGGAGCACCCGCCGGGCCGCCGCCGCATCCCCGGCCTGGCGACGCACCGAGGCCAGCTCCCGCTGCGTCGCCAGCACATCCGGATCATCCTGGCTCAGCGTTGCCTGACCGATTTCGATTGCACGTTCCAGCACCTCGGCCGCCCCCGCCGGATCACCAGCGGCAACCAGCGAGTGCGCGCGTTCCAGGGCCGGAGTCAACGGGGAGGGGTGGGACACCCCGCCATGCTGCCCGCTACTCCTCCGCAAAACCAGGCCGAATCCCCTTCTGCCCCACCATGCCCGCAATGTCCGCTCACCCACCCCTACTGCGGGCGGCTCCGGGGACCGTGTACTGTTCTCACCTGTGCGGCCGACGAGGCAGCCGAAACCCCCGGCAAACAGCGGGGAAACGGATGCCGCTAAGCTGTATGGGCAAGTCCGGGTGGCGGAATGGCAGACGCGCTAGCTTGAGGTGCTAGTGCCCGCAAGGGCATGGGGGTTCAAGTCCCCCTCCGGACACGTTAAACCCCATGCAGGTTATTCACGTTCTACGTGGAGCCTGGTGGGGTTTTCTGCTGTCTGCCTATTGCCCACCGGGGCCGTCACCGGCATGACCCGCAGGCTGCGGGGCCGCGGCTCCGCGAACGGCAACGCCAGCTGCACCGGCCCCCGCGGTATCGCCACCGGAGTACCGGCGGTGGGTTGCTCACCGGCAGCCGGGATCGCAAACTCCGGCGCCTCCACCGCGGCGGGCTCGATCGAGCGGGTCACCGCCGGGAACGGCGCTTTCACGATCTCGGTGGCGGACGGCTCGGTGGTGCGGGCACCGGTGGTGGTGGCGGCAAGCGGCGGATTCGGCACCCCGATGTGGCCGGCGTTGCCGGGCTTGGACTCGTTCAGTGGCAGGGTGCTGCACGCGGCGCAGTACCGGAATACCGACGGGTTCGCCGGTGAGCGGGTGGTGGTGGTCGGTGGCGGTAACTCGGCGGCGCAGGTCGCGGTGGAACTCGCGCAGGTGGCGGCGGTGAGTCTCACGACGCGGGGGCCGCTGCGCTTCCAGGCACAGCGGATCTTGGGCCGGGACTTCCATTGGTGGCTGGCCCGGACCGGTCTCGACACCTCGCGGTGGGGTCCGCGGCTGGTGACGGGTACGGTGCCGGTGATCGACGACGGCCGGTACCGGGCGGCGATCCGTGTCGGGCGCCCGGATCATCGACCGTTGTTCATACGGCTCGAGGGTGACCGGGTGGTGTGGGCCGATGGCATGGCCGAGCAGGTCGACGTTGTCTTGCTGGCGACCGGTTACCGCCCGGATCTGCCGTATCTGGCCGGTACGGGAGCCCTCGATGAGGATGGTGTCCCGGTGCATGCGGGCGGGCTGTCGACGTCGGTCGCGGGGCTGGGGTTCGTGGGGTTGGAGCGGCAGCGCAGCTTCGCCTCGGCCACGCTGCGGGGAGTCGGCCGGGACGCCGCCCACGTGCTCGATGGGCTGCTGCAGCGTTCGGGCCGGCACGCGGTGCGGCGGGTGGCGCGGTGAGCACGGTCGTGGTCGCGGTGCTGTTGGTCGCGTCGATGCTGGCGGTCGGTACGGCCGCGACAGTGGACGATTTTCGTGGTCTCGCGGCCCGGCGCGGCCTCGTGGTGATCGCGGTTGCCGCCAATGTGATCGTGTTGCCGGGGCTGGCCGTCGTGCTGGTGACGGTTGCAAGTCTGCGGCCGGAGGTTTCCCTGGGGGTGCTGCTGGCGGCTGCCGCACCCGGTGGTGGCACAGAGGCGCTGTTGACGTTGCATGCCCGCGGGGATCTGGCGGTCAGTGCCGGCCTGCAGGTGGTTCTCGCTCCGGTCGGGTTGCTCTGTGTCCCGGTGTGGGCGGCGGTGGCGGGTCAGGGTGTGGTTCCGTCCGGCGCTGCCGGGGTGCTGGTGGTGGGTGGTGGTCTGCTCGGACAGGTGGTGCCACTGGCCGTGGGGATGTGGCTGCGCCGGACGAGGCCCGGCGCCGCGGCTCGGCTGCACGGGTGGGCGCGGCGGGTGGCGGACGTGCTCCTCGCCGGTCTCGTCCTGTATTTCGTGATCACGGGGGTGGGTCGGTTGCCGCAGGTGGGATGGGCCGGTGTCGCCGTGATCGCCGTGCTGGTGGGCGCCAGCCTGACGCCGGCCGTTGTGCCCGGGCTGGGTGCTGCCGCGCAGCGGCGGGCGGTCGCGATGACGACCGGGGTGCGGAATCTGACGCTGGGGTTGTTCTTCGCGGCCGCGGCCTCGCCGACGGTCACGCTGACACTGCTGGCGTACGGCCTGCTCATGTATGGGTTTTGTGTTCCGGTGGCGTGGGCGCTGGCCCGGACCCGCCCAGTGCCGGTGCCGTAAGCGCCGGGTGGTCAGGCACGCCCGGCCGCGGCCTCCGCAACGGTTTGCGCCTCGGTGGGTCGTGGATCGTCGGCGCGGGTGAGGATGCTGCCGCCGGCGATCAGGCAGGCGGTGCCGATGGCGGCCACCGCGATCAGGTAGCCGCCGGTGCTGGTGAGCAGGCCGGCGGCGGCAAGCGGGGCGCAGGCTTTGGCGAGGGTGACGAACGTGGCGAGGGTGCCGGCGATGCTGGCGTAGGCGGTGGTGCCGTAGCGGTCGGCGAGCAGTTGCGGGGTGGCGAGGCTGGAGATGCCGAAGCCGAGCCCGAACGCGGTCACGGCGAGGATCGCCCCGGGGCGGGTGCCGGCGAGCAGGGGCAGGCTGAACGCGGCGACGGCTTGCAGGGCGAAGATGGCGGCGACGAGGCGGTGCAGCCGGATACGGCGTCCGGTGGCGGTGAGCAGGAGCCGGCCGGTGACGGAGAGGACACCGAGCAGCCCGGCGATAGTGGCGGCGAAGGTGGCCGGGTGGCCGCGGCTGGTGAGGTAGCCGACGAGGTGGACGGTCATGGTGGTCATCGCGGCGGCGTGGGCGACGAACGCGGCGGCCAGCCACCAGAACCGGCTATCCCGTACCGCGGCGAGAATCAGGATCCGGCGGTACGCGGAGGTGCTGTGGCGCGACGCGCGTGGGGCTGATGGTGGGCGGCGGACGACGAGCGCGTGCAGCGGGACCGCGACGCTCGCATAGAAGGCGGCGAGCAGCATCAGGGTGATGCGCCAGCCGTTCCGGTCATTGAGCCAGCCGGTCAGCGGCATGAAGACAGTGCTGGCAAATCCGGCAACGACGATCATGCCGAGGATCGCGCGGGGGCGGCGGCCGGCGTCGAACCAGGAGACGAGTACGGCGGTGGCGGGTTCGTAGAGGGCCATCGCCATGGCCACGCCGAGTCCGGCGAAGACCGGGTACAGCTGCCACACTGCCTGGACCTGGGACCAGGCGATGAGCATGCCGGCGCCGAGGACGCTGCCGGCGGTCATCAGGGCGCGGCCGCCGTGCCGGTCGAGCAGACGTCCGACCGGCATCGCCATGGCCGCCTGGACGAGGATCGCCGTGGTGAGCGCTCCGGTCACCGCCGCCGGGGTGGTGTGCAGGCTGGCGGCGATCGGGTGTAGCAGGACGGCGAACGAGTAGTAGAGGGTCCCGTACCCGATGGTCTGGGTGATGGCGAAGGTGGCGACGAGCCACCAGCCGTAGAACACCCGCCGGCCACCTCGGGTGGCCGGCGGGTCGATGCTGTTCACCGGGGTCAGCAGCAGGAGCCGGGCTGTCCCTCGGCCGGCTCCTGCTCGAGGGTGATCAGGTTCAGCGGTGCGGTGAGCAGGCCGCCGGAGATGCCGGTGGCGAGCCCGCGCCCGGGCGGTTCCGCAACGGCGGCGGGGGTGCCGCAGCAGCCGCCTGCCGTGGCGGTCTCCTGCGCGTCAAGCAGGTCGGTGCTGCAGACGCCGGTCTCGGGCAGGTCCAACTGCACGTCCCGGGCGGCCTCCCAGTCGCCGGCCAGAGCCGCGACGACGGAGCGGGCCTGTTCGTAGCCGGTGGCCAGCAGGAACGTCGGCGCCCGCCCGTAGCTCTTGACGCCGATCGCGTAGTAGCCCGGCTCGGGGTGGCCCAGTTCGTCGGCGCCGTGCGGCGGGACGGTGCCGCAGGAGTGCTCGTTCGGGTCGATCAGCGGGGCCAGGGCCCGGGTGGAGCCGAGGACCGGGTCCAGGTCGAGCCGCAACTCTCCGGTGATCGTGTGGTCCGGGCGGAAGCCGGTCGCCGACACGATCCGGTCGGCGGTGACGGAGCGTTCGCCGTCGGAGACCGTCACGGTGTCCCCGCTCGTGGTGACGGTCTGGACGGAGAAGCCGGACAGCAGCGTGATGGTGCCGTTCTCGACGTGCTCGCGCAGCCGGGAACCGAGCGCACCACGGGCGGGCAGGGCGTCGGCCGCCTCACCGCCGTACGTGCGGGCCGGGCCGCTCGCGCGGATCGCCCACGTCACGGTGGTGCCGGGCGCTTGCTCAGCGAGTTCGGCTAGCGCGAGAAGGGTGTTTGCGGCGGAGTGACCGGCGCCGACAACCAGCGTGTGACGCGCGGCGAAGCGGTCCCGGTCGCCGGCCAGGACGTCCGGAAGGGCGGACTCGAGGAACCGGGCTGCCGCGGTCTCGCCGTGCGCGGGGATGCCGGAGGCGCCGAGCACATTCGGGGTGCTCCAGGTGCCAGAGGCGTCGATCACGGCCTGGGCGAGGACGTCCTGGCCATCGGCAAGGCGCACCAGGAACGGGGTCTGCTCCCGGCCGGCGCTGCGGACCCGGTCCAGACCGAGCCGCGTCACCGCCACGACCCGTGATTCGTAGCGGACGTGCGGCTTCAGGGTGGGCAGGTCGGCGAGCGGCTGGAGATAGTCGGCGGCGAGCTCGGCGCCGGTGGGCAGCCAGTCGTCGTCGGGCCGCACCCACCCGGCGGCGGCCAGCAGCCGGGCGGCGGCCGCGTCGATGTTGTACCGCCATGGGGAGAACAGCCGCACGTGCCCCCACGCTCGTACCGCGGCGGCCGGGTTGTCGCCTGATTCCAGGACGAGGAACGGCAGGCCGCGTTCGGTGAGCTGGGCGGCGGCGGCTAGGCCGACGGGTCCGGCGCCGATGACCACGACGGGCAGTTCGGGGAAGTTGCTGGTCACGGGAGAACTCCTTGCTGAAATGTGGTCACGGTGACCGTGTGCGGTGCCGGCTTCGTGGCCGGTCAGGGGTGGTCAGAGGTGTGGGCTGCGGCGTTCGATGAAGACGACGTCGCGCCAGCGGTTGCCTTGCGCGGCGTGCCGGCCGATGCGTTCGCGGATGCCGACGACGCGGAATCCGCAGGTGGTGTGGAGGTTGAGGCTGGCGGTGTTCTCGGGGAAAACTCCGGATTGGATCGTCCAGATCCCGGCCGACTCCGTCGAGGCGATCAGCGCCCGGAGCAGGGCCCGTCCGACGCCGAGGCCCTGCGTGGCAGGGTCGACGTAGACGGAGTGCTCGACGACGCCGGCATAGACGGCGCGAGCGGAGACCGGTGAGACGGCGACCCAGCCAAGCACCGTGTCCGTGTCGTCGACGGCGACGAACCGGTGGTCGGATAGCTTCGCCGCGTCGAAGGCCTCCCATTGTGGTGCAGCGGGTTCGAAGCTGGCGTTGCCGCTGTCGATGCCGGCCTGGAAGATCGCCAGAACGGCTTTGGCGTCGCCGGCTCGCATCGGTCGTACGGTCACGGGGTTCATTCGCAGCCTCCGGTCGCCCGCGGGGCGGGTCTGCCCATCACGACGTCGGCGGCGGACGGGAAGCAGTCGATGCAGCGGGTGTTGATCCGGTAGTAGCGGGCGTTGCCGACCGGCTCCACGAGCACGAACCGGACCTCGGTGAGGATCTTCAGGTGCTGCGAGACGGTGGATTGGGCCAGTCCGACCGCGGCGACGATCTCGCCCACCGGCATCGGCCGGTTCTGGCGGGCCAGGTACTCGACGATCTGCACCCGGGACGGGTCGGCCAGGGCACGGAACCAGGAGGCGTACTGCTGCGCCACGTCGCGATCGAGGAGTTCGGCCATCCGCCATCACACTCATCATCGTTTATCGCCGATCGACGATAAAAGCGTAGCCGGTGCGGTGGCGGCGAGCCAGGCGGTCGCCACGACCAGCCGGGCTATCGCGGTCAGGGTGGCGGTTTCGACGCGGTCGGTAGTGTCGGCCGGGCTGTGGTAGCCGGCCATGCCGGCGCCGATCCCGACGGCAGCCAGTCCGGCGGCGGCGTAGCGGCGGTTGTCGGAGGCGACCGGCCCGGCGGCCAGCAGCGCCACCTGCAGCCCGACGCCTTCCGGCAGGACCGGGGCGAGCAGCCGGGCGGCTTCGCAGACGACGGCGACGCCGCTGCCGTTGTCCGCCGCCGCCGGTTGACGCAGCCCGGGATGGTCGCCGACGCCGTCGTAGTGGGCGGTGAGCAGCAGGTTCAGTCCGTCGGGCGAAGCCTGCCGGTAGCGGGCATGCAGGTTGGTGGCGGTGACCTCGGTGCGGCGGATCGGGGCGGCCGCGGTTAGCAACTCGTCGTGGTCGGCGCGGCGCGCGGCGGCGGTCATCCGCTGATGCAGGCCGGTCTCCATGGACAGCACCGGCAGCGGGCCCGGATCGGGGCCGGCCAGCATCGTGTAGTGCCAGCCGTCGGCGTCCACGCCGCGGGCCAGCAGCAGCCCGGCCGCACCGTCGGCGTGACCGTAGGCATCGAACAGGCTGGTGCCGGGCGCGACGAGCAGCCACCGGCCGGCCGGGTCGCCGTAACCGGCGACCGCGAGCGGAGCCCGCAGCGGCCGGGCATGATCGGCGGAGGCGAGATGCACGGCGATGTCGCGGCCGAACACCAGCGGCACCGTCTGTCCGTCGTGCTGCCACAACGGCGTCGGCGGCGCGTAAACCTGCGGCACGTTGCCGACGGTGAACCCCTTCTGGGTGACCGTGGCTCCGGTCGCGGTCAGCAGTTCCGTGAGCCAGGCGCGGGCGGCCGCGCCGCCGGGGCTGCCGACGCGGCGGCCGGTGAACGCCTTGCCGGCCAGGGCAGTCACCGTGGCCGCCATTCGCTCGCCCGAGACTCGCTCGAGCAGGGCGTCCAGGCCGGCCAGCGGGCCGGCCTGGATCGGCGGGCTGGTCATCCGCAGCAGCCTTGTCCGGAGGCGACTGCTTCCTGCTTGGCGGCCGTGCCGCAGCAGGAGCCTGCCTGCTGGGCTTCGGCGGTGCTGCCGCAGCACGGGGCGCTGGTCTCGGCGTCCGGGGCGGGAAGGGTGAGGCTGCCCTGGGGCGGGTTGCCGCAGCAGCCGCCGGTACCGGCCACGGTGAGGGCGGCGGCAGGGTCACCGGTGAAGCCGCCCGTGGCCGGGGTCGTGCTGGTGGTGTCGCTCATCGTCGGGCTCCTTCGTGGTTGCGGGGCTGGTTGGTCAGCGGGGCAGGCCGAGCGGCTGCCACCGGGCATGGGCGCGTTCGTAGTGGCGCTCGGCGCGCTGGGCGGCGGTGGCGACTTCGGCGCAGCCGTCGCAGAAGCGGACACTCTCGGTGACGCGGGCACGGCGGGTGAAACGGAACATGGTGAACCCCTCAAACTCGTCTCGACACCTGTCGAATTCGATGTTTCTCGAAACAGAGATTTTGCACACGGCTTAGATGGATGTCAACCTAGACTCATGTCGAAATCAGCCGGGTCGCTCACCCTCACCGACCTCAACGCCGAGACGCCGTGCTGCCCGCCCCTGGCACAGCAGCGCGTTCCCGCAGACACGGCCGCCCTGCTGGCGCCGGCGTTCAAGGCGCTCGGAGACCCGGTCCGGCTGCAGCTGATGTCGATGATCGCGTCCGCGCCCGGCGGAGAAGCCTGCGTGTGCGACCTGACCCCGGCATTCGAGCTGTCCGGACCGACGATCTCGCATCACCTGAAGACACTGCGCGAAGCCGGCCTGGTCGACGCCGAACGGCGCGGCTCATGGGTGTACTACCGGGCCCGACCCGGCATCATGCGCCAACTCGCCACACTACTCACGATGGAAGCCGCCTCGACGCAGGCATAAACAGGATCCGCTGCGGCCCCTTCGCCATCTATACAGGTTTGTCCTACGCGCAGCGTCACGCCGGCCGGGAACTCGGCTCCCGCACCGCCGTGGCCGACTCGAAGCAGACCCTGCTGTGCACCTACCTGCCCGCCGTCCTGCTCGCCGGCCTACTACTGAACAGCCTGTTCGGCTGGTCGTGGGCGGATCCGGCCGCCGCGCTGGTCATCGCCGTGGTCGCGGTCAAGGAAGGGCGCGAGGCCTGGCACGGCGGGCCCGTCCCTGGCCATGCCTCAGATCAGCGAGCCGGCAGTACGGTCACGCCCTGCACCGCGTCCCTGCGGCGCCGAAGCTGGCGATCACGAGGTGCTGCAGGCGCAGGTCCCGCCCGCGCAGCCGGTGCGATGGCGCCGGCGGCTGGTCCACCACCATGCGGCTGCGGCCAGGGTGGTGAGCCCGATGGCGATACCGGGCAGCCAGGCCGCGGCGGCAGCCCAGCCCGTACCGGAAAGCACGCCGGCGGCCACCAGTGCCGGCATCAGGCAGCACGCGGCGCAGGCGGCCCCGGCAAGGCCGGTCAAACCTGATGGGAGCAGGCCGCGGACGCGGTCACCGAGGGTCGGCATCGGGGGCTCCTACGGCGATCGTGGCGAACGGGATCGGGCAGCACGGCTGCCCGGCGCAGGCGACCAGGTCGTCGCAGCCTGCGTCGACGGCGGCGCGCAGGGTTCCGGCGATGACCTGAAGGTCGTCGATCTTCTGCTGCACCTCGGCCAGTTTGGCCTGTGCCCGGGCACGTAGCCCGGTGTCCGTGGAACTGTGGCGGTGCCCGCCTGCTTCGAGCAGGTCGGCAACCTCGTCGAGGGTGAATCCGAGCCGCTGCGCCGCCTTGATGACCCGCAGCACGGTGACCGTCTCGGCCGGATACAGCCGATGCCCGCCGAGAGTGCGATCCGGCTCGGCCAGCAGCCCGCGGCGCTCGTAGTAGCGCAGCGTCTGCAAGTTCACGCCGGCCGCGGCGGCGACCTGGCTGCTACGCAACCCGCTCACTGCCGCATCCCGGCGGCAGCCCGTACGGCGAGAGCCTCGAGAGCCCCGGCGTGCGCCGGCGGAACCTCGACGTCCAGGCACAGAGTTCCACCGTCAGCAGCGAAAGAAAACGAGAAGAAGGAGCAGCACGCTGTCTCCCGGGCGGTCAGGTCTCGGGCGACGGCCTCGGCGGCCGGGTCGAGGTGCCAGCGCAACCGGGTCACCGACAGACGCTGCTGACGCCGCAGCGCCGTGGTGAACAGGTCGTCGAACTCGGCCACCCGCAGCGGCCGGTCGACGCTCGGCAGGGTGCAGGCCTCGGGTGCCCAGGCCAGGTCATCGATGGTCATGCGATGACGGTAAGCCTGTACGTGGGTACCGGATGCAAGCCCGAATGCCGGGCGCTCAGGTCAGCGTCTGGACCAGGTACAGCACCGCCAAGCCTGTTGCCAGCACGCCCAGCAGCATCCGAAGGGCCTGTTCCGGCAGGCGCGGTTGCAGGCGGGCGCCCAGGTAGCCACCGATCAGCCCGCCGAGCCCGCACAGCAACCCGAGCGCCCAGTGTGGGGCGATGTCCCCGCTGGTGGTCAGCGCAATCATCCCGTAAGTGGCCGCACCGGCGATCGAGGTGACGAAGGTCGACGCCAGCGCCGCCGGTGCGACCTGTGTCATCGGAACACCCCTGCCGGCCAGGATCGGCCCGAGGATGCTGCCGCCACCGATCCCGTAGATCCCACCGACGCTGCCGACCAGGACTCCGAGCGCGAGGATCGTGTGCCGCGACAGCGGCGGCCGGTCCACCACGGTCCCGCGTAGCGCCCGTACACACAGCCACACCCCGAGCGGCAGCAACACCGCCGCGACCACCAGCCGGAAGACCCTCGGTCCCGGGATGGCGAACACCCGGATGAACGCGCCCAGCACAACGCCGGGCAGCGTGCCGGCCAACAGCAGCCGGGTCAACGCGCCGCCGAGCTGACCGTTGCGGCGGTAGCGCAGCAGAGCGCCCGGCCCGGCGACAACGTTGAACAGCAGATTGGTCGGCGTGACCGCCGGGCTGGGCACGTGAAGAACGCTGAGCTGCACCGGCAGCAGGAACACCGCCCCCGAAACCCCGACGGGCGCCGTGACCACGGAGATCAGCAGGCCGGCAGCGAACCCCAGGAGCCCGGCTTCCCAGGTCACCGCGTGCAGATCGGCGAGAACAGGCACGGCACGGTCGACACCGTAGCGGCAGATTGTTGCGTGATCCCCGAGCCGCCCCGTTCATCCGCTGTTCGCTTGCCAAACCTGAAATACATCAGCAATCATTGAGTCAATGAACGCTGAAGCTTTGTCGCTGGGGGCGCGGGCCCGGGTGCACGCCGCCCTCGGCGACCCCGCACGCCTCGCCATCGTCGACGCGCTCATCCTCGGCGACGCCTCCCCCGGCGAGATCGCCGCCGACCTCGACATGCCCACCAACCTCGTCGCCCACCACGTCAAGGTCCTGCAAGAAGCAGGCCTTCTCGCGCGGACCCGTTCCGAGGGCGACCGCCGCCGCACCTACCTGCGCCTGATCCCCGGTGTGCTGTCCTCGCTCACCGCGCCACGGCTCGACACCGCGGACCGGGTCGTGTTCGTCTGCACCCACAACTCCGCCCGATCGCAGCTCGCCGCCGCCCTATGGCGCGACCGGGTCGGCGGCCAGGTCGCCTCCGCCGGCACACTGCCCGCCCAGCGAGTGCACCCCCGCGCGGTCCGGGTCGCCCACCAGCACGGCCTCGCCCTCGATCCGACCGGCACCCACCACGTCGACGACGTCGTCGGTGACGGCGACCTGATCATCGCCGTCTGCGACAACGCCCACGAAGACCTCACCGGCGAAATCCGGCCCCGCCTGCACTGGTCCGTGCCCGACCCCGCCCGCGTCGACACCGACGAAGCATTCGAGGCCGCCTACACCGACCTGGCCGACCGCATCGACCGGATCGCCCCCGTCATCGACACCGGAGTCGACCATGGCTGACCTCGTCCACCCCGACATCCCCGACCTGTCCATCGACCAGGACCTCGCGCTGCGCACCGCCGCTACCCGACTCGCAAGCGAATTCGCGAGTATCTACGGCCCGGAGACCATCGAGCGGTTCCTGCACACCAGCTACGAGCAGTTCGCCACCGCCCACACCGTGCCGAACTACTTGCCGCTGCTGGCCGAACGCTTCGCCCGCCAGCGCCTGCAAATACTGGCCCGCGTCGAAGGCCACCACCGCGACGGCAAACCGGTCGTGCTGTTCCTGTGCACCCACAACGCCGGCCGCTCACAGATGGCCCTCGGCTTCTTCACCACCCTCGCCGGCGACCACGCGGTCGCCTGGTCCGGCGGCTCCGAACCCGGTACCACGATCAACCCGGCCGCGATCACCGCCATGACCGAACGCGGCATCGACATCACCGGCGAATACCCGAAACCGTGGACCGACGAGATCGTCCGCGCCGCCGACGTGGTCATCACCATGGGCTGCGGCGACGCCTGCCCGGTCTTCCCCGGCACCCGGTATGAGAACTGGGACGTGGACGACCCCGCCGACCTCACCGTCGAGCAGGTCCGCCCGATCCGCGACGACCTCGAACGCCGCGTGCACCGCCTGCTCGACCAGCTCGCCATCCCGGCCCGCTGACCCGGTCACCGCACCCAGCACCAACCCACCGTCACCGACACGACCCGGAGTCACGTCTTCATGCCCCAAATCACCCTGTGGCGGCGACTGCTCGCCGAGTTCCTCGGCACCGCGCTGCTGGTCACCGCCGTCGTCGGCTCCGGCATCATGGCCACCACCCTCTCCCCGAACGATGTAGGCCTGCAGCTGCTGGAGAACTCGGTCGCGACCGCGTTCGCCCTCGGCGCGCTCATCCTGACGTTCGGGCCGGTCTCCGGCGCCCACTTCAACCCGGTCGTCTCGGCCGCCGACTGGTTCCTCGGCCGCCGCGCCGGCACCGGCCTGACAATCAAGGACCTCTGCGGGTACGCCGTCGCGCAGACCATCGGAGCGATCGCCGGCTCAATCCTGGCGAACCTGATGTTCGACCTCGCCCCGGTCACCTTCTCGACAAAGGAACGCGCCGCCGGCAACCTGTGGCTCGGCGAGATCGTCGCCGTCACCGGCCTGCTCCTGCTGATCTTCGCCCTCGGCCGGTCCGGCCGCGCCTCCGTCGCCCCGGCCGCGGTCGGCGCCTACATCGGCGCCGCCTACTGGTTCACCAGCAGCACCAGCTTCGCGAACCCGGCCGTCACCATCGGCCGCGCCTTCACCGACACCTTCGCCGGCATCGCCCCCGGCTCGGTGCCCGGCTTCGTCATCGCACAGCTCGCCGGCTTGATCATCGGCGTCGGCCTGCTCCTCGCCCTCTACCCCACCGTTGGTGAGACCGCGGACAAGGTCGTCGTGGAGCACCCGGCCGACGAGCCTCGCACCGCCTGACCCTGTCACATCCCACCTGTCACCAGCCCTTCGAAGGAAGACCGAACTCATGAGCGACGCCAAGCCCACCGTCCTGTTCGTCTGCGTCCACAACGCCGGCCGCTCCCAGATGGCCGCCGGCTGGCTGCGCCACCTCGCCGGCGACCAGGTCGAAGTCCGCTCCGCTGGCTCCGCCCCCGCCGAAACCATCAACCCCGCCGCTGTCGAGGCAATGAAGGAGGTCGGCATCGACATCACCGACCAGACCCCGACCAAGCTCACCTTCGAAGGCGCCCAGGAATCCGACGTCATCATCACCATGGGCTGCGGCGACGCCTGCCCCGTCTTCCCCGGCAAACGCTACGAGGACTGGAAACTCGAAGACCCCGCCGGTAAGGGCGTCGACGCGGTCCGGCCGATCCGTGACGAGATTAAGGCCCGCATCGGGGTGCTGCTCGCCGATCTGCTCCCGGCCGCCTGATGGAGTCGATTCGCGATCTGATCATCATCGGTTCCGGGCCGTCCGGCTACACGGCGGCACTCTACGCCGCCCGTGCCAACCTCAAGCCTCTGGTGATCGAGGGTGTGCAGTCCGGTGGTTCGCTGATGACGACCACCGAGGTGGAGAACTTCCCCGGCTTCCGCGACGGCGTCATGGGTCCCGAGCTGATGGACAACATGCGGGCCCAGGCCGAGAAGTTCGGCGCGGAGTTCCTGACCGACGACGTCAGCCGCGTCGAGCTCACCGACAAGCCGACCGAGGCCGGCACCGAGGGCCTCAAGACGGTCTGGGTCGGCGAGCAGTAGTTCTTCGCCCGCGCCGTGATCCTGTCGACCGGCTCCGCGTGGCGCCCGATCGGCGTCCCCGGCGAGCAGGAGCTGCTCGGCCACGGCGTCTCGTCCTGCGCCACCTGTGACGGGTTCTTCTTCCGCGGCCAGCACATCGTGGTGGTCGGCGGCGGCGACTCGGCGATGGAGGAGGCCACGTTCCTCACCCGGTTAGCCGAGTCCGTGACCATCGTGCACCGCCGGGACACGTTCCGGGCCAGCAAGGTCATGCAGAAGCGGGCGCTCGACAATGAGAAGATCAAGGTCGAGTGGAACTCGGTGGTCGAGGAGATCCTCGGAGCCGACGGCAAGGTCGTCGGTGTCCGGCTCCGCAACCTGGTCTCGGGCGAGACCAAGGTGCTCGACGTGACCGGCGTGTTCGTGGCGATCGGCCACGACCCGCGCAGTGAGCTGTTCAAGGGCCAGATCGAGCTGGACGACGAGGGCTACGTCAAGGTCGACGCGCCCAGCACCCGGACCAACGTCCCCGGCGTGTTCGCCGCGGGTGACCTGGTCGACCACACGTACCGGCAGGCCATCACCGCCGCCGGCACCGGCTGCGCGGCGGCGTTGGACGCCGAACGCTTCATCGCCTCATTCCTCAAAAACTGATCAGCAAGGGCCGGCCGGGGAAGCCCTTCCCTGTCCGGCTCCAGGTCACCCGGCGCTGGCGTGGCGCCAGACCTTGCTCGAGGAGAGCATCAACAGCACCGCGACAAACAGAACCAGCACCGCTTCGGGGCGACGCCGAGCAGCAGATCACGACGAGATCCTGCTAACAGATCCTGCGGCGAGCACTGCGGTCTGCCGGGCGTGGCGGCACAGTGGCAGCGATGGCGTCAGCTTGATGGATCACGTAGACTGAATCACGGGAAGCGATCGTGATTCAGTCCGGGGGTAAGGAGTCATGACCAGCATCAACATCGGCTCGCTGATAGAGAAAGCACGGGTGACCGCAGGATTCAGCCAGCGAGCACTCGCCGACGCCACCGGCATCTCACAACCCACGCTGTCGCGGATCATCTCCGGTGATCGCGTGGCGAAACTGCCAGAGATCGTGGCGATCTCCTGGGCAACCGGCTTCACCGTTGCCCAACTCACCGGCATCAGCACGGTGGCTGATCGGGTCCAGTGCGCGGCCCGAGCCACCAACGGCTCCGGCATGCAGGACATGCGTGACGCGCTCCTGCACTTCCTCGAACTCGACGACTACCTGGACGAGCAGGCCATCCCGGCCACGATCTGACGGCGGTTAGAACCGTGAACGCAGAGGTAGAAGGACGCGCCGCTGCCGAAAAGTTCCGGCAGGACCACAGGCTCGGACAGCAGCCGCTGGGTGACCTGGTGGCTTTGATCGAACAGTCGGCCAAGGTCGACGTGGCCGTTCTCGACGTAGGACCCGATGAACACGGCCTGACGATGTGCGACCCACAGCGCGGAACCGTGTTCATCGGCGTCGCACGGACCCGGCACCCGATGCGGCAACGAAGCACCCTCGCGCATGAGCTCGCCCACGTCGTCTTCGGCGACTGGGCCGACAACACCGGCGGCGACTGGAGCACACCCTCACCCACAGAGAGCCGAGCAAACGCCTTCGCCCGGCACCTGCTACTGCCCGTCAAAGGGCTGAAGACGTTCGTCGCCGACGTCGCCGAGACCAATCTGGCAACGCTGTCGGCCATCGTCCAACGCTTCCTGGTCTCGCCACAGATCGCCGCCATCGCGCTTGAACAGGCGGGACGCATCAACGCCGACACCAAACGCGAGTGGATGTCCGCGACCGCCCCCCAACTCGCCGTGCGTTTCGGCTGGAGCGACCAATACCACGCGCTGCAGGCCGACTCAGACCAACGGCGCGCACCACAGCGGCTGCTTGCCCGCGCTATTCAGGGCTACGCCGAAGGGGTGATCTCCGTACAGGCGATCGCGACCCTGCGCGGCATCACGCCCGAGCAGGCCACCACCGAACTACGCGAAGCCGGCATCTCCCCCGCGCAGCATCCGGTCCCCTGGACGGATCCCGGTGAGCTTCCCGAGGTACGGGTCGATCTCGATGCCCTGGATGACGCGCTCAACGCCATGGACGAATCCCTCGAGACGGCAACGGAGCCGAATGCGAGATGACGCAGCGACCCATCATCGACGCCGGCCCCGGCCTGAACTTCCTCTCGATCAATCAGGAACGTCTGCTCATCGCCATGCTGGGCCAACTCAGCGCGCCGGCCTCAGTGGAGGCCGAGGTCCTCCGCAAAGCCGATCAGGATCTTCGATTCCGCCCAGCGGCGGCAATCTGGAAGAAACTCACCCCGACCTGGATCCAAATCCTGTCCGACGACTTCACACCCGAGCTCGCGCAGGTCGTCCACCGGATCACCCAGCAGCCCATGGCCGAGCGCCTGAAACGGTCCAAGGACCTGGGCGAGACGATGGTGATCGCCCACGCCGTGGTCGCCGCAGAAGCAGGTGCGGACGTCATCGTCCTGATCGACGACGGCCTCGGCACAGAAACCGCCACCCGCGAGATCCGGCGACTGACCCGCATGCGTCACAACGACAGCACGATCGGATCGATCAGACTGGCAAGCACGCTGACCGTCCTGGAAAAGGCCGTGGGCACGCGATACATCCCGGACAAAGCCAAGATGCGCGACATCTACCAACGCCTCCGCAGCCTCGACGACGGGCTCCCTCCGATTGACAAGACCACGCTGCTGACCACGACCCGCTGGAAGGACAAATAGGCCCTTCACCCACGCCGGCCAGGCCGGATGCGGATTCAAATAGCCGCCGCGCGAAGGACAGCAGCCGTCGGTGGTTGAGATCGCCGAGGATGTGCTTCAGTAGTCGGTCTGGCGGCGGGACGGCGTCCCGTCGCCAGACCTCATACCTGGTTAGTCGTACTCACCGACCAACGCATCGCTGGCAATGGTGCGCACCGCCAGTGTGTCGGGCAGCGCCAGCGGGTGCGGTTCCCCGGTCAGCCCGGCCAGCGCGGTGGCGACTTCCTGCAGCGTCGCCTTCACGTACCGGGCGGTGGTGCCGGCATCGCTCGGCGTTTCGGCGTGGCCAGCGTAGGCGAGAGCGACGGCGTACCCATAGACGCGTTCGACCCAGGTAAGGGTCGTGTGCCGTAGCCAGTGCGCGGAGATCATCTGGGTTCTGGCCCAGGGCAGGAGTTCGCCGACGCGGGTGAACAGGTAGTCGTAGCGGCGTCGGCCGACGGGTTTGCCGTTGCGATACCGCAGCAGCGTCCCGCTTTGCGGGGAGCCGCGTTCCTGGGCGTGCTGTCGTAGGAACGTCATCAGGGTCGGGGAGATCGGCTGCCACCGGAACGTCTCGCCTTTCTCCCGCAGCAGCACCAGGCACTGTTCGACGTCGAGGTCCATCGGCCGTAGCCCGAGCAGGCCGCCGCGGCGGCAGGCCGTCTCGATGTGGAACCGCAGGATCAGCGTGTCGAGCTCCGGGTCGTTGCCGGACGTGCCCGCCGTCGCAGTCAACTCGGCAAGCCGGCCGTGGGCCAGCGCCGAACGGGTGGAGGCGTGCCGGGCCGGTTTCGGGACCTTGCGGGCTGGGTTGTCGCTCTCGCCGATGTAACCGTCGGCGACCGCTCTCTTGTAGAAGCAGCGCATGGCGGAGATGAAATGCTCGGCGGCGCTGCGGCCGCCGCGGTTGTTACGCCGTCGCAGCGCGTTGGCTTGGATTTCGCGCATCGCGACTTCGATCTCGGACGGGATCACCTCGTCGATGTGCCGGTCGGCCCAGCGTTCGACGGCTTTGGCCCAGTAGGTGCCATACATGCGCTGGGAGCCGGGCGCGACCGCCGCGGCCACGATCGGCACATACTCGGCGAACGTCGGCGTCGACCTTCCCGGCACCGCGGTGTTGAGCAGATCCGCGGGCGTGATGCCCATCTGCTGCAACAACGTACGCGCCGCCTGCACCACCTCCGGCTTCGCCGCGGCGCTCACAGCTGCCCACCGAGCGCGGCGGTGTGAACGGCCAGGGTCAGCTGGCCCAGCAGGGCGGGCGGATGCACGATCAGCCGCTGCCGGCCCGGCAGTGCGGCCAGCACCACCCGCTGCGTACCGTCGAGCCGGCAGGCTCGGCGCACTCGCATCGGGAGCAGGACGTGACAGCGTTCATCCAAGGTGCGGCAGCCCGCCTCGTCGGCGGCGACCACGATCAGCCCTTCACGGATCGTGAACTCCACATGCAAGCCAGGCGTCCAGCCCAGGATGTCCACGGTGCTCATGCACCGCTATGACACAGAAAGAGGTTTTACGTGCTCGGTGCGGCATTTGGGGGGCCATGTCCCCCTCCGGACACAGATCAACGATCTATGAAGGTACAGGTCAGGCCCGGTCTCTCGACCGGGCCTGATGCCGTTTAGGGAACTGGTAGGGGAATCGACTCTAGGAGTCGCGTACCGCGATCCCGTCGAGGTACCCGTCCGAGTACCCCTCTCGCTGCCCGATGATCCGACCGGCCACCTGCCCCTCCCAGGCGGCCGCCGCTACGTCCTCGCGCCACACTCGATCGACGACGTAGACGATGAACGGAACCCAGGCGGCGAGCGCTGTCCACACCAGCCCGTACAGCGGCCCCTCGTAGCCCAGCTCGCCGGTTTCGAGCAGCACCCACATGACGCCCGCGACGGCCGTTGCGGCGATCTGCGTCCACGCCGCCTGCCGGCGGTTGATCCGCCACCGGGCCGGCTTGCGGTGCCGGCCCGGGGTGACGCGCTCGCGGGCAATCTCCACTGCC
This sequence comes from Actinoplanes siamensis, assembly GCF_016862395.1. Taxonomy (GTDB): domain Bacteria; phylum Actinomycetota; class Actinomycetes; order Mycobacteriales; family Micromonosporaceae; genus Actinoplanes; species Actinoplanes siamensis. The sequence goes on along the minus strand of NZ_BOMW01000047.1, from coordinate 393 downwards.
GTCTGCGCAATCCTCCGGGTGTCCTCCCCTACCACTTCGGGGGGCATCGGACCGGCGTGCTCGGGGCGGGCGAGGACCACCACGACGCCCTGGAGCATCTCCCGCAGGGCTTCACCCCAGTTCCCCCAGATGACGCGCGGCGGAAGTGGCCGGGTGCAGTGCGCCATGGCGTGTCGAACATCGTCGTCTGCGTCCGTGTCACTGGCGCCGGGGGGCACGAAGACGACGGCTGGTTGGGTCACGATGATCTCCCCTCTGATCAAACGCGTGGGGTGGTGGAGCTGGTGCTACCCCTGCGCTTTCCCGACCCGGGACTGTGAGAGATCCACTCAACCGCATGTAACACCGTGCGCACATGGCCGTAACAGGCTGCGAGTTTCGACGCCCGTCTAA